>CAZPAM010000065.1:3149-14735 GCA_964584595.1 uncultured Candidatus Scalindua sp. | reverse complement strand
TAACATATCACTGTAAACAGGCATGGTGTATTCAGTTGTTCCGGTTATTAATGCTTTGCCGCCGATTTGTTCTCTTGATAACGAGTCGATTGGCCCGACACCTCTGAAGCTAAAACCTCGTATGGAATTAGAACCCCCTGCAAATAGTCGTTCAAAGATCGGTACACCTTCGTCTGTAGTCGATTCTACTATGCCAAAAGTTCCTCCGTATGAGAGGATATGTTTGCCCCAATTAGGAAAGTCAAAAATAGTATGATATTTTTTACCATTTGTTACAAATTTTACTATGTCAACATCAAGGCTTGAGACTTCTAAAGATGAATTAATTTCATAACCTTTGGTAGTGAAGTAACGGCTATTGCGCCGGTCTAACTTTGCGTTTAGTGCCAGGCTTAATTTTTGATTACTTCCTTCTAACTCTTTAACAGTTTGAGGTGCATTATTGTCAACGTCTTGTACTCCTATTACTTCGTAGTTTGGGGAAAGTCCCAATCTTAATCCCCTGAGCCAGTTTACCTGCTTGCCAACACTTAATTTCCCTCCTTTTCTTTCCTCAATATAATCTTCCCTCTCACGTAGGAAAGCATTAGCGCTAAGACCAAGACTGTAACCTGTGTCGTAAACAGAAGGATTCTGAAAAGATAACATTCCTTCTGTTCTTTGAAATCCCGGGCTAAATCTTAAAGTTATTATGTGTCCTGCACCACGAAATGCGTTGCCAGAAGTAAAGTCTTTCCAGTCTTTAGGCAGGTCAAATAAGTCGAAGTTTTTGTTATTATACGAAATATCAGCAAAGAGCCCTGCATTAGCACCAAAGCCTCCGCCAAACCTTAACATTCCGGTCCTTCCCTCTTTTACATTTACGATTACATTTTTTGTATTATGTTTTGTGCCAGGCTCGTAACTGATTGCAGTTGGTGTGCCGGATTCTTGATCGAAATACCCTGTACCTGTTAACCTTTGCTCGCTAATATGAACTTTTTCAGTATCAAGCCTTTCTCCAGGAAAAAAAAGTAATTCCCTGCGTATTACAGTGTCTTTTGTCTTGTCATTACCGGAAACTATAATTTTTTCTATAAAGAACCTTTCGTTTTCTCGAATATCATAGGTTATATCTATTTTGGGTTCAACCTGTTTATATGTATAGTCGGCTTTCACACTTGCGTTAATATAACCTTGTCTGCCATAAGCCTTCCGTATTATTTGAGTATCTTTTTGAAGAGATTCTGGCAGGAAGGCGCTTCCTTTCTTTAATTCGAGTGTGTTACCAAGTTCAGTATTTGTGAAAAGTGTATTTCCTTTTATGTTTATAATATCAACATGATACCTCTCCCCTTCATCTATTAAAATGTTAAGAAACATCTTTGATTTATCAGTGCTGTATTGTTCTTTCCATTTTATATCGGCATCTAACCAGCCTCCGCTTCCGTAAAATCCCTTTATGTTTTCAATATCTTCATTAAATTTGCTTTTGTCGAATTTGCCTTTGAAGAAAAAGCGAGGAAACTTCCTCTTTTTCGTTTTAATGAGTTTTGAAAGCCTTTTGCCAGAGAAAGTCTTGTTTCCTTCAAAGCTTATCTCTTTTATGTAGACCTTAGATTCTTCATGAATATTGTATGTTATATCAACATAACCATCTGCTCTTTTCTCTTCACTCTTGACATTGATGAAATGAAAGCCTCTTGCCTGGTAAATCTCCCGGATTTTATCTTCGCCTAGTTTAAGCAGATATTGTTTTAAATAATCGCCCTCTTTTAATTCTACGGCTTCTCTAAGTTTTTTTGTCTTAACATTAGCGTTACCTACAAAACTTATGTTTTTTACAACAGGGCGTTCTAATACAAGGAAGATTATTTTGAGTCCATCTTGATACGGTTCAACTTCAACCTCTATATTGTCAAAGAAACCCAGCAGCCAGATAGCATCAACATCCTGGCTTATTGCTTGAGGGTCGTATAAATCATCTTCATTAGTTTTTATGGCAGCTTTTATTGTGTTGCTACTTATTCTGTGATTACCTTTGTATTCAATCTTCCTTATGATTGCCTGTGGTGCTTCGTTTTCCTGTGCATTTAACAGGCTATAGTTCTTTAGCGGAAGAAAGATAATAAAAGCAACAACTAAAATTATATGTTTGGTAGACATAAGTTTAGTTTTCATCTGACGAAATATTATGTTGATAATTTTCGAATCTTAAAATTTCCCGTAAGAAAGTAAGTTTTACTTTACCAGTCGGACCATTTCTCTGTTTTGCTATGTTCAGATCAACTTCACCCGGCCTTTTAGTTGGGTCGTAATAGTCTTCTCTATGTATTAATATTATCACATCAGCATCTTGCTCAATGGATCCGGATTCTCGCAGGTCAGACATTCTTGGCGTATGTCCATCTCGTGTTTCTACTGAGCGATTTAATTGGGAGACAGCAATCACCGGTACATCTAACTCTCTGGCCAATGCCTTCAGGCCTCTTGAGATTCCGGATATTTCCTGCTGCCTGTTTTCTGCTTGTCTCCCCTCCATTAATTGTAAATAATCAATAATAATCATCTGAATATCATGTTGTAATTTAAGGCGCCTGGCTTTGGCGCGTAGTTCAAGAAGGCCAAGCCCCGGGGTGTCGTCGATGTATATTTCTGATTCTGATAAATCTCCCATAGCTAAGGAGAGGTTTGAAAATTGGTTGTCGTCAAGTTTGCCTGTACGCAGAAGATGTGCATCTATCTTTGCAGTAGAACACAACATGTTTTGTGCGACCTGCTGAGCCGACATTTCCATCGAAAAAATTAATGTTGGTTTTTTCTCTTTTGTGCCGGCATGTTCCGCAATATTTAAGACTAAACTGGATTTTCCCATACTTGGCCTTGCCGCTATAATTATTAACTCAGATTTTTGAAGACCTGAAGTTATGTCGTCCAAGTCGTAGTAACCGGTTGATACTCCGGTTAATCTACCTTCTCTATCGTGCAAATTGCTGATGTGGTCGAATGTATCATGAAGTATGTTGAATAGTTTTGTTGTTGGGGAGGAAAATTTACGTTGTGTTATGTCAAATATTTCTTTTTCGGCTACATCTAAGAGCTCGTCGGATTCCAGAGAATCATTATATGCCTCCTGCTGAATCTTTGCAGTCGCAGTAATCAAATCTCTTTTTATTGTCTTTTCTCGAACAATCTTTGCGTAATATTCTACATTTGAGGCTAGTGGGACTGATTCTTCCAGTTCCATCAAGTACTCTGCACCGCCTACCTTATCTAGTAAAGATTGCTTTTTCAGTTCATCCTTCAAAATAACAAGATCAACTGCGTTGCTCCTGTTATATAAATTTACGATAGTCTCAAAAATATGCTGATGAGCGGTTTTGTAGAAGTTGTCTGTTCTTAATAGTTCAGTCACAAGATTAATTGCTTCATTATCCAGTAACATAGAGCCGAGAACACTTATTTCAGCTTCTATATTGAAGGGTTGTGTCTTTTGTTGTATTAGTCCGGTTGTCATTGTTTTACAGTTTTAAGAAGGGTAACCAAAACAGGATATAATTAGTGATTAATTTTCGTCTGTTTCCTGGTCGTTCTCAGAAGGAGATGTAGATGATTCTGTCTGGGGGTCTGCTGATTTTTCAGATTCGCTTACAATCCATACTCTGCATTGCGCTTTTACCTCAGGATGCAACATCACAGTAACATTGTATAAGTCGCATTTTTTGATCGGTGTTTCCAAGATTACCATATTCTCGTCAATTTGATACCCCTTTTCAGATAGTGTTTCTGCGATATGATTCGCAGTTACAGAACCAAAAAGCTTTCCCTCTTTGTTTGTTTTGACAGTGATGGTGCATGATACATTTGAAATCTCATCTGCTAATACCTGGAGGTTCTTAGTTTCTTCTTTCTGTTTTTCCTCATTCTTTATTCTTTGAAACTTGATCTGCTCAATGTTGCCCCGGGTTACAGTTGTTGCAAACTTCTTAGGCAATAGATAATTTCTTGCATAGCCATTTGCCACATCAACTACCTCACCAATCTTGCCTAATTTCTGTATATCTTTTTTTAGTAATATTTTCATGTGTATAAGGTCCTATAACTTGTATATCTGTGCAAGCCGATTAAACTGTAATAAACAGACCGGGAGAAAAATACATTTATCCCTCATTTTTAAGTGTATCTCTTCAACTCAAGCCAGTAATGCCATGTGCCTGGCTCTTTTCAAGGCAGTTTTGACAGAGCGCTGGTGTTTCGTGCAGTTTCCTGAACGTTTCTTCGGAAGCAGTTTCCCCTGGCTTCCTACCAGCTTTTGCAAATAATGCATGTCTTTATAGTCGATCGTGTCTACCTTCGATCTGCAAAAGCGGCACTTAGTAGTAAACTCCTGGTATTTCTTTTTCTTGTGTGTTGTTTCGAATGTTTTCTTTTTTTGAAATTTTCTTCGTTTCATTAATGCAGTTCTTTTTAAAGTTGTTATAAATGCTATTTTTTAAAATGGTATTTCTTCGTCGTTAATGTCTGTTGGTGCCTTAGACTGTTTGTTGTTGAACCCGGCTTCATCAGGGAAATCAGTCCCTTCACCTTTCCTTGTTTTACCGCCTATAAATTGAAAATCTTCTGCGACTACACGCAAGGTGTTACGTTTTTGACCGTCTTTTGTTTCCCACTGGTTAAATTGCAGGCGCCCTTCGATAAATATTGGATTGCCTTTACTAAAGTATTCATTTATAACTTCGGCACGCCTGCCAAACATGTTTATATCCACAAAGCATACTTCTTTTTTTTGCTCTCCATCTGGACTCTTCCATTCCCTGTTAGTAGCGATCCCAAAACTGGCAATTGCAGTGCCGCTTGGTGTATACCTCAGTTCAGGGTCTCTAGTGAGATTTCCTATTAGAAAGACTTTGTTAAGGTTAGCCATATTTCCTTTCTTACGAACTTTTTATTTATGTATTTTCGAGTATAAGACCACGCGACTATTCAGATGCTACCGGTGCAGGGCTTGTGTCCTTGCTTTCAGTAGCAACAGGTTCTTCTTCAGGTTTTTCAGTGTCTACAGGCTTCGATTCTCTAATTTTATCTGTCTTGACAATCAGGGACCTTAAAACGTTGTCTGAAAGCTGCAAATCCCTTTTCATATGTATTATAGAGTCTTCGGGCGCATTAAAATATATCAGTAAATAAGTGCCCCGTTTGTGCCCTTTAAGTTTATATGCAAATTTTCTTTCATCCCACTTTTGAGTGTCAAGAATTTCAGCGCCCTTGTTTTTCAAAAGATCCTGGACATGATTGACAGCTCCTTCCCAATCTGCACCTGCAATAGTATCGCTAATTATGAACATACCTTCGTATAATCTCAAGTTTATCTTCCCTCCTAGTTAATCATACTCATACAATTATTAATGTCTGTTGTAATCCAATATCTTATCGCATTACATGCCTTATCTAAAGCGTCTTCTATCACATTTTTTTCGTCTTTTGTAAAACGCGATAGGACAAAATCCTTTGTGTCTTCTGATGATATATTCCCTATGCCGATCCTTAACTTGGGAAAATCTGTGGTTTTCAAATGGTCTGAGATTGATTTCAATCCATTGTGTCCGCCACTGCTTCCTTTTTCCCTTATTCTGACTTTCCCCAAAGGGAGATTTATATCATCCAGAACTATAAGAATTTCGTTCAGGTTGCAATTATTTTTTTCTGCGATTCTTTTTGTAGGGATACCGCTCAGATTCATAAATAATTGAGGCTTTACAAAAAGTACTTCTTCCCCTTCAATAAGACATTTGTTTACGATTGAATCACGATATTTCTTTGTAAAACTTACTTTACAATCCTTGAGAAACTTGTCAATAACCATGAAGCCAATGTTATGCCTGGTCTTTGTGTATTTTGTCCCCGGATTTCCAAGTCCAATAACAATTTTCATCAATCCTTATTTTCTGACTCTTCCTCTTTTTCCGGTTTACGGGCACTTATTATTTCCGGTTCGGACGATTCTGCTTCTTCTTCAGGCGTTTCTTTTTCTTCTGCAGCGAAATGCACAGATACAACAATAGCGTCAGGATTTCCTAAGACTTTAGCATTCGCAGGAAGTTCTAAGTCGCTTATATGTATAGTATTTCCTATCGCCAGTTCTGAAATATTGATACGAATATTTTTTGGGATTTCTGTCGGAAGGCACTCTATCTCAATTTCTTTCAGTGCATGATCTAAGATGCCTCCCTCTTTGACTCCTTGTGAAGTTCCGTATAGCACAACAGGCACATGAGTCGTAACTTTTTCTGTTAAGGCAATTCTGACAAAGTCAACATGTAATATTTTTCTGCCGAATGTGTCGAATTGCACGTCCTTAATAAGCGCTATCTCCTCTGAGCTGTCCCACTTCAAATTAACCATTTTGGCCTCGGTGTTAAGTGCTGTTGAGAATTCCTTTTCGCTTAGCAGGAACATTATGCTTTCCTGTTTGTGGCCGTACAGGATAGCGGGTATTAAGCCTGACTCTCTGTCTTTTCGCGCTTTTAGAGAACCTGTGTCTTTTTTTATTTTTACCTGTAGTTGTTGCGTTTCCATTTGATCTTTCTTAAATATCTTGCAAAATTATAGTTTACTGTTCGGTAAACATTGAACTAATTGATGTATTAGTATGAATTCTCTTTATCGCTTCACCCAAAAGATTTGATACAGATAATACCTTAATCTTTGAGCCTAAACTTTTTGCATCTTCGCTTAAAGGAATAGTATCCGTTACTGCTATTTTCTCGATTGGGGCTTCTTTCAGTTTTTCAATAGCAGCACCGCACAGTACCGGGTGAGTTGCTGCCACGTAAATGTCCTTGGCTCCCTTTTCCTTCAACACCCTTGCCGCCTGACATATAGAGCCTCCAGTGGCAATCAGGTCATCGATTATGATTGCATTTCTGCCTTCTACGTCACCGATAACAAAACCAACTTCTATATCTTCCGGCCCAAATCTTCTTTTGTCTACTACTGCCAACCTCATGTTCAAGTGGTTTGAATATAACCTTGCTATTTTAATTCCACCCACATCAGGCGACACTACCACAAAATCAGATAAATCATTTTCCCTAAAGTAATCTGAAATGACAGGGAATGCAAGAAGATGGTCTACCGGTATATCGAAAAATCCCTGTATCTGGGCTGCATGCAGGTCCATTGTAAGTAATCTATCTGCACCCGCCTTGGTAATAAGGTTTGCAACCAGTTTTGCCGTAATTGGTACCCGGCCTTCATCTTTTCTATCTTTTCTTGCATATCCATAGTAAGGCAAAACAGCAGTTATCCTGGCTGAAGATGCCCTTTTGAAACAGTCTATTAAGATCAATAATTCCGCAAGGCTGTCGTTAACCGGTGGACATGTAGGTTGAATAATAAATATATCTGCTCCGCGAACGTCTTCATCAACCTTAACGTCTATTTCACCATCCGGAAATCTCCCCACAGTGGCATCGCCAAGTGGAATTGAAAGATAATCACAAACTCTCTCTACAAGTGCCCGATTTGAGTTTCCAGTGAAGATTTTTATGTCATTTAACGTATCTATACGGTTTTTTTCGTCCATCCTGATTGAGATCTGGTATACTTCCTATTTACACCTTTCTGATAAAACCTCTTGCATGTACGGCTTCATATGCCACTCTTACATGCTGCCAATATAACAGTCACATTTTTTTGTTGATGTTTTTCCGTGTTCCAGCCACAAGATTATATGTAACTATTTATTTTAAATACAGTTAACATTTCTCTGTTCTGGAATTGACACAGAGGAGGAATGTTAACAAAAAAAGGTATTTAATGCAAGAAAAAACCAATTATTCCAAGAATCGCAGTATATTATTGCAAAATGTGTATTATTTGCATTATTATAGCTACTAATATGCTTTTTCCTCACTTTTTATAGAATAAAGGGGTAAAATATCCAATTTTGGTAATATTTTGGTTTGAGAACACATTTTTGTTAATTATCAGGTTTACAAAAGTGGTTCAGTCCTTAGAATAGATCCTCCGGGAACATTTTCTGGACAACTTAAAGAGTATTCTTGAGAAAAACTCTGTAAAATTACAAGATTATAGGTTTGAAAAAATATCAAGAAAAACGAGATTGGGTTGGGAATAATTGTTAAATAAAAAAAGGGGTAGTAGATTGCCATGAAAAGAATTCTTATATTTCTCATTCTTTGCTTTACGCCTTCATTCTTTTTGCTGGGTGCTTCGGACTCGCAACCGGTTCTCGAAAAACTGGATTCTCTGGAAAAAGTAATTTCTGATTTATCGTTCAGAATCCTTGCTTTGGAGAAGAGGATTATCTCACTTGAAGAAAAAATCTTTCTGCAGGCAACCAGGCAGGATAAACACCCAGGAAAGATCCCTGAAAGCTTTGAACAGACTGCTGATGATTTTTCCATAGAAAGCGTTACTTGCGAAACTCGTTATAATGATACAATCTTTAAAGGTGATGTCACAAATAATACAAATCAGGATTTCCGGTATTCACTTTTTAAGATTACCGTCTACGACAAGAATGGTTCAGTTGTGTCGAGCAACGATTTCTATATATTGAATATGGACAGGGGAACAACAAGAACATTTGAAGCAACAATACATGGCTTCAAGAGAAAAGAGTTTGAAAGATACGAAATTACATTTACCAAAGGTTCTTGATGGTAGATTTTTAATTTGATTCCGTTTTTATTTGAAGTTAATATTGTGCCCTTATTTTATGTTTGTTTTAATTTCGTGGAGGAGATCAATAGATGAAGTTTGAACACTTGTTTGAACCTATAGACCTGAATGGGTTTTTATTGAAAAATCGTATTACAATGTCAGCTATGCCTACGGGCTTTAGTAGTACAAAAGGTTATGTTACAGGTAAGATGGTTTCATATTATGCAAGAAGGGCCAAAGGAGGCGCTTCACTGATTGTGGTTGAAGGTGCTGCAGTCGAAGATAGAGGCAGGATTTATTCATCACAGCTTATGGCCAGTGATGATACATATTTATCAGGGCTTAACGAGTTGGCAGAAGGTATCAAGAAAAGTGGAGCTTTCGCGGTATTGCAGCTTCAGCATGGTGGAAGATTTGCGATGGGTTCAAATCCAGTGTCTGCATCAGACGTTTCTTTTACGTGTCCATGCACAAGGAGAAATATAGTTTCTGCACCTATGACCGAGGACGATATAAATGCGACGATCACCTCTTTTACAAACGCGGCTGTTCTGGCAAAAAAGGCAGGTTTTGATATGGTCGAAGTGGGCGGAGGGTATGGCCATCTGTTGAGCCAGTTTCTTTCACCAAGGACTAACAAGAGAAATGATAAGTATGGGGGCGGCCTTGAAGGAAGAATGAGATTGCCTTTAGGTATAATAGAATCAATAAAAGGAGCGCTGGGAGATGGTTTCCCGATAGGATATCAGTTAATGGCAGACGAACTGCTCGATGATGGGTTTTCATTAGATGAGGCAAAGGCTTTTTCCGGAAAGCTCGAAGAAGGTGGTGTTGCTTATTTATCAGTAACCTGTGGCACCCCGGAGTCATTCTTTAATGGTGACGGCCTCTTTGCAATGAGGTCTCCTGAGGGCGGCACCTCTCAACAATGCAAGGATATTAAGGGCGGGGTCTCCATTCCGGTATTTGTTACCGGAAAGATGACCAGTGTCCAGATACTTGAGGATACTGTTGCATCTGGTAATGCAGATGTTGTGGCAATAGACAGAGCGTTATTTAGTGATCCCGATCTTTCGATGAAGGCTCGTTCAGAAAAAACCGGCGACATTATCGAGTGTGTTTCATGCGCAAATTGTAATGACCGTGTTATGAAGGGGCTTGGCGCTGATTGTACTGTTAATCCCAGGGTTGGGAGAGAGAGCGAAAATGTCAGTACAGAAGCATCTGTCAAAAAGAAAGTACTTATTGCCGGCAGCGGTCCCGGTGGGATAATGGCAGCCCTTACGGCATCTGAAAGAGGCCATGATGTTACTTTGCTGGAGAAGGGGCCTAAGCTGGGTGGCCATCTGAAGGCAGCTCCGAAGGCGCCGGGAAAAACACCCTGGACAAAAATGCTGGAATACCTTTCAAACCAGCTTAAAGAATCCGGGGTAGATGTTAAGATGGAAACTGCAATAGATGAAGAATCTTTAAAAAGCAATTCTCCCGATGTCCTTATCATAGCGACGGGGATTAAGCTCAAGAAAATAACTGTACCTTTTCCTGAAGGCAGAGTAGACGGACCGGGTGCTGTTTTATTTGGAAAGAAGGAGCCGGGGGAGAATAACGTAGTTATTGGCGCCGGTTTTATAGGTTCAGAAATTGCAGAGTGTATTGCAGAAAAAGGTAAGAATGCTACACTCGTTGAGAAACTACCAACAGTTGCACGTGATATGGATCTGATTAACAGGACAATCCTGTTGAATAAGCTTGAGGGATATGGTGTTCAGTTCTGCCTCAACAGTAAGCTTCTGGAAATAACAGAGGATACAGTAATAATTGAGGATGACACCGGAAAGCAGGTGGCTCTTAAGGCTGATTTAGTTATTAATGCAAGCGGCTTTAATCCTGCGAATGATTTTTATAATAAGGCAAGGAGTTTGGTAAATGAAGTTCACCTTATAGGCGACGCAAAGGTGCCGAGGAATATCCATGACGCAATGCATGAGGGATATCAGATAGGTTTGGATATTTAATAGTTCGCAGAAACTAAATATTCAAGAAAGATTTCTCATAATTATTCCCTGCCTTCCATTTTCTTTTGGAAGAGTGGGGAATTTTTATTCAGCCCAGAAACCCGGCTATGTTATCCAGTTGTACATTACTCACCGCGACCTCAGGGGCAATTACTACTTCTCCTGACCCCCACACCAATGTAGACCTCTTTTTCTTTGTGATTCCGATTATGTTGTTAAGTATATGCTTTATGTTTGTGTTTATCCTGATGGTGTTAGGCTTTAAAGGACTGGAAATCTTTCCGTCCTTTATGGAAAAAGAATCTGCGATTATGGTACTCGTAAAATCACCCATAGCTAATCCATTGATTGCATAGGTGTACCATATCCTGCCTATATAAACGCCATTGTCTACCTGTTTAAGTAAGTTGTCTCTGGTAGTTCCATTGTTTCCTTCTATTACCACGTTTGTTGGAGAAATGCCTGCCTTATTTTTATAATCCCTGCCGTTTGTTGAGTATCTAAAGCCGTTTCTTGGTATTGGATTGTACAGATTGCTTTTGAATTTTCTTGCGAAGTAATTGTCTGCCAGAAAGCCGATAAGTGTGCCATTCTTGATAAGGTCAGTCCTTCCTGTTGGTACTCCCTCACAAGTAATCTTTTTACTGCCTGTTTCTCCCTTTATGGAGCCGTCATCGTATATATTTAAGTTCCGCGATGCTATTTCCTGCCCCAGCATTCCGAGGAATGGTGTGTTAGATGCATTGACTGACGATAGATCTAATGATGGTATCAGCACGTTTGAAGCAATGTCAGTAAGGGGTTGGTTTCCAAAAATCACATTGTGTTTGCCAGACCTGATTTTCCTTCCGCCAATAGTCCTCATTGCACTCTCTGCCGCTTCTCTCCCTGCCGCTTCCGGTTT
>CAZPAM010000065.1:0-3123 GCA_964584595.1 uncultured Candidatus Scalindua sp. | reverse complement strand
CCAGTACCCTTAACATTTTTGTTCTCGATCATTGCAGTTATATTTGCGGTAAGGCTGGTTGTTTCGTCAAAGTCATCTATCCCTTTTGTAGTCTTTATGGCCATTTTCTCTCTCAGGATGGTGACGTCTCCACCGATAATGATTGATTTTTTATGTCCTCTATTATTAAGGGCTTTAAGAGAGCCATCAAGTGCCTTCCATCCTAAATCAACGGTATCCTTTCCGCTGATTTTCATGACGCTATTGTCGTGATAGTTTTTCAGGGATGGTTTATCTATTGGATCGGGTAGTGTTTTAAAATCCGGGTCATACACTCTGTTTCTTTTCGCCTTCATCAAGGCATCAAGAACTCCCTCTTTCGTCAAATCGTTTGTGACTGATCCAAACCCAACTTCAATTCTGCTTCCTTTCTTGAACGTGGCCAGTATTCCAAGTCCATACGATTGGATAGATTTGGGTTCGTAGACTCCATTGCAGGGTATATCGGACGTGTAGTTAAGCCTTATCGTTATCAGGTCATTCCATGACGCAAATACCTCTGCATCGATAACGTCCTTATGCTTCTTTATGTATTTGAGTGCGTCGGCAACTGCTGTTCGTAGATCTTCTGTTTTTATCATTGCATATTCCTTGTGTTTCAACAACCAGCCAGCCTTGCCTTACCACGGAGTGTCGGTCCTCCGTTTCCAACTCTCATGATTTGCATTGGTTGTCCCTTTCCACAGTTTGGAATGGGGTACATCTTGAAATCATTTCCCACTGCATCAACACTCATGAGAAAGTCTTTTGAATTTGCCATTATGCCACCGCCTCTGTATAGCTTGACGAGTTTGCCATTTTCAATCTTGTAAACCTTTTTAGAAGAGATTCTGAAGTTTTCTCTGGATTCGCTTATGGACGGTATTCTGTGGCTGACGATGTAATATCCGTCCTTTACTTCTTTGATTATGTTTTTTGGATTCTTTTTGCCGGGGCCGAATGCGGTATTTGTCATCCTAACTATTGGTACCATTGCGGATGTAGTTGCCCTCATTGAACCATTCGGTTCATGTTCAAGGATTGCAGCGTGTTCACGTCCATTCAAGAAAGTCTTAAGAACACCATCCTTGATTACGTCTATGCGCTTGGCCGGTGTTCCCTCGGCATCGTATTTATAGTATCCATATCCCATCACGGTAGGATCTGAAAATGCATTTACGAGGGGTGATGCTATCCGGTTTCCCAACTGATTTTCATCCCTGCTCTTATAAAGCCAGGATCTGCCTGCGTAGGCAGTCTCCATTTTCAATATCCTGTCTGATTCGGTAGGGTGTCCGACAATTTCGTGTACGAGCAGTGTATTAAAGTGAGGGTCAGTTACAACGACAACTTCACCTTTGCTGGTTTTAAGAAACTCTGCTCCCGACAGTTCGATAGTCTCTTTTGTCCTCGCAAGTGCAAAATTGAGAAAGCTCTGATTATAGCAGTTTTTGCCTTCAATTATTTCCCACCCTCTTAAATCACCAACGTAATCGTAGCAAACTTCCGGACTTGATTCGCCCTTCTGCGCAGACACATAGACAACACCCTGAGTCAGCGGCAATGATTGATCTATATTTGCGCCTTCAGAACTGCAGAACAACTCCCTCGTTATGCCGGTCTTTATTCCGGTAGCCGTATATAATACAGACGGATCAAGTTCCTTCATCTGCCTGGAAACATTCACGCTCGTCTTTAATACCTTTTGAAGGGGAATTTTTCGCGGGTCTATTTCGAAATCTGCCGGTACAGTTTCCTGGCAAACCTTAATCTTTGCGAGCCTGACATCTGTTAATGAATCAGCTTTCTTTTTAAACTCTGACTTCCTTTTTGCGTTGGCCATCGCCCTGTCATAGGCAGTATTTATGGCGATTATAATCAGGCTGGTTATTTTCTTAATCTTTAAATCGTTTCTGCCCAGGGACTGGCCGTAAAATCCCCAGGACGACATTTCTCCTGCAATAACCCTTACACTGAATGATGCATCATAATCATCCGTAACATCCTTTGACTGTCCATTCTCAGAACCGGCTGATTTGAATTCGCTGATTCCAAGTCTTAAGTCCGCGTATTTGCAGTTGTCCAGGGATTGATAATGTGCTGATAATGTTTTAAAGACGTGTGCTTTTAACTTGTCAAGGATTTCTATGCGTGGTTGCATTGTAGATGAATTAGTTCCTTTCGTTCACTAATTTGATTTCTTTTTATCTGACATCCTTATTGTAATATTCATTACAATAGTAACAAAGGTTACCAGAAATACCATTCCTATGGTGGTTACAATGGTCATATGGACCAGGTTCTTTTTGATTTCAGCTTCAGCCCTGTCTATGGGAACAGCCACCGAGATAGCACCTCTCAGATCTCCAAACACGTAATCTGTGGCTTTGTCTTCAGGATAATCTTCCTGTATGAATCCCGGCACGGTTTCCTTTGCAGAGTGGCATTTAAGACACGCTTCCTCTATGTAGAGGGGGATGAGATATCTCAGCACTTTCTGGCCGTCTATCTTGTCAACTCCTCTGTATTCAGAGAGGTTATTGTCTTTCTCGAATTCAGTAAGGGCTTCTTCCTCAAAGCTGTCGGGTTTGTTTTTAGGGTTTCTATATTTTGAACTGACCTGTCTTAGTTGATAACCTGTTTCATTGTAAAACTTTTTACCAATCTCATTTCCTGCCATAGCCGGCATGAGCCTTCTGGCCTCTTCATGATGCTGCAAATTTGCAATAGCAATTGTTTCCGCAAGATATTCTCTCGTGTGTTTAAGCTCGACTGCAATCATCTCGCATTTGTCGAATATCTCCTCCCGCAACAAGGTAGACTGTTTCTGGAAGTTTGTAATACTTATTGAAAGTATCACTACCGCCACTACAAATATAATGATTCCATATAATTTGAAATTCTTTTTCATTTTAAACCCATAGTGTTTTGGTCAATGGGTTTTAGTCTAACATAAAACAGATAGGTTTTCTAAAAAAATTAAAGATAATTCTGGTCCCTTTTTTTCGGGCCAGAACGAGCCTGAAAAAGAATTGTATTGAAGTTATGTAAACTATGTCTATGATATTAGAAATATATGGCATCTGTATATTTAGATGTTATCTG
>CAZPAM010000064.1:0-15451 GCA_964584595.1 uncultured Candidatus Scalindua sp. | reverse complement strand
TATCGAGGCTGCGCCAGTTGTACCGGGAAGGTTAGAGGCTATACCCTGTAAGCACGGCTTCAATGTTGTGGTTGACTATGCTCATACGCCGAATGCTCTGGAAACGGTATTGCACTCACTAAAGAATCTGGTAAAAGGCCGGATACTCCTTGTTTTTGGTTGTGGGGGTGATAGAGATAAAGAAAAGCGTTCAATGATGGGGAAAGTAGCTGACGACAACTCGGACATATTCTGGTTAACAAATGACAATCCGCGTTCAGAGGATCCGCAAAGTATAATAGAAGACATCATGGCAGGAATAAAGTCCGGACGAATATTTTATATTCAAACAAACAGATATACAGCAATAGGGGAAGCTCTTGCAGAGGCAAAGAGTGATGATCTAGTTCTGATTGCCGGCAAAGGACATGAAAAACATCAAATAATAAAAGATACCATAATTCCTTTTGATGACAGAGAAGTAGTGAAGAAGATACTGTCGAACAATTTCGATATATAGTAATGAGAAGCAGAGATTAAGTATTACTGATGTAGCCTGATTGTTGTGCCTTTGTTTAGTATTCTTATTTAAAAGATAAGGAAATGATGGCAAAAAGGCTGAAATTAATTACTTACCTGGTTTTTATCTTCATAATGTTAAGTTTATTAAGCCTGTCATTTGCGATTGGCTATGACCAGCCCGACGCACCGTTGTCGGTACACTCTTATACCAAAGTGATACATTCTAGTGAGCCAAAACTGATACGTGAACTGTTCCTGCAGGAAAGGTTTGTTCAGGCAGATAACCGGACGGATACTGCAATCCAGGAGAAAACAAGAGAAACATCTGAATATTATTATGCAGATAATTTCTCAAAACCCGGCTTCAAACCAGTACCGGATGAGTGTCCATACCCTGAAAATAATGAGTTGTTACAGGACAATCTCATGTATAAAGAATGGTGTGAAGAAACATTCGAAAACGGTAAATATATTTATGAAGCATACAAGGATATTGCTTTCAATATAAAATACATTCCGGAACAAGCCAAAACTGATATCTGGCAGACTCCATTTGAAACCAAAAAATCAAAGAAAGGAGATTGTGAGGATGCAGTATTTCTTTTTTCTTCACATCTTCCCTCAAAGCAAAGAAATGCCATGATTATTTGGGGGTGGGTAATTGATAAGAAAAGTAGAGTTGCAAGGGCACATGTATGGTATCAACTCATAGATAAAGTGGGTCGACAATATATTGTAGAAGGCTTCTCAAAAGATTGGAATGGAATAATACCAATGGAAATTGTTGAAGAGACCGAATCAAGGAAGCCAATATTTACGATTACACACTCTGAAGTTTGTAGATTGGCCGAACTAACATCAAACCCTGATAGCTGGCAGACATACCAATCATTAATAGATTTCTGTAGATCGGCAAATTTTATAGAGTTCTATTCTAAAAATATAAACATTTCTAAAGATATAGATTCACAACACAATCTGAATTACGAGTTTGTTGGATATCTTCTGAACACACAAAAGAATTCTTTTGAAGATACAACATTTCGTAGGAATCCATCCCGTCATAGGATTTCTCCATTTGTGAGTAAAGAAGTATCTAACATCCTTGAGAAACTTCATGAACTTTTTGCCAGGTGTGAGAAGCAAAGAGCAGGTTTTGGTATGAATCTGCAAATTGCTTATAGAAATATGAACAATAAACACTCTGATTGAAATCTAAATTGTAGAAGATAAAGAAAAATGAATAATATAAAAGTTTCTGATATCTTAAAGGCAACAGGAGGGAAATTAATTCAAGGTAATTCAGAGTCGCTTATTAATGGAATATCTACGGATACGAGGTCTATAAAGCATGGGGAAATCTTTTTTGCCCTGGAAGGTGAAAATTATGATGGCCACAAATTTGTTGAACAAGCCATACAGAATGGTGCTGCGGGTGCAGTAGTATCTAGTGGTAAAAAGGATGCATATTCATTACATGGCGGATTTAAGGAATGCGCCTTATTAGAGGTTGCTGATACATTAAGAGCCCTGGGTGATCTGGCAAAGTTTTATCGTAACAGTTTGCCGGCTGGTTTTGTCGCCGTTACGGGCAGCAATGGCAAAACAACTACTAAAGACATGGTTTATCATGTCCTTGGAAACTTTAAGAATGTGTCAAGATCCAGGAAAAGTTTTAATAATTTTATTGGTGTTCCTTTAACAATCTTCGAAACAGAGATTACACATGATTTTTGTATTGTAGAAATGGGTACAAATGCTCCAGGGGAAATTAAAAGGTTATCTGAAATTATATTTCCTGATTTTGCCATTCTGACCAACATTTCACATGCACACCTTGAAGGTCTTGGCAGTATTGAGGGTGTTGCAAGCGCTAAATCAGAATTTATCGAAAATATGCCGGAAAATGGTACGTTAATTACAAATGCTGATGACGACTGGTGTAATCAGATTGCAAACCGTTTTAACGGAAAGGTTATAAGTTTCGGCTTTAATCAAAGTGCTGATATAAAAGCATCAAACGTTAAGCGAAATGATTCAGGTTTTGTTTTTACTGTCAATGACTCTTTTACTGTCAATTTGCAGGTATTTGGCAGGCATAATATCTATAACGCTCTGGCAGTGATAGCCATGTGCGATGCAGTTGGTATTGGTATTGAAGTTATATGTGACAAATTCATTGACTTCAAGCTTTCGTCTATGCGGATGGAAAAACAGATCTGCGGCGATATTGTAGTTATCAATGACAGTTATAACTCCAATCCCTCGTCAATGTCATCTGCATTAGATGAATTTTCCGAATGGATGACTTCCGGAAGGAAGGTGCTTATATGTGGGGATATGTTGGAGTTGGGAAATTATGCAGAAGAGTTGCATAAAGAAGTTGGTGTGAAAGTTGCCAATGCGAATATTGATGTCTTGTGGACAGTCGGCCCATTCTCCAGGCTTGTGGCAGAAGAAGCTGTCGCTAACGGTATGCCGAGAGAGAATATTCTGAGTTGTGAAACTTCAGAAGAGATGTGTTCTTTTGTCGCTTCACAATTAAGAAAAGACGACACAGTTTTAATTAAAGGTTCAAGAAGAATGAAGCTTGAGTGTGTTTTGCGTCAAATCGAGGATTGCTTTTCAGGGAGTAATGAAAACAATACCGCACTGCTGAGTTTAGTCTGAAACGTAGACACGAATTAAGGTCGTTTTCCTTGATGTTAAGCGGAGAAAATATTGCTTTATAAATGGATTTATCCCCTTCACGATTATTTTCAGGGGTTTGAGTTAATAAGATATATATCATTCAGAGCCGGGCTTGCCGCTATAACAGCTTTCTTAATAAGTTTGCTTATAGGATCGCAGGTAATAAAGATACTTAAAAGACACAAGGTTTCAGAGGATACTGCAAAGACAGATTCTGAAAAACTGAAGAATCTTCATAGTGATAAGAAAGACGTACCTACAATGGGTGGTGTTATTATATTGGTTGCGGTCCTTCTTTCTACTCTGCTCTGGTGTAATATTTTCAACATATATATTTTATTAGTACTATTTACGGCTGTCTGGCTCGGTGTCTTAGGGTTTTTTGATGATTATATAAAACTGACACAGAGTCATTCATCAGGGTTAACAAGTACATCAAAGCTCCTCTTCCAGTGTGGTCTGGGGCTGATAATTGGTTTGATATTGTACTTTCATTTCATGAATATTGATGAGGGGACAAAACTTGTCATACCATTCTTCAAAGAAACCAGGCCTGAGTTGGGAGCATTTTATGTATTAATGGTAATGTTCTTCGTGGTGGGAATGTCAAATGCCGTCAATATTACTGACGGCCTTGACGGGCTGGCAATTGGATGCACAGTAATAGCCGGCCTGGCCTTTACTTTGATAACCTACATAGTTGGACGGGTTGACTTTAGCAGCTACTTAAATGTTCCCTATATTGCAGGTGTCGGGGAATTGAGTATTCTCTGTTCTGCACTGGTGGGGGCAGGGTTAGGTTTCATGTGGTTTAATTGCTTTCCCGCGCAGACGTTTATGGGGGATGTAGGTTCTTTGCCACTGGGAGGCATGCTTGGAATTATAGCTATTATTGTGAAACAGGAGCTCCTTATTTTTTTTATAGGCAGTATATTTATTGTGGAAGCCTTTTCTGTCCTATTACAGGTTAGCGTATACAAGATTTCCGGAAAGAGGCTGTTTCTGTGTGCTCCCCTTCATCACCACTTTCAGTTTAAGGGCTGGCCGGAAACAAAGATTACAATGAGATTTTTTATAATAGCCGCAATAATGGCACTATTCAGCCTGATTACCTTAAAACTATGAATATCCTCAGAAACCCGTTTGCAGTTAATATAAACTACGGCAAAGATACACAATCGGCTTCAGTCGGGGGTCTCAACCAGGCTGCAATACGTAGTTTAGAACCGGCAAATGTCATAATGTATCTTGTTACTACTCTGCTCGTAATCGGGGTAATTATGATATACAGTACCAGTTCAGCAAAAACAACCGAAGGTGCCGGTTCAATGAACATTATTTTCCTCAAGCACGTTGCGTGGGTAATCATTGCAGTAACAGGTATGCTAATCATGATGAGGACCGATTATCATTATTTGCAGAAATACAGTATGGTTATCTTCATTGTTGCACTTGCCGGTCTGGCAGTTGTGCTTATTCCAGAAATAGGAGCAAAAATTAATGGTTCTCGCAGGTGGATAAGGGTAGGGGTTTTTGGATACCAGCCATCAGAATTTGCCAAACTCGCGATGATTATCTTTATGTCAGGTTATATAGCAAAGAACCGGGAAAAGATGGCAACTTTCACAAAGGGTTTTGTTATTCCGATTATATTTATAGGTGTTGTTTCCCTGCTTATATTAAAGGAACCGGATTTTGGTACTGCTATGTTTATAACAGCCGTTTCATTTATATTGATAATGGTAGGAGGTACCAGGATTGTTTATGTGATTTTCACATTAATTGCCTCCATTCCTCATATTTATCAAATTATGCACAAGATTCCAACTTATCAGCACAACAGGCTACTCGCATTTCTTGATCCCTGGAAAGACCCTATGGGAATTGGTTATCAGATTATACAGTCATGGATTGCACTTGGTTCTGGAGGAATAGCAGGTTTGGGGTTGGGTGAAAGCCGCCAGAAGTTGTTCTTCTTGCCGATGAGTGATAATGATTTTGTCTTTTCGATAATAGGTGAGGAATTTGGGTTTATGGGAACGACTTGTATTATTATTATGTTTGCCTTATTTGCATGGCAGGGTATGCGGATCTGTAAGACGGCGCCGGATGCGTTCGGTTTCTTTCTTGCATTAGGCATAACGGCCTCAATTGCTTTACAGGCGGCTATAAATGTTGCTGTTGTTACCGGTTCTATACCGACGAAAGGGCTTCCATTACCATTTATCAGTACAGGAGGTTCATCGATATTATTATCGTTACTGGGAGTAGGGATACTTTTAAATATTGCGAGACAGTCAGAAAACAGTGATGTTTCGGCATGTAATACTGAAGATAATAGGAGTTCAGTTACTTGAATATCATTTTTGCCGGTGGAGGTACGGGTGGGCATTTAATTGCCGGCCTGAGTATAGCACAGAAAATATCGTCCAGACTTCCCGGTGCGAATATAATCTTCTTTGGTACAAGTAAGAAGGGAGAATCAGAGTATATAGGAGAGAGCGGCTATGAGTTTAAACAAATTAAGGCATGTAAGTTTACATCGTTTATTAGCTTACCTGCATTTATCATTGTTTCTTTAATCGGAGTAATATATTCCTTAATTAATATTATTAGAATTAAGCCTGACATGATAATTGGTTTGGGAGGATATGGTTCAGCCTTGCCCGTGGTTGCCGCATACATCGCCGGGGTTCCAATTGTCCTGATAGAACAGAATGTTATACCGGGAAGAGCCAATTTAATAATGGCAAGGTGGGCGGATGCAGTTCTGTGCCATTGGGAAAGTACAAAAAAGAGGTTTAAAAAGATGCACTCCGTTAGTGTTACCGGTATACCGATAAGAATGGATGTTGTTGCAAATGAATCAGAGATTGGTAAAAACCCGTTCGGTCTGACATCTCAAGGAAAGACATTGTTGGTAATGGGTGGTAGCCAGGGAGCTCAGGCTATAAATAAAGTAATATTGCAGAGTATTCCGAAACTTAAAGATTTAATTCCGGAATTACAAATTATTCATCTTACCGGAAAAGAGGGATATAAAGAAGCGAAAGACGTTTATGATAATCTGGGGATAAGTTCTTTTGTTTCCGAATTCTCCAATGACATAGGTATTGCTTATAAATTGTCAGATCTGGTTATTTGTCGTGCGGGAGCAAATACTATTGCAGAAATATCTGCAGTAGGTATTCCGGCAATCCTTATACCTTACCCGTATGCGACGGATAACCATCAATATTGGAATGCTTATGAACTGGCGAAGATAGGAGGCGCCATGATCATAAAGCAGGATGAACTGAAACCTGAAAAACTTACAGAATTAGTATCAAATCTATTCAGGAATGATGAAGAGCTGGATAATATGAAGAAAATAAATAAAAGCTTAAGCAAGCCTTTTGCGGCAGAACATGTTGTAGATAAAATATGTCAAACACTTGAAGCGAAAAAAACTAAAAAAAAATTAGTTAGTTTTGCGCGCTTTGCTTAGGTTGAAATGCCGGAAAGTTCTTCTTGTTCCCGCGTTCTGTGTGGAAGCCTTAGACGTGACAAACTTAGTCATAATTTAAACAATAAACTATACAGAAAGAATGAACCTTATTTCACAAGAATATTATCAGGAAATAAATAATCAACATGGCCAGGATCTTGTTGATTATAGCAATGACTATGGAAAATATATTTACTTCATTGGTATTGGTGGTGCAGGTATGAGTGCGATTGCCAAGATTTTGATAAACGAAGGCTATATTGTGTCCGGTTCAGATATGGAATGTTCTCCGATAACTCATGAGCTCGGAGAATTGGGTGTCAGTATTAACACGAAACAGGATGGCGAAGGTCTTGATCCGGAAACAAACCTGGTGATAACTTCAGCCGCGATTAATGAAAATAATCCTGATCTTAAAAAGGCAAGGACATTGGGGTTGAGGGTCGTTAAGTATTCTGAGTTCCTAGGATCTTTAATGAAAAGAAAATGTGGTGTTGCCGTAAGCGGTACACATGGCAAGACCACAACAACTGCAATGATTTCTACAATACTAAAAAGGGCAGGCCATGAACCCAGCTTTGTAATCGGTGGTAATGTTGCAGAGATCGGGGGTAATTCTTATGCCGGTAATGGAAGTTATTTTATTGCTGAGGCATGTGAATATGATAGGACGTTTTTGAATCTGACGCCTCAGATAGGCGTAATCACAAATATTGAAGAAGACCATCTGGATTACTATAAGGATATTGATGGGATAGCGGATGCATTTACAGAGTTTGTATCCTTGATTCCGGAAAGCGGTCTACTTGTTATAAATAATGATGATGCGAATATAAGGAAGGTTATCAAAGGTGCGAAATGCAAGGTTGATAGTTATTCAGTTGTTGCGGCATCTGACTTACTCAATAAGGCCGTCCCTGTTCGAAAGACTTCAGGTCTGCGAACTTATTCTGATGGACGGATACAGAAGTATGGAAGGCCAATGGTTGATGATTACTATGGTAAGACATATCTTGAATCAGGCGCAAAATGGCTTGCTGTCGTGTACTATACAGACAAGGAGGAAAATCATTTTGCCGTATTTAAAGAAGGGGAATATTTTGGTGACTTTTGCCTCAAAACACCTGGGTTGCATAATGTGTCAAATGCGCTTGCCGCAATATCTGTTTGTAATCATATAGGCTTAAATGCAAAAGTTGTAAAAAAAGCGTTGGCATTATTTAATGGTGTAAGTCGACGTTTTCAAACTATCAGCAGTAAGCATGGGATTACAATTATTGATGATTTTGCCCACCACCCTACAGAAATTAAAACAACATTGGAAACTGCAAGGTCGATATACCCTTCACAGCGGATTTGGTGTGTTTTTCAGCCACATCAGCATAATCGCACAAAACTTCTTCTGAAAGAATTTGCTATGGCACTTACGCTTGCTGACAAAGTAATTATTGCTGACATCTACGCTGCAAGAGATTCGGATATAGAAAGGGCATCTGTTAGTTCGCTGGATCTTAAACGTGAATTGCAGGAAAAAGGCGGTGATGTTGAATGTATTAAAAGTATTGCTGAGATTGTAAACAGCTTACGTTTAAGTGTGGAAAAGAATGATATTATTATGATCCTGGGCGCGGGTGATATATGGAAAGCTGCTCATGGTTTAAAAGACGATCTTGAAAATGAATATGATTAGTAGCCCGGAAATTATTGATGAAATATTCAGGTATGATGTACCCATGCAAAGATATACTTCTTTCAGAACAGGGGGTGCGGCAGAGATATTTGTAGAGCCAGGGAATACATCAGAGCTTAAGAAAGTGCTCCAATTCTGTAGAGATGAGCAGAAAAAGGTGTTCATTCTTGGGAAAGGAACTAACCTCCTTGTTAATGATAGTGGAGTTAAAGGTGTGGTGATTCATTTAGGAGGAGTTGATTTCAAGGAGATAGAAATAAACGGCAGACACGTGTTATCAGGGGCAGGTGTGGGCCTTGCCAAGCTTATTCGGAAGTCTGCCTTATCGGGATTGGAAGGCCTGGAAGGATTAGTGGGAATCCCCGGTACTGTGGGTGGTGCCGTAATGATGAATGCCGGGGGGAAATATGGTGATATAAGCGATACGATAGACTTTCTGACCACAATGACTTTTGATGGCAAGATTATAAAATATAGTCGTGGCGATGTTGAGTTTGCATATCGTGGATGCAATCTTAGTAGGCAAATAGTAGTTAATGTAGAATTCACACTCAAGGAATCAAAAATTGAAGTAGTTCTTGAAAAGATGGACGAAATTTATAAAGAAAAAAAAGAAAAACAACCTTTATCAACATTTAATGCTGGCAGTATATTTAAGAATACACAGCACTTTAAAGCCGCGGAACTTATTGAAAAGGCAAATCTTAAAGGGCAGAAGGTAGGAGGTGCTGTTGTTTCAGAAAAACATGCGAATTTTATAGTAAACACAGGAAATGCTACCAGCACTGATATACTTGAACTCATAAAGATAATTAAAGAAACTATTAAGAAGAAATACAATGTCTCACTGGAACAAGAAATACAGATTTGGTAATCGTTTTTTTGCTGACATATAAAATGCACAGAGAATACAGAAAACATAATAAAACCCGATATAAAATATTAGGGTATAGTCTGTAATTCTCTGTGCATCTAAAATATCAACAAAACTGTGTCTGGTTCTGGAAATTGTCTCTGCATCAAAAATGAAAGGAGAGTTTCACACTTTATGTTTGAAACTGAAAATGTATTGGGAATTGTTGTGACTGACAAAGAGGGAATTATAAGGTCTGTGAGTCATAATAATGGCGATTTGAATTCCAGTCTAATTGGAGCCAGATGGAACGACGCTTTTTCGGTATCTGTTGAGGAATCCAATGGGGTAGAAATGGAAAATCATAAAACGTTCAGATTATGTGAATCCGGAAAGAAAATATCTGTATCTTCTTCTTATGATGAGAATGGAGATGTATCCGGATTGCATATTCTGGTAGAAAAAGATTGTGGAGGAGAAAGCTATACACAATTTCTGAATAAAGTATCGTGTCTGGGGGAAATAGTTCCCGGGATTGCCCACGAAATCAACAACCCCCTCTCATATGTGTCGGGATGGTTACAGATGTTTCATGTTGAAACAAATGATACTGATCCCAAAAAAAAGACTTATGAGACACTTATCAAAGAGTTTGAACGTATAGCCACTTTAGCTAATAGCTTGCTTGAATTTACAAAACAAACTCCAAGATTGAAGAAAGTCTTTGATGTGAACCAGGTAATCGAGGACGTGGTAACTATGATTGGATATACAATGAAGAATGAAAATATTGAGATAATAAAGAATTTGCTGCCATCTGAGATAGAGATGTATGGGGACAGTAACAGGCTGAAGCAGGTTTTTCTCAATGTGATGCAAAATGCAAGAGAAGCCATGCCAAACGGTGGAGCTATTTATTTAAGTACTAATTTTGTCCATGACAATTCAGTACTGATTCAATTTCGTGATACAGGAGGTGGTATCAGCAACGATCAGTTGGACAAGATATTTTGCCCTTCTTATACTACTAAAGCTGAAGGCAAGAGTGCCGGTCTGGGCCTGTCAGTATGCAAAACTATTATCGAAGAACTTGGTGGATCTATTGATATAGATAGTAAAGCAGGGAGTGGGGTAGTGGTTTCTCTCATACTGCCAAAGTGTTCTGCCATACAGGAAGAACATTCCTTAAATGTCAATGAACCATAAAATTCTAGCCATATTTAGAGAAGATGAAAATCTGAGAGCAGCGGTTACGCTCCTGGAAAATAAAGGATTTGATGTCGTTTCTGAAACAAGTGTATTTCAAGCAATATCCACGATTACTGAAAGTAAAATAGATGCCATTATTCTTGATATAGATGATTTGGAATTAAAGGAAATGGAGTTTCTTGATGTTGCAAGAAAGATTAACCCGAATTTATTCATTTTGATTTCCTTTTCTAACTCGAACAGGGAAAAAGCTGTTAAATCTATTGAACGAGGAGCTGATTGTTATATTTTAAAACCATTTTATATAAATGAATTGTTTGCCATTATTCGCAAATCATTAGACAGAGTTAGCCATAACGGAAGCATCTTAAATGAGGAACCTAAAACACATAAATCAATAGAACCTTTTGCATTGAGAATTGCGCATGAAATCAATAACCCATTAACTACGATTAGTGGTCAGCTACAATTAAGATTATCAGAAATGGAAAGTAGTGACCTCAATTATCATGTGTTTGCAACCTTAGAGGAAGAAACCCAGAGAATTGCTGGAACTGTAAAAGATTTAGTGACCTATGCTCAACTGGAAGACCCTAACAAGGAAGTTGTGAATCTGAATGATATTCTGAAAGATACAATTTGTGCATTTAAAGATACTGAGCAAGAGAAAGAGATTCGGATAGTTGAAGCTTTTGATGAGAACCTGCCTGTGATTATGGCTGATAAGAAACAAATTGCTCTGGCCTGCAAGAATATTATTGCTAATTCAATAAATGCTATCAATGGAAAAGGTGGTTTGATGATTGCTACTGAAAAGGGGAGAGATAATAATATAACCGCTACATTCAATGACTCTGGCAGGGGAATTTCTCAGGATGTAATTGAAAGAATCTTTGACCCCTTCTTTGTGGTGAACGATGAGGAAAGGGGAATGGGTTTAGGACTTTGTGTTTCCAATAACATTATCAAAAAGCACGAGGGTACATTAACCGTAACAAGCCAGGTGGGTAAGGGCACTATCTTTCAATTTGCTTTACCAATATAACCTGTTTAGATATCGAATTATATCAGGCAAATAAAAAAATGGACAACCAAATAAGAATATTAGTTGTAGATGACGAACCTAATATATGTCATCTGATTGAAGGTTTACTTAAACCGGAAGGTTACCAGGTAGATATAAGTTTTTCAGGCACGGAAGCACTGCAGATGTTAAAGAAATATAATTATCAAATGTTGTTAACTGATTTAAAGATGCCCGGGATTGATGGTCTGGAATTAATTCAAAAAGCAAGAGAGCTGAATCCTGAAATCAGGACTATAATGGTTACCGGTTATGCCACTGTTGATACAGCAGTTCAGTCTCTGAGGCATGGGGTCGATGACTATATAAAGAAACCATTTAATATTATTGATGTGAGAAAAGTTGTTAAACAAACCTTGTACACTCATCAGGTTGCAAAGGAGAATGCACAACTATTAAAAGATTTAAAGAAGGCAAATCATGAGCTGAATGTTAATAAACAGGGATTAACCGAGAAGGTTCATATAGCGGGTGAAAATCTTACGGCGGCTAACGAAGAGCTTGTACAAAGAATTAATGAATTGGCCACTATAAATGAGATAAGCAAGGCTATCACTTCGGTCCTGGATATGGACAAACTTCTAAGTTTATGCTTGAAGGAGATTAACGGGAATTTAAAGGTAAAACACAGTTCGATAATGTTAGTTGATAAAGAAAGAAATGAACTGGTAGTTAAGGCCAGTCAAGGCCACAGAAGTGGACAGGTCCTGGGTAAGACTCAAAAGATAGGCGAGGGAGTGGCAGGGCGTGTTGTAAAAGATAAAAAGCCTATTCTGGTTAAGGATATCAGACGCGATAACAGGTTTAATAGAAGCGAGAGGCCTGACTACAAAACAAAATCATTTGTTTCTGCACCACTTGTTCTGGGAGAAAGGGTCATTGGTGTAATAAACATTATAGATAAGGTTTCGGGTGAAAGCTTCTGTGAAACAGACGTCAATCTGCTGTGTACTATTGCAGGACAGGTAAGTATTGCATTAGAGAATGCAAGACTTTATGAGGCGCTTGAAGAAAATTGTTTTAATATTGTCAAGTCTCTGGCTGCCAGTCTTGAGGCAAAGGATCAATATACAAGCGGTCATTCTCAAAGGGTGTCAGAATACTCATCTGCAATAGCAAACATGATGGGCGTGCCTGATAGAGAGAAGGAAACTTTACGTCATGCTGCATTGTTACATGACATTGGTAAGATTGGCATTTCAGAGCTCATACTCAACAAAACAGACAGATTGAGTGGCTCGGAATTTGACATAATAAAATCCCATCCTACTACGGGTGAAAAAATTATAAAGCCATTAACTTTTCTTGATGATGTACTACCCTATATAAGGGGTCACCATGAGAGTTTTGATGGTAGAGGGTATCCGGATAGGTTGGGTGGAGATGATTTGCCACTTCTAACTAAAATGATGACGGTAGCTGATTCCTTTGATGCAATGACATCAGAAAGAACATATCGGCCAGCAATGAAAACAAACAAGGCAATATCAGAACTTAAAAGAGCATCAGGAATACAATTTGACCCTGAAGTAGTAGATGCTTTTGCTTCCAGCGAAATAATCAGGATAAAATCAGAGTAAGAAGCTTGTGCTTAAATAAGGGTAAATAAAATGCACAGAGAATACAGAAAACATAATAAAACCCGATATAAAATATTAGGGTATAGTCTGTAATTCTCTGTGCATCTAGAATATTAAAAGAGCTCAGTTACAGTAGAGACTAATTAAGTGTCAGGATATATCGGAGAAAGAAAATGGATAACCAGATAAGAGTATTAGTTGTAGATGATGAACCTAAGATTTGCCATTTAATTGAAGAATTACTCAAGCTGGAAGGCTATCGGGTAGATGTGAGTTTCTCAGGTATGGAAGCACTGCAGATGATAAAGAAAAGTAAATATCAAATGTTGTTAACCGATTTAAAGATGCCCGGGATTGATGGGTTGGAATTAATTAAAATGGCGAAAAAAGAGTGTCCGGAAATCAGGTCTATAATGGTTACTGGTTATGCAACGGTTGGTAGTGCCGTTGAATCACTAAGGCATGGAATAGATGACTACATAACAAAGCCATTTAATATTTTTGAGTTGAAAAAAGCGGTAAAACAGACCTTGTATACCCGTCAGGTTGCAATGGAGAATGCACAACTGTTAAAAGATTTGAAGAAAGCAAATCGTGAACTGAATATTCACAAACAGGGATTAACCGAGAAGGTTCATATAGCTGGTGAGCAACTTACAACAGCCAATAAAGAGCTTGTGCAAAGAATTAATGAACTGGCTACTGTAAATGAGATTAGCAAGGCTATTACTTCGGTACTGGATATGGACAACCTTCTAAGTTTATGCTTGAAGGAGATTAACGAGAAGCTAGAGGTAAAACACAGTTCGATCATGTTCATTGATGAAGAAGGAGATGGTTTAATAGTTAAGGCATGCCATGGTTACAGAAGTAAGCAGGCCCTGGGAAAGACTCAAAAGATAGATGAGGGAGTGGCGGGGCGTGTTGTAAAGGATAAGAAGCCTATTCTGGTTAAGGATATCAGGCATGATAACAGGTTTAATAGAAGCGAGAGACCGGACTACAAAACGAAATCATTTGTTTCTGCACCACTTATAGCGGATGGAAAGGTTCTTGGTGTAATAAACGTTATAGATAAGGTTTCGGGTGAAAGTTTCTGTGAAACAGACGTCAATCTACTGTGTACTATTGCTGGGCAGGTAAGTATTGCGGTAGAGAATGCAAGGCTTTATGAGGCGCTTGAAGAAAATTGCTTTAACATGGTCAGATCTCTAGCCGCCAGTCTTGAGGCAAAGGACCCGTATACAAGCGGTCATTCTCAAAGGGTATCGGAATACTCATCTGCAATAGCAAACATGATGGGCGTATCTGATAAAGAGATGGAAACTTTACGTCATGCTGCATTGCTACATGACATTGGTAAAATAGGTATTTCGGAGCTCATACTTAACAAAACAGACAAATTGAATGACTCGGAATTTGACACAATAAAATCCCACCCTTCTACAGGTGAAAAGATTATAAAGCCATTAGCCTTTCTTGATGATGCAATGCACCATATAAGGAGTCACCATGAGAGTTTTGATGGTAGAGGATATCCGGATAGGCTAGGTGGAGATGATTTACCGCTTCTCACTAAAATAATGACGGTAGCTGACTCCTTCGATGCAATGACGTCAAATAGGACATATCGACCGGCAATGAAAACAAACAAGGCGGTGTCAGAACTAAAAAGAGTAGCAGGAAAGCAATTTGACACTGAAGTTGTAGATGCTTTTGCTTCCAGCGAAATAGTCAGGATAAAATCAGAGTTAGAAGCTTGTGCTTAAATAAGGGTAAATAAAATGCACAGAGAATACAGAAAAAATAAAGAAACCCAATACAAAACTATTAGGGTGCAGTCTGTAATTCTCTGTGCATCTAGAATATCAACAAGACTGTGTCTTGCTCTGAAAATGATCTCTGCATTAAGTGAAAGGGGAAAGGGTTTGGTTTTTATATATTTGATAACATTATGAAGGGTTTGGGAAGCCTTAATTGTAAAAAACCAGAAGAAAGGTTGCACAGGTGCTATCTTTCACTTTACATTTCCAGTAGAGACTATTTAGGTGTTAGAATATATTGGGAGAATAAAAGATGGATAACCATATAAGAGTATTAGTTGTAGATGATGAACCTGAGATATGCCATTTAATTGAACAAGTACTCAGCCGAGAGGGGTATCAGGTAGATGTAAGTTTTTCAGGTATTGAAGCATTGCAGATGATAAAGAGTTTTAATTATCATCTGCTGTTAACCGATCTGGAAATGCCTGAGGTTGATGGCATTGAATTAACTAGGAAGGCCAAGAAACAGCATCCTGAAATCAGGGTTATAATGGTTACTGGTAACGCAGCTGTTGATGCTGCTATTCGGT
>CAZPAM010000063.1:0-15829 GCA_964584595.1 uncultured Candidatus Scalindua sp. | reverse complement strand
TAAGAAACTAGGTATAAAAGTAGTTACGGGAAATATCATTGCTGATGACAGCATCTTTGATAGAGAATTTGTTCACGATAGCTGGCCAAAAGACCAGCTTTCTGAGTGGTACTGTGCACCGATCAGCGGTCTCTCATTTAATGATAATTGCATTGATATTGTTCTGGAACCCAACAATAAACCTGGAGGTCTTGTTTCCATACAAATTGAGCCTGAAACATCCTACGTTAAGATAATTAATAAATGTAAAACTACGACGTTGAAATCAAAGCATGCTTATTCGTTTTACAGAAAACCATTTACAAACAGGATTAATGTTAAAGGGTTATTATGGTCAAAGACTGAACCTCAAAAAGAGTGGATCACTATACATAATCCACCTCTATATACGGCGACTGTTTTTAAGGAGATATTAGAGCAAAAGAATGTTCGTGTTATGGGGGAGGCGAGGGTTATTAAAGAATCAGATTTAAATGCCGGACATAAACTTCATAAATTGGCAGTAACAACTTCGAGTTTAATACAAGCTATCAATGTGACGAACAAGCGTAGTCAGGGTTTTTATGCGGAACAGATACTGAAGACTATTGGTGCGGTCGTTAAGAAGGAAGGGACATTTTCCGGTGGACTGGACGTAATTAAGGATTTCATTTCAAAATTAAAAATTTCAGAAGATCAATATCAGCTTAGTGATGGCTCCGGTTTGTCGAGAGAAAACAAATTGACTCCGGAATTGATAATAAGAGTATTACGCCATATGTACGGACACAAAGATGCCGGCATTTTTCTGGAATCACTTCCAGTTTCCGGCATAGACGGTACACTAAAGAAACGTTTGAAAGAAGAACCGTATAAATCAAGAATAAGGGCAAAGACAGGGTATATTCGCGGAACGAGCACGCTTTCCGGATACGTCAAAACATTAAACGAAGAAATAATAGCGTTTTCAATATTAGTAAACGAAATAAAAGGAAGTACGTGGCAGGCAAAGCAGCTCCAGGATGCCTTATGCAGACTTCTGGTAAATTATAATTAAAGGATTGTAATTTTATGTTTTTTTTAATAGAGTGTGGGATGTTATTATATGAGCTCTATTAACGACGGGATTTTATAACCGTTAAAAACTAATATAATGCCGAAAAAGATCTATTCTCTGTACTCACATTTCTATGATAGTGTGTTTGGGACGCTACTAAATCCCGGGCGTCGTATGGCGAGTGAATTAATGGACATACAACCGGGAGAAAAAATCCTTGAGGTTGGGATTGGAACCGGAGTATCTCTACCCCTTTATCGAAGAGATGCAGAGGTCATTGGAATCGATATTAGCCGGGACATGATTAAGCAGGCAGGAGAAAAAAAACAACGTCTTGGTTATCACAATGTAAAACTGTGCATAACGGATGCATCAGAGATGGCGTTTAAGAATAATTATTTTGATAAAGTGATTGCTTCTCATTCAATTATGGTAATTCCAAAACCTTTCGAAACTCTTAACGAAATAAAGCGTGTGTGCAAAGAAAATGCCGAGTTCTTTTTTTTAAACTATGCAGGAATCGATGATAGTCTCGTTGCAAAGTTTGAGAAAGCGTTATCTCCCATACGATGCAGGTTGGGTCTGGGGAAAACCATAGACCTTGAGAAATTATTGAATAGTGCAAATTTCCATATTGATTTCAAAAACAGGATAAATAACTTCAAACTAGTCCAGCTCATAAAGTGTAGAAATAATGGTGTGTAATGAAACGGTGAAATGCTTACATACCGCAAACACTCTTTAAATACCTCCCCGTATAAGATTTTTTTATTCGACATATTTTTTCCGGGGGGCCGGCAGCCACAACCTCTCCGCCTCTTTCACCTCCCTCCGGCCCAAGATCGATTATATAATCTGCTGTCTTGATAACATCAAGGTTATGTTCAATAACTATAACCGTGTTTCCCATGTCAGTTAACCTGAGAAGTATCTTCAGGAGGTTTTGTATATCTGCGAAGTGGAGTCCGGTTGTAGGTTCGTCAAGTATGTAGAGTGTTTTTCCCGTGCTCTGTTTTGCGAGTTCAGTTGACAGCTTTACCCTTTGCGCTTCACCACCGGAAATGGTGGTGCTCGATTGTCCGAGCGTTATGTACCCCAATCCCACGTTACGTAGTGTTCTCAATATGCGTTCTATCCGGGGAATATTTTTGAAAAAATCGTATGCCTCCTCTACACTCATGTCCAGTGTATCGGAAATGGTTTTACCTTTATACCTTATTTCCAGTGTTTCAGGATTGTATCTTTTGCCCCTGCATTGTTCACAAAGAACAAACATATCCGGCAGGAAGTTCATGGCAATTTTCTTTGTACCCTGTCCTTCACATAGTTCACACCGACCTCCTTTGACGTTAAAACTGTAACGGCCGGATTTGTATCCGCGTATTTTGGACTCTTTTATCAGGGCAAAAACATTTCTTATATGGCTGAATAGATTCGTATATGTTGCAGGATTGGAACGCGGTGTACGTCCGATCGGGGATTGGTCTATTTCGATAACCTTATCAATCTTTTCTATTCCAGTTATCCTGCTGTGTTTGCCAGGCTTAGCCCGGTTGCCATAAATTGCTTTCATCAGCGCTCTGTTTAATATCTGGTCGATCAGCGTGCTCTTGCCAGAACCTGAAACACCCGTTATACAGCAAAAAACATTTAAGGGAATCCTGACGTCAATTGATTTAAGGTTATTTTCTCTTGCACCTTTTATCAGGATAGAGTTTTTTAGGTCTGCCTTTTTTCTCTGCCCGGAGACTTCCACCTTAAGTTTATTGTTCAGGTATTGAGAGGTTAACGAGCCGTTATTGGATATAATCTCCGGAACAGTACCCTTTGATACTACCGTTCCTCCATGTTCACCGGCACCCGGTCCCAGATCAATTACATAGTCTGCGCTTCGTATGGCAGCTTCATCATGTTCAACTACTATCACGGTATTTCCCGAATCCTTCAATTTTTCTAACGTACCTATTAATCTTTTGTTATCTCTCTGATGTAGCCCTATTGTTGGTTCATCCAATACGTAGCAGGCGCCAATCAGGCCTGTGCCCACCTGAGTGGCCAGTTGAATTCTCTGCATTTCCCCACCTGAAAGTGTATTGCTTCTCCTGTTCAGCGTTAAGTAGCATAACCCTATATCAATCATAAAACTTAATCTTGTTGCGATCTCTTTTAATATTCTGCCGGCAAGAATCTCTCTTTCTCCCTGGAATTTAAGGGATTTGAAAAAGTCGAAGGCTTCTTCTACAGTCATTGAGGTAACCTCATCTATCGACTTGTCGTTAACCTTTATTGATAAAGCTTCCGGCCTTAATCTTGCTCCACTGCACTCCTCACACAAGTCATAATCCATATATTTTTCAAGCCGTTTTACGACATCAGGACTGTTTGTTTTATCATAAACACGCCATAAAGTCGGGATGACACCTTCAAAATGATCAGCATTATTACTTTCTGCCTCGCCATTTAATAAGATGTCTCTGTACCTTTTGTTAATCTTCTTGAATGGCACCTTCAGGTCTATACCAAATTTTCCTGAGAACTCATCTATTAGTTGACTGTAATGATCTTGTGTGATTGTGCTCCAGTTCGACCATGCATGAACAGCACCTTCGCCTAAACTTAACTCTTCATTGGGAACGATCAATTCCGGATCAAACTCCAGCGTCATACCAAGACCTTCACATTCTTTGCACGAACCGTACGGACTGTTGAAGGAAAACATTCTGGGAGCAAGTTCTTCGTACCCAGTTCCGCAACCCGGGCAGGAATAGTGCTCGCTGAAAACCATATCTTCCCACTTCCCCTTTTTCTTCCTGGCAACCATCACTACACCTTCTCCCAGCTCCAGGCTTGTACGTATTGAGTCATAGAGTCTTTTCTGAATGTTGCTCTTCACTATCAGCCTGTCAACAACAACGTCGATATCATGTATCTTATACCTGCTTAGTTTAATGTCAGTGCCTGCGTCAACAATATCTCCATCAACTCTGACACGTACAAAACCCTTGCGTCTTATTTTCTGGAAAATCTCTTTATGTTCACCCTTTTTGCCCTTGATTATGGGTGATAAAATCATGATCTTTTCACCTTTGGGGATCTGACTTACCCTGTGCAGAATCTGTTCTATGGTTTGCCTTGTGATCTTTGTACCGCAATTATGGCAATAGGGCGTGCCTGTTTTTGCAAAGAGGAGGCGCAAGTAGTCGTATATCTCTGTTGTTGTGGCAACAGTGGAACGCGGTCCTGTATTACTTGTGCGCTGTTCGATGGCAATCGTGGGAGGAAGACCTTCTATGATATCAACATCCGGTTTCTGCATCTGGTCGAGGAATTGCCTTGCATATGAGGAAAGGCTTTCTATGTAGCGTCGCTGTCCTTCTGCATAAATAGTATCAAAGGCCAGGGAAGATTTACCGGAACCGCTTACTCCCGTGATGACCACAAGCCGGTCTCTGGGAATATTGATGTTTATACTTTTAAGGTTATGTTGTCTTGCACCTTTTATTGATATGTAATTAGTTGTTGCTGATTTATCAGGTTTACTTTTTTCTCTTTTTCCTCGCATCAGGCATCTTCTTCCAGTCTTGAATCAATCGTGTTAGTAACCGTACACCAACTCCGGTAGCACCTTTCCTTATGTATGGGGTGTCCTTTTCTACAAGAAAAGTTCCCGCAATATCAAGGTGCACCCATGGGAAGTCTTCTACAAACTCACCTAAAAAACATGCAGCCGTAATGGTGCCCGCATATCGACCACCGGTATTCTTAATATCAGCTATGTTACTCTTTATCAATTCATAATATTCCTTCCATAGCGGCAGCTCCCATACCCTTTCATGACTTCTTTCACCGGCTTGTTTTACCCTCTCCTTAAGTTTATCATTATTGCCAAGCATACCTGATGTAAATGTACCTAATGCGGCGACACATGCACCCGTTAATGTGGCAAGGTCTATTACGGCATCCGGCTTATACCTTTTTGCGTAAGCGATAGCATCCGCCAGGATCAGTCGTCCTTCGGCGTCCGTGTTTAAAATTTCCACCGTCTTTCCTGACATGCATTTGATAATATCACCGGGTTTCAAGGCACTGCCGCTTGGCATATTTTCTGTACACGGTACCAGACCAATAATATGATTGGCTGGTTTCAGGTTGGATATAGCCTTAAAGGCACCCAGTACGGCGGCAGCGCCTGACATATCGGCCTTCATCAGATCCATATTGGCTCCCGGCTTTAAAGATATCCCTCCTGAGTCAAATGTTACTCCTTTACCTATGAGAACGATTGTATCACTGTTTTTTTTCCTGGTATTATATTCAAGGATGATAAATTTAGGCGGTTGAGAACTCCCTCTCGACACATTCAAGATGCCGCCCATTCCCAGTTTCTTCATATCCGGGCGCGATAATGTTTTGCATTTAACTCCCGGTTTCTTTGCAATCTCTTTTGCTTTATTTGCAAGGAAGGTTGGCGTCGCATCGCTTCCTGCCATATTAACAATATCACGCGTGAAACAAACGGCTTCCGCTACAGTTTGAGTACTTTTTGCTACAGATTTAACCTTCGCCAGGATATTTTTCTTCTGGACAATCAATGTGAAATTCTTAATGGTGGCTTTATCTTCCTTTTTCAATGTTTTGTACATGGTGAAATTATACAGCGATAATAGTACACCCTCTACAACTGAACGAGTAGCGTCTTCTATGGAAATACCTTTGTATTCTGTTTTATATAATAGCATTGAAGGGTTTTTAAATTTCTTTCCCTGGATTACCCTGGCTGCAGTGCCGGCTGCCTGACGAATTTTGTCTGATGACAGTTCCACCGTTTTTCCTAATCCAACAAGCAGGATCCTTTTTGGAATAGCCTTCTTATAAGTTGGAATCATTACGGTTTCGTTCAGCTTGCCGGTAAAATCCTTATTCTGCAGTAAATTTGATATGAACCCTCCGGATGCTTTATCAAGAGAGCTTAATTCAGAAGGTATTTTTTTTGCATTTTCGAAGAGACTTATTACGATTACGTCTGTAGATTCCTTTTCTGCAGCACCAAATTTTACTGAAATCTTCATTCTCAATCCTCCACGCAAGAAGAAAAACAAATAATTTAATTATAATTCTATCGACATATTATACTAATAATGCCTCCATGACAAGAGACTCTTTTTCTTTTGACAATCATAATTATATACATTAGAATCGATAAATTATCTATAATTTTCTAAATTCAGCAATGGGGAAAGTAATGAAAGTAAGAATTTTTATAATACTGGTTTCTTTTGGTTTTTTGAGTTTATTAATAAACGGCTGTGGTGACAGTGGACAAAGCAGCCATTATTCCGGCGGTGGCGACGACGACTTGAATTTTGAGCAGCAGGCACTGAGGATGGAACAGGAAGATATTGCCAAATTAAAGCCGAGTGAGAGGTATCAATCTCAGGACTATACCAAAATACATGAAGGTGTTGGAGGTGCAGCAGCGAAAGACCCTAACGAAGCTATTGCAATGGTAAATGGGGAACCAATCCTTCGTCTGGAACTTGACGCGATATTAGATAAAGTAAAGCAGAAAATGGGCACAAAAAGATTACACCTCGTTGAAGAAAAAATAATAAAGGACTTGGTTACACAGTTTGTGCTCAAGCAATTTATCAGAAAAGAAGATATTCAGATTAGTTCAACACGCATTGAAGAAGAGATAAATGCCTTCAGGGAAAACATCAAGAATAACCCTGATACCGCGGATAAAAGCCTTGAAACACTTCTGGAAGAGCAGGGGGGTGGTATAGACGAGTTGAGAATGGCCATGGATATTTCATTATCGATAGACGAATACCTGAACAGGACAACATCGGAAGAAGAGATGAAGGAATATTTTACTGAAAACATAGGTATTTTTAACAGTGAAACTGTAACTGCAAGCCATATACTCATAGATACGAGAACTATAAAAGATGAAGAGGGTTTAAAGAAGGCAAAAGAAGACACAGAAAGATTAAAGAAAGAACTTGATAATGGGGCTGATTTTGCAAAGCTTGCTGAAGAAAACTCCGATTGCCCTTCTGCAAAAAGTGGTGGAGAATTAGGCGTTATTGCCAGAGGGCAAATGGTGGAAGAGTTTGAGAAAACGGCCTTTAATACGGAGGTAAATAGCATCAGTGAACCTATCAAGACCAAGTTTGGTTACCATATAATTAAGATTACTGATAAACAGGTGGGCAAAGACATCACGTTTGAAGAGACAAAGGAGAATGTCAAGCTTGCACTATTTAATGAAAAAAAAATGACATTAATACAAGGATTAAACGACAATGCAGATGTGAACATTTTGTACAAACCAACCCCATATGCATCATCTGGTGGTCATGGCAGCATGGCTCATGGTAGTACGATGTATGGTGGTCCGGGTGCTTCTCCTCATGGTGGCGGCAGTACAGGCCGTGGCAATCCTGCTCCTCACGCTGGAATGCCTATGCCGGGTGGTTCGGCCTATGGTGGTGGTGATCCTCACGCTAGTAGTGGCTCACCTCACGGTGGAGCAATGAGTTCAACGGAATAACCATACACCCTTACAAATTGAGGGTTTGTAAACAACTATCCGGATCTGTTATTCCCTTCCGACCTGGCCTTGTCTATACAAGGCCGGTGTTCGGCCAATAAACCTCATTGAGTCTTTTATTTTAACAATTCCCTTTCTTCTCAAAGGCGGATGGGTTTCCCCCTTTATAGAAGGTGGGATTTAAAATTAGTCAACTGATAAAATGGATCCACAGTTGTTTATAAAATTATCTATCAGCTTGTATTGGTGTTCATTACTCATATACACCTCCTACTGGGTAATCGGGTTTCTGGGTAGAGGGACAAGGTTTTATGTTCTCTTGGGCGGAGTTATTCTGCATTCATTATCGATTACCTTCAGGGGTATTTCTATAGAATATTTCCCGCTGACAAACAAGTTTGAGTCCTTTACCGCATTTGCCCTTTCCTGCTTCATTGTTCTTTTGTGTTATTCCAGAGTGGAAAGTTACGTATACAGGATTTCCCTGTTTTGTGTGGGATACTGCTTTTTTGTTGTAGCGTCTGTCTTCTTTTCAATGAAACAATCATATGCCCCTCCACTGATGTTGACTATATGGTATATCCTTCACGTCCCCATATCTTTCTTCTGTTACGCATTATGGACAAGTTCAGCTGCGGCGGCGATGGCGAGATACTTCTCCGAGGGAGATAAGAAGCGGTTTGAGAACATAATAGATTTCGGCTTCCAATACGGCCTGATAGCATTCTCAATATCCATGATCTTCGGCGGCTTGTGGGGATACGTGGCCTGGGGTTCTTATTTCCTGTGGGATGCGAAGCTGTTATGGTCTGTGATTATCTGGTTCTTTTATGCTACATGTATTCATCTGGATTACTGGCCGGAGGCAAGTAGAAATTTTAAGACCCCACTGGCGCTGGTAGGTTTTGTGATATTACTTACAACGTATGTTGGTACGAGTTTCCTTATAAAGAGTACACACAGTTTTTAGTCTTTTTTTGCCACGAAGGCACTAAGACACAAAGTAGTAAAATATGATTTAAAAATCAGTTTAATTCTTTAGACGAGATTAACAAGATTATTTTTATCTTTGTTTATCCTGTTATCCTGTCAAAAAACATAGTTATTTTAAAATGAAGCAGATATACGGTTTCTTAAAATCTCAGAAGACTGGAATAATAGCCGGGTTTACCGTTACCGGACTTCTTATAATAGGGAGTCTTATAATGAATTTCTTTCCGGAATCTTATGAAGGGCTTTCGGGAGAAGATATTACCTTCTTCTATAAAAATCCTGCGCCGATACACACATGGTTTTATATAATGTTTGTCGCCTTTGCCATGTATGGGATATGTATTTTCTTCTGTACACTCGACTCTATTCTCAGGAAGGTAAAGGCACGTACCAGCAAGATTCCCCTGTACGGTGCGTCGATTGTACACATCGGTTTTCTTATTACGCTAGTTGCCCATCTTATAGGCGGTATATGGTCAGAGTCAGGCATGCCGATCACGATTGCCGATGAATGGGTGCAATCCGGTGAATATGAGTTGAAGGTGACCGGCCTTAAAACCACTTCATACCCCAACGGCATGCCAAGAAAGATCAAGGCACAGATGAAAATAAGGAAGGACGGGGAAGAGTACGATGATACACTCGGTTACAACAACCCCGTGCTGGTCGATAGCGGAACGAAACAGTTTCTTTTACAAAATTATGGGAATATGCCAAACGGAGTAGTATTGAATATTGACGGCAAGACAGGTGTTTTTAATATAAAGGATGTTATAGAGATAAACGGATCAAAAGTTCTTCTGGCAAACCTTTTCCTTCCTCCACAGTTTCGCATTCCCGCTATCCAGCTGGTTTCAAAAGGTAAAGACGGTAAGTACAATAAGTCCTACGTCCGCATCGGCAGGGAAAATGCACAAAACGTCAAGGGAGTGAACATGATTTTTGAAGACATCAAAGTCACGCCTGCAGTAGCTGTTTCCGTAAAAATGAACCCGAGCATACCTCTCACACTGATCGCAATCGGCTGCTTCGGTTCGGGAATGCTCCTAGTGATCTTCAGGACTGCATATAAGATGGTAAGGGTCTAGCCCCGCCCTAAGGGCTGCTTTTGTCTTTGTAACTAATACCTTTTGGCTTGACTGTTTACGGGTATTGTGTTAGATTTTTAGTCCAGTTTGTCAGTTCACATACACCCACTTGTAGGTCATTATAAATTACCTGATTCCCAGTATCCTTTGAAATATCAATACCTTTCTGTCAAAATATTCGATTAAACCTATTTAACTCGTTACTTGCAACCCGTAACCCGAAACTCGTAATGAAACAATATAAAAAACTGATCCTGCTGTTTTTGATTATAGTATTTGCCAGCTGTATCATTGCGCCCATCAAGAAGGTACCTCTGGACTTTATGCTGGAGAAGACGGGTTTCATAGCGGATTCGGTGGACTACGAGAATGGTGTGTATAATTTTGGCAAGGTGATGAGAAGGGTATTAATGGTGGCTGCTCTGGTAGTGTTTTTAGTCTACAGGAAGTCGCTGAGATTCGGCACACTGATTTCTTCAGGCTTAAAGACAAGGCCGGGCTTCTTCAGGCAGTTTCTATTTGGTTTTTCACTGGCGGTATTGGCACTACTCATCTATTATGGTATCGGGCTTCTTTCCGGTGCGTGGGTTGTTCATCTTGATTTTATAATTTACGATAAGCTGGATTCCGATGTATTAAGAGAGTCGATAGTAGACATCTTCAAGTATCTATTAGTAGGCTGTTTAATAGGCTTTATGGAAGAGATATTTTTCAGGGGATACCTGTTACAGTCTTTTATGGAAAATATGTCAATGCCGACGGCCGTAATCGTGTGCAGTTTGATTTACTCGGTTCTGCATTTTTTCAGAGCCGATGTTTTTGTGTCAACAGGTTTTCAGCCGTTTGTCGGTTTTGTAACCATGGCGCAATTTTTTAAGCCTCTGTTTTTTGATATAGTTAAACATCTGCCTGCGATTATAGGGCTCTTTCTGGTTGGCGTTGTGCTCTCTTATGCATTGATTCGAACGAAATCGTTGTATCTTTCCATCGGCCTGCATTCAGGAATGGTGTTTATGTCGAAGACGGACTCTATATTCATCTCGCGTTTCAGGGAAAAGCTGATATGGCTGTTTGGTGGTGACAGCAAGTTAGTAACAGGGATCGTCATATGGATTTTCCTAATATGTATCTTAGTGGTAATCAGAAGAATCTATAACGATTCATACAATTACGGGAAAGTATAAATGGAAAAGACACTGAAAGAGCTTGCCGAATACGTAGGTGGAGAGGTAGTTGGCGACGAGAATATAAAGATAAAGGGTGTAATGACGATTGATGAGGCAGTGGAAGGCTACATCACCTTTGTATCTAATAAGAAGTATATAAAAAAGCTTGGATCGACCGGGGCATCCGCAATCCTGGTGTCACCGGGTATGGAAGCTGAAGGCAAAAACCTGCTGGTAACCAAGAACCCTTACCTGGCATTTGCAAAGGTAGTTGATCTTATGATGAACCCAGAGAAGGTATATTCCGGTACAGTAGATGACTCAGCCAGGGTAAGTGATTCTGCTGAATTAGCCTCTAATGTAACCGTTTACCCGTTTGTCTATATAGGTGAAAACGCAAAGGTGGCTGATAATGTAGTTTTATATCCCGGTGTTTATGTAGGGGATGATTGTCAGATAGGGAAGGATACAATAATCCATCCAAATACCGTACTCCACAAAGGAACAGTAATTGGAAAACGTGTAGTGATCCATAGTAATTCAGTCATTGGATGCAGCGGTTATGGATATGCTCCGGATGGGAAGACTTACTATAAAATACCTCAGATCGGAATTACAGTAATCGAAGATGATGTTGATATAGGCGCTAATACCACTATCAACCGTGCCGTACTGGGGGAGACCAGAATAAGGAGAGGTACAAAGATAGACAGCGAGGTAATGATTGCCCATAATGTTGAGATTGGCGAAGATGTTCTGGTAACATCACAGGTTGGAATAGCGGGAAGTGTTCAGATTGGAAATAACGTTATCCTGGCCGGCGGGTCGGGTGTTGCAGGCCATATCAAGGTGGGAGATAATGTGAAGGTGGGCGGTTGGACCGGCGTTACAAATGACCTGCCTTCCGGCGGTACATTTCTGGGCACACCTGCAATAGAGATCGAAAGAATGAGAAAATGTTATATGATTATACAAAGACTGCCGGAGATGAGGGAGACTGTAAAGGAATTACAGAGAAAGATAAAACAGTTGGAAGAGAAGTTAGAGAAATGAAAAGATTAGGATTGATTGCAGGTAATGGCAGATTCCCGATACTCTTTGCCCAGAGCGCAAAGGCCAAGGGTATAAGTTTAATAGCGGTTGCTATTGAAAACGAAGCATCTCCTGAGATTGAGAAATACGTTGAAAAATTATATTGGGTCGGTATTGCCAAGATGGGCAAATTAATAAAGACATTAAAGAACGAACATATAGAAAAAGCTGTGATGGCAGGGGGGTTGACAAAGTCACACATACATTCAAAATTTAAACACTTAAAATTAAGGCCTGACCTGAGAGCTCTCAACATGTGGTACAAAAAACTCAGGAGCAAGCACGACCACTCTATCCTTGAAGCCGTTGCTAACGAACTGGCCGAAGACGGTATAGAACTTGTCAGTTCCATAGATTACGTGAAGAACCTTCTGGCAGAGAAAGGTTGTTTGACCAAGAGGAAACCATCAGAAAACGAATCAGCCGATATAGAGTTCGGATGGAAGATTGCAAAGAAGATTGCAGGGATGGAGATAGGGCAATGCATTGTGGTAAAGGATAGGATAGTCCTGGCAGTCGAAGCAATTGAGGGGACAAATGAAACAATCAAACGTGGCGGCGAACTTGGCCGCGGTAAAGTTGTGGTAATAAAGTTGAGCAAGAAAGGTCAGGACCCGCGCTTTGACGTACCAACCATTGGTACAGAAACTGTCGAGTACTTGAAAGAGGCAGGCGTATCCACGTTGGCGATTGAGGCGAAAAAAACTTTGATCCTTGATAAAGAAGATACCGTTAAATTGGCAGACAAGAATAAGATCTCTATAATCGCTTTATAATAGAGAGTATTTAATAAGTACCTGATTTACTTTCCCGATAAAACCTCCAGCATCTCTTTTGCATATTTGCTGTATGTGTTATTCCCTGAACCTGTCAAATCCAGGATACGATTACACATATTTCGTGCGTCTTCAAATCTCTTAAGCCTGGAGTTGGCCATAATTGCATATTTATAGGCCTCTAAATCTTCCTGTTCGAGTTGGATTATCCTTTCTGATTGAATCAAGACTTTTTCCCATTTTGCTGTCTTCAAATAGATGTAATTCAGAAGTTTGTAAATATCTGATATTCTACTGTCAGGATTTCTTTTGATGAATTCAAGAAGGATGGCTTCGGCTTCTTCATATCGTTCCCCGTCATTCATAAATACTTTTGCGAGGTTTAAGTAGGGTGCCTGGTTGGAGGGTGCAATACTCTTTGCCTCTTTTAACTCATGAATGGCATCCTCGTACCGGCCTTTTTCAGCATAAAGCCGTGCCAGTTTATTCCGAAATTCAAGCTTAAACGGATGCAGCATTGCCGTTCTTTTATAGTATTTGATTGCGTTCTTACTCATGTCCTCGTCAGACATCTTATCAAGAAGATGGTAGGCCTGGCCGAGGGTAAAAGCTGAATGATAATCTCTTGGATAAAGTTTTTGTACTATCTCTGCACCGTCAATTGCATTCTCAAACCACATTGTTGTCTGCTCATGCGAAAAAATGTCTGGCAGACCTTCCATGATACTTTCGGGATCTTTACTGATACCAATTGCTGCCATTTTCAGATAGATACCACTTAGCACGTTACGATAATTCAATGCTAATGGATTAAGTTTTACTGCTGTTTCCAGGCTTTGGATTGCCTCATTTATCGGAATTATCGTAGATGGCTTTTGCCCGCTTTGAGTCGGGACATCTACTTTATATTGACCAAGTGATCTTCGCCCGTGTTCAAAATATATGTCTGCTTTATAACGATACAAACTAAGTGTAATAAGCAGGACCATTAAACATATAGTAATTCCACAGAATATATATTTTGCAAGTTTCCCGGGAGTAAGATTGCAAACCCATCCGGTTAAGTTTGTTTTGTGTGTTGCAGAATTTTGGGCCTCGCCGGATGGCGAGCAGGCAATAACCGACATGGCAACAAGAAACCAGAAGAGTGTGATTATAGGTATATGTCCAAAACTAAACAGGTTTTGAACAAAATAAGCCAGGCATCCTGTGCAGAGGCCTATTATGAGTATTTTGTCAGAACCGTTTGCCTTCTTGCATCTTCCCCACACCATCCTTGCATAAGCAAAGGCGAACCATGCATATACTCCCAGTCCCAGCAGGCCGGTTGAGACTGTTATGTTTATTAGATCACTGTGTATCCTGTTTTGATTTTCAAAACCCCTGTGTTCGTTCATTTCCCGATGAAGCTTTGCTACATACTGAGGGTATATCATGCCTAGCGTGTCCGGCCCAATTCCAAGAATGGGGTAATCAGAAATAATCCTGAGACTCGTCAGATATTGTAAGAATCTTGTAAGAGTTGTACCTTCTATTTGACGTGCAAGGCCAATGTGCCAGTCAGAATCCCGTTTGTCAGAAATGCGGGGGTATTGGGTTGAGCCTTCAAAAGGTGCATGTTGAGCAATCAGATCTTGTTCTGCCAGGTGTTTACTCTGCAGGTTTTCCGCTTTTTCTCCCGATAAATGGGAAGGATTTACATCGTATATTAATCTTCCTACAACGGACGTCTTATCGTTTACATTAAAGAAAATTGAAATACCGATTATGATAGTTATCGTAACAATCATTTTTGTTTTATCTGCCAGAAGGTTCTTTTTTCCAATTAAAGAAAAGAAAAATATATTTGAGGCTATGAGACCCAGAAAGGAAGCGCGTGTTCTTGTGTAATAAGATGCGATCAATAATAACGCTAAAATTCCTATATATAGATAAGCCTTAGGCGTCTCTTTACAGGAGAAGATTTTGGTAAGTACAAGAGGTATAACCATAATTAGAAATGCAGCAAAGAATGCGGGGTGTCCAAAGGTGGAAGAAACCCTGATTCCATAACCAAAAGACGTGCTCCAATGATACAGGTCTAATCCGAAATATTGCAAGATGCCATATATGGATGCAGCACTGGCAGTTATGATAATTACATTCAGGAGCGAGCTTAACCTTCTCTTGTCGATGAAATTTACAATGACAAAGAATAATGAGACGTACACAATTGTTGATATAAATCCTCCGTATCTTTTGTAAGTGCCCACTAAGCTTAAATAAGGATTTATGGAAAATATAGTTGAAAGTCCACTGACAAACAGGAAAGCTACTATCGGCAGGCTTAATGGTTGTGCCTTTGACAGCGAACTCAGGTTGAAACTGTTTAGGCGTTGTGAATATGAAGATTGAATAATGGTTCTTATGGACCAGATAGCCAGTATGGCAAAGGTCAATATGTACAGAATAGTAATCTTGCTCAGGTCGAATACGCTGTGAATATGGACATCAAAATAGAGAGGAACCGCGATAATAATGACTAACAGGATAGCTATTATTATTTGATCGCAGAATGGGATAGTTTTAACTTCTATTGTAGTAGAGGTTTGGGTCTTTTCGCTAAACATGTTTTTTAACAAATTCCGTAAAATACTAAATATTTTCCGTATATTTTCTGATTAACTACTACTACTATGAGGTTATTTATTTCCAAGAAATTATAATGGTATGATTTTCGCAAAGATTGTATAGGAAATATACAAAAAAGCTTGACATAACTATATATAATATTATACTTACGCGTTCAGACTAAAGCTAATTGAGGCAAGTAGCATCAGTTATTAGTAAAATTAATTACAAGAACCTGTATAAAATATCAAGCAAATTAATAGATATTTTTAACCGTTTAATATTCATATTGCAATCTTTCAGGAGGAGAGAGGCTTTGCGAATAAGAATTCCTAAATTAAACAGAGGTTTTACTCTTATCGAATTATTGGTTGTGATTGCTATAATAGGTATCCTTGCCGGAATCCTGCTTCCAGTATTGAGTAGGGCGAGGGAATCAGCACGTAAGACTCAGTGCATGAGTAATGTAAAGCAGATAGGTATGGGCTTGATAATGTATGCTAATGAGAATA
>CAZPAM010000062.1:0-16019 GCA_964584595.1 uncultured Candidatus Scalindua sp. | reverse complement strand
CCTTGCGATCTAAACCTTCTGCCAGGGTTGGCACCTTGATATCTGTCTCTTCTGCAGAGATCGGCTTGACAAAAAGCAACAACAAAAACAGACTACAACATAAAAGAATAATCTTCATTTACCTATCTCCCCGTTGCAATAAGATTACAAAATATGTATTGCAAAATCAGTATAATATGAATGTATTTCTTTTTTGTAGCGGTTAGCATTACACATTATACACAAAAGCCAACAATTAATAGGTATGTAATAAGTACGAATTAGGCATACCTTTCTACTGGGTATTTTCTCAAGAATACGTAAGTATATTTAGATCATAGTGATAGAGAAATCAACTACTATTCAATGGCCTATAATGGTTAAGTAAAACCCTTTAATTATGGGTAATTCGCAAATATTATTGGGGGGGGCTAAAGGATTGACTATTTAATATTGTAGATTGAAAAGGAGAAAGGCAAAAGAGATTTGCTTTATTGTCTTGGTGCCTATGGGGGAGAGGATATCTTACTAAAACTCTTGCAGTACGGAAAACAGGCTGACTTTTCTATTACTGATTTTTTTATTAGCTATACCCAACTTACTTCTAATGTTGTTACGATGCTTTTCTTACAATTTCACGAATTGATTGTGTCAAGCGGCGAGATGTGGTAAGTCTCCTGTGCTGGATGCTATTGCCCAATTTGATATTACAAACAAAAAATATCCAAATAATGGTTATGGATATTACATACGAGAAGCACATCAAGAGTGGGGGTTAGTTTAGCCCTTAATAAATCGTTATCTAAGTCCGTTCTCTAAGACAAAACAGGTTTCCTGATATATTTCCATCATTTTAGCGTCTCTTGTAAGAAGACCATCGTAGAATGTTGCATAAGTGATATAATTCATATCTACGATATCATTTCGCAATTTCTCTAGTTTCACGTTCCCGGTACCACCATCGGATATCCACTGCAATGTAAGGAGATAGGCGCTAACCGCATACCTAAGTATGAAGCTATTTGGAAGCTGAGACGCTTGTGGCATTTTATCGACATCTGGATGGTCTCGGAACATATATCCTGCTATAAGAAGAATGTCCTGTATTGTTCTGTCAATAGCCTCTGCATCAAGTTCTTCTCCTTTGCGTAATGCCCTCAAATGATCAGGCTTAAATGATTTTACAAATTCTTCTATACTTTTCACAAAGACCTCAGCATCTTTTAGAAGTTTATCAAAACGTTCTGATGCGAGTCGACCATTCTGTAGAATTTGAGTCTCCAACTCAGAATCACCACCTTTAACAGCATGCCTAACTCTTAAACAAAATTCTCTAAATTCTCCAGTTTGGGTTGTGTCTTCAAATTCTTGGAAGCCATCTGGTGATAGCGATAACTTTACAATATCCCGAGTCCCTTTAAGAATAATTACCTGATCTGGAAATTCGGAAACAATTTCTATTGATTTAGAGATATTCTTAATAGCATTTCCCTTATGTGCCTCCATGCAAGCATGCTCTGGAAATACTACTAGGTTGCTTTTGTCAGATATTAGATAATCCGCTAATGCAGGATCTTGGAAGAAATTTGCATCAATTACTTTTTTCATACCGCTGATGACAAAAATAGGGACAGCGCCCGCCGTAGGTCAACTCTAGTCACTTTAGATCGCTTTAAACTTCTTATTGATTTACTAGTCTAACTTATCCAATTTGATATAATTTGTAATCCAAAACCAGATAGTAGTAGTATCAAGCCTATTCTCATATATCTATATTTTACTAGTGTCCATTTTTTATAGCCGGCAGTGTCTATCGGCGATCGATCTGTATAAGTACCACCTGTAATATTATTATCACGACTGGAATACTTTTTACCTTTATATTGTTTTACTACTTCCCAGGTAACGAAGCACACACCAATCATATTAAAAAAAAGACCAACAGAATATATTATATTATCCATTATATTTTAATCTACTTCTACTTCTTCCTCCTCAGTATTAGCCGGGATCACTTCTTGCTGTTCTTTCTTTGGCGGAGTGTATGCCCAGGCTGGGACGCCGAATCTGCCTCCTGAATTTATTACTTTTTCAAACTGCTCATCACCATCAGTGTCAATTATTATATAATCTACCGGCCTTTCAGTATCACTGTCAATTCCATACGAATATATTTTGTCGTCGACTGACAGTACCTGAATTCGGCCCCCGGATGGTGTAAAATATATTCTCAGTCTTGTTTCCTCGTCCTTCTCTTCTCTGTTAACATTTATATTTTTATCTAAAACCATCTTCATATTACTTATATCGGGGACTTTGCATATATCTAATTCCTCTGCCAGTTTATCAATCCATTTTATTACACCGGGGTGATCGGGTTTTTGCACAGAGCTTTTTAGAATATATTTTAATGCATTGGGCAGTTCGTTGTTCTTGTAATATGCAATTCCTAAATAGTATTGAGTGGAAGGTTCGTTTGGCTCTATTTCCAGGGCATGATCATATGCGGCAATAGCCTCATTGAAATCTTCTCTGTTTTTATAGGCCAGTCCTAAACTGCTATAAAAGTTAAAACTTTTATTATTCTCATCGTCTATGTAAGGTTTGAGCAGGGATATGACTAAATCCGGATTCTCTTCCGGATTTAACTCTAATGAAAGAAGCGCCAGCGCCTCATAATCAAATTCACTGATCGCTGTTCCGTCCGGTTTGACGTCGTCTGTCCCAGAATCGGTCTGGGAATCTGCTTGAGCCTTCTCGGAACGTACTTTCACATTCTTTCTGGCCTGGGCGGATGGGTGAGCAAATAAAAGTATTAATAATGTTAGAATAAGAATTTTTCTCATTATTTTGCTGATGTTGTGTGATATGTTACTATAATAGTTAAACGAAAACAGATTGTCCAATATCAAGCCAATTCAGTCAAGGAAGATCTGGTAATCGTTTACCAGATAATCTTCAGAAAGAAGGAGCGATAGTTTTATGAATTCAAGAAATAGTATACTCAGGCGTTTGCCGGCAGTTGTTTTTCTGCTTATGATTTTGCATGCAGGTTGTTCTACTCCGGTGAAGAAGCCGCTTTTAGTGCCAACAAAACCGGGTCTCGGCCTGTCTGAGATTACAGATCCAAATCTTTTTCCTGTTTTTAGAGATGATTATGGCAAGAATCTTTTATTGTACTCTATAATCAACAGTCTGGACTATTTCAAGAGAATCAGGTCTTACCCGAATGTTTTTAATTCAATGGGTTTTTCTCCACCAAAGCAGGTAGAAACCCTGCAATATTTCCGTGAAGGTTATCTTAAATGTAAAAATTCTCAGGAGCTGAACGAATTCGTCTCTAAAAACTTCAGGGTATTTCAGGCTATTGGGAAAAGGTATGAAGGGGAAGTTCATTTTACCGGCTACGGGACTCCTATTTACGATGGGAGTTTAGTACCAACAGAAACATTTCGTTATCCACTTTACAGAAAGCCTGCCGACTTCAAGAAACCTTATTTTACCCGGCGGGAAATTGAGGAGCGTAGTCTGCTGAGCGGCAATGAAATCGCCTACTTCAAATCAAAACTGGAAGCCTATCTCGTCCACGTCCAGGGTTCCGCTCAGATCAAGCTTCCGTCCGGTGAGAAGATTTATGTAGGATTTGCCGGGGACTCAGGACATTCGTATACAAGTATTGGCCGGTTATTGGTTGTAGACGGCAAGATTCCCGAAGATGAATTAACCCTTTCAGCGTTGATAAATTATTTTGACCGGCATCCGGACGAATTGGATCATTATCTCAGGCAGAATGATCGATATATCTTTTTCCGCATAGTACCTCATACAGTTCCTCATGGTTCTATCGGTGTTCCTGTTACCGCAATGCGAAGTATAGCAACTGATAAAAAAGTATTTCCTCCGGGAGGATTGGCCTTTGCCGTTATCGGAGCAAAAAAGCCCGGAGATGCCGGTGGGTTACAGGAAGGATGGAATGTTGAGAAATCATTCTTTGTTCTGGATCAGGATACAGGGAGCGCTATTAAAACGCCCGCCAGGGCAGATGTGTTCTTTGGAATAGGTGATGATGCTATGTATAAAGCGGGGAATTTAAATACTTATGGCAAGCTCTATTACCTTCTAAAGCGGTAAGGAAACAGGTCCGGTAATTACGTTAAGTAATTTGAAACATTAAGTTTTTCCTTAAATTCCGCTGCTACGCACATTTGATTACCACGACCGGTGATATTCTTTATGTTGTTTCTGGTAACTACTCCGCTTCCACTAAGCTGAATCTTTCTTGTGCCTGAACCGGGTGCGGCGGTCTCTGCGGCTATTTCAATTGGAATTTCTGTCCCCGGAGAGAAAGCGTGAATATCGTCTGTTATTACTTCAAAAAAGACCCCGGTAGCACTGACATTTATTGTCTTGCCATCATGCTCGTCCAGTAATATTTGAAATGAAAGGTCCAGTCTTTCGCCAGCTCTTTTATTAGAAGCTTTTTCTTCGATCTGCATATCATTCCTCCTTATCTAAATCTTATAAGCCTTCTGTCTGTGCCTCTTCTTTTTTATTATTGTGAGTATCAATAACTCTCCAATATCTTCTTTTGTCTATCGCACTTTACATGCCACATATGTATTATGGCAGGAAATTCTCTTTTGAACTATACTTAAGCACTGATTCAACAATATGATACAAAAAGTAATTTCCGGTATGCCGTAGAAAGGGTAACATGGAATGGGATGGGATTGTGGGTACTATTACGCATCTGTTACCCAATAGTGAGGAAAAGCTACTTGAACTTTTTTAATTGAAAATGTTTTTTGTTTTGAGTGGTACAAATGTAGTAAAACTTATCTTGCGGAATGTAGATAAAGGGAACGTCCTCTTCTCTGCGAAACATAAAGTGTGAAAGGATCATACGGTTCACAGCCCTGTGGCCGACGATCATAATGTTGTCCATGGGATTGCTAAGGTAGAGGGCTTTTTTAATGCCGCGGTTTATCCTCTCCTGCATGGTGGCATATCCTTCTCCCTCGGGATAGACATAATTATACTTGTCCTTTTTTCTCTCAGCGTATACTTGCGGCATCTGTGCCCTTATTTTCTTATAGCTCATACGTTCGCAGATTCCGCTGTTGATCTCGTTGAACTCTGCCAGGGGTATGATGGTGCAGTCTTCCTGGGCTTCTTTAATGGGTGTCGCGGTTTGCCGGGTCCGTTTTTTCTGACTGGTGAATATTAAAGGGATTTTCTTCTTTTTAAAATAAGCAGCGAGTGCCCCGGCCTGTGCCAGGCCTTTTTCGGTCAGATCCGAGTCTCCACCGATGCGGTCTTTCGTGTTATAGAGTGATTCACCATGACGAATAAGGTATAGGTTCTTTACAGTGTTTGTGACCAGAAAGTCCCTGATCTGTTCGTAGTAGGGAATTTTGTCGGAGAGCTCTTCTTTCATAACCCTGTTGTGGAGGGAATCGAGCTTGATGTAATTTCTTTCCCTTTCCAGGGGTTCCTCAATAGATTGATAAGAGGATATCCTTTTCCTGAAACCCTTGATTGCTTTTTCCCTGGTTAGATGTCCAAACTCGTCCAGATCGATCTTTCTGAGTATGCTTGCACTGAGGATTTCCTCATTGTTGTTCACACACTCTATAAACAAGATGGGGTGGTCATTTAACCTGGACTGGATCCTCTCCCTTCTGTCGCGGCTGATATTTGATGCATCCAGGATTGCAACGTGCCCGGTGCCATTGAGAAACTTTTGAGCTCTTTCCATATTGGTAAGGGCAATCTGTTCCCTGATGGCAACTCCTTCGCTGTTGTTTGAATCGAAAAACCCGGCATAGGACGTGTTCTCCCGGATTGTCTTTCTTCTCAGGTCGCCGTTGTTGAAGATTCTGGCCTTTACCGATTCATGCACCAGACTCTCTTTGAGCTTGGTTGCAATGGTGGATTTTCCCCTTGCCGGGAGGCCTACCATAGCAATATACAATCGCTTGTTTTCCATAGCATTTAATTATGAAAAAATTTTGACAGGTTGCTGTGAGTCATTATAATTTAATGTATTAATAATTCAATGTTCAATTAAGAATTGGTAATTGGTAATTCATCATTCGTCATTGGTTATTCGTGTCTGTCTTTTGTCTTAAACAATACAATTTAAGAAATCATGAGCACGAAAGATATATGCCTCGCATCATCTTCTCCAAGAAGGAAGCAGATCCTGAAAGATCTAGGCTTGAATTTTACAGTCAGCCCGCCTGTAGATTTTAAAGAAAAATTAAGCGGGGCAGAACCTGAGGTACTGGTCTCTGATAATGCCCTTGGCAAGGCCATGGAGGTGGCGGGAAATCATAAAGATTCAGTCATAATAGGCTGTGATACTATAGTTGTGTTTGATAATGAAATCTTTGGTAAGCCCTTAACTCCTGACAATGCATATATGATGTTGAAAAAACTCAGCGATAACTGTCACAGTGTCTTCTCCGGATTGGCCGTTATCGATACACAGATATGTAAGGAATTAGTGGGATATGAAAAAGCCGAAGTTAAATTCAGGGAGTTGTCGGAAAAAGAGATAAATGATTATGTCGAATCAGGCGAACCATTGGATAAGGCGGGAGCGTATGGAATACAGGAGTGCGGCGGAGCATTTGTTGAAGAGGTTAAGGGTAATGTTTCAACCGTGGTCGGCCTGCCGGAAGAACTATTAAAAAAATTCCTATCAATCGTAAATCCCAAATCGTAAATCTTCATGTCTTTCGCCTTTAACATCAGTGTTGATCCGTGTAAATCCGTGGCTAAGTTTGTAATTAGTTGTTTGTCAGCACTCCAGCACGCTTATGCCGCGTTCTTCGAGAAACGCCTTTGTTTTGCTGCAGACAGGGGCTGATGTCCTCAAGCTTACTTTTGCTTTAGGAACGTGATGCTTGATTTTGTCAACCTTTGCCAGCACACCTTTACCGTCCTTCATAATGATGCGGCTTTTTCGTTGTATGATTATGTCGAATTGATTGGAGCCTACCTGTTTTAATTTTGTAGAAGGTGGCAGGCTGAATAATTTAGGATCGATAAACTTGTTCATTTATTTTGTTTTGAGGACACGAAACGTTCGATGGTCAGGCCCTGCACCAGTATGGAAAATATCACTATAATGTATGTGACCGTTAATAAAGCTTCTCTTTCAGGTCCATTCGGAATGGACAGGGCCAGGGCAACTGATATACCTCCACGCAGGCCGCCCCAGGTCATAATTTTAACTGCATGAGGACTGAAATCCCTCAAGAGCCGCATAAACGTGACGGGCACACCTACGCTGATGAAACGTGCAAGCAGTACCACCGGAATCATAATCAGGCCGGCAATTAAATAGTTTCCCTTAACGGTAAGTACCAGTATTTCAAGGCCAATTAACAGGAAGAGGACTGCATTTAATATTTCGTCTATCAACTCCCAGAAGGAATCAAGATGCTCCCTGGTATTTTCACTCATGGCAAAGAGACGCCCCCTGTTGCCTATGAAAATCCCGGCAACTACCATTGCAATAGGGCCTGAGACATGTATGGCGTTAGCAAGGGCATAACCGCCCATGACCAATGCCAAAGTGATTAGCACTTCAACCTGATAATTGTCCACACTCTTCAGCATCCTGTAAGCCAGCCAGCCAATAGTCAGCCCGAAAAGCACACCGCCTATGGCCTCTTCCACAAACAGGAGCATTATGTGTCCGGCAGTAACGTCATGGCCCCCTGTGACAATCCCCATTATAACCAGAAACACAACTACTGCTACACCGTCATTAAACAGGCTTTCGCCCGTGATCTTGGTTTCCAGGCTTTTGGGAACACCCGCTTTCTTTAAAATACCGATCACGGCTATCGGGTCAGTTGGTGCGATAAGACTTCCGAACAGCAAGCAGTAAATAAAAGGCAGCTTAAGCCCGATAATCCAGAAAACTATCCAGGCAATGCTTCCGACTATAAAAGTGCTCACTACTACACCAAATGTAGCTAGTATACTGATGATCCATTTGTGTTTTGTCAGATCTTCCAGGTTTATGTGCAATGCACCTGAGAACAGGAGGAAGCTCAACATGCCATGCATCAGGGCTTTATTAAAATCGATACCCTTCAACACTACTGTTGCCTTGTTTTGAATTCCTTCAAAACCACAGTGACCGAGTACTACCAGGCTTACAGAGACAAGCATGGCGATTAGCATAATGCCGATAGTAGTCGGTAACTTGAGAAACCGGAAATTGATATAACTGAAAATTGCCGCCAGGGTTAAAAGCAAGGCGGAGAGATCAAGCGCATCCATAATTTACACCCTCTTTAGATACAAGGTAGAGTAAGCATCAAATAATAAAATCCAAATAACAAACAAATTCCAATGAAGAAATCCAAAATTCCAAACAAACTGATTCTGGTCATTCGGACATTGTGTTTTGTAATTTATTTGAAATTTGCTGTTTGAGATTTGTAGTTTTTGCCCTTTGTGTTCTCGGCGTTAAATTAGTGTCTGTCAGCTATCTGCTTCTTTAGACTTAAACCACATGACGTACATAGGTATAGATATGAAGGCTATAAAGCAAATACCGAGAAGGTAATATGATGCTATTATGGATATGGAAAATACGTCTGATTGGAATCTTACCAGCCAGGGCCCGGATAAATTCATTATGGTGCCTGCGAAAGCAACACTATAAATTGTAGTCTTTATCCAGTCTCTCAGCAGCGTCATGGAAAGAATGCGTGACATGACGAACAGGATCAGGGGAATTGTGAATGCGTGTACATGAGTGATCTCTACGATTTCTTTATACGATTTGGGGAAGTGGAAACCTTCCTCCAGAAGTTTTTCGTCGTATTCGTAGTTTGGATCATTGTTGGTCATTTCCTCATTGCCGCTGTAATGACGCACTGTATTTCTCGGGGTGAAGTTTGTACTATCGTAAAAACTGGCACATGATACGTAGAAAGCATACGCCATTATTAAGAGGAAGAATGTAATAGATAGTTTATTACTTACTGAAGATTTTGAAATATCTTTTTTTGCCATTCTTTTTTACAGGATAACAGGATAAGTGGTAAAAATAATTCTGCGGATTATAAACAAATAGGCCGTTAAAAAAAAGAATAAAAAGTTTATTGCTTTTTCTTCAGTAGCGAGGTGTATAGATATCTTAACTCTTCTGATTTCAGCAGAGATGATAAGGTAAAGAATACTGTGAGGGCTGCTGCCAGGGGTACAAGGAGCCTTATGAACTTTGTCAAAAGTTTTCCATCACCAGCCGGGATGACTTCCAGTGTTGCCCAGCAGGCAATGCACATGAAGAAGGTGGCAATCAATGTCTTGAGAATTGATACAAGAATGTGTTTGTATCCGGTGAGATTGAGCTTCTTCTGGAGAATGGTAAACAGGATTATTATTTGAACCGTTGCACTTATGGCTGTTGCCAGCGCAAGTCCTCCTTCCCGAAGAAACCAGATGAGGGTCAGATTGAGAACAAGGTTAAGCCCGACCATAGCAACCCCCACCTTTACGGGCGTTAGTGTGTTTTGTATGGAATAAAAAGCCCTTACGATTACGTGGGAGGCGGAGTAGGCCCATATGCCAAGGGAATAGAAAAGGATAACGGTAGCTGTTCTGTAAGTTGATTCTGCAGTGAATGCATTCCTTTCGTAAAACAATTCTATGAGAGGCATTCGTAATAATATTAAGCCCACGGACGCCGGTATGCCGATAAATAATACAACCCTTATTGCCTGGTTGAATGTGTCGTTGAAGCTTGTCCAGTCTTTACGCGCGGCATGTGTGGAGAAGAATGGGAATACGGCGGTTGCCATTGCTATCCCGAATACGCCCAGTGGAAATTGAATCAATCTGTCACCATAATACAAAACTGATGCTGCACCTGTTTCCAGGGGATATGGTACTGCAATTCCGGCAACCAGGAAGTTTTCGGAACTACCGGGAGATTTGGCAAAAGCTATTGCAATAACACTATCCATTAATACGTTTATCTGAACCGCGGCCAGGCCAAATATTATAGGCAGCATCAGGGCAAGGACACGTTTCAGGCCGGGATGTGCAAAGTATAATGAAGGTTTGAAGGTTATTCCCTCTCTTCTCAATACGGGTAACTGCATTGCCAGTTGAACCATGCCTCCGATAAGGATGGCTATGGCAACACTAAATATCTTTTTATCCAATGTATTACCGAATACGGGTGTAAGTAATATTACGCCCATAATCCAGCATACATTCAGGGCGACAGGTGCGAGGGCAGGCATGAGGAAGTGTTTGAGTGAATTCAGGACAGCCATTGCGAAGGCTACCATGCATATGAAAAGTACGTACGGAAATGTTACCATGAGTAGGCTTAATACTAATTCCCATTTCTGGTTAAGATAGAAAACGGTAGGTATTACAGAGAACGAAATCTCTGCCAGTACAACCAAACCTCCAAGGATTATGAAGAGTAGTGTTCCCGTTATGCTTACGAGTTCCCATGCTTCTTTCTTGCTTTTGGTTTCGAGGTATTCTGTGAAAACGGGAATGAAGGCGGCGCTCAATGCTCCTTCACCGAAGAGACGGCGGAAGAGGTTTGGTATCTTAAAGGCAACGACGAAGGCATCCCAGGCCAGGCTGGTGCCAAAGAAGCTTGCACATATAATATCCCTTGCCAGTCCCAAAACCCTGCTCAGCAGTGTGCAGAGGCTAACGGTCTTTGCGGATTTTAAGAAGCTCGGTTTTTTACTCATAATATGATTTCTGAATTACGATCTTTGATTGTCGATTGACTAATGACTACTGACGCGCGCTGCAAGACAAGCGCGTTTAAATTCTCTTGTGGATGAAAGGATATCTTTTGAGCTTATGATTGCCGAGCATACTGCCACTCTTGAAGCTCCGGCCTTTAGAACCTCATCCAGGTTTTCAAGGGTTATAGCGCCTATGGCAAGAAATGGGATATTTATTTCCCCGGAAATTTCCTGAATAACTTCGAGTCCTATAGATGGTTCATAATCTTTTGTCGCGGTAGGATAGACGGGTCCGATTGCAATATAATCGGCACCATCTTCCTGCGCCTGCCTGGCCTGTATTATATTGTGTGTTGATACTCCGATGATCTTTTCATTGCCAATGATTTCTCTTGCTTCTGTTATACTCATGTCGTGTTGGCCTAAATGGACGCCATCTGCATTCACTTCCCTGGCAACTCTTACACGATCATTAATGATAAATAAAGTTCCTCTTTCGGTCGTTATATCACGTATCTCTCCGGCAAGTGATATTAATTCGTCGTCAGATATTGTTTTCTCGCGTAATTGTATAACATCTGCCCCGCCATCAATGACAAGCCTTGCCGTTTCATTAACCGGTCTTGCTGCAATTTTGCCGCTTATTAAGACATAAAGCTTCATTCTGCGAAGATACTCTTTTTTTGTCATATTCTTTTGATTTTTATGGCTTTCTGAATAAACTATTCTATGGGAAAGACGTAAAATTCTTAACATAATAGCCTGAGTACTTCAAGTTTTATCTGATGGTTAGAGAGGAAATAACCCTGATTTAATTTGACACGTTTTGTTGTCTTGTTATAATCAAAATTTAGAAGTCTAAATCCTCTCAAAAAGAGTCATATCTTGGCAAAAGCTAAAGAATATTGCGGTTTATTCGGGATTTTTGATTGTGATGATGCAGTAGAAAAGGTCTTTTATGGGCTTTATTCTCTACAACATCGTGGTGAAGAAAGTGCTGGAATAGCCTCTTCTGACGGCAAGAGTATAAAACAGCACAAGAACCATGGATTGGTAAGTGATGTTTTCTCTCCGGAGAGCTTGAGCAGGATAAAAAATCCACACGCCATTGGCCACGTCCGTTATTCTACTTTTGGTTCAAGCGATAACATAGACAATGTACAGCCCATGGTGGTTTTATATTCCAAGGGTGAAGTCGCAATTGCACATAATGGCCAACTGCTGGATGCCGGTAAGCTGAGATATGATTACGAGCAGCATGGTTCAATCTTCCACACAACATCAGATACAGAAGTCATCGTACACTTGATGGCCAAACCAAGCCACGTCGAAAAACCAAACTTTTCTCATGTGTTGAATCATTTAAAAGGTGCATTTGCTCTCCTGTTCTTAACAAAAGATGAAATGGTAGGAGTGCGGGATCGTAATGGATTTCGGCCGCTTTCAATAGGGAAGCTGAACAACAGTTATGTGCTCTCTTCTGAAACCTGTGCTTTTGACCAGATTGGTGCAGAATTCATAAGAGACGTTGAACCCGGCGAGGTGGTTTATATTAATAAAGATGGCCTGAAAAGTGAGATATATTGTTCGCCAAGGCGGATTCGTCCGGCGTATTGTATATTTGAGTTAATCTATTTTTCCCGCCCCGATAGTAATGTATTTGGTGAAAACGTTCATCTCTTCCGCAAACAGCTTGGGAGAAAGCTTGCAAAAGAATTTCCTGTAGATGCCGATATTGTAGTCGCTGTTCCGGAGGGGGGAAATTCGGCCGCAATGGGTTATTCGGAGGCTTCGGGTATACCATTAGATCGTGGTTTTATTCGAAACCACTATGTTGGCAGGACGTTTATTCAGCCTGAGCAGGGGAGCAGGCACAAGAAGGTTGAACTTAAACTTAATGCGATAGCGGAAGTTGTGAGAGGTAAACGTGTTGTTGTTGTAGATGATTCTGTCGTGCGTGGAACTACATCAAAGTCCAGGTTGAAGCTTTTGCGTAAGGCAGGTGCTAAGGAGGTACATCTGAGGATCAGTTGTCCTCCACATCGTTTCCCATGTCATTACGGGATTGATTTTCAGATTAAGGATGAACTTATTGCAGCCAACCATACACTTGAAGAGATAAAAGATTTCTTGAATGCGGACAGCCTGGGCTATCTGAGTGCAGAGGGAATGTTGAATTGTACGGCTTCTCCGCGTAATCATTATTGTACCGCTTGCTTTACCGGTAATTATCCTGCCTCTATTGAAAATGTTGGTAAAAAGACGCACATAAAGGAACCAAAGAATAGAAAGGCGGTTACGATCTAGAAGATGGCAGGATTTAGTTATAAAGATGCAGGGGTTAATATTGAAGCTAAGGGTAAGTTTACTACTGATATTTATTCTCAGTTGCGCAGGACTTTTGGTCCGCGGGTTATAGAGAACCCCGGCGGTTTCGGGGGCCTTTTTTCACTGAATTATAACTCGAAACTGTTCGCAAAGAATTACAAACAACCGGTACTGGTAGCATCTACTGATGGTGTTGGAACGAAGCTGAAGATTGCTTTTATGATGGACAGGCACGACACCATAGGAATAGATTTAGTCGCGATGTGCGTTAATGATATTCTGGTGCTTGGAGCGGAACCACTATTCTTTCTGGATTATATGGCCAGCAGCAGGATGATCCCTGAGAAAATGAAGGAGGTGCTTCATGGTATTGCAAATGGATGTTGTGAAGCAGATTGTGCCCTTCTGGGAGGGGAAACTCCCGAGATGCCTGGTTTTTATCATGAGGGTGAGTATGATTTAGCGGGCTTTGCAGTCGGTATTGTAGAAAAAAAAAAGATAATTAATGGGAATGATATCAGTACAGGTGATGTTGTAATAGGTTTGAGTTCAAGCGGGCTGCATAGTAACGGCTTTTCTTTAGTGCGTAAGGTATTATTTGACAAAGCCAGGCTGGATGTAAATAGTAAGATAAAGGCTATAGACGGAACGATTGGCGATGAACTTCTAAAGCCGACAAGGATATATGTTAAATCGATCAGCACTCTTTTGCGTCATTACAAGCGGAAAAAGGTGATCAAGGGGATGGCTCATATTACGGGAGGTGGTTTGATAGACAATATTCCCAGGATCTTACCTGAAGGGTGTTCAGTACGAATCACTAAGGGCAAATGGCCTGTTCCTGAGATTTTCAAGGTAATACAGAAAAAGGGAAAAATAGATGAGGATGAAATGTACCACGTCCTTAATATGGGAATAGGAATGGTCTTAATTGTTTCGAAGCATTTCTCATCTTCTATAATGAAAAAACTAAAACGAATGAAGGAAGATGCGTTTATTATAGGAAAGGTGGTAAGGGGTAATAAAAAAGTAGAGATGGTGTAGTTAAATGTTACTAAGTGCTATGAATTGCCTTTTTCCTGAAGACTCCCTGGTTGCCGATAATAACATACACACAAAAACCAAGTGCAAGCATAATACTAGGGTATAAAATAAAGAAAACAAGGAGTGTGAAGAAGAGTACAGATGTAATTAATAAAGAAATCCGGTCGCGTTTGCTTCCTACAAGATCAACAATCCTTATGTATGGGACTTTACTCAACATTAAGATGCTTAGAATAAACATGATGCTTGGAAGGCATGTTGAAACGGCTTGAACGTTCAATGTGGCCTTGAGGTAAGAGTCTAATAATATTAATGACGCGACTGTGCCGCCTGCAAGTGTAGATGGTAATCCTGTAAAATAATTACTTCGTTTTTTGCCGGATTTGTTTGTTGCTTCGAATTCGAATTTTGCTAGTCTGATTGTGGCGCATAAGGTAAAAAAGAAACATACGAACCAAACGGCGATAGGAGCATTATAAACACCCAGCCTGCCGATCAGGAATGCTGGAACAAGCCCGAAAGTTATCAAGTCAGCAAGCGTATCTAAATGAGCACCCCAGGCAACATTTGTTTTTGTTAATCGCGCGATCTGGCCATCCATTCCGTCAAACACCATGGCCGCTATAACGAGCCAGGCTGCATATGCCAGTTCATTGTTTATAATAAATACAATTGCACCAAAGCCGCATGCGAGATTACCCATGCTGACGATAGTAGGCAGATAGTTTTTTAATGTTGTTATATAGCTTTTTGCTGTCGCTATAGTTCGTTCATATAACGGTAGAATTTCCATGATTGGTTGTACTATATCAAAAAAGATGCCAGTAAGATAATTTTGTAGAGAATATATACATATATTGTGGTAACTTCATGAATTATAATATGTTATGTATATTTGAAAAGTATTTTATATTACAGTTATTCATAAATAAAAGCATCAAAGTGCAGTAAAATTACTGCATAATTCTAAGGTAATACTGCATACGGTTAGTATGTGTGCAAAACCTGTAAGAGAGACTATTGGATAAAATCGATAATATAGTAACCATTCTTAAACGAGAAAACAAGAAATATATTGTGCCTATTGTTACGATAGTTTCCATGACAAAAAGCCCTTTTATGGTTCTCATCTCTTGTATCCTCAGTTTAAGGACAAAAGATAAGGTTACAGCCGAAGCCTCAAACAGGCTCTTCAAGCTTGCGGATAATCCAGAAAAGATGCTCGGTTTAAGTATAAAGAGTATTGAAAAAGCCATTTATCCTGTTGGTTTTTATAAAACAAAGGCAAAAAGGATTAAAGAAATATGCAGGTCCCTGCTTGATGATTATGAAGGTGTCGTCCCCAATGAGATTGATGAGCTTTTAAAACTGAAAGGTGTTGGGCGCAAGACTGCCAATCTTACGGTTACCCTGGGTTACGGCAAGCTGGGAATATGCGTGGACACGCACGTACACAGGATCTCAAACAGGCTTGGTCTGGTAAAGACAAAAACCCCGGAGCAGACTGAGTTTGATTTAAGAAAGAAACTGCCCAAAAAACACTGGTTAATCTATAATGACCTCTTGGTAACATACGGTCAAAATCTCTGTGTACCTATTTCACCCTGGTGCAGCAAATGCAAAGTCTTCAAGTATTGTAAAAGAGTTGGTGTGAAGAAATCCAGGTAAGACGTCTTAAAGGGATTTAATATTTTTGATTGTTGACTGATGATTGGAAAACATAAAGAGGTAAGAAGCAGGAAGCAATCATCAATCGTAAATCTTATGTGTTACTCCGATAGCTCTTTTCCAGTAAGCATAGAGTAAGCCTCGAGATATTTTTCAGACGTCGTTCGGATTACGTCTTCAGGGAGTAAGGGTGGAGGTGGATTCTTGTCCCACCCGCAGGACTCTAAATAGTCTCTCACGAATTGCTTGTCA
>CAZPAM010000061.1:3109-16249 GCA_964584595.1 uncultured Candidatus Scalindua sp. | reverse complement strand
AAAGCCGGCGTTAGTTAGTCTTTTAACTGTTCGTAATTAAATACAGTATGAATGTAGTTTTTATGGGTACGCCGGAATTTGCGGTTCCCAGTTTAAAATGCTTAAGCGAATCAGAACACAATATACTGGCCGTAGTTACACAGACAGATAAACCTAAAGGACGAAAGGGGAAGCCTTGCGCACCTCCTGTTAAAAATGTTGCCATAGATGCAGGCTTCCAAGTAATACAGCCGGACAATGTAAATGATGAACACGTTATAGAAAAGCTTAAAGGGCTGAATCCAGATGTTATAGCAGTTGTTGCTTTCGGACAAAAAGTTTCGTCTGAAATACTGAATTTACCAAAATATAGATGTGTTAACGTCCATGCTTCACTGCTGCCCAAATATCGTGGCGCAGCACCCATTAATTGGGCAGTCATTAACGGAGAGAAAGAGACAGGGATAACTACCATCATTATGAGTGGAAAAATGGATGCCGGCGAGATGATCACCCAGAAATCATTAACAATCGATCCTGAAGAAACAGCCGGTGAACTTGGAGATAGATTGAGTAGGCTCGGAGCAGAGACTTTATTAGAGAGCTTAATGCAGATTGAAACAGGAAGCGCAAAATACACACAACAGGATGAAAAACTTGTTTCTCTTGCACCAAAGATCAAAAAAGAAGACGGGCTTATTAACTGGAATCAAGATGAAAAAGAGATACATGATTTTGTAAGAGGTATGAATCCGAGACCATCCGCTCATACTTCTTTAATCAGAAATAATTCAAAGGAGAGAATGATAATTTTAAAGACAGAAAGAGATAATTCTCCAGGAGCTGAAACAGCTAACGTTCCCGGTACGATTACTGAAATATCTAATCGAGGCATTAAGACTGCTGCAAAAAACGGAAGTATATGGATCACAGAGGTCAAGCCGGAAGGTAAGAGAATGATGAGTGCTGATGCATTCTCAAGAGGACACGATCTAAAAGTTAATTATTTATTTCAATAAGATATTAAAAATCTTCAAACAAGGGAGATTCAAATAGAATGGAAGTTATAGACAAAAAATTTGTATCACTTAATAACATGATGACCAAGCTGAGGAAAAAGAAATGCCCTCCGGAGGGTTTACTGCTTCTTTTTCCACACTGCATACAAAATTCAACTTGCAAACAAAATATCAAACATGATATCAATGAGTGTAAGAGCTGCGGAAAGTGCAAGGTAATGGACCTACTGGCATTGTCAAAAGAATACGGCGTAAGTATCGCCGTAGCCAGTGGCGGGAGGATTGCCCTTAAAAGAGTCATGGCTGAGGAAGTCCAGGGAGTCGTAGCTATTGCCTGTGAAAAAGAATTGCGGACAGGATTAATGGCTGCCATGCCAAAGGCCATATATGCAGTCCCTAACCTGAGACCTCACGGCTACTGTGTAGATACGGATGTGTATATGGACGATGTAATAAAGGCCATAGAGTTTTTTGTTAAAGGCTGCAAAAAAGATTCTAAAACACCAGAACCTTTAACATAGCACCCCGCCACATATTTTATTTACCAAAGCATAAATACCAAATCTTTTATTCAACTACGCTTGTTCTTTCTTTGAATATGTAATACATTTTAAATAAATATTGAACCGGCAGAATCGGAAACCTTCAGGAGACGTTTTTATGAGCACAAAAGGGATAAGTGTACTCAGGCATATTGTTGAGCAGGAGAGGAAATTTCCCCAGGCAACGGGCAGTCTTACCGGATTATTAATGGACTTAATATATGCGGCTAAGGTTATATCAAGAGAAGTTAATAAGGCCGGGCTTGTTGATATACTTGGCCTCACCGGTGAAGAAAATGCTTCCGGTGATGAAGTAAAGAAGCTGGATGAATATGCCAACGACAAATTATTTAATTCCATGGATCATGGAGGGCATCTTTGCGTAATGGCATCAGAAGAGAATGATGAAGTTATTCCCATTCCGGATAAATTTCCTAAAGGTAAATATGTACTGCTCTTTGACCCGCTTGATGGTTCGTCCAATATCGATGCGAACGTAAGTATAGGGACAATATTTTCCATACATAGAAAAAAAACAGATGGTGAAAACGGAACACTCGAAGACTGCCTTCAAAAGGGAAGTGATCAGGTAGCTGCCGGTTACATCATTTATGGTTCCAGTACTGTACTGGTCTATACAACAGGCCAGGGCGTAAACGGTTATACACTAGACCCCAGTGTGGGTGAGTTCCTATTATCACATGAAGATATAAAGACTCCTTCAAAAGGAAAGATCTATAGTGCAAATGAAGGAAATGCGAAATTCTGGGATGAAGGGACAAGGAAATACATCAGCCATCTGAAAGAAAAAGACTCCGATTCAGGCAGGCCATACTCATTGCGTTATATCGGGTCACTAGTATCTGATTTTCACAGAAACCTGCTCTATGGTGGTATATTCCTATATCCCGCCGACTACAAAGACCCAAAAAATCCAAAAGGTAAATTACGGTTATTATATGAGGCTTCACCTTTGGCATTTATAGTAGAACAAGCTGGTGGAATGGCAACTACCGGCAAAGAAAACATAATGGACATTGTACCAACAGAGCTCCATCAGAAAGTACCCCTAATCATAGGAAGCAAAGAAGACGTGCTTGCTTATCAGAAATTTGTCTCTGATAACACAAACTAATACTTAAAATCAGAAATCCCTGTTTGTAGCGCACAACTAATACCTTCGAACTCCCAAATCTCCTCATAATCCCTTGAAGCATTAATCGATTTGACTTGATGTATATATTTTGATATCGTTTCCTCTTCTTGCAGGTGACAAAATGACAAAGATAAAAATCTGTGGTATAAAAACTTTAAATGACGCAAAATTCGCTGTTGATTACGGCGCAGACGCTATTGGTTTTGTGTTTGCAGAAAGTAAACGAAACGTAAGCAAGGAAAAAGCACGTGCTATCATACAAAAATTACCTCCATTTGTTACGACTGTTGGGCTTTTTGTCAATGATACCGCAGAAAATATAGAAGCAATCTGCAGGTTTTGCGGTCTGGACGCCATACAACTCCATGGAAATGAACGACCAGGTTTATTAAATAAACTGAAAGATTTCAAAACTATTAAGGCGTTTCGAATACAAAATGAAAAAGATATTCTTCCAATAAAGAAATACAAACCTGACGCCATCCTGCTAGACGGATACTCAGAAAATAAAATGGGTGGAACGGGAACTTCTTTTGACTGGAAGATTGTTAAAAACATAAGGACATCTATTCCTATAATAGTAGCAGGAGGATTGACGCCTTTAAACGTTTCCCGGGCCATAAGAGTCGTAAATCCTTACGCAGTAGATGTTTCCTCCGGTGTAGAAAGTAGCCCCGGCAAAAAAGACAAGAAACTGATAAAGAAATTCATTGATGCTGTAAAAAGGTAGAATTTCCCGTCAGTAAATATCATTGCACACATACCTTAATTTTGATAAATTAGGAGTTTGCATTTTTAATACTATCATTTTTATGAATTATTTTCGGATTGAGAAGACGCTATGTTAAAGAAAAAATTTAAAAGTAAAAACTGCGTTACCTGTAAAAGATGTATGATTGATTGTGCTACCAGGCATTCACAGGCACAGGATTTCGCCTTAGCCGCATCCGCTCAGGAAAGTCCGGCTCCGTTACCAAGGATTAATATAAGTTTCAAAAAAGATAAGCCACATGCAACAGTCTGCCAGAATTGCAAAAATCCAAAGTGCAGGGAGTCATGTGAGTATGGAGCAATTACTAAATTTGAGGATGGTAATGTAGTTATAGACCAGGAAAAGTGTACCGGCTGCTGGGAATGTATAGATGCATGCCCTTTCGGCGCTATCACCAAAGAAACAGAAATGGCTGTTGCCATAAACTGTGATGATTGCAAAGGGTATGATGACATGGCCTGTGTAGAGGCATGTCAAACCTTTGCACTGACATACGTTGAGAAAAAGGTTAAAGTTACTGCTGATGTGTAGTAGTTGCTTTGTTGCTGTTATGAAAAGTACGTAAAAGGCTAAAGCTTTAACTCCTCAGGAAGTTAGGCTTTAGCCTTTTATGAAGAAATTTCAATTGTGATAGATTCAAATATAGTTCAAATAACTTATATTTTGCATACTTTGAATAGCTGAATGATAAGTTTCAGGAGAAAAGCATGAAAAAGATTACATTACAAATTAACCAGAAGGAATATGAAGCCCATGAAGGTCAAACCATCATGGATGTTACTAAGAAAAACAATATCCACATTCCACATTTATGTCATTGGAGTCTATTAGAGCCATTTGGACAGTGTAGAATGTGTGTTGTTGAAGTAGACGGAAACCTGGGGCCGGTGACAGCCTGCAACGCTCCTGTCTGGGATGGCATGAACGTTGTAACGGAAAGCGATAGCATTGCTGAGCTCCGAAGAAACAACCTTAAGTTGATACTAGGTAACCACCCTAATGATTGTCTGACCTGTGAAAAGACAGGTAATTGTAAGCTCCAGAATTATGCTTACCAATTTGGCGTACACGCTGAATGGAGCCAGCAGACTATTCGTAAATTCCCGGAATACCCCAATAATGGTGTGATAGAGTGGGACAAGGATAAATGTATTATGTGTACCAGGTGCTCACGTACCTGCGCTGAACTCCAGGGGTCATACGCACTCGGATTTAAGGCTAACGGGTTTACGGCAATTGGCACTCCTAGTAAGACTAATATCTCTAAAGAAGGTGATTGCGAACTATGTGGACAGTGCATAGATGCGTGTCCGGTAGGAGCCTTACAGGAACTATCCGCTAAAGGCAAGGGACGTCCATGGCAATTTGAAAAAACCAGGACCACCTGTACTTATTGCGGAACCGGTTGCAATTACTATTTGAATGTTAAAGATAAGAAGGTAGTTTCCATTTCACCGTGTTTTGATGCACCGGTTAATGATAAGGGAAGCCTCTGTGTAAAAGGTAGATTTGGTTACGAGCATATACACCATAAAGACAGAATAACCACACCGCTCATAAGAAAGAATGGCAATTTGGAAGAGGCCAGTTGGGATGAAGCAATTTCCCTTATAGCTGAAAAGTTTACAGAGATTAAAAAGAAACATGGTCCGGACAGCCTTGGATTCCTCTCTTCATCAAGATGTACAAACGAAGAAAACTATGTCTTTCAGAAACTGGGACGAATGATGGGTACTAATAACGTAGACAACTGCGCAAGGGTATGCCACAGCGCAAGTGTCTCTGGACTAGCCGCCTGTTATGGCAGCGGTGCCGCAACAAATTCATTTGACCAGATCCGTGATGCGGAACTACTGTTCGTAATTGGAGCCAACCCTTATGAGGCACACCCCATTGTCGGGCTCAAGATAAAAGATGCTCTGAAAAAAGGAGTAAAATTGATAGTTGGTGACCCGCGAAAGACACAGCTCGCTGAGAAAGCGGATGTATGGCTGAATCTGATACCCGGTACAAATATAGCACTGTTAAATGGAATCATACACGTAATCTTGAAAGAAGGTCTTGAGGACAAAGAATTTATCAAGAATCGTACCGAAGGTATCGCTGAAATTAAAAAGGGTGTCAAGAAATACACACCGGAATACGTTTCAGGCATAACGGGTGTAGCCAAGAACAGAATTATTGAAGCGGCCAGGATGTATGCGAAAGCGGATAAGGCAATGATAATCTACAGTCTTGGTATGACAGAGCATACAACAGGCACATACAACGTTATGTCTCTTGCTAACCTTGCTACGGTTACCGGTCATCTTGGACGATCAAGTGTAGGAATCAACCCGACCCGAGGGCAGAATAACGTACAGGGAGCGTGTGACATGGGAGCGTTGCCAAATAAGTTTGTTGGATATCAGAACGTTGGTGATGAAAAGGCACAGAAGAAATTTGAAAAGGCATGGAAGACCAAACTGGACGATAAGATAGGCCTGACGTGTACAGAGATGGATGTAGAGATGAACAAGGGCAAATTAAAGGGATACTATATCTTCGGTGAAGACCCAGCCATGACGAATGCTAATGTCAATTTTGTGAAAGCCGGCCTGAAGAAATTAGACTTCCTTGTTGTTCAGGATATTCTACCAACTGAAACCTCGGAATTTGCACACGTAGTACTTCCAGGCTCAAGCCATGCTGAGAAGGATGGTACATTCACCAATGGCGAAAGAAGAATTCAGCTGATTCGAAAGGCGATAGATCCATTGTGTGGTAAAGCGGATTGGGAGACCATATGCGCAATAGCAAAGGCTCTTGGTATAAAAAATATGGATTACTCTTCACCCTCTGAGATATGGGATGAACTTGCCGGCCTTGCGCCGATGTTTGCAGGTGTTACTCATGAGAGATGTAATCCTGACGGTATCCAGTGGCCGTGTCCAAGTAAAGACCATCCGGGTACACAAATCATGTACGAAGAAAAATTCAACAGGCCCAATGGAAAGGCCAAGTTTAATTTCAAGGAGCACATTGCTTCGGCTGAAGTACCTGATGATAAGTACCCATTAATCCTCTCAACAGGCCGCCGCAGGCAGCATTATAACAACGGCTCCATGACAATGAGATCAAGTACGATAGTGGACCAATGGCCGGAAGAATCACTGGAACTGAACCCGTTTGATGCCAGAATGCTTAGCATAAAGGACAGCGAAAAGGTACTTGCCAGTTCAAGGAGAGGCGAGATGGAGGTAAAGGTACACATAACTGACAGAGTGCAGCCGGGAATAACCTTCCTTGCGTTCCATAATAGAGATGCCTTGACAAACCTCCTGACCAACGACAAACTCGATCCGGTATGTAAGATCCCTGAGTATAAGTCATGCGCAATTAAGATTGAAAAATTAAACGGGAATAAATAATTATAATAGTATCTCCGAGTTATTTAACCTGAAATAGAACTCAATGGCTAAATAACCGATAGGGTATGAGCGGAAACACTTATACCTCCCCTTCTTGGAAAGGAGATAGCAGCGAAAATGTTAACGAGAACCATCGTTCTATCTTTTATAAGACTGAACGATGGTTTTTTTGTTTAATCATACTTTAGGCAATTATGTGGATTAAAAATATATTAAACAATATTAAGGGCTTTCATTTCAACCGGCACGAATTTGCTGGGGCATTAGGCGACATGGGAACATTTATTCCCATACTGGTGGGTCTGGTAACGGTCTGCGGTTTGAATGCCGGAAGCGCCCTATTCTTCTCAGGACTTTTTAACCTGATCTCCGGTTTTATATTTGGTATACCTATTGCCGTTCAGCCAATGAAGGCGATAGGCATAATTGCAATCAATGAGGGTCTCACACTTCATGAGATATTAGCTGCCGGAATAGTGGTAAGCGCAATTGTATTTATGCTGGGTGTAACAAACCTGATAGTATTCCTAAACAGACACATACCTCTTAGTGTTATCAGGGGGTTACAACTTGGACTTGGCTTATTGCTTGTTATCAAGGGCATTAAGATGGTTACCAATACCAACACTATCTTTGGTCTTGACAGTATAGCGGTAGGAACCTTGTGCGGCCTGCTCGTCCTGTTCCTGTTCTTCAGCAAAAAGTTTCCCGGTGCCCTTGTAATCTTTGCAATTGGCTTTATATTTCTCTTTTTACGAACACCGGACATTCTCAAGGGATTCAGTTACGAACTAAGTATCCCAAAATTTGTTGCTTTAAATGCGGATGACTTTATAAGCGGTACATTACGGGCGGCAATACCTCAAATACCTCTGACAATCCTGAACTCAGTAATTGCCGTATGCGCACTTTCCTGGGACCTCTTCCCAAAAAAAGGTGCTGATGTAAGAACGGTATCTACCAGTGTGGGCCTAATGAACCTTATAGGGTGCTGGTTTGGAGCTATGCCGATGTGCCATGGTGCTGGAGGCCTGGCCGGACAGTATAGATTCGGAGCCAGGACAGGAGGAAGCATCGCTATCCTTGGAATAATTAAAATGATTGTCGGCTTTTTCTTTGGTGCTTATGCCATTAAGCTACTGTCTGTTTATCCGTTAAGTGTCCTTGGAGTTCTTCTTACATTCTCCGGTATGGAACTCGCAATGACGTCACGAGATACTAAGACAAGAAGCGATATGTTCGTTATGCTCCTGACAGCAGCAGTAATCATAGCATTTCACTCAACTGCAATTGGTTTTATAGTAGGCCTTGCCATCGCTTATCTGTTTCTTTACGGTATAGTCAAGATTGAAAAGTTAGACAAAGACACTGAGTGAGGATAATCATCTCAATCCCTGCATCTCTACTCTTTAACAACAGATTTTCCTGACTAAACCTAAAAAATGATTTGATTAGTTTCTCAGTAAAAACACTAAATACGCATTCCATCAAATAAGAACAACCCCAGACTCCCAAACAAGACTACCGGCAGCCATGCTGCCAGGACTGGATACAAAATGCCCATATTACCAAGATTCATGCAGATATACGATAAGACAAAGAATGCACAACAAACAAGGATACTTATCCCAACCCTCAAGAAAACATTCCTGCTCATTCTTTCAAAACCCACAACAAAAGGAATACCTAAAAAAAGCAGCACAAAATTAGTCAGAGGAGACGCCACCCTTGCGTGAAACATAACGCTATATCTCGGATTTTCCGGTTCTTGTTTACATAATTCTCTTAATTCTTTAAAACTCTTCAGTGTTGAATTGATATCAACGATGCTTAGTTGCTCAGGTGTTAACGTAGTTTCCAGGTAATACTCATCCATTGGCTGTGCAGGTGCAACCCACTTGCCACTTTCATCATAATTATGCCTGACCACTTTCATTAACAACCATCTGTTGTCATCTGTCCATTTACCTTCCTTGGCACTGATAGTAAACTTCTTTTTGCCTTCTTCGTTTTTTCCAATAACAAATACAGATTCTAACGTTCCTTCAACAACATTAAATGTCCACACTCTTAAGAGTAAGCGATTTGCCTCATCTTCAATAAGGATATTGTTCTTTTCTTCCTCTTCGAATGTTGACTGCTCTACTTTTACCAGTCCCGTTGCAAGTTTCGGTATAAGCAGTTCCTGATTTGCAACTGACATAAACGACATAAAAACCGATAAAATGAAAACAGGAAGTAAAATCCTATAAAGATTAATCCCTGCAACCTGCATAGCCAATATTTCATTATTCTTTGCAAACTTTACAAGAACCAGACTCACTGCAATCAGTGTTATAGCCGGAAATAGTTGTGCTAAGAATACCGGTATCATAAGCCCATAGTAATGTCCTGCCAACGCAAATGCCTTGGACCCCATTTCTATAAAATCGTCAAGCTTCTGAATCACATCAACAACTATATAAATGCCGCATACTGCAAACATACATATGATGAAAGTCGGTACAAATGCCTTAATAATATATTTATCAATCTTAAATAACATTTTACTCCTTCAGAAGAACAGCCGATGCCTACTTTAATTCTTCCAATAGTTCAGAAACATTTTTTCTTAATACAGGATGCCTGATATCAGGAGATATCTCACATAATGGTTCTAACACAAAAATACGTTTGTGCATACTTTCATGAGGAATCTTAAGATTATGATCATTTATGACCCTATCTCCATATAATAGTATATCGAGGTCTATAATCCTCGGCCCCCATCTTACACCCGGCTTTCTCCCGAGTTCTTCCTCAATCTTCTTAAACTTTTCCAATAGTGCATGTGGCTCAATTTCTGTATCCAATGCTATAGCACAGTTAAGATAGTCTGGCTGTGGAGGGCCCCCAACAGGCTTTGTTTCAAGAAAACCGGATTCGTCTTTGACACAGATATCATTACATGCATCTATCCTGGAAATAGCACGGACTAAATTTGCCTCTCTGTTTCCAAGATTAGATCCAAGGCCTGCATATACTTTTGTCATTTATCGTATACACTATAAACAATTGAAAAAGTGCTGCCGGAATGGATGGAGCCGGAGAAATAGTTACTCTTTTTCTAAACTCTGCTTATTTAATTACACTTCTTTCTACCATCGCAAACCACTGGAGTCAAGGAATTAAAAGAGCTGAAAATGTAAGAGTTTTAATCTCATAACACACAAGAAAGTACAAAACAAATCCCTGACAAAATCAAGAATTAACAACCGGAGGAAGCTGATTTATGCCTTGTACTTAAGAGACTATTTTTTATAATAAATGTTTTCTACAACGTCAATGTGAGAAATGTCAACACATCACAACACAAAAATAGATAAAGTGTCTAAGAGTTCCCACAACCACACACACCGGGGAGAGGAGCGCTCAAAACTTGTATTAGCATGTGCCTTAACCGGAACTATGTTCGTTGTGGAAGGTATCGCAGGTTTTCTAACCAATAGCTTAGCCCTGCTCAGTGATGCCGGACATATGCTAACCCACCTGATCGCTCTATTAATAAGTCTCGGGGCGATTGTGTTTGCATCAAGGCCTCCAACCGCCAGGAAAACCTACGGCTTCTACCGTCTCGAAATCTTAGCCGCATTATTTAACGGCGCTACTTTATTTTTAATCACCTTATGGATCTTCTTCCATGCCTATAAACGCATTATTAACCCGGAACCTGTTGCAAGCGGGCACATGTTCATTGTCGCCATTATCGGCCTTCTTGTAAATCTCGCATGTGCATACATTCTCAAAACAAGTCACGGAAGTTTAAATATCAAATCTGCTTTCATGCACATGATGGCAGATACATTTTCATCTCTGGTTGTGGTCTTTGGGGCAATTATTATGCATTATACACAATGGTATATGTTAGATCCTGCCCTGAGCATCCTGATATGTATCGTAATCCTGGTATGGTCATACCAGTTAATTACGGAATCAGTTGACATCCTGCTTGAGGCTACTCCAAAGGACGTAGACCTGGAGAATGTGGTAAAGAGTATAAGTGAACTTGATGAAATAGAAGGGGTGCATGATGTTCATATATGGACGATTACGTCAGGTATGTACGCAATGAGCGCACATATTTATATCAAAGACTTAATGGTCAGTGAAACTGAAAAAATCATGGCAAATATCAACACACTGGTAAAAGAGAAATTTAGTATTGGCCATACCGTCATACAATTTGAATCTAACGAATGTAATGATAACTCACACCTCAAAAGAGATTGAAGGAGTAAGGAAAAAAGTTGTATTTTAATGATTGTTTTACTATTATTTTACCTCTCTAAACGTTTTTGTAATGAAATACAGACGATGAACAGCGTATAGAGTTTTTCTCAATATCAAATGGAAAACTAATAAGACTCCACTGGTATTGTACAATTAAACATAATATATATTATAAAGGGAGAACTTGAAGAATGACTGCAACACTAATCAAAGGCACTGAAATACGAGAACAAATATTAGAAGAGATTACTGCTGAAGTAGCGGAAATAAAAGAAAAGCACGGGGTTGTGCCCGGACTTGTAACTATACTGATAGGTGAAAATCCTGCCTCCATGTCGTATGTGACCCTAAAGATTAAGACCGCCCACAGGGTCGGCTTCAATGAGGTTCAGGATTCTCAGCCGGTAGATATCTCAGAAGATGACCTCCTTGCACTTATCGACAAGTATAATAACGATGATTCTATAAACGGTATCCTTGTCCAGCTTCCCCTCCCTGATCATATAGATGAGAAGAAGGTTCTAAATGCCGTTGATCCGGATAAGGACGTCGATGGCTTCCATCCCGTGAATGTAGGGCGTCTCATGATTGGCGGAGATGAGGTTAGATTCCCTCCGTGCACACCTGCCGGTATTCAGGAGATGATTGTGCGTGCAGGCGTTGAAACAAGTGGAGCTGAAGTGGTAGTTGTCGGCCGTTCAAACATTGTTGGAAAACCAATTGCCAATATGATGCTTCAGAAAGGAAATGGCGCCAACTCTACAGTCACAATTGTTCATACACGTACAAAGAATATGGACGTGCACTGCAAACGTGCAGACATCTTAATAGTTGCCGCCGGTGTTCCCGGCCTGGTAAAACCGGAGTGGATTAAGCCGGGTGCATGCGTGATTGACGTTGGAGTTAACAGGGTAGGCGAGAAACCCAGTAAGAAGGACCCAAACAAAATGGTCGCTGTGTTAAGAGGTGACGTTGATTTCGAAGCAGCCAAGGAGATTGCCGGAAGTATTACGCCGGTTCCCGGTGGTGTCGGACCTATGACGATTACGATGCTTATGAAGAATACCCTCAAATCTCTTAAATTCAGATTGGGCATACAATAGTACAGGCGGGATACTTTTTGTAAAAATCAGGGGGAGAGGTATATCGATTAGTTCCTGCTGCCCGGCTCACCTCAGGCTGGAGGGATAATCTATAAATATCTATGCATAACCATCTATTCTAGGAGTTTTAATCCCCTCCTCACTCCCGGCTCCTTCTTTCTCTTTTATTAATGTTCCGAGTAAGCAAACATCCTTATAGTATTCAGGCGTTCCTGTAAAATCAAAGACTAGTGTCTCAAAAAAAGGCCAGGCAACACACAACCTTGATATTGCATTGGGTGTACTCGTGTTTCTCTTAAAGATTGCCGGATCCTCAAAAATGCACCTGATACGCTTACGGCCTACCTTGTGCAAAAGAAGCATCTTCTCAGAAAACGCTTCTTTTCCTAATATCAGTGTTAATATTACCTTTTGGAAAGGATTCGGAAAATCAATCGTGTTAGTATTAATCTCAAAATAACATTTACTTGTTTCCTTGTCCGTATGCAGCCCCAACTCACCCAATCTTATATCAAATGTCTCCGGCAAATATTCTTTAGAATGAAAATTGGAGCTGGGAAGAGAAGGTTGAGTTTTAAAAAAACCCCTGCCTGCTTTGTTGATTTTGCTAATAATTGAATTAGTTTGTATTCCACCCATTTGCACGCTAATGATTGGTCTTATTCCTTTTGCGATGTAGTTTACTGAATTGGCAGCCACAAAATAGTCAAATCTTACTTTATCAATCTTTCTTCTTTTCTTTTCCTCCCCGAATTCCAATGTCTTTAAATATCCAGACTGTCCAATTTCACTTCTCTGTTTCCATTCCTTACTTTTTTTATTGCTCCATACTTCCGCATACATCCTGTATTCATTAAGTTCACTTAGATATGAAATACTTTCCGGATAAA
>CAZPAM010000061.1:0-3009 GCA_964584595.1 uncultured Candidatus Scalindua sp. | reverse complement strand
TATTCAAGTGTTCCTGCAAAATCAAAGACTATTGTTTCAAGAAAAGGCCAGGCAACACACAACCTTGGGATTGTATTGGACATACTTCTGTTTCTTTCGAAAACTCTCGGATCCTCAAAAAGGCACCTGATATACTTGCGCTCAACCTTGTGCAAAAGAAGCATTCTCTCGGCGAAGGCTTCTTCTCCATATATATGCATTAAAAGTACCCTCTGATAATAACTCGAATTCATAATTGAATTAGTAGAAACTTCAAAATAATATTTATTAGTTTCTTTATCCAGCTGTAGATCCAGATCCTTTAAATTAATATCAAGTGTCTTTGGTAAATATCCTTCAGAATGAAAATCAGAACTGGGATAACGAGAATGAATTTTTTTTAAGCGCCTGTTTGCTTTGATAATTTTGTTAAAAATGGAATTAGTTTGTATTCCACCCAATTGTATGTTTGCATATACCTTGCCCCCTTCTGCGGTGTAATCTATTGAATCGGCAGCTACAAAATAATCAAATCTGACTTTATCACTTTGTCTCTTCTGATTCCTCTCCCCAAACTCCAGTGTTTGCATATACCCCGCATGCCCTATTTCCATTCTTTTTGCATTCTCTTTACTTTTCTTATTACTCCAAACTTCAGCATACATTCTATAGTCATTAAGTTCGCTTAGATATGGAATACTGTTAGGATAAAACCTGGGCAAAACTCCGGGTAATGCACCTTTTTCAATATCTCTTTGATCTAAATCCATATTTTCATTGAAAGTGTTGTAAGGATTGAATACTGAGTATAGTATCTTTTCACTTCTTAGGTACTGGTGATTTTACTTCTTTTTGGCATTGAGTCAAGGGGGAATGAGGAATTCACCACAGATACCAAGTATACAGCATACCCGTTTTATACTTATTTATACCCTGTTGACTATTTCTCAATAGATGTAATGATTCTCGTGTTCACCACAAAGACGCAAAGGGAAAAGTCTTTAACCACGGATCAAGCACGGATAAAAAGCGAATGATGAATAGCTAACAAGGAATTTCAAATCATGAAGAAAAAGCAAAATGAAACTAGTCTAATACCACAGGAGACAATAGAAGATAAAATACTACTCATCAGGGGCAAAAAGGTGATACTCGATAGAGATTTGGCCAGTCTTTATGGAGTAGAAACAAGGGTATTGAACCAAGCGGTGAGAAGAAATATAGATCGTTTCCCCGAAGACTTTATGTTCTCTTTGACACGTCAAGAAATTAGAGACTTATCACAATTTGTGATAAGTTCAAAAATCAAACATTCTCAAATGTATTTGTTTTTACAGAACAAGGGGTATCAATGCTTTCAAGTGTTCTTAAGAGTAAAATAGCCGTAAAGGTAAATATTCAAATTATTCGAACATTTGTTAAATTGAGACAAATTCTTTCTACCAATAAAGAACTGGTTCATAAATTAAGCCAGCTTGAGAGAAAGACAGAAAAACATGACGCAGAGATACAAGCAATTTTTAAGGCGATTCGCCAATTAATGACACCACCGGAAAAGCCAAAAAAACGAATTGGTTACCGTTAAAACATGAAAAAACTATTTTTTGCCACGGATTAACACAGATTGGACACAGATAAATGACAATCAGTAACCATTTGGTATAAATGCCAGCATTGGCAAATTTACCAAATAGCTAACCATTTACCGAAAATGGCAAGCTTGCCAAATCCGGTAAATAGCGATCTATCATTCCTTCTTGTCCTTTTTATTGATGACAACTGTCCTTTTTCTCTTTTCTTCGCGTCCTTTGCGTCTTTGCGGTGAATCTTGCCTTTTCTTTTTCTTTGCTTTTACCCTACATTTTAGTTTTTTCTTTTCTTTACGCCTTCCTGCCCGACGTGCTGTTTGGCGGGTGCGGTGAACATTCTTCAATTATTTATATTACAAAAATCATTGACATTGGTTTAGAAAAGTAGTATAGTTCTATTGTCATGGAACTATCGAACTATGTAAAAGTATTTAAGGCTTTATCAAATGAGCAGAGGCTAAATATATTCCTTATGATTTATAATCAATGTTGCGTTCCTGAAGGCTCAAAGGACATCTCAGAATTTAAGATAAAGGATGGAGCCTGTATTCCTGGTAAAGGTGGTGGTGTACAAGGAGCTTTTACAAAGATTTGTGAATGTATGAATCTTTCCAGATCAACTATTTCACATCACTTTAAGGAACTGCAGAATTCGGGACTTATTGTTTGTGAGCGAGAAGGGCAGACTTATCGTTGCCGTGTAAATAAGCAACTAATTAATACAATAAAGAAATTCTTCAAATAATTTTTTTGCTTATAATGTTCGAAAGTATTCGAACTATAGAACAAGAAAGGTGGTGAGAAAGATGGTTAAAGAGTGTTGCGACATCAAAGTTACTGAGATCGAAAATGGATATCGCATTGAGATTAAAGGAGAGGAAGTTACTGAAAAGTGCAAATCCGCTTTTGAGAATTACTGCTCTGAAGAAAACATTAAGAAATACTTTGAAAAATGTTGCGGATAATGAAGAGGATAGTTTGCGATAGATCGCTATTTGGCGGATTTGGCAATCTTGCCATTTCCGCTAAATACTTACAAACGTCTCACCTGTCCGCCAGTTTGTTAGGCGGGCAAAGCATCTCTATTGCCTCCATCTCTGCCGGCTAGGCCGTTCGGACGGGGAAGACTCCAGTTCTGTTTTTTCGCCTTTAACATCAGCCTCATACTGAAAATTGACTCTGTCTCTGAACTTATGCAACAAGTAAAAGAAAAAAATCCTCATCTTTTAGATTCACCACCGTAGCGATTAGAGATTTCTAACCAGATGTGGCACTTTCAGAATATTTCCCCATTTATCTCCCAATCTCTATCATAAGTCCTTTATCGGCCATATTTCTTTTAAATAAGCAGTTTTTGAAAAGCAATATATATTGTCAATTTTTTAAAAAATATACAATATATTGTATATTTAACTTGACAATCAATATTGTTTTGTTAAAG
>CAZPAM010000060.1:0-16420 GCA_964584595.1 uncultured Candidatus Scalindua sp. | reverse complement strand
ATTCCTGAAAGGTCTCATAATATGCGTCTGTGATTAGATAGCAGGGGCCTTTCCACCCAAGATAGTTTCTAGTAGGATTGCCCCATGGTGTGCATGCCAGGTCTCTTTCACCCATCAGAAACTTTAGATACATTGGGGTGTTCATGATCTTATACTTCATTGACAGTTCGTAAATAAAACTGAATTTTTTGTGAAATTCTTCTTTCTGGATGAATACGTCATTTGCATTGTCTTCAAAACTGAATCCCGGTGAAACCAGTAAACCGTCAATATCCATATCTGTCAGGAATTTGAATAATTCTTCTATCTCTTCCGGGTCTGTATCTTTAAAAATAGTTGTATTTGTGCATACGGTAAATCCTGATTGCTTGGCCTTTTTAATAGAATCCGTTGCTTTCTTAAATATTCCCTTTGCACAAACTATCCTGTCGTGAGTCTCTTCCATTCCATCCAGGTGTACGTTTATGTTTAGATATGGACTGGGCGTATATTTATTTAGTGAATCGCCCAGTGTGATCCCGTTTGTACACAAGTAAATATGCCGCTTCCTGGCTATCAGCCCGTTTACGATCTTATCAAGATCAGGGTGCAGGAAGGGCTCTCCCCCTGTAACCGAGACTACCGGTGCTCCGCATTCATCTGCTGACTGCATACACTCATCAACACTCATTTTCCTGTCCATTGTATCCTTGAATTCCAGTATCCTGCCGCACCCTTCGCATGTGAGGTTGCAGTTATGTGTGATTTCAAGCATCAATACAAGGGGAAATCGTTTAACCGATGAGATTCTATTTTTTAATAAATATTTGGTGAGAGAGTAAGTCTGTTTGAGTGAGCTTCTCAATATATTTTCCTGTTATGGTTATTGTGAAATAATTTGACATAAATATCTATTTGTGATAGAGTTACAACTTTGGCGAAATACTGCTGCCAGGAACTGCCCGGCTGCGTCGCTAGGGCAAAAACAGATAAAGGTATAAAAAGTGGCCCTATACCTTATAAACTGAGAAATTTAAGCAACTCATTCAAGTATTATGCATTTTATATTTAAAGTCAAGGTTAAAAGATGATAGCTGTTTTGTGCGCGATACGACAGGAAATAAGCCCTTTAGTTGCCTGCATGAACGTACATAAAAAAATTGATAAAGATGAAATTTTGCTTTTCCAGGGAGACCTTAACGGCTTGCCTCTTGCACTGGTTCAGGGCGGAGTGGGCAGAAAAAATGCTGTTAAGGCGGCAGGATATTTATTAGAATCTGTAAGCGTGGACTTATTGATTTCTGCCGGCGTTGCGGGGGGCATAAGGCACGGCCTTAACGTAGGCGACCTGGTCGTGGCGGAAAGTGTCGGCCATAGTAATCAATCAGATTTCGACGGTGAAGAATTGAAGCTGGAAGCTGATTATGTTTGCGATAAAGAAGTCTTTCAGTTGGCCAAACAGCTTAGTAACGGCATGGAGTCGAAGTTTCATTTTGGCAGTCTGTTGACGGTGGATAAGGTCATAAGCAGTGCAAGTACAAAAAAAAGGATAGGGGGACAAGATTCCTTTTTAGCCGTAGAAATGGAGAGTGCCGGAGTTGCTGAAGCTGCATATAAAAAAGGTGTAAAGTTTGCGGCCATACGTTCGATCTCAGACGACATAGATGATGACCTGCATCTTGATTATGATAGTATAATGTCAGATGAAGGGAAGATAAAGACTGCGAGCATAGCATTGGAGGTATTGAAAAACCCGAAAAAATTGTCGCTTTTAAGACGCCTTAACAAACAGACAAGGACAGCAGCAAAGAGCCTGGCGCTCTTTATGTCTGAACTTATTCCTGTTATTTATGATAAAAACGTTAGCCTGGTAACATAGTTTTCATGGGAGGTAATATGGCGGATAAAAGGATTGGGATTGTAATGGGTAGTGATTCTGATTTGAGTACTATGCAGGAAACACTTAATGTACTTGATGAATTTGGAGTAAAATATGACGTTGACGTTATTTCATGTCATAGAACACCACAGCGCGCTCATAAATACGCGATGACAGCAGAGAAAAAGGGATACAAGGTTATTATTGGCGGTGCGGGGGGTTCTGCACATCTTGCCGGAGTAATTGCGTCAATGGCTCCTGTTCCTGTTATAGGAGTGCCTATGCTTACGCCTGATCTGGGAGGGCTGGATTCCCTTTATTCTATTGTGCAAATGCCGGGTGGAGTTCCGGTTGCTGCTGTTGGGATAGGGAAAGCCGGTGCAAAAAATGCGGCTATCCTGGCGGTTCAGATTTTGAGCATTGCGGACAAGACTCTTAAAAAGAAGATCATTGATTATAAGAAGAAGCAGGCTGAAAAGGTTGTCCAGAAAGACAAGAAGGTTAAGAAAATTTTAAAGCAATCAAAAAAATAGCGAAATAATTTAAATACTACAAGGGAGATTTTTGTGCCGTTGCCAACAATTGAATGGATTGGTGAAATAGATGGAAAGATTAAGCTTATTGATCAGACTCTATTACCTAATGAATTGAAATATGTTTACTGCGATGACAGAGAGAGCATTTACCATGCAATAAAGACATTAATGGTCAGGGGTGCCCCTGCTATCGGTATTGCCGGTGCCATGGGTACTGTAGTAGGCATAAAGAACTGCAACTCAGAGGACTTCGAAACCTTCTTTAATGAAATGAAGAAGGTTACTTCTTATCTGGGTTCTTCAAGGCCGACAGCCGTAAACCTGTTCTGGGGCCTGAAGCGGATGGAAGATGTTGCGCAGAAGAATAGCCAGAAGACAGTTTCAGAAATAAAGAACATACTCCTTGAGGAGGCAAAAACCATCCTTGAAGAAGATAAAGCTATATGCCGTAAGATAGGAGAAAACGGTGAAACACTTTTAGAAGACGGTAGTTGTGTGATAACTCATTGTAATGCCGGGGGGCTTGCCACTGGAGATTACGGAACAGCCCTGGCCGTTATGTTTGCGGCTGTAGAGAATGGGAAAAATATCAGTGTTTATGCAGATGAAACCCGTCCTTTGCTTCAGGGTTCAAGACTTACAGCGTGGGAGCTTAAGAATGCCGGTATTGACGTCACGCTGATATGTGATAATATGGCTGCTCATACCATGAAGCAGAGAAAGATTGATTGTGTAATTGTGGGGGCGGACAGGATTGCAGCAAATGGCGATGCTGCGAATAAGATAGGCACATACAGCCTATCAATAATTGCAAAGGAGCACAATGTGCCGTTTTATGTTGCTGCGCCTGCATCAACATTTGATTTGAGTATAGCTTCCGGTGATGAAATTCCCATAGAGGAAAGAGGTTCGGATGAGGTTACCAGTATTTCAGGCAATAAGATTGCTCCGGATGATATAAAGGTATTTAATCCTGCCTTTGATGTTACACCGGCATCAAATATAGCGGCTATCATTACTGAGAGAGGTGTAATTAATAGTCCGAATAAGGAAAAAGTTGAAAACATTATTGGCAATAATACATAAGGAGAACATCGTGACATCATTTAAATATTTCATCTTGTTGTTTATATCTATATTTTTGTCAACGCTAGTTCTTTCAGGGTGTAGTTCAAATAGTACGACAACAAAGTTCAGGTTTACTCCTATTGGAAGTATGGAAGAAGAGACGATTGGCCACGGTATGACTGATCCGGCAAAGCTTACCGAGGACCTTGATGTGTTATTAAAAAGTGAAGATGCGAAAAGGATGGAAAGGCTGCAGGAAGAAACAAAGGCAAAAGCTGAAAAAGAGAAAAATCCATCCGGGCAAAAGGTTGATGAAGCTAAGTAAGGAAAGCTTACTGATAGCTAAAGGCTTTCAGTCCTAATCTGCAAGTCTCAACCCTCGTTTTTTTGCATATTCGTAGACTGTATTAAATTCTTTATGGGTTATTGGCCTGTTTATTTCAGGGAAGTTTAAGGCCTTAAATGTAGGCCGGTATTGTTCCATAATGTTTACAAACGTATTATTTGATATTTCATCCGCAAGAAAATCGATTATGTCGATACTGTCTGCAACGTTGCCCGGCATTACCAGATGACGAACCAGGAGTCCCCGTGTTGCTACTCTTGCTGCTCCATCCTTAATCTCTAAATCTCCAACCTGTCTATGCATTTCCAGTAAAGCTGATTTCATTACTCCCGAGTAGTCCTGTGCAAAGGAATATTTCTCTGAAGAGACCGGGCTTAAATACTTGGCGTCAGGCATGTAAATGTCGATTGTACCGGCAAGAAGTCGTAATGGTCCGATCGACTCATAACCTCCACAGTTATAGACAGTGGGAATTTTAAGACCCTTTGTCCGGGCGATATGAACAGATTCAATAATATGCGGAGTTACGTGTGTTGGGGTGACAAAATTTATGTTTATGCAACTTCGTTCCTGGAGCTGCAGCATCGTGTTTACCAGATCGTCTATATCTACCTCATTTCCACTGCGAAGCTGGCTGATGTCATAGTTTTGGCAAAAGACACAGCCCAGATTACACCCTGCAAAGAATATTGTTCCTGATCCTCCATTGCCTACCAATACCGATTCTTCTCCAAAATGTGGCCCTGCCGATGCAACAACAGCCTTTGCCCCGGTACCACAAAATCCTTTTTCGTCGTTTAAACGGTTGACCTTGCATCTCCTTGGGCACAACTCACAAGACTCCATTATTTTATAAGCAGTTTTAATAGTTTGTTCCGGTGTCGTTTTCATTTTGTTGGTATCAGGCATAATGTACAATTCTATGTAATTATCAGGCTTTGTCAATAAAGTGGAAATCCGGCTTAATCCATATTCTTGACACTTTGGTATATTTCTGACATAATCTGCATCATGATAAAAGAAATGATTGGAAAAATTGCAGATGGCAGTGATCTTTCGATAGAGGAAAGTACGGCAGTAATGAAAGAAATAATGGAAGGTAAGGCCACAGAGGTGCAGATTGGTTCTTTTATCACGGCGTTAAGGATGAAAGGGGAAACTGTTGAAGAGATTACCGGCTGTGTAAGTGTAATGAGGGAGAAGGCTACTCATATCAATGTAGGTAATAATATAGTGGTGGATACCTGTGGTACCGGTGGGGATGCAAAATGTACATTTAACATATCAACGGCCTCCGCATTCGTTGTTGCAGGTGCAGGATTGAAAGTTGCAAAACACGGTAACAGGGCTTCTACGAGCCATTGTGGAAGCGCTGACGTGCTTAAGTTATTAGGGGTTAATGTTGAGGCCGGAACGGAGATTGTTGAAAATTGTATCAAAGAAGCAAATATAGGTTTCCTCATGGCACCGCTTTTACATAGTTCCATGAAGCATGCTGTAGGCCCAAGGCGTGAGATAGGGATCAAGACTATATTTAATGTTTTAGGCCCGTTGACTAATCCTGCAAATGCAACAAGGCAGGTTATAGGTGTGTATGATGCAAAGCTGACTGACATCGTGGCGAATGTGCTGAAAAAGTTAAAGACGGAACATGCGTTTGTTGTCTATGGCTATGACGGTCTGGATGAGATTACGACAACCGACAAAACGAAAGTATGCGAATTGAAGGATGGAAAGATCAAGAGCTATTTTATCACACATGACAGCTTTGGAATTCCGAAAGCAGAGATAAGGGATTTCGTTGTAACCTCTCCGGAAGAGAGTGCAAGTGCGATCAGTGACGTGTTAGAGGGTAAAGACGGCCCTAAGCGTGATATTGTTCTTATAAATGCATCTGCAGCAATTGTTGCCGGAGGCGGCGCGGAAGATTTAAGGGATGGGATGCAAATCGCAGCTGAATCTGTAGATTCAGGTAAGGCTAAGGCAACTCTTAAGAACCTGATTGAAATAACACAGGGCAGAGGCTGAGAAGCAATAAGCAAGATGTCAGTGCGCACTGCTACTAGTCTGTTCTGGAGATTTACAATTTCCCCGTTAAGATTAGAATCCCTATGGCTATAAATGCAATCGCAGATAGATATTTTATATAGTCTATGGGTACAAATTTTGTTAATGCTGCACCAAAAGTAACTCCAATTAAGGTTATCACGGCAAAGGCTATCATAGAGCCTATAAATACGGTTAAGGGTTTATTTGTCTTGCTTGTCATTATGATTGCAGCAATCTGTGTTTTATCACCAAGTTCTGCAAGAAAGATAGATGTAAAAGTTGCTATGAGTATTTTCCAGTCCATGATAGCTTTCCTTTCATTTAACAGTATACGAATTAAATAAATCCTCAATAGTTCCACCGTAGTAAAGGAGGACCTGTCAAGCCACTCTTTATTTTTCATAATAATAGATTTACACAAAAGGTACACGTTTTTTTGTCAAGGCAGAAAATATATTATATCTCAGACTGTTCTCTTGAAGCTGGAGTTCGAATAACTAAATATAGCGCGAATGATTAACTTAGCCTCTTATCCAAGATACAAGCTGTTAATCCTGACCTGTCTCGTAGAGGGTATAGTCCTGATGGCTGCACTGATTATAGCGAAATATTATGGACTCAAGTTACTTCCTTTGACCCAGAATATATTTCGTGACATAGTGATAGGAACTTTTGGGGCAATGTTACCACTTGTGTTGTTTATGCTATTGCTTTCAGAAAAGGCAGAGGGTCTTCCTTTGCTGGGTTCACTAAGAAGTATCATTATAAATGATATAAAGGCTATATTTTCCGAAGCTAAATTACCAGACTTGTGTATCATTTCAGTGTTTGCAGGCCTTGCTGAAGAATTGCTATTCAGGGGAGTAATTCAGGTCAAATTGGGTATTATTGGTGCGAGCATAATATTTGGGCTTTTGCACTTTATAACACCTGCCTATTTTATTATTGCCACACTTATGGGCTTTTACCTGGGATTTCTGTTCCAGTATTGCGATAGCCTGCTTATACCCATTCAAATACATTTTATCTATGATTTAGGCGCTTTGATATATTTAAGATATTTTGTTTCTGTTAAGCCATAGATGAAAAAAAGGCTAGGATCACCTTATACAAAGAAATTAATTGACAATAATATCTCATTTAAACTAAAATATGGGTCAGTTTGTTACTTATAGAGTTCAGTCAATATTCGGAATTAAATATGAATACTGTAAATGTCTTTAGCAACTTAATAAGTAAACGTAAATCTGAGAACCTGTCCAGGCTAATAGCTGGCATCTTGGCCAAGATAAACAATATTGTAGACATCGTCAGAGAGAAAACAGAAGGTGCAGGGGAGCGATTTTTAAAGATGATGATGACGCTCTCAATAATAAAGCTGGCTATTGCTATGATAACTCTCGCAGTAATGACAGTTTTGTTTTTTATGCATTTGCATGTATTTGATCCCATAACGTTACAATTCTCAAAGTGGATTTCTACTCCGATAACCGGTTTTATTGTATTGATAGTTGCTGTAAAGTTTGCAGCGATTTCGATTGGCCTGACACTGACGATAATGTCAGTAAAGAAGATCACCTTTGAAAGTATGCGTTTGAGGTTAAAGGAATTTTGCAGGTCAAAGCTGCGTGTTTTCTTAAGAAAGAAAGTACAACTTCAAACAAGTTAACAGGACACACATAAGACATAAGAAGTTGGTATAATAGACTCTCCAGCCTTTTGTACATCCTCAATGATTGTCATGTCATAATCACCGCCCTCAATGATTATATTTTGTAAATATTATAATAAGTGAGAGTCATATCCGTTCTCTCAATATTTCTGCATAGGAATAATACCATGCTTGATTTTGCCAGATTAATTTGACATAATTACAGGATTCTGTTCAGTCTATAAAATAAAGTAAAATGTTTTAAAAGGAGGAAAGCCGTGAAGTGTTATATTTGTAATAAGGAAGGAAAAGAGACAGATGCAATTGCGATTTGCATTGTCTGTGGGATTGCCGTTTGTAAGGATCATCAGGTTCGCGAGCAGATCCCTGTTACCGAAACGTACAAATGGGGATTAGGGGAAGAAAAGGTTACATTACCAATGCCGCTTCCTCGTATTCTGTGTACCTGGTGTTATGAGGCCCTTGTAGCTCAAAAGAATAAGTGATAGTACTCGTTTTCTCTAAATTTTGAAGCTATTTATATTATGGACAAGGATAAACTTTGTGAAAAACTTACTGAACATTTAGAAGTAGTTAAGAAATGTTCGATCCAGACCGAGCAAGGAACAGTTTTATTAGCAACTGTTCTGGAATCCCGCTATCCGTATGTTTACCCGAGAGATAGTTCCAGTGCCTCTATGCTGTTCAGGCAAATGGTGGAGAAGGGCCTTGATTCTAATGACAACGCCTTTAACCTCTTGAAGGGAACAGCCAAATTCATTGCTTTTGTCCAAGAAGAAAATGGACAGTGGGGGCAGCGTTACGGCTTGAACGGACAGAATAAATCCATTTACATTCAAGAGGATAATACTGCTTATGGGTCTATCATTCTTGCCAACTATTTATTGGCTTGCTACTCCCGACAGGAGGAACCTGATGAGTTGGAAGACTATCTTAAAAGGATAAAGAAAGCAATCCAGTATGCCCTTAAATATTTTTATCGGGAGGAAATATTCCTGTTTTTCTCGACAACCGGTATACATGAATCTGCGATTGAGAAGGGATACAGTATCTGGGTAAATCATGTTTACATTCTCTTTTTTAATCTCATTCTGCAGTTGACTAATAAATTTGAACTTAAAGGCCTTTTTGATGAAGAACTTTCATTTAAGTGCAGGTTTTGCCAGTCCGTTCACCGGCGTTTCATTCTCAGTGACCGATTTGTTAGAAGGATAACAAAGGATGGTACCTTTGATTTAAGGCCTGATGTTACGCTTATAAGTCCGGTTTATTTCCAGTGTAAAGAAGGACATTGTGATTCCTGTGTCTTGGATGAAAACCCTGAAATTATTAAGAATTCTGTAAACTTTATGGTTGATAACCTATGGGATTCTGAACTTGGCATGCTTCAAAGATACCTTCCTTTCACAGAAGACATTGAAACACATATACATGCAGGAAACGGGCCATGGATCCAATATACAGCCATGTTGGCTCAGTATTACTATCAAACGGGGGCAGTTGAAAGAGGTGATACCATTTTAGACCAGATTGACAAGTATAGAACCGATGAAGGATATATCCCTGAACATTTGAGTACAAAAAGAAGGTTTGAGGAATTTATCCGCCTTGAATGGGAGGTTGGCCTTGACGCTAAGAAAGAATTTCATCCGGAGATTGTACTTCCCAACCTCTCTTATGATTTCATCGTAGATGAGCTATTTTTCATGAAGAAAAGTTATGATAAGATAAGGCATGAAATTTCTGAAGAGAAGAAGGCTGTTATACAATTTGCCGTACCACTTATGTGGTCTCACGTAGAATATGCAAAAGCTCTGATTGCCAGGTATGAATATCAATCAACTAAAAAGAAAGATACAGCAGGTTTGGCAGCAGCAGTTAAGAGTTAAACGCATCTCAAATAATCAATCCAAATTCAGCCTGAGTATAAATGAAGAAATTTTCAGATAATAATGCCAGAAGAGATAAAAATAAAGAAAAGAAAAAAAGCGAAACACAGGCTTAAGGCGAGGATGAGAAAACGAGTATATATAATACTTGCAACAACATTCTTCGCCATTGGTATCGCAGCAATAATTAATTTCAACACCAACATTTACACTGCCTTAGCTTCTATTATAATTTACGCGGCAACTGGTATAGGGTGTGCATTCATTCTTTTTTTGTATATATTCGGGAAAATAAAGGGGAGGAAAGAGTTTACAAGATAAGTATCAAATATTTTTTAGAAAGGAAATTAATGAATTTAAGTACGAAATGTCTTTGTGTAAAAGCTGTAGTTAGGGGATTATTACACAGACAGTACGAGTATATTCTCAGTCAAGTCGTCTTGATGTGTCCGAACAGTTGTTCCCACCAGCATGTATTATCAAAAGAGTATTCCTTTAAATCATTAGCCCAACACCTTACACTTTGAAAAGTTTTACTTCCAATTACCTTCGGCGTCACGTACCTTTTTGCAGGAAGGGCAAACTGGAAGTAAGCCTGATAAGGATGTGATCTTAGGAAGTGCACCCTGTAGTTCCTCAATGAAACGCTTTCTTTCTCTTTCTATCCTATACTTGTACATGGCAATTTCAATTGATATTTTCAGATCCTCATTTACGAATGGTTTGACAATATATCCGAAAGGTCCTGTTATGCTTGCCCTTTCCAGAATCTTTTCATCGGTGTAAGCCGTGAGGAAGATAATGGGAGTATTGAAACGTGAGCGGATTTCATTAGCTGCCTGTATCCCATCCATTTCACCTTCCAGTACGATATCCATTAGAACTAAATCAGGCTTATCCTTCTCCGCATTCTGGATTGCCTCTTCTCCTGAAGATGACATAGAGGTCACAGTATATTCAAAACTCTCTAAAACCATCTTTATCTCTTCAGCAACCGTCCATTCATCTTCAACAATCATTATCCTTGCCTTTGACATATCTTATATCCTTTCCTTGTATTCTTTTTCTTTAAAAATAATCTGGAATTCTGTTCCATTACTTTTGTTTATATTAACTTTGCCATGAAGCGATTTTTCTGTTAAATTGGTGATCATCCTTAAGCCCAGTGATTCAGCCTTTTTAATGTCCAGGGATTCTGGAAGTCCAACCCCATTATCACTGACTATTAATTCTTTCTCATCATCATCAAGTGAACGAAGAGATATCATGACTTCGCCATCATTGCCTTCAGTAAATGCATATTTCAGGCAATTGGTAACCAGTTCATTGACGATTAATCCGGTGGGGATTGCAGTATCAATGCCCAGGGAAATATTCTCAATATCCATGTTCAGTACAATTCTGGAAGCGCTCACTTTGTAAGATGCAAACAGGTCATTTACCAGGTTCTTAATATAATCATTAAATTCAACATTTGCAAAATCTTTAGAACGGTATAGTTTTTCGTGAATAAGAGCCATCGCCTTTATCCGGTTCTGGCTCTCTTTCGCCATTTCTATGGCCTGTTTATCCTTGCTGTATCTGGATTGAAGGCTGAGCAGACTGGAAATAACCTGTAGATTATTTTTTACACGGTGGTGAATCTCACGAAGAAGCATTTCTTTTTCTTTGAGTGAATTTTCTGTTTTTGCTGACTCTTTCTCAAGGGCATTCATCACCCAATTATAACGTTCGGCAATCTGCCCGACTTCTGTGAATGGCTCTACTGGTACACGGAGGCTCATGTCGCCTGTCCTGGCCTGGCTGTCCATTGTCCTGAACATATCGAGGAGTTCTGTAGTGGCTCCGTGTTCTGAGACGTTTAGACCAATATATTCATCCTCAGGTGTAACGCGTAATGGAAAGAAACGGTTTATTAGTAGAAAGAAAGCATAAGATATACCGAAAGTCCATAAAAAACAGATTCCTACACCTATTGCCTGAATCAAGAGTTGCTTCCAGAGGTTGAGTCCTGTGTTCAGCAGTTCAGGCTTTCCGAAGATGGCAACCGCAAGCGTTCCCCATATACCGGCGCCCAGGTGAACAGGGATTGCGCCCACAGCATCATCAATATGCAAATATTCCAAAAGATAGTCTATTCCTAACATGATACCACCCCCAATTCCACCGATTGCAAGGGCTGACACAGTGCTGACAGCATGTGCGGAAGCAGTGATGGCCACGAGGCCTGCGATTGATCCAAAGATTACAAGTTCAGCGTCAGCTTGCTTACGTATGATCCATCCTATTGTTAGTGTAACCATAGCTCCTGAAGCACCGGCCAGAAATGTATTTGTGATGATTCCCGATACCTGGTCGTTCAAGGCAAGGGTACTGCCACCGTTGAATCCGAACCAACCAATCCACAGAAGTAACACACCGAGTACCGATAGGGGAAGGTTGCTGCCATGGATCTTCATGTGAGTTCCAACAAGAGGGAAACGTCCCTCACGTGGGCCGATAACCAGTAGTGCTGCCAGGGCAACCCACCCCCCAACACTGTGGACTACAGTCGAACCTGCGAAATCTACAAAGCCCATCATCCCCAGCCAACCAGAAGGCAATCCTGTTTGAATTCCGCTCCAAACCCAATGTCCAAACATCGGGTATATCAGACCGGCAAGTATAATAGATATGATAATGTAGCTTCTGAACCGTAATCGTTCTGCTGTTGCACCTGAAACAATAGTAACTGCTGTCGCACAGAACATAATCTCAAACAGGAAGAATGCATTAGTCCACGGTCCCTCGTCAAGAGATAGCAAAAATCCTGTTGACCCGATCCAGCCATCAACGGTTGTGCCAAACATCAAAGCAAAGCCAAAGCTCCAGAATAGAATAGTAGAGATTCCAAAGTCGGTAATATTCTTTATCGCAACGTTTATGCTGTTCTTTGATCGTGTCAGTCCGGACTCCAGGCATGTAAATCCGGCCTGCATTAGAAACACCAGGCCGGCACATATCAAGACCCAAAAGATATCGACTAACGATTTGTCTATCATAAGTGTTATTGTAGAAAATAATGTAGTTAGTGTAAATGACTAAATAACACGGTTAGACAGACAATCTTTTTTTCGGAATTATTACGCAAAAATCTTGTGTAGGAACTTACTTGGAAGTGTGAAAGGAGGATTTGTCGAGGATAATGTGTATGGATAAACAAAGATTCCGTCTACTGTTCAAGTTTGCGCTATGAGCCTGATTTGTTCCGGTGTTAAGAACCATCGAAGAATACCGGTATGAGAAATTGGATGGTCGACGTCAATTTGGCAGACTGCACCAGCTTTAAAATACAATGAGATTTGTGTGCTCTTGTTCAGTAACTCTGAAGCAAGGTTTCCAAGTAAAGGCAGGTGGCCGGCAAGCATAATACTATTCTTTTCTGTAAAGTTATTTAGGTATGAAATTATATCTTTCGGAGATGCCATAGGCTCCAGCGTTTCAGTGACTTTGATTTCACTCTTTGGATATCCTACTTCATCGGCAATGATTTCTGCCGTTTGACGGGCACGTACCTTGGGGCTGCTGATTACGAGATCAAACCTGGTGTCTAATCGATTTAAAGCCCTTCCAGACAAGTGGCACTGATCAAGGCCATCTTTGTTGAGATGTTTTTCCGGATCATCCTCTTTTGTGTGGGCAGCTCCATGCCTCACCAGGTAAATATTCATTTGAATTAGATTTGCAATAAATTTAAATCTGGATTTAGGGATTCAATAATTCTTGAGGTCTGAATCACCCAATCCGATAATTTTTCTAAATTATTATCTGTAACTAGTTCGGTTAAAAGTGTCAGTCTAATGCATTGGCAATTGACACTCCGGCAACACTGCCAATAAGGTCCCATATCAGATCCTTATAGCTCCAATCATTTCGTTTGATCTCATCATTGATTTCTTTAGCAATACCGCATGTACTTGAGAACGAGAAACCTATTATGCTTGCGTCATCCTTGTCTGCTTCTCCTGCTCTCGCTATTGAATATGTCACTGCTCCAATCAGGAGGGAAGCTGAGAAATGTTGCGCCTTGTCTTTTGCAAACCATTCATCTTTTTTTGCTGTATGTGGCGATGCAGTTTTCTGATATGTTGTACACCCTGAAAAACATATTAATAATACTATTAGAAAAAGCCTGTATTTTTGTTTGGCAGTCAGAATCATAGATGATTAATTGATCAAACATCTCTTTCCTTGAAATCATCATCTTTCAGGACTACGTCAATTTCTGATAAAAGATCACGGCAAAATTCTTTTTCTAATTCACTCTTACTCAGAATAGATGCAAGTGTAATGGTTTCTTCTTTGTTTAGACCGATAGTTACTTCCGGTAAGACTCTTCTTCTATCTACAACTCTCATAACAAATACTCCTTGTCGTTTATATTTCTATGCTATTTCAAGAACTTGATTCTTAAGTACCAGATTATAATCAGAATCCTAAGGGTTATGGCGGTGGTAAGATTGCCCATATCCTGGCTTGTCCGCCTGAACCTCCTTCAATCTTTATCGGTGCTACGATAAGGATTGCTCCTATGGGTGGAAGTTTATCAAGATTAGCTACATTTTCCAATATATATTTGCCGGCACCATTTATAATGTGATGGACTGCAAAATCAGATGACATTCCATTATCAGCGCTTAGAGTATCTATGCCTATCCCCTTAATGTTTCTCTCTTCAACTAAAAACTTTACTGCATTACTGGAAAAACCCGGGAAATGTAGCATTCCAGCCTTATCAGCATTTTTGTATTTGTCATAATCACTCCACCTTTTCCACCAACCTGTATTGAGAACAACAACAGATCTATCTTGTATGCTGCCATTTGATTTTTCCCAAAAGGTAATGTCTTCAATAGTAAGTTCATAATCTGCGTTAAGCTCTACTTTTGCTGAGATATCTATAACGGATGCAGGGCCGATAAGGGTTTCAAGTCTGAGTTTATCAACAGATGGCTGATTGTCTTCAAAGTGATTAGGTGAATCTATGTGCGTGCCCAGGTGTTCAGGCGTAGAGTACACGGCTGAGAAAACACCATCATCTTCCAGAGTTGCTACTGTCTTATGTTCAAAAGGGGAATAAGATGGGCCTGGCCAATAGGCATTATTCTGGTTTAGGGGATATGTCATGTCAATTATCGTACACCTGCCATCCATAATGTCATTGAGGTTGACAGGGGAATTAGCCAAATAACTATGACACGAAGTTAAGAACAATATTATTGGTATTAATGATACTCTTCTGAACATTTTAAATAAAACAAATTTGCAATATTACATGATTAATATCAACTCTAAGGTTATATTTTAAGAGGAACTATTTCAATGAAAATATGTAATGAAGTTTTCTTTTCATGGTTAGTATCCAGTGGTTAATTTATATTGACCAGCTCTGATATTGCTGTTAATATCAGTAACATAATTTGTTGAAAGTTGCCGGAAAGGGTCATTACAGGGTAATTATGCCTAAAATTCTGCTTTTTAAAAATATATTTATGTTTTTCATGTCTATTGTATTCCTTGTTGTTTCCGGTTGTAAGGGAATGCAGAAACCCGGCGAGTTTGTCGAGTCATTAAGAAATCCCACCTCTTTTCCAGAGATATTCTTACCTGAAATAAAGAATATTGATGAAATTGTAAATGAAAAAGCCCTTGCGGAAGATGAGAACATTATGATTATTCCAATAGGCAAAGACAAGAGTTCAAGTATATATCTTTTTCAAATCAGAGCGAACGCTGAAATGGATTCACATTATCATAAGCACCATGATGTAATAATGCACGTTAACAAAGGAAGCGGTATATTGGATCTTAATGGTTCGCGCCATAGTGTAAAAGAAGGCATGATGGTGGTGATTCCAAGATTGAGCGTGCATAAATTTATTAATACTGGAGAAGAGACAAGCATTGTTGCTTCAATATTTTCGCCTCCTTTTGACGGTAATGATATAACAGAACTTAAAGAATCAGTCGGCATTAAAAAGAAGAAGAAAAATATATACGACAAGGCTATCAAGAAATCCAGGAAAGAAATGAAGAAGGAGGATGGAGAGGATAAGAAATTGTTCGGTTTGTGGGGTAAAGATGAAGAAAAAATAGAGCCTGGTAAAGAAGAAGAGGGGGAGGCAAGCGACGTAATTGAAGAAGAACAAAAGATTCTTGTCTTGACAGAGGAAGGAAAGCAAAAGATTAGAGATGCAAGGCAAAAGGTTAAGAAAGAAGAAAAGGTGATAATTGACAGAATTGTTCTAGACGAAAAACTTAAAGTATTACAAAGATTAAAAGATGAAGGATTGATTAGTCAGGAAGAATTTGAGGCCAAAAAAACTGAAGTAATCAGTGAAAGCGGACTGAAAGATTGAAGAATTCCCGCCTAACAGTCTGGCGGACAGGGAGGGATTTTTGAAGATAATTTTAACAAATGATGATGGTATCTACTCACCGGGCATTTTGACTCTAAAGAAGGAGCTGATGTCATTTGGTTCTGTTACGGTTGTTGCGCCGGATGTGCAGAAAAGTGGTGTGGGACATACGATTACCTTCAGTCATCCTTTGAGAGTGAGGGAGGTATCTGTAAATGGTGACTTTATCGGTTATGGAATAGACGGTTCACCGGCAGATTGTGTCAAACTTGCGGTGAGAGAGATAATGAGTGAGAAGTCTGACATGCTTGTATCCGGTATTAATATAGGCGCTAATGTTGGCATTAATGTATTATATTCCGGGACAGTTGCCGCAGCTATAGAAGGAGCTCTTTTAGGTATTCCTTCTGTGGCAATTTCGCTGGAGATTTCAGAGTCTCCACCTGATATTCATGGGGCTGCAGATATAGCAAAAGATATAGTAAGCCATATAATCAATAAAGAATTACCAAGAGGGACTCTGCTCAATGTCAATATTCCTAATATATCGAAGGATAAGATTAAGGGGATAAAGATTACTAAACAATTCTCCGGTGATTTTGAT
>CAZPAM010000059.1:0-16490 GCA_964584595.1 uncultured Candidatus Scalindua sp. | reverse complement strand
ACAGAGGCAGTGACAGAGACGGTGGCTGAGACAGTAACTGAGACAGTAACTGAGACAGGTGAAGTAGTGACAGAAACAGAGGCAGTGGTAGAGACAGTGGTAGCGACAGAGACTGTTGATGCTGAAACAGGTGAAGTTGTGACAGAAACTGAAGTAGTGACAGAAACAGTAACAGAGACAGAGACGGTGACTTGATAGACGACGAGTTCGACGACGACGATGACGGAGATGGTGTTGATGATGTTGATGATAACTTCCCGAACGATGAGAATAGGGCTTCCGGTGACGACTTCGACGATGACGGGATAGACGATGAATTCGACGATGACGATGACGGAGATGGTGTTAATGATGTTGATGATCCAGAGCCTAACAATGCTTCTATTAGCTCGTAATCAGCTGTAAGCGGATCAGTTTGAGGTTTCAATAATAGCTTTTTGTTTTTGCAGGTTTTTGTCTATTTGAGCTGAAAAAATATTAAGAAATGCGCTTAAGGGAGAGTGGAATTAATATTTATAAAGCAAAAGTTGCGGCGATATTGATCGTCTTTGTGATGGTTGGAGTCTTGATTTGCAATCGTGCATATTCTCAAGGCAGCAGTATCCGGCCAGGCAATATCCATCTGGGGCCGCTCAAGATAAGTCCGTCACTTAGTGAAGGATTGGAATATGACGATAATGCCTTTCAGGTTTCCGGGAAGGGGGTTAAGGCAGATGGTCGCCGTGAAGAAAAACAGAGTGATATAATTAATAAATTCACCCCCGGCATTAAGTTAGATTTGCCATTTAAAGGAGGAGGGTTTATACCCGGTACAGAACATAATCTAAGCATTGATTGGAAGACGGAATATTTAAATTACAGGGACAATGCAAAGCAAAATCAAGAAAACAACACTTTAAAAGTTTCAGCTAGATTTATGTTCCCCAGGGGGTTTGGTATCACAATGAAGGATACATATGTTGATGCCGCATCAGCCGCAGGTGGTGAGACTGACAATATACACAAACGTAAGACACATGATGCCAGTATAACTGTAGACTTGCCCGATTATTTCAGAAAATGGGATGCTCAAATTAGCTATCAATTTAAAGATCAGGAATTTGACGAAAGATCACTATTAGTTGCCAATAGGTTCAATCAAAGCTTCACATTAAAGGTCCCTTATGAGGTTACCCCGAAGATACATATATTTCCTGAATATACATATGGCTTTATAGAGTATGATTCAAAAAGCTTAACTAATGCAAAGAGCGATTTGCATTATAACACAATCTACGCAGGTACCGAATGGACTGCTACAGCTAAAACAACAGGCATGTTAAAATTAGGGTTTGGGAGGCTGGACTATGATACACCCCCCCCCTCTGGTACTTGCCACCCCTCTGGGTGATTCACCTGTAGGTGATGAAACTTCGTCTATAAATGTCTTTGTAGCGAAACTCGGTGTAAAAATTGATTTAACAAGTCGGATGTCTATGAGTATAAATGGAGGAAGAGGGCCGACAGAATCTGAATTTACAGATGGTGGCTCACATGAGAAGACTTCTGCAGACGTTGGTATCTCTCGCCGAGTATGGAAGGAGCTGACAGTTGACCTCAAAGCGGGTTATGACCACCAGGTCTTTCATGGCTCAGAAAGAAAAAGTGATGTGTATAAATTCAACGCATCCGCCAATTATGTCATAAACAGGTGGATGACTGCCGACTTTAAATACTCTCACAAGGATAAACGTGAGAATGCTGAAACATCCTCTGACCGCCTTAATAAGGCCTCTGTAGGATTAAATATTCTTTTCTAGAAAATCTTATATTGTTGTTTCTCGTGATATTCGTTAATCATTAAGGTTTGAACCGGAAGTACATTTGAAGGAAGAAGTGTGAAAATGCAAAGGAAATTGTTAACGTATTGGATGAAATCTCTTCTTATTATAGCCATAGCCGGATGTTCGGGGCTACCTGTACAATCTTCAAGCCTCCAGGGCACAATTAAATATGGGGCAAATACGATGGCTAAGGAATCACATATTGCACGTATTGCAGATGTTGATAAGTTGAAGTCTGATGCCTTGGACCGTGCAAAAAAAGCGGCAAAAGAAGCTACAAAAGAAGGAAATAAATCGTACAAAAATAGAATTTACGTGTTAGATACCAGTGATATATTAGAGATAACAGTATTTGAAGAGAAGGACTTGAGCGTGAGATTAAGGGTGGCAGAAAACGGTACGATTGCGTTTCCGCTTATTGGAGCAATAGAAGTAAAAGGATTAACTACTCAAGAGGCTGAAAAGAAACTGGAGAAACAATTAAGAGATGGTGAATACCTGAAAGATCCTCAGGTTATGATAGAACTTGATCTCGAAGTGATGAAGAGGTACGGTGATAAAGAAGTTTATGTAATAGGGGAAGTAGAAAAACCTAGTGCAATCCCGATACTTGGCAAAAACATTACTGTGCTCGAGGCAATTGCCAAGGCAGAAGGTTTCACAGATTTTGCAGCACCAAACAGAACCACCGTTATAAGGATTGTAGATGGAGTGGAGACGACCATAAATATTGATCTGAACAAGGTAAAAAAGGGAAACAAAGACTTGGATATTATTTTAAAACAGGGAGACGTTGTTGTTGTACCGGAATCATACTTCTAGTGCAAGGTTCGATCAATACGTTGCCATACATGGTAATTGCCATTCAGTCATTACGAGCCCGCCAGCTTGTCCGACAAGTTTTTTGGCAGAAACGAAATGTCGGCTTTCGGCGTAAGCTTGGAATATCAAATTTAGACGATAGTAGTTTAACCGGCGACTTATCATAAAGTAAATAGAAAACAATCCCCTGTTTTCATATGAAGGTGAAAATCGGGGATTTTTAATTGAATTCTAAAGGCCATCTGGCAGAGCCGGAACCAGACAGGAGTTAATAAATTGCAAAACCTTGGCCCAGACCGCAGAGCGAGTCGCAACATAAAAAATAGTCAGGAACGAGAGATTCATCTGAGGGATTATGTGCAGGTTCTTCTCAGGAGAAAGTGGATAGTAATTGTCTCCTTCATCATAGTGCTAACAACCGTAACCTTTCACTCTTACAAAACTGCCCCCATTTATCAAGCCACGGCACAACTGCAGATAGATAAAGAAGATCCGAATGTTGTGTCTGTTACAGAGATGATGGCGATGGACAGCAATGATCTTCTGTTTTATCAAACCCAATACAAAATATTATCCAGCCGTTCCCTTGCCCTGAGAGTAATAAATTCTATGAACCTGAAGGATAATCCTGAATTTAAGCCTGGTGGAGGATCAAAGGGTTTTAGTATCGGGGATATGTTAAAGAAACAAGGCCCTGAAAAGGAATCTCACAGTACTAACAAGGACACCGACAAAGACTCTGACAAAGCCACGGCACAGCTTGGCAAAGAAGATAAAAATTCCAAATTAGATGAAAACTCCGGGTTTATTAATAGTTATCTTAGAAGATTGGCTGTTGCACCAATAAGGAAAAGCCGCCTTGTTAACATTAGTTTTACGGGTTATGATCCTGTGGAGGTAGCAAAGATTATCAATAGGCATGCCGAAGAATATATAGAACGTAATCTCGAGGTGCGATTTGCCGCATCGCAAGACGCTGCAGAGTGGCTTCAGAAGCAGATTTATATAAAGAAGGAGGCTTTAGATAAGTCAGAAAATGCCCTTCAACTTTATAAAGAGAAGGAAAAAATTCTCTCCCTTGAGGACAAGCAGAATATCATTGTCCAGAAGTTTGAAAGCCTGAATAGGGAATTAACAAGGGCCAAGACAGAAAAGATGGACCTCGTGACACTTTATAATATGGTAAAGGAACACGCCGGGAATTATGAAAAGCTTGGGGAGCTCCCCGAGGTCATAGAAAACTCTCTCATTCGAGACCTGAGAAGGGAACATTCAAAGTTGAGTGCGGAGGTGAAGAAACTGTCTCAGAAATATGGTAAGAATTTTCCTGCTATGAAAAGGGCTGTCGCGGAGATGGAGGAGGCGAAGGCCAGGATAGACGAGGAGGTGGGTAAGATAGCGAAGAGTATCCAGACCAGATATGAAATGGCGTTATCAAAAGTAGAGAATCTTTCTAAAGCTCTGGAAGACGAGAAGACAGATGCCCTGGAGCTCAACAGGAAGGCAATTGCCTATGGTGCGTTAATGAGGGATATCGAGGGTGAAAGGGCAATGTATGAGATACTGTTGAAGAGGATGGAGGAGGCTGACGTCACGAGTCAACTAAAGACAAGCAATATCAACATTGTTGATCCGGCCGCGGTTCCCAGATCACCCATTAAGCCTAATAAAAAGTTGAATATTATCCTGGGGGCAATAGTTGGATTAGGCATGGGGATTGGTTTAGTATTCTTCCTGGAGTATCTTGACAATACAATAAAAAGCCCTGAAGATGTTGAGGACTATCTGGAGATTCCGCTGCTGGGTGTGCTCTCTAATGTTAAGATTTCGTTCGGAGGGAAATCAGCTCCTTCTGAACTGATTGCACACGAAATGCCAAGATCGGTATTTGCAGAGGCAGTCAGAAGCATAAGGACAAGTGTGATGTTCTCGATTATTGATACATCCAGGAAATTAATAATGGTAACGAGTGCAACCCAGGGTGAGGGAAAAACATTTCTGGCTTCTAATCTTGCGTCCACAATTGCACAGGCGGGTAAAAACACACTCCTGGTAGATACAGATTTACGTAAACCCAGGGTAAATAAAGTATTCAGTGTTGAGAAGAATCCCGGTTTATGTAATTATCTAATCGGAGAGATAGAACTCGAATCTATTATCAAATCGACCCAGGTTCCCAACCTGAGTGTTGTTACGTGCGGTAATATACCACCCAACCCTTCAGAGATAATGCAGTCTGCCGTTATGGGAAAATTTTGCGATACGGTAAGAGAGCGGTTTGACATAGTTATCTTTGATACTCCGCCTTCTATGACGGTTACTGATGCGATTGTCCTCTCAGGTATTGTGGATGGAGTGATAATAACAATCAAAGCCAGTTCGACCGTTAAGAATACGATTAAGAGGTGTATCTCGCAAATAAAAACTAACAAGGGTGAAATGCTGGGCGCTGTTGTTAATAGCGTAGATATCTCAAGGGGAGGCTACTACTACCACTACTACGCCCATTACTATAAATACGGATACGGCAGTGAGAAAGAGTGGGAAGAGGTGGAGAAAACGTAGGATGGATTGAATATTGTCGATTGACGATTGTTGATTGAGACAAGATATTGTAAATAACTTGCTATTTTCACATCTATTGGTTCTAAGCCTTGACAACTTTAGTCACTTTAGTTCACTTCAAACTTTAGATCACTTTTAAAGAGAATCAACTCTTTATCATCTCTATGAAAAAAATCCCAAAGATACTTGTCTATTCCTCAATCCTGATCCTGACAATCTACTTGTTCATCTCCATCACAAGAGAATATACCGCATACAAATATCTTTCTGATTATAAAAACAGCCTGAAAGATAAACGCCGAGATGTAAAATATCAAGACAAGCTTCTAAAAAAGTCTCTGAGCTATTCTCAGACAAATGCGGAGACATTCTTTAAGCTAGGGAAACTTTATGCTTTTACAAGCCCGATCGGAAAAACCAGAGAAGAGAGGGTCGAGTCTTATGACCTGTCAAGAGAGTATTTCCTTGAGGGAATAAACCGTAAGCCGACTGATGGGCGGAACAGGGCGGTGTACGCACGGTATACCGGCAATAAAACAAATCATGCTATCGAACACTTTAACTTGGCAATAAACCTGAATCCAACAGATGCATATATTCACAAGCTGTACGCGATGTGGTGTATGAACCGGGTAAAGAAGGAGATCAATATTAAAAATACGGTTCAATTCCTGGAACAATATAGAAACGAGAAAGATAAAACTCTGAACTCTTATAATAGTCAATACATTAATGGCGTAAGTATTGCCACATTTCTTAAGACGAGTCAGATGGAGTGGGACAAGGTGCAGTCACTTATGTCCGACCGGCGCTGGAGCCGGGATCAAGCCGCACATAAAAGTCTTGCGGACTTAAATCTGCTGAACTTCGAACTTGACTGGGCAATTGAAAATTATAACCGTGCAGGTAACAAGTTAATGTTGGCAAGATGCTATATTATTAAGGACGATCCTAAACAAGCTGTTAATATCTTGGGGTCTGTAATCAAGAGAGGGGACACACTCTACCGGGGGAATCTGACAGAAATAAAGAATATATTAATGCTTGCCATAGATAATGATCCTGAAAACTACAAATCATTTTATTGGTTAGGGGAGATCTATACCCGGCTCAGAAAGCCTGAAAAGGCAATAGGGAATTTTAAGACTACGGTTCACCTGAACCCCGGACACATAGACGCACATTTGAATCTGGCTGAATTATATAACCGGACAGGGAAGGTTGATTTAGCCATTAAGGAATACGAGGCAATACTTGGCCGGGTTCCAAACCACACAGAAGCCACCCATTTACTGGGTGAGGCAATTAAGCTTAAGTATAAAGATTCTGGCCCATCGACAAAACCCTGATTACTATTACTCAAATCCTCTGTTTCCCGATCCAGTCAGGATTGGATTTGAATAATCAGGTATTAAATGATGATTAAGCCCCCAGGTTACATGTATTTATAGAAATTGTAACTGACACGGCGGAGCTGTATCCGTACTAAATGTATGTTAAAAGTGATCTAAAGTTTGAAGTGAAATAAAGTGCCTACCTGTCCGCCAGTTTGTTAGGTGGGGATTTTATTATTTGGTGCTTATACTTTCGCTTTGCCTTTTTACTTCAACATTCGTAATTCCTTGTTCTATATTCGATATTCTCCTTTTCTTTGTTTTTTTATCCGTGTTTTATCCGTGTGTATCCGTGGCTAATTTCTTCTTCTTTTCTTTTGACCATAGTTCCCTTTGCGTACTTTGCGCCTTTGCGTGAGAAATACAATTTATCTTTTTTCGTGCCCATTTGTAGCAATATAATTCTTTTATTTCTTTTTTCACTTTTTACTTGTCTTTATTTTCGTGTGTTTTCGTGGCTAATAGAAAATGTCTTTTCCAAAAATCGCCAATAAAATAATCGAGTGGGGAATAATCTTCCTGATCGTATTCACCCCCATTGCCTTTGGCACCGTTCATCCCTGGGCGTATACGGTTATGGAGCTTACTATATGTTTCCTGGTAATTATCTGGATTGTCAGATTAGGGATGATTAATATTAATAAGACGACAACATTTCCAAGCCTTCAATCGTCAATCAACAATCAAAAATCAACAATCAAAAATCAAAAATCTTCAGTCCCCAATCAACAATCAACAATCAACAACCAAAAATCCCAATCTCCCTACTCCACCATATTGGTTAACCGTTTCGGTTTCATAAAAACACCGCTGACCATACCTATTATAATATTTGTTGGATTGACCCTGTTCCAGCTTGCACCACTGCCACCGGGAGTACTGAAAATCCTGAGCCCCAACACCTATAAACTATACCAAACAACACTACCCGACTGGCAGACAGACGAATCATCGAATCAACAAATTAACGAATCTCAAAACTCCCAATCGACAATCGACAATCAACAATCATCAATCCAAAGCTGGCGCTCTATCAGCATATACAAACATGCTACCAAAACCGAACTCTACAAGGTCCTGGCATACATTGGCATATTCTTCCTCATAGTAAATTACAATCCATCTACCAGAAACAGGCAGCCGATAACAAGGGAACATCGATCAAAAATTAAGGCCCTCATAATCAGATTTATAATTGCCATGGTAGTTGTGGGGTGTTTTGAATCTATTTATGGACTATTGGAACATCTGAGTGGTCATCAGCATATATTCTTCCGGAAGAAAGTAGATATGGAAGCTGTCACAGGTACTTACATTAACAGGAACCATTTTGCCGGGTACATGGCTATCGTAATCTGTATGAGTTTTGGATATATAACATATTTATTCTCAGATTTTTCAAAATCAAGGATCTCAAGATGGCGCCAGAAAGTGAGTCAGATAATAAACCTTATAGGCACCAGGGCAGGACTTCTTTCCTTTCTGATACTAATTATGTCTTCAGCATTGATTTTGTCCGGATCAAGGATGGGAATATGCAGTTTTATTATAGTTATCATCCTTATAAGTATTATGATATCAAAGAGATTATCTACAAAAAGAATACTTCTTATCATTTTGCCTATTTGCCTTATGACGCTTTGGATGGGACTGAACCCTGTAATCAAACATTTTTCACAGACGTCTGAGGATTTGAAAGCAGAAGACAGAAGGATTCCAATCTGGAAGGATACCTTCAATCTTATAGAAGACTTTCCTGTTTTGGGGACGGGGCTGGGGACATACGAATATGCGTTTCCGAAATATAAGACTATCAAAGCACAAAAATTATACGATCATGCTCACAACGACTATTTAGAGGTTATGTCTGATACGGGATTCACGGGCTTTATTATAGTCATAGCAGGCGCTGCTTATTATCTGTTTATTGTCGTAAGAATGTGGTTTCGGAGAAAGAATTCCTTTGTAAGAGGAATTACGGCAGGGTGTCTTGGAGGTATTGCGTACATCCTCCTCCATAGTCTCACCGACTTTAACCTACAAATCCCTGCAAATGCCTTGCATCTAACAATCATTACAGGCATAATGCATAAAACCATAACGCAGCTATGAACTATGAGCTATTAGCCATTAACTTTAGTCACTTAAGTTCACTTTTAACTTTAGCTCACTTTAAATGGAATTCACTGTGGCTCTGGCGAGAGGAGAAAAGAAGTTTTCACGCAAAGCCGCAAAGAACGCAATGACAGAAAATGAAATAGGGAAGGTTGTGATTGATGCAGCTATAACTTTGCATAAAAAACTGGGTTCCGGGTTACTTGAGACAGTCTATGAAGTTATTTTTGCACGTGAACTTGAACGACGCGAGCTAAAAGTTCAAAGACAGGTAATAATACCAATTGAATATGACGGCATAAAATTTAATGAAGGATTCAGGGCAGATATTATTGTTGAAAACAAGTTAATATTAGAATTAAAATCAGTCGAATGCGTAACGAAAGCTCACAAGAAACAGTTGCTTACTTACCTGCGATTGACTGGAATAAAGTTAGGGTTTTTGCTAAACTTTGGTGAAGCCTTCATGAAGGATGGCATCACACGGATAGTAAATGGTTTGGAAGAATAACTTTGGTAGGGCTGTTAGAAGTAATAAATGAGGCAGTGTAGACATTAAAAGTTTAAAAGTCTTTACCCTTTGCGTTCTTGGCGCCTTAGCGTGAGAGAAAGATGCTTCGTGGATAAAAAAGAAAAACGTGATATACGGATAGTCTTCATAATCTTCTGCGCCATCTTTGAAGTTATTGCCTGGAGGCACTATCCTTCAACCTTGAGCTATGTACTGATTGGCCTGGTTTTAGTTTTACTGCCCATTATATCCTTTGCACCAATTATCCTTCGGCCGGTTTTCAAACTGTGGTTAAAGGCTGCACACGCAGTTGGGTGGTTTAATACTCAGATTCTTTTGTCCATAGTGTTTATATTGGTCTTTATTCCAACAGGACTTATAATGCGTTTATTTAGGGAAGACCCAATGAAGAGAAAGATGCTGGCAGAGGGAACGTACTGGGAACCTTATGAATTAGAAGGTTTAAAAGATAAAAATCGTTATGAAAGACAGTTCTAAGACATCCTCAAGATTAGGATGTCTGATTACACGGATTATACAGGTAGATTACACAGATTTTGGAAGATAGAGACCCTCTTACAGAACGAATAATAGCTAGTTGTTATAGAGTGCATAATGCATTAGGGCCGGGATTTAAAGAAAAGATATATCACAACTCTCTTATGTTGGATTTTAATCAAGAAGGATTAAAGTATGAAACAGAAAAACGTTTTGAAGTTTATTACCAAAACAGCAATGTGGGTAAACTTATTGTAGATTTAGTTGTTGAAAGTAAAGTTATAGTTGAGGTAAAGGCAATAACAGGAAATATCCCTGATGTTTTTAAATATCAAGTACTTTCTTATCTAAAAGTATCTAATCTGAAAGTTGGCCTGTTAGTCAATTTTGGTAATAAAAGTTGTCTGGTGAAGAGATTAATCCTTTAATCTGTGTAATCGTATTCTATTAAATCTGAGTAATCAGGTATAATGATAACAATCATTATCATTATACCAGGAGGAAATGTTATGGGACTATTAGGAGAGTTTTGGGCATTTATGAAGGTAAGGAAAAAGTTCTGGTTATTACCGATTATCATTATTCTTGTCTTATTAGGAGCACTGATAGTATTTACTGAGTCAAGTGCAGTAGCGCCATTCATCTACGCCCTGTTTTAATAATAAAGTGACTTTTCACTTATTTTCGTGTCCGTCTGAAAGGTACAGTTGGGCATGGGGGGACCAAGATTCCAAACAGGAAAAAAGTTGTTTAGAGAATTAGGATTTTGGATTTGTTTATTGTTTATAATTTGTGGTTTGTGATTTGTAACTTATAACTTATAACTTTACTTTGGCTATATACATCCTCGGAATATCAGCATATTATCATGACAGCGCCGCTGTTCTCATAAAAGACGGTAATATTGTGGCGGCAGCCCAGGAGGAGAGGTTTACGCGTAAAAAACATGATGACGGTTTTCCGCGAATGGCCGCAGAGTACTGCCTGAAAGAGGCCGGGATTGACATAACGCAGGTGGGACATGTTGTTTTCTATGACAAACCCATTCTTAAGTTTGACCGACTCCTGGAGACTTATCTGAGTTATGTTCCCGGGGGGTGGATAAGCCTCAAAAAGGCAATACCCTTATGGTTAAGTAAAAAACTTCACCTTCCAAAGATTATAAAGAAAGAACTTGGCTGGAAGGGGAAAGTGCTCTTTACAGAGCATCATGAATCTCACGCAGCAAGTGCCTTTTTCCCTTCACCATTCGAAGAGGCAGCTATTATCTGCTTTGATGGGGTGGGTGAATGGGCTACCACCACATGGGGTGTTGGTAAGGGGAATAGGGTGGAAATAAAACAGCAGATTTCATTTCCACACTCCCTCGGACTACTTTATTCGGCATTTACCTATTATACGGGATTTAAGGTAAATTCCGGTGAGTATAAAGTTATGGGCTTGGCGCCTTATGGGGAACCGAAGTATGTGGAACTGATAATGAATGAATTAATTGACATAAAAGAAGATGGTAGTTTCAGGATGAACATGAAAGAGTTTAACTACTGTCAGGGCCTGACCATGACCAATCGTAAGTTTAGCAAACTCTTTGGTGGTCCGCCAAGGAAGCCGGAAGAGAAGGTTACCCAGCGAGAGATGGACATAGCTGCTTCAATACAAAAGGTCACAGAGGAAATCATGTTAAGGATCGAGAGATATGTTTATGAGCAGACGGATCAGGAAAATCTATGTATGGCTGGAGGAGTGGCTCTCAACTGTGTGGGAAATGGGAGACTTTTAAGGGAAGGGCCTTTCAAGAATATCTGGGTTCAGCCTTCCGCAGGGGATGCTGGAGGAGCCTTAGGTGCAGCCTTGGCTATCTGGCATCACTATCTTGATAGGCCAAGGGAGGTGGGAGGGAAGGAAGATAAGCAGTACGGAAGCTATCTGGGGCCGCACTTTGACAATAGTGAAATAAAAAAGTTTCTGGGTGAAAACGGTTATCCTTATAGAGAGTATATGGAGGAAGATCTTTGTGGGGACGTTGCGAAGCGATTGGAGACGGGTGAGATTATAGGATGGTTTCAGGGTAGGATGGAATTTGGGCCGAGAGCACTTGGTGCGCGTTCCATAATAGGTGATGCCAGAAATCCGGAGATGCAGAAGAAGATGAACCTTAAAATAAAGTATCGTGAATCTTTCCGTCCTTTTGCCCCTTCGGTTCTGTTGGAGCATGTGTCGGAATGGTTTGAGCATGATAAGGAGAGCCCTTATATGCTCATGGTAGCGCCGGTTCGAAAGGAGAAAAGGGTTCCAATGACAGACGAACAGAGGAACCTTTTTGGAATAGACAAGCTGAATATACCACGATCTGATGTCCCGGCTGTAACTCATGTTGATTATAGTGCGAGGATTCAAACGGTGGATGGGAGGAATAACCGGCGATACTATAGGTTGATGAAAAGATTTTACGAGAATACAGGGTGTCCAATGATTGTTAACACAAGCTTCAATGTACGAGGCGAGCCAATTGTCTGCACACCTAAAGATGCATATAGGTGTTTTATGCGTACGGAGATGGATACACTGGTCTTGGGGGATTTTGTTCTGTTGAAAGAAAAGCAGCCCGAATGGAAAGAAGAGAAGGACTGGAAAGATGAATTCGAACTGGACTAACCCTTGGCTCTATGCCCCATCTGCCATATATTTTAATCCCTAAATTCCCAAATCCTTAAATTCCTGAATTATCCTTACGCGCTTTAGTTCACTTTAGATCACTTAAGGCACTTAAAACTTGGTTATGGCTATAACCATTGACTACTCAACCACTTACACCAATCATTTCCCCCTGTATTCACTGGCGAATGACTAATAACAAATAACCAAGTAAATTTTCTTTTTGACAAACTACACCAGAATGTTTAAATTATAAACGTTTGATTTCTAAGCAGTACGGTATTATTTAATATGACCGGCACTACCGACAAGTTTAGCCGAACACTCTAGAGTTTCTTAATCAGGTTTGTGCATCGAAGTACAAAGCAAAGATAATCCTGGTAGGTTACAATGTTTGACTGAAATTGTAACTGACAAAGCGGAGCTGTTTCTACATCACACCTTCTAACCCCATTATTGAAAATAAATTCGATATTCGTTTTTATTGTACTTCATTAACTTTAGTTACTTTAGCTCACTTTAAACTTTAGCTCACTTTTACATCATGCCTGTATATCAAAAAGAAGAAATTACTGACTATCATATACTTAAAACAGTAGAGAAAGATCCTTCTACTTCACAGAGAAAGCTCTCTTCTCAAATGGAAATTAATGTAGCATCAGTTAATTTTGCCCTGCGAAGATTAATCAAGAGGGGCCTTATCAGTATGGTAGGTGTGAATCCGAGACGCATTAAATACCATATTACTCCCAAGGGGATAAGTGAGAAAACACGGTTAACCTACAAATTTTTTGGTCGAAATTTTCATTTTTATAAAGAGATTAGAAATGAAATAGAAGCAATGATTACAAAAGCTGCTAATAGTTCAAAAACCAGGATAGCCATTTATGGTGTAGATGAACTTGCAGAGATTACATATATGGCGATAGCAGCAAAGAGATGGAGATTTGAAGGGTTTTTTGTTGAAGATTCAAAGATAACAGACAATGAGTTATTCGGCCAGAAGATTCAAGGACTCGAGGCACTCAAAAATATTGGCCCATGTCTACTCCTACTCACAGATGAGCTTTCTGAAGAAATGATTTCTAGTTATAACTTTGTTAACATTGATACTCTAAATTTATTAAGCTATTACAAACACTAATCTAATTGAATGCTCCCTTACTAATGTTCACCCCGTGAAATGTGAAGCATATTTAACGGTAGACCAATTACTATTGTACAGGGTACAAATGTGTTGGTTGGGACCGATACTCAGAAAATAATAGACGAGGCATTCAAAATTCTATCTGGAAAAGGGAAAAAGGGAAATTGTCCGGAAATGTGGGATGGGAAAACATCTGAACGGATAGTAAATATATTAAGCAAGTATATACAATAAAAAACAACTTATTATATTAGGGGTCTGGCTAAAGCGGAGCACCGTAATACACTACCAGCCCGATCACGTTTCCACCAGAACGTACCGTTCGGTGCGGGCGAGCTGGCGGGTAAGTATAGTTAGGACGATGTTTACAAATATGCAAAACGTTCAAAAATTTCTGAAGTTAAGCTCACATAATAAAGACTTTGTGTTAAGAAACAAATGTGGACTATTTTACGCACTTAATTGGGAGGTTATACCATGCCAAAAATCTTAGTAACCGGGTCGAAAGGAACACTTGGTGTTCCTTTAGTCAATGAATTAATTAAACGAGGCAATGAAGTATGGGGATGTGACCTACAGCACCAGCGAAACGACAACTACATTCGTGCTGATGTGTCTAACTATCGACAATTAGAAAGGGTTTTCGAACATGGCTATGATTATGTTTATCATCTTGCAGCTGAATTTGGCCGAATCAATGGTGAAGAATACTATGATACACTCTGGCAGACGAATGTTATTGGGACAAGAAACATACTCGAGTGGCAGAAAAAGAAAGGGTTCAAACTCATATTTGCGAGTTCCTCAGAAATTTATGGTGATAAGCATGCTGATGTTTTAGGAGAGGATATGCCTCTTAATTATTCCATTATTCAGCCTAATGATTATGCTGTTACCAAATGGGTCAACGAAATCCAGATAATGAATTTCGAAAAACGTTTCGGTATTGAGGCAGTTCGATGTCGCTTTTTCAATGCATATGGTCCGGGTGAATACTATCACCATTATCGCAGTGTGGTCTGCCTTTTTTGCTACAGGGCGCTATTTGGAATACCCTGGCAGGTTTATGAAGGTTATCATAGAGTTTTTATGTACATTGATGACTTTATTCCGACATTGGCAAATGTTTGTGAGAGTTTTGTCCCTGGAGAGGTGTACAACATTGGTGGTGTGGAATTCAGGAGTGTAAAAGAACTGAGCGACCAGATCCTGCAATACACTGGTGCCGACCCTAACCTTGTTGATTATCTTCCTGAGGATAAACATAATGTGCTTAACAAGAGACCGGATATTTCGAAAGCGGAAGAGCAGTTTGGACATAATCCCAAGGTTACTTTGGAAGAGGGTGTGCCGAAAACTATAGAGTGGATGAAGAGAGTTTATAGTAGATAAAATTATGAAAAGCAATTGTTCGCAAAATGTGATGTTAGTTTTTATTGGTTCCAATATCTACACCTGAGAACTAAGAACATAGTAAACAATTTTGTATTACTTTAAACAAAAGATATTCGTTTTCTAAAGCCACTTGAATTTATTGCTTTCATTGCTCTGGAGCAGAAAGATTTTTTTGTGTGATTGCCGATAGCGGTACTGTTCTGGAGGAGTGCTGTATATTTAACGTTCCAAAAAACACTATCAGAGACGTAACCGAAAGGCCGGAAACTATCGAGTGTGGAAGCAATATAATTGCAGGTATAAGCTATGATATAATTCTAGACAATTTAAGTACTATACTTAATTAACCCACATATTGGGAACCACCTGTGGAGTATCTAACGAAAAACACTTTATCTAGTGTGGTTAAGATTATTTTAGGTTATTTCCAATAGTTTCAATTTGATAATGAAATTGCGCATTCTTAATAAATTAAATGTTAATAAAGTCTTATTATTTATCTTTATTACGTTATTTGCTTATTCTGCCGCTGAAGCTTTACTTGCTGTTATGAGAGAGAGAACGCTTGGAAGTATTTTTCGACACAGTCTGCTGACAACTCCTTACCTGTTCTTAATAATCATAATCAGTCTGTATGATATAAGAAGGTTTTCCTTTTCCAGCCTTGTTCCTGTTATTCCTTCGAAACATGATCTTAACTTGATTCTTAAAAGGTTTTTATTGATTTCTTTCCTTGCGGTTCTATTAGGCACCTTTACTTCGAGATATCTTGGTGATTTAGGTCTGTTATATGTTCCTGTAATAATTCTAGTGATTACAGGATTGATCCTCTCATGTTATTACATGTTAATGGATAGAAAGATCCTTGGCGTCGTAATATTTCTTGTAGCTTACCCCTTTCTTTTTTTTATTCAGAGAAATTTGGGGCAGATTCTTAACGATGCAGAATATAGAGGTTTAAAAATTAGTGAAGTATTTATTCCTCTTCCTGCTATTTATATATTTACAATATCAATATTTTATTTTATTGCTAAATATCGAAGTAGGATTGATGATGCTAACTATGAAGATAGAAAGTTCATTAAGTTATGTCTGGTTTTTGGGTTAATAGCATTGCTTTCCACGATACTTTCAAAAGATCCTTATCATAGTTTTGTTTATTGTCTAATGGATATTATTTTGCCCTTAGTCTATTTTCTTATTCTGATGAAATCGTTAAGGAACCTGGAAGACATAAAGATGTTCATGCTCGCTTTAATTATCTCGGTATTTCTTTATGAGTTTTTTGCCTTATATTTTGCGGGTCAAAGGGGATCATTAGAAGATATAACAACAGGACTATATGGAGCTGAAATACACGAAGGTTTTACTGCTGTACTCATTCCTTTAATGATTCCATTTCAGGTAGCTTTTTTTAAGCTGCTAAAAGGTTGGAAAAAGATATCTATTGGACTTATCTTGATAATATTTATAACGTATTTGTTTCTCTCAAATTCGCGCACATCAATGGTTGCAGCTTTAGTTGGGGGTTTTGTATTTATTTGCTTTTATCGTATTGCGATTGC
>CAZPAM010000058.1:0-16527 GCA_964584595.1 uncultured Candidatus Scalindua sp. | reverse complement strand
CAGACAACTCGAAAAACATGCCGTACCGCTTGGTGCAATAGTTTTAGTGAAGGAAAATGAAAAGGTTGCAGCGAGGCGAACAATAATCAAATGGGATCCTCATATGACTCCAATCCTCGCTGAGATGGGTGGTAAAATTCGCTTCGAAGATATAATAGAAAATAAAACAATGCGTAAGGAATATGATGCTGTAACCCGTATTAAAAGAAAGGTGATTGTGGAGCATAAAGGAGACCTTCATCCACAAATAATTCTTGAAGACAGTAAGGGGAAAATCCAGGGGCTTTATCCAATACCGGAGAAGGCGCATATAGAGGTTGAAGAGGGTACAAAGGTTACCGCCGGTACGCTTCTGGCTAAAACACCTAGAGAGATTACGAGAACAGAGGACATAACTGGTGGATTACCTAGAGTATCAGAGATTTTTGAGGCAAGAAGACCAAAGGATCCTGCCGTAATGAGTGAAATAGATGGCATAGTGGAACTAGGTGAAAAGAAGAGAGGTAAAAGGACTATTATTGTTAAAGGTGAGTCCGGAATGGAAGTAGATCATCTTGTTCCTCGTGGTAAGCATTTGAGGGTGCACAGGGGGGATCGTGTAAAAGCGGGAGACGCATTGGTAGAAGGTCCTCTCGTTCTTCAGGATATCTTAAGGATTTGTGGTGAGGAAGAATTACAGCAGTATACATTAAAGGAGGTTCAAAATGTTTATCGTTCACAGAACGTACCAATAGATGATAAGCATGTTGAGATAATTATCTCGCAGATGTTACGGAAAGTGCAGGTAGACGAATCTAACGATACAAAATTACTACAAGGCGCGATTATTGACAAGTATAAATTTAAGGAAATAAATATTGAAGCAAAAGAAAGCGGTGGTAAGCCTGCCAGTGCCGAACCGTTATTGTTGGGAATTACTAAAGCCTCCGTACAAGCCGATAGTTTTATATCAGCGGCATCTTTCCAGGAAACAACCAAGGTATTGACAAAAGCTGCTTTAGAAGGAAATAGAGATAGGCTTGTAGGGCTGAAAGAAAATGTAATTCTCGGGCATTTGGTGCCAACTGGAACGGGATACAAACCATATCTTAAGTTGGTTATGGAGAAAGAGGTCGTAGAAACATCTGATGATAAGATTGAAGAGAAGGAAGAGTTGTTGCCAACATTATCTAATTAAGCTAGAGGGTTAATATATGCCAACAATAAATCAGTTAGTAAGAAAAGGTAGAAAAAAGATAGTAAAAAAAAGTAAAAGTATTGATTTGGAAGGATGTCCGCAAAAGAAGGGTGTTTGTCTTCAGGTTATGACACGAACACCTAAAAAACCTAACTCTGCTTTAAGGAAGGTGGCAAGGGTAAGACTGACAAACGGAAAAGAAGTTACGGCTTATATACCGGGTGAAGGGCACAACTTGCAGGAGCATTCAATAGTTTTGATAAGGGGCGGGAGAGTACGTGACCTTCCTGGAGTTAAATATCACATAATAAGAGGTAAGTTGGATACAGCAGGTGTAGATGGTAGAAAGCGCGGCAGATCTAAATACGGGGCAAAAGGTTCAAAGTAATTTTTAGTTTATTTGTTATTTGATGGTGTGGGAGGCAATAAATGGCACTGCAATATAAAAGCACTGAAGTTTATCTAAAGCCAGATGTGCGTTTTAAAAGTACTTTAGTTGCTAAGTTTATTAATAATTTAATGCATGAAGGCAAGAAGAGTGTTGCCGAGAAAGTCTTTTATCAGGCAACAGATTTATTGCAAACCAGGTTTCCCGATAAAGAGCCTTTGGAGGTAGTTGAGGCGGCCATCAATAATGTCAAGCCGTTGGTTGAAGTAAAGTCAAAACGTGTTGGTGGGGCGACATATCAGGTTCCGATTGAGGTGTCTAGAAAGAGGCAATTATCATTGGGCATTAGATGGATACTTGAAGCAACACGAAGCAAGAAAGGTAAAGCTATGCATCAAAAACTGGCAGACGAACTATCTGATGCATATAAGAAGCAGGGTGTGTCAATCACAAAACGGGAAAATACTCACAAAATGGCTGAGGCAAATAAGGCCTTTGCTCATTTTGCATGGTAACTTTAAAGTAAGCGTATTATGGCAAAAAAGAAGAATCTAACAAATCTAAGGAATATAGGAATAGCTGCACATATTGATGCAGGGAAAACTACAACGACAGAACGTATACTATTCTATACCGGTAAGAGCTTCAAATTAGGTGAGGTTCACGAGGGTACTGCAACTATGGACTGGATGGAGGAGGAGCAGAAGCGGGGTATTACCATTACTGCTGCAGCAACCACATGTTTCTGGAAAGATTATCAAATAAACGTAATTGACACTCCGGGACACGTAGACTTTACAATTGAAGTTGAAAGATCTCTAAGGGTCTTAGACGGTGCAATATGTGTTTTTTGTGGTGTCGGTGGTGTTGAGGCACAAACAGAGACAGTGTGGAGACAGGCTAATAAATATAATGTTCCCCGAATCTGTTTCATTAATAAAATGGATAGAATAGGTGCTGATTTTGTAAAAGTGTTTAACGAAATCAAGGAGAAATTAAATAAGAGTGTTGTTCCAGTCCAACTGCCGGTTGGTAAAGAAAAGAACTTTGAGGGTGTTATTGATTTAATAAAGATGAAGGCTATAATATTCACTCACGAAGATGACAAGTCTGGATCTACTTATGAAGAGTGTGATATACCGGATGCCATGTTAGATGAGGCCGGAACATATAGAGAGTTGATGCTAGAGGGAATTGCTGACAAAGTAGATTGGTTCATGGATAAATATTTAAGTGAAAGCTCCCTCAGCGAGGAAGAAATAGTAAGTGCTATTCGAGAAGGAACTATTAAGTTCGGTTTAATGCCCGTATTGTGTGGTTCTGCCTTTAAAAACAAAGGCGTTCAGCAGTTGCTTGATTCGGTATGTGACTATTTACCGTCACCTCTGGAAATCCCACCAATAAAAGGTACTAATGCAAAAGATGATTCTGCTGTAGAAATGAACCCAACTGAAGAAGAACATTTCAGTGCACTGGCTTTTAAGATTGCATCTGATAAACATGGGGATCTTACATTTATGCGTATCTATTCCGGCAAGATGGAGTCTGGGCAGAGACTTTATAATTCAAGGAGTAGAAAAAAAGAACTGGCGAGTAGAATATACAGTATGCATGCTGATAAAAGAGAGCAGCTGGAAAGTGCATCGGCTGGGGACATTGTGGCTATAGTAGGATTTAAAGAAACTGGAACCGGTGACACGATATGTACTGAAGATCATCCTGTTTTGTTGGAGAAAATAGAGTTTCCTGAAACAGTTATTTCCATGGCTATAGAACCAAAAACTGAAGCAGAAAAAGAAAAATTGGCTTTTGTTCTGGCCCGGTTGTCTAAAGAGGATCCGACATTTAAGGTTCATACAGATGATGAGACGAGCCAGTTAATAATTTCAGGAATGGGAGAATTGCATCTTGAAGTTTTGAAGAACAGGATGTTGAGCGAGTACAAGGTAAATGCAAATGTGGGTGCACCCAGAGTGTCCTATAGAGAAACTGTGCAACGCGAAGCTGAAATAGATGAGAAATTTGTAAAACAAACTGGAGGACGTGGTCAATACGCCCGTATAGAAATTAAGTTGGAACCACATGTAGGTGGAGAAAAAACTGTAGAGTTTGAAGATAAGATAAAAGGAGGTGCAATTACCAGGCAGTTTATTAAATCCGTGGAAAAGGGCATTGTTGATACTGCAAAAAGCGGTGTGTCGGGTGGTTATCCTCTCATAAATATTAAAGTGACTCTGCTGGATGGTGATATGCATTCAGTTGACTCGTCAGAATTTGCTTTTTACCATGCTGCGGGAGTGGCTTTAAAAAGGGCAGTAGAGAAGGCTAAATCTGTTTTGTTAGAGCCAATAATGTTGATAGAAATTACAGTTCCGGATAATTACCTTGGCGATGTGCTTGGTGACATGAATGGCCGCAGGGCTCATATTGTCGAGATGACAAATGAAGGGGACTTGAGAATAGTTAAAGGGAAAATACCATTGGCTGAGACCTTTGGCTATTCGAGTGTTTTGAGATCGATTACTCAAGGCAGGGGTACATATACCATGGAGCCTTTAGAATATAAGCCGGCACCGGCAAAAAGTTATAGTAGCGTAGCATAATTCAGACAATCTTTAAGTTGTTTTTGGAGGTAGAAAAGGGATGGCCAAGGAAGTATTTGAGAGGACAAAGCCGCATGTGAATGTGGGAACGATAGGGCACGTAGATCACGGTAAGACTACATTGACGTCAGTGATAACACACACATTATCGAAGGATGGTTTTGCGAAGGAGAGGGCATTTGATTCAATAGACAATGCGCCGGAGGAGAGGGAGAGAGGTATAACGATAGCGATAGCGCATGTTGAGTATGAGACAGAGAAGAGGCATTATGCCCATGTTGATTGTCCAGGCCATGCTGATTATGTAAAGAATATGATAACCGGAGCAGCGCAGATGGATGGTGCGATACTGGTTGTAAGTGCACCGGATGGTCCTATGCCTCAGACTCGGGAGCATATACTGCTTGCGAGACAGGTAGGGGTGCCGAAGATAGTGGTATTTATGAACAAGATTGATCAGTTGGATGATCCTGAGTTGGTAGAGTTAGTGGAGATGGAGATACGGGAGTTATTAAGTAAGTACGAGTTTCCCGGAGATGATATACCTGTGATCCAGGGATCAGCGCTGAAGGTTGCAGAGTGTGGTTGTGGTAAGAAGGAGTGTGAACAGTGTGGCCAAATACATAAGTTGATGGATGCGCTGGATACTTATATACCGGATCCTGTCAGAGAGACAGACAAGCCGTTTTTGATGTCGATAGAGGACGTATTCAGTATAAAAGGCAGAGGTACGGTAGGTACGGGCAGGATGGAGCGAGGAGTATTGAAAGTAGGCGACGAGGTAGAGATAGTGGGAATGGTAAAGGAGATAAGGAAGACGGTGGTAACAGGAGTGGAGATGTTTAACAAGACACTTGAGGAGGGAATGGCAGGAGATAATGTAGGTGTGTTGTTAAGAGGAGTGGAGAAGGATGATTTGGAGCGTGGCCAGGTGTTGGCAAAGACTGGTAGTATAACACCGCATACCAAGTTTGAGGCAGAGGCGTATATATTGACGAAGGAAGAGGGAGGAAGACATACGCCGTTTTTTAATGGATACCGTCCGCAGTTTTATTTCAGGACGACGGATGTGACAGGAGTGGCGACATTGTTGGGTGGAGCGGAGATGGTGATGCCCGGTGACAATGCTAATTTGCAGATAGAGTTGATAACTCCGATAGCGATGGATAAGGAGTTGAGGTTTGCGATAAGAGAAGGTGGAAAGACGGTAGGTGCGGGTGTTGTTACTAAAATTATTGAATAATACTATTTGAACTATGACTAATGAAATAGATTTTAAAATTAGAATTCGTATGGAAGCTTATGATCACAGGATTCTTGATCAGTCAGCTGCAGATATAATAGAAACTGCCAAGCGTACGGGAGCAAAGGTGTCCGGGCCGATACCATTACCAACACGTATGGAGAGGTATACAGTTCTTCGTTCGCCGCACGTTGATAAGAAGTCTAGAGAGCAGTTTGAAATGAGGACACACAAACGGTTGATAGATATTATTGAGCCAACACCGAAGACCGTTGATGCTTTGAACAAGCTTAATATGCCTGCGGGAATAGAAGTAAAAATAAAAGCGTAGGAATGTATCAGGCTTCTTAAATACTAAAATTTTTCTGACTGGATTTTAAGGTAAATTATAAATGGTAGCTCGTTTATTAGGTAAAAAACTGGGAATGACCCAAATGTTTAATAAAGAGGGTAATTTAGTTCCTGTGACTCTGATACAAGCAGGTCCATGTAATGTTCTGCAGATAAAGAACAAGGAAATCGATGGATATTCGGCTATACAGGTTGGATTTGGAGAACGGAAAAAGAAAAGGGCAACTAAAGCTGAAATAGGACATTGTGCAAAGGCAAAAACGAGTGTAAAGAAATTAGTGCGGGAATTTCGTGATGATACTTTGGACGCGGAATATGAGCTTGGACAGGTATTGACAGTTGATGTCTTTGACGGTGTAGAGGTGATTGATGTAACCAGTACCAGTAAGGGTAAAGGTTTTGCCGGTGTTATGAAAAGATGGGGATTTCACGGCGGGCCTGCTACGCACGGTTGTACTACACCTAGAAGTCCTGGTTCTGCTGGTGCAGGTACTAATCCGGGGCGTGTGTTGAAGGGAAAAAAAATGCCAGGTAGAATGGGTGGTAAGAAATGTACTGTAAGAAACCTGGATGTTATTAAAATAGATAAAGACAAGAACTTGATGTTTGTCAAAGGTGCTGTTCCTGGCCCAAATGGCGGATATGTAATTATAAGAAAGAGTAGATATAGTTAATCATGATAAATGTACCAGTATATGATAGTAGTGGTAACCCTTTAGAGAATACATCCTTACCTGAAGAGAAATTTGGGAGTAAGGTTCACAGGGAGCTTTTGAGAGATGTGGTAATTATGCACGAGGCAAATCATAGGCGAGGTACAGCAGCTACTAAAACCAGAGGAAAAGTTAAGGGCGGTGGCAAAAAACCATGGATGCAGAAGCATACTGGAAGAGCGAGGGCGGGTAGCATACGATCTCCGTTATGGAAAGGCGGTGGAGTAATTTTTGGGCCTCATCCAAGAGATTATTCTTATTCAATGAATCGTAAAGCAAAAAAAGTTGCCTTGCAATCTGCGATTTTGTCGAAATTACAGGATAATGAGGTGGTAATAATTGATAAGCTGGAATTTGATTCTCCAAGTACAAAGAAAATGGCGAATCTGTTGAAGTCTATAGAGATCAGAGAGAGCTGTCTTATAGTGATACCAGAGCTAAATGAGGTGATATGGAAATCCTCCAGGAATATTTATAACCTGAAGGTTCGTGTTGCTTCGGATTTGAATGCTTATGATGTGATTAAATACAAAAAGTTATTAATAGTTAAAGATGTGTTAGATAGCATTAAATTTAAGTAAATTTACTAAAAACTGACTAAATCAAAAATTACACTATGGACCATTATCATATTATAAAAAGGCCTTTGTCTTCTGAAAAAAGTGTTGGCGATAGAGAGTCGGCAAATTCGTTTCACTTTGAAGTAAATAAGAAAGTGAACAAGATTCAAATAAAAGAGACAATAGAGAAGCTGTTTGAGGTAACGGTTTTATCTGTTAGAACTTTAAATAGAGTTGGAAAGAATAGAAAGTATAGAAATAAGGTGTATAAAACAAGTGGATGGAAGAAGGCAATAGTAACCTTGAAAGAAGGCGACACGATAGACCTTGGTTATTAAGTTTTATACTAACTGAAAGTGTGAGTTAAATGGGAATCAAACGTTATAAACCTACAACAAATGGAAGGCGGCAAGGGAGTGTTTCTGATTTTTCAGAAATAACAAAAGTAACTCCAGAGAAAAGTTTGTTGATGCCTTTAACGAAAACTGGTGGAAGAAACAACTCAGGTAAGATTACTGTCAGGCATAGGGGTGGTGGAAGTAAAAGAAAATATAGAATAATAGATTTTAAAAGGAATAAATATGATATTCCTGCAAGGGTCGCAAGTATTGAGTATGATCCCAATCGTTCAGCTAACATTGCATTGTTACATTATGTAGATGGGGAGAAACGTTACATCCTGGCTCCTGCTGGTCTGGCTGTAGGGCAACATGTTGTTTCTGGCGAGAAAATTGATCCTCAGATCGGTAATTGTATGCCCCTTAAGAATATACATTTGGGAATTGAGATACATAATATTGAGATGAGACCTGGAGAAGGCGGTAAGATTGTTAAGTCGGCAGGTAGTGTTGCGAGGGTTTTAGCTAAAGAAGATAATTATGTGCAGATAGTCCTTCCTTCTGGTGAACTACGTAAAATATTTCATGAATGCAGGGCTACCATAGGCCAGGTTGGTAATACGGACAATATGGGCACTAAAATCGGTAAGGCTGGAAGGAAGAGATGGATGGGCCGCAGGCCGCATGTAAGGGGTACTGCAATGAATCCGGTAGCTCACCCGATGGGTGGGGGAGAAGGCCGAAGCCATGGTGGAAGGCATCCTTGTTCTCCGACAGGTGTATTGTCAAAAGGTGGAAAAACAAGGAAGAGGAAGGCGACAAGTAATAAGTTTATAATAAGAAGAAGAAAGTCCAGGCGTAATAAAGGCTAGTTATTTAGAAATATAAAAATTAAGAAGGTATAACTATGGGACGTTCTGTAAAAAAAGGACCTTTTATTGATAGTAAGCTGCTAAAGAAGGTGTTAAAGCAAAGAGACACAGGTGATAAGCAGCCGATTCGTACTTGGTCTCGCAGTTGTATAATTATTCCGGAATTTGTGTCACATACATTTATGGTGCATAATGGGAAGATTTTCCAGAAGCTTTTTATTATGGAAGATATGGTCGGGCACAAACTTGGAGAATTTGCTCCTACGAGAACATATAGAGGCCATGGTGGGACAAAGAAGAAGTAGGGTAAGCGGTAAATAAATTTCATAAAAATTGTTATTATAAAATGAATTTTAAAGCAAGCTGTAAATATGTCAGGATATCGCCCAGAAAAGCAAGATACGTTGTTGATCTGATAAGAGGGAAGTCTGTAAATCATGCGCTGGAAGCACTAAGGCTGACACATAGAAGGGCTTCCTACATTATAGATAAAACGTTAAGGGCTGCAATTGCAGGTGCTAACGAAAGACAAGATGTGGATATAGATTCTTTATATATAAAGGAAATATATGTTGATGGGGGTCCGGTACGTAAATGGTTTAGGCCCAGGGCAAGGGGTGTTTCTGCAACTATAAAGAAGCGTACAAGTCATATATCTTTAGTGCTGTCAGATGGGAAGGAATTAGTATAAATCTTTCGGGTCGTGAAAAAAGATTATTACATTAAAGTGGTATTTATTTCCGAATTTTAGTTAGGAAGGAAAAGATGGGTCAAAAAGTTTGTCCAATAGGTTTTAGACTGGGGATAACCGAGAATTGGAGATCGCGATGGTATGCTGACAAGAAGAAATTTGGCAAATTACTGGTCGAAGATCAAAAAATACGAAAATATATTAAAAAGAACTATCGCTTCACAGGAATACCAAAGGTAGAAATTGAAAGAACGCGTGATGAAGGTGCAAGAGTCATTATCTATTCAGCACGGCCAGGTTTGATAATAGGTCGTAAAGGGGCTGAAATTGAAAAATTAAAGGAAGGTATCGAGAAATTAGTTGAGAAAGAAGTAGATATTAGGATTCAGGAGACTGAAAAGCCAGATCTGGAAGCACAGTTAGTAGCTGAAAATATTGCTGAACAATTACAAAAAAGGGCGGCATTTAGGAGGACTATCAAAAAAGCTATTGATAGTACTATGAGTATGGGTGCACAAGGAGTAAAGGTTCAGATCTCCGGACGTTTAGCTGGGGCAGAGATAGCAAGGACGGAAGGATCTACCCAAGGAAGTATTCCGTTGCATACATTAAGGGCAAACATTGATTACGGATTTGCAGAGTCTATGACCAGCTACGGTACGATTGGTGTTAAGGTATGGGTTTATAAGGGATTAGTTGATTTGGAAAAAGGGGTTGATTATGCGGTTGATGCCAAAAAGGGTAAAATTTAGGAAGACTCAAAGGGGAAAAATTAAAGGTAATGCCACGAGGGGGAATACCGTATGTTTTGGTGAGTATGGTTTGCAGTCTACTGAGCCGGGTTGGATAACGGCACAACATATCGAGGCTGGCAGGGTAGCGGCTACTCAATACGTTTCACGAGAAGGTAAATTAGTTATAAGGATTTTTCCACACAAACCGATTACATCAAAACCTATAGAAACGAGAATGGGTAAAGGTAAGGGCGAGCCTGAAAAATGGGTTGCTGTTGTAAAGCCAGGTACTATTTTATATGAGATAGGAGGGGTTCCTGAGGATATGGCAAGGCAGGCCTTTGCTAGAATCGCATACAAGATGCCTGTCAGAGTAAGATTTGTTAAAAGGAGAATGACGATTTGAAGGCAAGCGAGATTAGGGAAAAATCGCATCAGGAAATACTTGAAGAGTTTGAGGCATGCAAGAGGGAATTGTTAAATCTCCGGTTTCAATGGCAGGCAGGAGAGTTGCGTAATTCAGCACAATATAGACAAATCAGAAAAGATGTTGCAAGGTTAAAAACTGTTTTAAGGGAAGCAGAGTTAGGTATAAACACGAACCTCTTTGAGAAAAAGAATGAAAAAGAAAGTACATAATGGAAACTGATAAGAATAATAAACGGCGGAAGGCCGTTATTGGTGTAGTATCAAGCAGTAAAATGTCTAAGACAATTACTGTGAAATCAGAAAGGCGCGTAAAGCATCCCAGATATGGAAAGTTTGTTAAAAGAATGACCGTTTATAAAGCTCATGACGAAGAAAATAAGGCTGTCAATGGAGACAAAGTGGAGATTATAGAATCACGGCCATTAAGTAAGAGTAAGCGTTGGAGACTAGTTCGTATTATAAAGTGAGATAAGGAAGCTGATAAAATGATAATGGAACAAACGATGCTGGATGTTGCTGATAACTCCGGTGCTAAAATGGCTAAGTGTATTAAGGTCCTTGGTGGTTCGAAGCGTGTCTATGCGTCTGTTGGGGACGTTATAGTCGTTGCTGTAAAGAAGGCAATTCCTAGTGGCGTTGTGAAAAAGGGGGATGTGGCTAAAGGCGTAATTGTAAGAACTAAAAAAAATATAAGACGTGAAGACGGTTCTTATTTAAAGTTTGACAGAAATGCAATTGTAATTGTTGAAGATGACGGAAGCCCTAAGGGTACTCGTATTTTTGGTGCAGTTGCGAGAGAGTTGCGACAAAAGAATTTTATGAGAATAATTTCATTAGCACCTGAAGTGGTGTAAATGTGATGTTTAAATAGAGAGTTACTTAAAGATATGCATGTAAGGAAAAACGATACAGTACAAGTGATTGCAGGTGACGATGCTGGTAAAACTGGCAAGGTCTTGAATATAATGACCAAGGATATGAGGGTTATTGTAGAAGGGATAAATTATATTCAAAAGCATGTAAAGCGTAGTGAGAAAAATCCACAGGGCGGACGCATGCAAAAGGAGGCATCCTTATCATCGTCAAATGTACTGGTAATATGCAGAAATAAGAGTTGTGAAAAAAATGGTAAGGGTGTGAGAGTCAAACAGAAACTTCTTGAAAATGGTGATAAGGTTAGGGTCTGTTATAAATGTGGAAGTGAAATAATTGCTTCTGAATAATTTCTAGAACTAAAATATTAAAAAATGGCACGTTTATTAGATAAATATCAAGATGAAATTGTATCCAAGTTAATGGAGAAGTTTCATTTTAAGAACAAGCTAGAGGTTCCGAAGCTGGTTAAGATAGTGATAAATATGGGCCTTGGAAGGGCGAAGGAAAACAAAAAGATCCTTGAAGATGCAATGAAGCATTTAGCAGTAATTGCGTGTCAGAAGCCAAAGCTTACCAGGGCCAGAAAAGATATCGCTGGTTTCAAGCTCAGAAAAGGGGATGCGGTTGGTTGTATGGTAACACTCAGGGATAAAAGGGCTTACGAATTCATGGATCGTCTGATAAGTATAGTTCTCCCGAGGATAAAAGATTTTCGTGGTCTCCCGTCAGGTTCATTTGATGGCCGTGGGGGTTATACGATGGGTATAAGTGAATTGGCCGTTTTCCCTGAAATAAGTATTGATGATATTGAGTTTGCACAAGGTATGGATATAACATTTGTGGTATCTACGAAATCGGATGAGCAATCATATGAGATGCTCAAGTTGTTTGGTATGCCTTTCCGGACATAGAATAATTTTCTTTAGAATTTTAAAATTAATAATGGATTACTAACTCGCGGAGTTTTATATGGCAAGAAAAGCATTGATAGTAAAATCTAAGAGGGAACCAAAATACAAAACCCGAAGATATAATAGGTGCCAGCTTTGTGGTAGGCCTAGGGCGTATTATAGAAAATTTCAAATATGTAGAATATGTTTTAGAAGTCTTGCGTCAAAAGGGGAGATACCTGGTATAAAGAAGGCAAGCTGGTAATGTACCATGAAAAGTAGATTTTTTTTTGAGAGAAAAAGGGGTTTATTAAAATGAGTATGACAGATCCAATCGCTGATATGTTGACGCGGATACGTAATGCTAATATGGTGGAGAGAGAGGCTGTAAATATACCTTCATCTCGTATTAAGGTGGGCATTGCTGAAGTTTTGAAAAAAGAAGGTTTTATAAAAGATTTCAAGAGTATTCCTGACGATAAACAGGGTGTGTTGAGGGTTTATTTAAAATACGGGCCTTTAAATCAGAAAATAATTAATCATATAAAAAGAGAAAGCAAGCCAGGTAGAAGGATTTATAAACAAGTGGAAGATATCGGGAAGGTTCTTAACGGTATTGGCATATCTATATATTCGACTTCAAAGGGGATATTGAGCAATAAGGAATGTAGGGAAAATAAAATAGGTGGTGAGCATATTTGTACCGTATGGTAAGAGGGCTTTAATTTAACTGAGTTATTAAATCCTGATAATATATTTCCAAAATCTTTTTTTTGTATAGATGTACAAATAAGAATTATGTCTAGAATAGGAAAAAAACCAATACCAATTCTTGAAGGTGTTAAGGTTAAATGTGATAACGGTATGTTAACTATTGATGGCCCCAAAGGCAAGATGACACAGGAAATTCATCCGTTAATGAAGATAGAAGTTAATAAAGAGGCAAAGCAGATTCTTGTAGTACGCCCTTCTGACGAGAGAAAATGCAAAGAGCTTCATGGCCTGACACGTACGCTTGTAGCAAATAATATTCATGGTGTTACTGCTGGTTTTTCAAAGAGTTTGGAGATAATAGGATTAGGGTATAACATTAAAATGCAGGGCGCTGGATTGGTTTTGCAATTAGGGTTTTCGCATCCCATTAACGTTAAAATTCCCGAGGGTATAAAGGTAGAGATTGCGAATCAGACAAATCCTGGAAAATTTACGATTAGTGGTGTCGATAAGCAGTTGGTCGGGCAATTTGCAGCAAATATTAGACGCTTGCGTCCACCGGAACCGTATAAAGGTAAAGGTGTTAAATATGCTGATGAGATTATACGCAGGAAGGCTGGTAAGGCGGTGGCTGCTGCATCTTAAGTTTTTTAATATTTCTTTCGCTTTAAAAGATTAACATATGAATATTTTAAAAGAGAAAAACAGAAGGCGGCTTAAACGTCATAAAGGAATAAGAAAAAAGGTTTTTGGTGATAAAGAAAAACCTAGATTGAGCGTATATAGAAGCTCAAAAAATATATATTGTCAGTTAATTGATGATACTACCGGTAAGACACTTGCTAGCGCATCAACATTGATAAAAGATATTAAAGACAAATTGCCCTATAATGGAAATGTAGAAGCGGCAAAACTGGTAGGCCAAAAGATTGCAGAGGAAGCTGCGAAGATAGGCGTTACCAAGGTAGTTTTTGATAGAAGTGGATATAAATATCATGGTAGAGTTAAGGCATTAGCTGATAGTGCAAGGGAAAATAAGCTTGTTTTCTAAAAGCTTTTTTATGGAATATTATAAAAAAACTGGAGTTTGATTAAACAATAGGAGGTTTTTTTGGCACAAAAAACTGATACTGAAAAACTAGAAGAAACAGTTGTGAAAATCAATAGATGTACCAATGTGACAAAAGGTGGTAAGAGTATGAGTTTTAGTGCATTGGTTGTAGTTGGTGATAAAAATGGAACAATTGGGTATGGTTTTGGGAAGGCTAGAGAGGTTCCAAATGCTGTTGGAAAAGCAGTAAAAGATGCAAACAGAAACACTGCTATGGTGCCTATTATTGACGGAACAATACCGCACGAGGTATGGGGGTGTTATAAAACTGCAAGGGTATTTATGAAACCGGCGGCGCCTGGTACCGGTATTAAAGCAGGAATGCCGGCGAGAACGGTTCTTGAATCTGCAGGTGTTACGGATATATTAACAAAATGTTATGGCACAAGAAACCCTCTGAATGTTGTTAAGGCTACTGCTGAGGGTTTAAAGGCTTTGAGAACTAAGCAGGAAATCGAGCAATTAAGAGGTGTAAAGATAGAATGAATTTAATAGATGCTAAAAATTCCTTACAAAAAAGGAAGAAGAGAAAAAGGATTGGCCGGGGCGCTGGCTCTGGACATGGTAAGACAAGTGGTAAAGGGATGAATGGTGCAAATTCGCGTTCAGGTAATGAAACACGACTATTATTTGAAGGTGGGCAAATGCCTTTGTTCCGCAGAATTCCAAAAAGAGGATTTAATAATCCTTTTAAGAAGAAATATACAATAGTGAATGTTAAAGACTTTGAGAACTTTGATACTGGAACGCGTGTAGATCTTCAGAAATTAAAAGATAGCAGGTTGATTAGAAGTGCAAAGTATGACTTAAAGGTTTTGGGTGAGGGAAAGCTAACCAAATCGCTTACTATAGTTGCACACAAATTTAGTGAGACAGCGATTGCAAAGATTAAGGAGGCAGGAGGAGAAGTAGAAACGCTATCATGATAGAGAAATTCACCAACATGTTTAAGATTCCTGAGTTGAGGAATAAGTTGTTGATAACTTTGGGATTGCTGGCTGTATGCAGATTAGGTGTCTTTATTCCGATGCCTGGTATTGACACGACAGTACTAAAGACTTACTTTCAGCAGTTTACGCAGACTGGAGTTGGTCAATTGCTAGGTTTGGTGGATTTGTTTGCCGGTGGCGCCATGAGTTCGGGTGCAATTTTTGGTTTGGGAATTATGCCGTATATTAGTGCATCTATTATCTTTCAGCTTCTTGTAGGTGTTGTTCCGTTTCTTGAGAAGTTGCAAAAGGAGGGTGAGACTGGCAGGAAAAAGATTAATCAGTATACAAGAATAACAACTGTCGGTTTATGTTTGTTTCAAGCCTTTATCATGATACGTACTTTGTACGCAATCGAGATTAACGGTGTGCCTGTTGTGCCTATTCATATCCAGGGTATTCAATTTCAGCTTATGGCCGCGGTACTTTTAACGACCGGGACTGTTTTCTTGATGTGGATAGGCGAGCAGATTGATGCAAACGGTATTGGCAGCGGAATATCTCTGATTATTATGATAGGTATTATTGATAGGCTGCCATGGGCATTTAGTCAGATTTTACAAAACTTTACTTTTTCGGTAGCACCTGCGGAACATGAGATAGGGATAGCAAAATTACTATTACTGCTAGGTATGTTTCTTGCGATTGTAGCGGGAGTTGTATACATAACACAGGGTCAGAGGCGTATCCCCGTCCAACAGGCAAAACATACAAGGGGCAGAAGAGTTTATGGAGGCCAAAAGCATTTTCTTCCTTTAAAAGTGAATCAAGCGGGTGTAATGCCCATAATCTTTGCACAATCACTACTAATCTTTCCTGCTGCTATAACCAGAGGTTTGCAGGTTAGATTCGACCCTGGAACGTTCTGGTATTGGATTACATCTAGATTGACTGAAATGTTTCAAGGTGGTTTTATATATGTAGTTATGTATATAGTGTTAATTGTGTTTTTCTGCTATTTTTGGACAGTAATACAATTTAATCCTAAGGAAATGTCGATTAACATGCGGGATTATGGCAGTTTTATTCCGGGTATCAGGCCGGGGCATCGAACAGCCGAATATCTTGAAAGTGTAATGAGCAGGATTACACTTGCAGGAGCAGCATTTTTGTCTTTGATTGCAATTCTGCCTATGATGATTGCAGGAGGGTTTGAGATTAACAGGGCAGTTGCCAGTTTTTATGGTGGCACAGGTCTTCTTATTGTTGTTGGTGTCGCCTTGGATTTGGTACAAAAAATTGAGTCACATTTAATTATGAGACACTATGGAGGCTTTCTTGGAGGTACTTCTAAGGTAAGGGGCAGAAGGGGTTGAGGCTTATTTTCCTGGGTCCTCCTGGTGTAGGTAAAGGTACTCAGGCTGCAAGTATAAGCTTAAAGAAAGAAATAAATCACATTTCGTCTGGTGATCTTTTGCGAGCGGCGGTCGAGGCTAAAACAGATACAGGTGTAAAGGCAAAAGAGTATATTGATAATGGTTTGTTGGTTCCAGATGAACTAGTAGTTAAAATAGTTGTAGGAAAGATTAATTCGGCAGAGTGTAAGAACGGTTTTATTTTAGATGGGTTTCCAAGGAATCTTTCTCAAGCAGAAATTCTTGATAACACATTAAATAAAGCTGGGGAAAAGATAGACAAGGTTTTCTATTTTACAGCGTCTGCGGAAATAATAATTAAACGAATTGCGGGTCGGCGAATTTGCAAATCATGTGGAGCTGACTATCATGAGATGTTTAGTCCTCCGGTAAATAATAATGTGTGTGATAAATGTGGTGCAGAACTATATCAGCGTAAGGATGACTACCCGGAAACAACGTCAATGAGATTGCAAGTATATAGAGAACAGAC
>CAZPAM010000057.1:0-16601 GCA_964584595.1 uncultured Candidatus Scalindua sp. | reverse complement strand
CATTCCTGTTTATTACGATAGCCTGTGGTGCAATATCGGGGTTCCATGGCCTAGTGGGTTCAGGTACTACATCAAAACAGCTAAATAATATTAAAGACGCCAGGATGATTGGCTTCGGGTCAATGTTGGGTGAGGGCTCGCTGGGGTTGATGTCCGTAATTGCATCAACGGCAGGCTTTGCTACGCTTGCAGCATGGAAGAGCCATTATTCAAGCTGGAGTGCTGCCGGGAGCATGGATGCTAAGATAGGGGCGTTTGTTAACGGAGGTGCCTATTTTCTGAAAGAGGGGCTTATGCTCCCTGATGGATTCGGTACGACGCTGATCGCCGTTATCGTCATAAGCTTTGCGGCAACTACCCTTGATACCTCAACAAGGATTCAGAGGTACATTACTTCTGAGCTTGGAGAGATATATAATATTAAGATTCTTACGAACAGGTTTGTTGCTGCAGCTATTGCAGCGTTCACTCCATTGATTCTCATCTTTGGAGGTGAGGGGCTTAGCTGGAAACGTCTATGGCCTATCTTTGGCGCGACAAACCAGATGCTTGCCGGGCTGTCACTACTGGTGTTGACTGTTTACCTTTATAGAAAAGGGAGGAATATTTTATTTACGTTAATACCTCTTATATTCCTGATTTTCATGACGTCAACGGCGATGGTACTTAGCTTGAAGGAATTTATTAAATCCCGAAACTGGATACTAACTATTTTATCAGTACTCCTGCTTTCATTCTCTGCCTGGATTACCCTCGAAGCAATCAATGTTATAAGAAACCTGAAAAAGAGTAGCAGAACGGATGACTTAGTTTAACTACTCCTTCCAAAATGCCACAAGAGGCATAAAAAGCGTGACGTTGCACACATTTGTGCCAGTGTGATCATGTGTCACGACACACTTCTCTTCCATTAATTCTGTTTATCTACCTAGAATAATAAGGGGTGAAATATAATTAGAACTCACACAAGTGCCTACACATTAAGATAATACGTAATTTTGACAAATAATGCAGACAGGATTCTGTGCTTACTGTCTACTTGGTACACTTTTTGTTATAGCAATTACTAGAATCTTAAAAATACTGTTGACAGGTAGGAAATATTTTCCTATAAAATCAACTCTTATCTTATATATAAGGTATTTACCTTATATTATTTGAAAATCATTCCTGATTCATAACGAAGCCGGATATGGCTTCGCTGATATATAAGCATTAAGTTATGTGCTTACTGTTCTATTTTGAAGTTTTTTTGTGTTATTGATAACCAGTAAGCGTCAACCTCTTTTTTAATTTCGAACATAAAATATTTTTAGAGTTCGGAGGCAACCATGAAGGATGCCACAATCACGCAAGCAGAACCAAAAGCCCAGGATGGTTTTTTAGCAACACTCCATTACTCATCTTATACATTACTTCAGAAATATTTAAGAGGACAAGACAAAAGGCTTATGCCGTATCTATTGAAACCTGATTATTAAAAGTATTATTACTTGAATATGAGACTTAAACGTAAAGTCATATTTCATCATGTCGGGTAATGAATCTGACAAATATATTTTGGAAGGGAGACAATAATGTCTATACGCTATTTTGCTACGAATAGAGATTGTGAAAACTTAGGGCAGGATTTCAATCGTGTTGATCGTATCGATTTACAAAGGGGCGGGTATCATTTCGTAGATATGGAAGCTTATATGTCACACTATTTGTCTGAGGTAGAAGCGAAGACAATGCCCCAGGGTGTGATTGTAAAGGAATCAAAAGAGGAAGTTTTCAAGAAATTCCTGAATAATGAAAAAGTAGGCAGTGTGGTGATCTGTGTGCATGGATTCTGTGTAAATTTCCACGATGCTCAGACATGGTATAGTATTCTGACTGATACGCTCAAACACACTAAAAGCCTAAAAAACCGTGTTGTTACTGATCCTAAAAATCAAGAGGAAATGGACCTCCTTTATAGTGATAACGTTGGAAAAGGCGAACTAACTGCCTTTATCGGCTTTTCATGGCCATCAGACGGCAATGTACTCAAATACTTGAGTGATCAGGGAGAAGCAAGAAGCTCTGCGCATGTATTGGCCAATCTAATAGCTAGAATTCGTGGTATACCACACAATCCCAGTGTTAACCTTATTTGCCACAGTATGGGTAATTTTCTCGCATGTCATATGTTCAAACAATTAGTTAAGGAGGAATCACTGCCGTATGAACCTGATGCGAAGAAGCTGGAAGCATTAAAGACTAGAATTGGTCGTGAAACAGCAGATCCAGAGAATAGATACTTTGTAGACCGCTACATCATGTTGGCTCCTGATGTGGAAAGACGGCATGTGACAAAATGTGTAAAGATGCCCAGCAATATCAGAAAGGCAGATGAGGAAGCACCATATGTTGGTCAGTTCTACAGTGGATTGGAACATCTTGTTGGGCCGGTACACAATTTTTATTCTCGTTTTGATGGGGCATTAACCATTTCCAATTATGAGAAAGCTCCTCGGAAAGTGCTGACAAGTGCTAAGGGGTTTTTCGATAAAATAACTTTTGGGATGATAGATTTTCTGGAACGTAATCCTGACGAAAAATGGGAACAGCGATTAGGGTCATCCCAACATCCCATAATAGCTTCACCAAACATGAAATCACACAATGCTGTAGAACTATCAGGGAGAGAAATTGGACATAGTGATTATGTCGATAGTAAAGAGATTGCAGAGGAGATTGCGAAAATCCTGGTTTCAACATTGGAGTAGGATACATTTTAGAATGCGTCAAATAGAAAAGGAGAAAAATGTTATGAATATTACATTCACAACAATACAAAAATATTGTGAGCAATGTATGGTTGCTAAACTTATTACTGCAATTATGTTCATTTGTGGACTAGGTCTCATAGGAGGTTGTGCTGTTCCCAACGAAGGAAAAGTAGACTTTCGCAAATCAACACCCAAAACAAATGCAACAATACGAGATAATTTAAAATTAGAATATAAAAATTTTACAGTATCTGAGTCTGGTAAATTTGTACCTGGTGACTCTATTTCAATTCATCTGCGTACAGCATATATTCATGATTTTGCTGAATTAGCAAATCCATTCAGGGTTTTTACGCGATCGAGGGTTCGTCCAAATGGTGAAATTGCCATTACTGCAAATGCATTTGAAGAAGAAACAGGTAAAGAGTTAGACTTTAAAAATATGGAGGCTGGTCGATTGGTATTTTTCAGTGATGATGTATTCAAAAAGCAATTCCTCAATTTTAATAATATGCCGATTTATGGACCAATTGAATATCGAGGAGGACCTCTTGCCTTGCGTATGTCCATTTTTGAGTTAGATGTAAACTCTGAACAGGCAAAAGCAATAATTGGTATAGTTGCTCAAATTGGCTCTACTGCTTACGCACCTGCTGCTCCAATATTGAGTGCATTGAATAAAATAGGGCAGGGGTTGGCAGGTGGAGAGCAAAATGACACTGAGTTCAGGTATACGATGGTATTTGATCCAAGAGGAGGGGTTGAGTATCTGAACCACTTTACTCTTGAAGCGGGAAATTATGTCTTTATAAGATTAGAAGATCGACAAGATAAGATTGATTGGAGCAGATTGTCACTAAATGAGAATGAAGGTATTGTTTATACTAAGCTCGATGATGGCACAATAGAGGAATACACAGATCACACTTACCTCATTGTGGAGATTAATAAGAATACCAGTTCCATGGATATTGATCTCAGCCAGAGTACATATTCTGAATTGTTGGTAGAGTTGAAACGAAGAGACAAAGAAAAAGCAGGTTTTTATAGTGGGATAAGTAACGATTTAAAGGGTGATATTCAGGATATTATATTGCCACGAACACAAAAGAAAAACTTTAACATAGCAAAGGAGTTGTTAAATAAAATTGCAAAGCCGGAAAACGACATAGAACGAGAGCATTATGCCAAGAGGTTCTTTAATATGATTAAGGCTTCAAGTGGAAAAGAGATATTGTTGAATTCATCACAAGTAGAATACTTGACTTCTAAATTACGCTTATCAATTAATGGTTTAAATATAAGCGTAGATGACATCAATAAAAAAGAACCGGATGAGCTCTGGAATATGGTAACAGGTGCAGTATCAAATAAGAAAGTGAACGGTGGTGGTGGAAATGAAGGTGAAGACGTAGGTGGTAGTGGTAGCGGTAGCGGTAGTGGAAGTGGTGGTGGTAGCGGCGGGGGTATCAGCTAAAGTGGAAGCAGGTATGGACAATACTGAGCCAGGGAAAAACAATTAAATAAACTGATGAGGTGAGAAAATGGGTAATAATGAATATCCAAAGCGGTTTGAAATTCTACAGAACGATGGTAAAACCCTGAGATTTCGTGTAGATAAATTGGCTAAATGGGTAGATGAATGTTTTGTAAGGCATTTTATTAATAATAAAGATCAAGGCAAAGCCAGAGAAATATCAATACCTGAAACTTTGGAATATCCAATTGAGAAATCAGGAAAACACACGTTTTCATTCTTTGAACATGATCCAGAGAATTATGAATATGATCCAAATGATATCGAATCAGATGAGTCTAATATGCCAATATGGGAACAGGATGTCTTTGTTATAAAACATGACCAATACAGATTGCCAGATAAACGAATCAAGGAGTTAGCGAACAAATATGCCCCCTTTGTTTTCCTAGATGCAGGAGAGCGTTACCTACCTGCCTCTATCTGTTATCTGCTAAACAAGGATGAAGAAACCAGAAAGAACAAAGATGAAAACTTAAAGGTTGATGTTACCTTAAAGCTTCCAAATACAAAAGATATAGACATGCCTTATAATGACCTGTCCGAAGTCCTTCCTTATAATGGCGATAATGACAGCGTACTAGATACTATTGGTTTCAGTATTCACAAATTATTAGACAATAAAACATTAAGAGATGCCTTAGAAAACAGGACTGGAGATCATGAGAACGTAACCATCTATTACTCCTATATTCCAAATCCCGAGAAGCAACAACAAGTCATTATTAATTATCACTTTCTTTATGCATATGATTCAAAGTTGGAAGCAGAAGGCAAAACAAAAAAGACATCTCACATATTCGACAGGGAAAGTATAAGCATTGTGTTCAAATGGAATGAAAGCAAACAAGATGTGGAAAGTGAACCGGAGTACATTATTTATGGTGCACATTTAGAAGGTCAAACAATGGGTGCCGTAGAAAGAGATAAAAACAATCCGGATAAGTGGAAAAGTTTGCAAAAATGGAAATGCGGACGTGTGAAAGTTATGTGGAAAGATGTTTACAAAATTAAGGGTCATCCAATAGTGGCAGTTGCTCAAGGTTCACATGCACCATATCCCGCACCCGGTCATTATGCAGTTTATTTACTAAAAAGACTTCCCATGCTGGTAGAACCTGCAGGAGCAGGTAAAGTTCTTATCCCAGAGAATTATCCTCATGATAAGGATATGGGAGATGAACTCAAAGAGGTATATTCTTACAAATTGAAAGACCTTGAACTAGGTGCTATTAAAAGTGATTCATGGAATAGTATCTTAGCTTATAGTGGTTATATCGTGGATATTATAGGTGTTCAAAATGCAAAATTCCCACCGTTTACTAAGCGAGAGTTAGACATTGGTAAATGGGTGAATGGGGATGAAAAGGATGTGATCTACAATTGGGATCCTACAAAGGTAGAGAAGGAGGCTAACGTAAGGTTTGTGAAATTATTAGATACAATTGATGATAAGTTGTCATGAATGAGAATCACGTGTTAGAAAGTGCTCAAATAAGAGAAGAATATTTGGTTAACATTTAAAACACTTTAATGAAATATATAGAAAGAACAGGTGATTGTTATGGCTAAAAGAACTTTAATACATATAAGTGATTTACACGTTGGACGAAAGAAGATAGAAAGTGAACAACTAAAAAAGGTTTTTAGTAAGATAGCAGAGTCTTACCCTGGAATACCGGTATTGATCACAGGTGATCTGACTCATTCTGCCACCGTTGGACAATTTAAGAAAACCAGAGGATTCTTGAACGGACTGGCGAAAACCAATCCAATACTTTCTGTCCCTGGCAATCATGATTATGCATGGAGGGGGAACATACTGCGTGCAAAAGGATGGGAAAATTGGGTCAAGTACCTTGGCTCACCACTTGGTTGGAAGAGAGATGAGATTCATTGGCTGGGGGTTAAAAATGAACCTAAGAATGTCGAAGGCCTCGGTATATGGGAACATGGATCATGCGTGTATATTGGTATAGATTCAGGCGATCCTGGTGGTAAAGTAGCCTCAGCTAGAGGTTATATCAGCAAAGGGTTGGCTGGTGCTCTTAAAAAAATCCTTAAGAAATATTCGAATAAAACACGCATTGCGTTTATACACCATCATCCATTTACAGACGGGTTTTTTACTGAACTGAAAGGGTCAAAAATTCTAATGGCGGCTTTAAGGGGTAATTGTGAACTCTTCCTTTTTGGGCATGAACATGCATATGGAATTTGGTGGGGCAAGGAGGGGATCCCTCTTATTGTTTCGTCACATAAAACAACTAAAGCTATGTCTGGTGATTGCCTGATGATTACAGTTATAGACATCACTAATCCCGGCAAGAAAGATGCTTCTTGTTCGCATAGATTAGAAGTGTTGTAAGATGATTATTTGATAGCTTATCGTAGTAGCTTAAGCGGATTAAGCCGTACTCATCTTTCAAATGAATGTGTCAGGTGGTCAGATGTGATAATTATATAATTTCTTGAGTCGGAACAGAGATCTTTGAGAAAAAAGCAGATTGAGGAGGTAGAAATAAGAAAACAAAAGATTAAAGAAGAAAAAGAGCGAGTAGATGATATTGTTGAGAAATTGCAAAATTACATTTATCCAAACAATACTCAGACTGATGATGGCTGGTTAAAACTCCTTGATAAAATTAAAAAAGGATAGCTATTACAAGTAAGGAAGCAATTATTGAATCATGAATGTTTAAATCTGTGAATAGTATTAGGAAGCTATATAAAGGAGATTTAAATGAGCAAAGAAAATTCTGAAGAAAAAAATAAGATATCTAAAGATGATAAGGGAATATCTAAATACGTGAAAGAACGTCTCCAGGACCAACAGGAATGGTACTGTGAAAAGGCATCTTTGAATAAAAAGCGTTTTATGAGGTTTCAAACAACTATTATAATATTGGGCGCTTTAATACCTTTAATTGTAGTGTTTGATAATTTTGCTGAAGGACTTTTTGGTAAATTGGATGTATTAGATGGATTGCCAGGACTTATTAGTGCCATTATTGCAGCAACTATTGCGATACTTGCAGGAATCGATAAGCTTACTCAGCCACAAACAAATTGGTTCAACTATCGATCTAATGAAGAAATGTTGAAAAAAGAAGAATGGATGTATCATTACCTTGTCGGTCCGTATAAAGGCTTAAGTAAGGGTGACGCTGAGAAGCAATTAGTTGAGAGGGTAGAGAGTGTAATTTCTGCGGACATTGCTCGTTTTGCTCAGGCAGAATATAAAAAGGAAGAAGATACAGTTAGTACTGCTAAGGATAAGAAACAAAATAATACAGGTTGACAAAGCCGTCTATAACTTTTGTTGATTAACTTATTGATGGTATGGTAACTGGATGCGTATCGGTTTTAAAAAAAGGCTTTTTGGTGTCTGATATTGGTGTTATATATGGAAGAACTCCGTCGTTACAAGAAAAAAGCATCAGCGTACGTCATAGCTGTAAAGCTCGAACTTGATACTGCCGGGTTCACATATAGGAAATGGGGAGGTGAACAATTCTGCAAGGCGGGTGACTGGATCGTCTATAATAACAGCGATACATACACTATTGACCAGGATACCTTTACAAAAACTTATGAAAAAGTTTCTCCGGGATTGTATGTAAAATCGAGTATTGTTTGGGCCGAGACTGCCAATCATTCCGGGGTGATAAAGACCAAAAAGGGGGAAACGCATTACAAATCAGGAGATTATATGATATACAATGACCTTGATCGAAAAGATGGCTATGCGATAGATGCAGCGACCTTTAAATCGCTTTATGAATTAATTGAATAAATAATGATGGTTTGTGGGGTTGTTTACCTTAAATATTTTGTGAAAACATTTAACAACTTTTTGTAGAGAAAACAGGATATGAAGCTTACTGTGCAAAACTAAAACTATGTTCTTGTTTCTAAAGTTTAAACAAAAAAATGTATTTAGATAATGTAGGGATAGATTTTATATGATTGAAAAGAGGGTTTTTCCTATTGTCTCTTACGCTGTACAGTCACGTGGCCCCGTTCCCAGTGGGTTGATGCTTGATAATGGGCCTGCTCTGCTGGCTTCTTATCTTTTGAATGGAGGTTATACTCCTAAGATTTTCGATTTTAACAATTTGAAAACAATTGAAGACATTAATAAGAAAGGGAAAGAGACATTCCTGAAGGATAGCATTGATTTTCTTGATGATTATTACAGAAGTAATGGTGTTAAGATAGTCGGAACTAAACTCTACGCAAACGGTTTTGCTGACAACGTAAGGATACATGAAGAGCTAAAGAAAAGGAATCCTGATTTGATTGTTGTTGCAGGAGGTCCACAGGTTGACTGGTTTGGTGATGAACTATTCAACTATACGGACGCCTTCGATTTGCTGTCCTATGGAGACGGTGACCTTGCCATAGTTCCACTGGCTGATCTTGCGTATGGTGAGGGGGATATTGATGACATACCGAATCTTATATACGGGGAAAACGGGCAAACAAAAAGGACGAAGAGGAAAAGCATAAACCTGGATGATCTGCCTGAACCGATATACGACAAAGAATACTACCCGGATATAGATGGCAAGATTCTTATCGCTCCCAGAGAAGATAGCAGGGGATGCTCATATGGCAAATGCGGTTTTTGCGTGCATACGCGTATTGGAGGGAAATTCAGGGTTAGGTCTGTCGAAAAATTGGCACAGGAAATTATGGCTTCTCAGATGAATGTCAGCCGACTGACCGGGCCATCCCCACTGCCAAGCTACATAAATGAACTCATAAAACTAATACCGGATAGAAAGATAAGCTCATTTACATATGCCTATCCGGGTTATGATTATGCTGAGATTTCAAAAGGTCTAATGGGAGCTTTCATAGGGCTGGAATCCACAGATAAGAATATACTTGAAAAGATTCTCAGAAAAACTGATGATGCAGAAAAGTATTTACAGTACGCCAGTGAAACTGTTAAGGAGTTTAAGAGGCACGGAATAGCTACAATAGTGGGTATGATGGTTCCTTGTCCGGGAGAGTCTCAATCAACAATGGAGAGAAGTATCGAATACCTTATTGACATAAAGCCGGATTTTGTGGTTACTCTGCCGATGGCTCCCTTTCCGGGGACTCCAATAACAAGGAGTGCAAAGAGGGACGCAGAACAAGCAGGTGTTCTTTTGGATGAGAATTTTGAGAGGAAGTGGATGCTTTACGAACTGGACCTTCTGCAAAAGTCGCAGGAGTGGCCGGAACCACCCTTTAAGACAAATGTTAGTGGTGAGTTCGTGAACCCATTCCTTTATACCATGAAATTCACAGATGAGTTAGTAAAGAATGGAATATATCCGCTTTCTGATGAGATTGTATTGATGTCTTATCTTTACCATGATGGGCTTAGTGCCGATCAGGATGAGCGCAGGATGCAATGTAACGAGTTCATGGCAGGTATAAGGAGCGATATAGCAAACGGTAATGTAACAGAGATAGGAGAGAAGCTGAGAAAGATGAACAGTAATCAATTACGAAAGGATAACGTATCCATGGGTCATGCTCAACCTGTTAATTGAAAATCGCGAATAGACAAAACGCCTTTCAGGCGTAAATACTTTGAGGAAATTCAAATGAGTAGCAATGGTATATTGGATTTAAGAGTAAGATCTAGAAATCTCTCTTTCGGTATTGCAAAAACGGAAGAGTGTGTCAAAGAGGTTCACGATCTTATTAATAAAGTTTACAGGAATGTTGGTTATATCCTGGAACACGAAGAAGATATGTTTCCGGATGATTATTCTGAACATTCGACTGTTTTTTATGCTAGGAACAAAGAATCTCGTCAGATTGAGGCCGGACTTAGGTCCGTAGATGGTGATAAAGGACTTCTTTTGGAAGAGGTCTTTGATATATCCGGTTATAAGGAAGAGATTAAGTCAAGAGGGGGTAAGTATGTAGAATGTGGGATGCGCGTTACATACCCCAGGCCAAATCCAAATGCCAGTTTTGGTGCTATTGCACTTTTTTACAAGTACCTGGTTAAAAATGAGATAACTGATACATTTATTGCTGTGCAGAGGAGTGATAGGATATTTTATCAAAGGCTGGGTTTCAAGGTGCTTGGGGAAACAAGAGTATATGAAAAGGTTCACAGGGTTTCTTACCTAATGCATGCAGTAACAGAAGAGTGGAGAGAACCATACAAGAGTGCTTTTCTCCAGGAGTGTGATAATATAAAACTTGATTTGGAATATGATGAAATTTACCAGCAAGAAAATATAAAATAATAAAACTTTATCCGAGTTGTTAAAAATAATTAATAAAGGAGGTAGATTATGGGTAATAACGATGGCCGTATAAATCATAATAGTGATAGCATAAGTGTTAATGATACCCGTACGAATTCTAGTAGTGACACTGTGAGTCCTATTGATAGCTCCAGATATGATGATAATATGTTCAGAATTTTCATCAGCCATAAGCATAAAGATAAGATACAGGCCAAGAAGATTAAGAAGGAACTTGAGGATGCTGCAGGCCGTATACAGATATTCCTCTCTCAGGATATTGAGGCTGGAGAGGATTGGCCTGAAAAGATTATGAAGGAGCTCGAAAGGGCAGATTGGTTGATCCTCCTTTACACGGACCCAACTGAGGAGTGGGATTGGTGTTTGTTCGAAACCGGATTCTTCCAGGGAGTTGCCAGATCAAAAAAATGTAATTCTAGGCTTATAAGTTTGCATAGCGCAGCAAGCCCACCAAAACCCTTGAAAAATTGGCAATCTATTAACATGGTTAAAGATGAGGTGGTCGAGAGATTTCTTGTACCTCTTTTTACTGAGTCTCCACGTGAAGGATGTGAACCACTCAATGAAAGATTTAATAAAGAGACGCCATGGGGTAAAACTCTAGCCGATAATATCATCAGTGCTGTTGGAGAAAAACCGTCATGGAAGAGATACACTCGATATTTAATCTTGATACTCGATGAAGTCCAGGTTGAAGAACTCGATGAAACCATACGAGTGCCAGTTGATACGAGAGTAGAATCAGACAAAGAATCGCTGGCGCTTTTTGGGCTGACTGATGAAAGCTGGACTTGGAATAAAATAATGAATAAACTTAAAGGTAAATCACAGGCTTGGACAATACCCCTCGGACACGCCATGTGGAATGCTAATAAAGGCAATGTTAACAATGGAGGACTGCCAGTAATGCGTGCACCAGGAGACGGTAAGGAGTATCGACCTATACTTTATTCGTATGGACGAATGAGTGACAAGTCGAGGTTGTTTAAAATAATACTAAACGAGTTACCTACTGATGATAACCCTATGCCTTTTGATGATACGAAAGAATCTAGAGACCTTGCCATAATTCTAGATTTACTGTTGCAGGCTAGAAGAATACGCTGGGGGGTAATTGAGAAATTCTATCAAAGGATTTCAGATCTAATTGAAGATGAAGTTAACGATGAAGATGAAATTAGTAAATGCTTAGATGATTTTAAATGGTCCTTTGAGCATTTCATGATTGAGTCGAATCATAACAGCCGTTATCAGAAAAAAAACGTAATCCCACTGTTTAAAGATGACGTGAAAGATAAGGAAATAGTCGAATCTTGTTCAGAAGGTATAATAAAGGCCAAACGTGTTATCGATGAGATATTAGAAGGTAGTGACTCAAGCAGTGAACAAGCACTAGGAATTCTAAAGGAAATACAAATAGTTCTGAAAGGTGCTCGAATGCCTAACAATGACTTTATGGTCGTTGGAATGAAGAAGTGTCAGGAAATGTTCGAAGATCTTGGAAAGGAAATTGAGAAAGAAGGTTAAAAAATTTAGAGACGTGTTCCGATACAGATAATCCTATTTGCTCTCAGCAATAAGATAAAAAATTAAACATAATCAACACAGTTAATAAATTTGGTGGGTCAGGCTTTTACATGTTGTCCGAGAATGCAAACTCAATAAATCACTCATTGGTTTAAATGGTTTATGATTCGTTAATTTGCCAAAAGATCTATTCTTGGACAGCCTGTTTATTCTTTATATTATCCTGATTTTATTTTCTTTATTGTCATGGCAAGACCATTAAGGATATTATATGGTGGTGTTTTGTGCCATGTAGCATCAAGAGGTACTATTATCCTTTTAGGAGTAAACTCAGAATCACTCTTTTTCGAGGGGTGAATCTTTATACATTATTATGGTGTATATGGTTTATTGTACCTCTTTCTAAATGCTTTATTCTTCTTTAGCAACAAATCCCAGTACAGACTATGTCCCACAGATTTAAAAGCCCAGAAACTAAACCAGGTTAGTTTCTTAGGTTGGGCCAGCATCAACACTATCTTCCTGTCGAATTCCCCTGTTGCACCAAAGGTTTTGCCAAGTTGATAGAAGGATCGATACAGCTTTTCAGTATCAAGAAAATGTCCAACTCCGGCAAAATCAGTGACCTTGCTAAACCTGCAAAACCACTTATGTCTTTTCATATCCAACAAGGACGGTATCCGAGAGGCTTCAACTCCACCCTTGACTACTGTTCCTAGATACCGGCATCCAAGACGTAATGCCAGCTTTTCCAAGTACCGTTCTAAACAACATGAATGAGTTGCTTCCGGAAATCCAGATTGTACTATGAATCCAATGTTAGGATTATTATTTCGGCCGCAAAGTGGTTCGAGTGACTCAATGAAATCCTTAACGATTGCCGGCATGGCGTCGGTATAGAGAGGAAAAGCTAACAGAACTTGATCTGCATCTCGGAACAACTTTACTAATTCATTTCTTTCCTTTGCGCGAATCAAATAGACCAGCTCGTAGGTATTCCCACGAGTTGTCATGAAGCCATCCAGGAAGCGTTCCAGAAGGATCTTTGTGTTGCTATTGTGACCACGGTGGGAACCGTTAAATATTGTCAATTGCATCTGCTATCTCCTCTACCGGATTACTTGTTAGCTTTGTGAATGAAAATGAAGTCTTTAAATTGACAGCGTCCCGCCTGTAAATGTCCGAGATGATTTCAATATCCTCATCATCTGTATCTTTCCATTTTTCCAGGAGAAGAGCAATCAGAGGGTATTTCTCATACCTTGACAAGTGATGAACTTCATTTTGAACGAATTCTAAATATGGATGTAACAATGGTATAAGCTTTTCGTGTGCCTTTTTGAGTAATGCGCTGGTGAATCCCATAATAACAGGTGAGGCAAACAATACGAGATCAGAGTTGATGTACGTACGGCATATGTCGTGTGAATCATCTTTCACAACACATTTCCCGGGTGTTTTTACCCAACAATCAAAATCACCGACACAATATCTAATGTTCATCTCTCTTAGATTGAAGACATTAACTTCATGATTGCGTGATTTCATAAGATGAGATAGCTCTCTAACATAGCGTTCAAATTCGACATTATCAGAGTTTGGATTACCGTTAAGAATGGTGATTTTCATGAAATGAATCCCTTCTTTGAATGATAGGGTTAAGGCATACTAGTCTTACAAAAGACATGAAGTTAAATGCTAAATTAAAAAGAATGTGTCAAGTGGCGAGACGTGACCCTATGCTCTTTCTGCTCCTATAGTCAGTTCGATCCTGCATCCAGCATCTCTACCATTCCGCTGAATGTTCCACCCTTGTTCACGATTAGCTTACGGCAGGTTATTTTTCCACAGATTTCTCCGTGTTTCAGGATTTCAACGGTATCCATTGCGAATACATCGCCCATAATTCTACCCTGTACGACAGCATTTCCTACAAGAACTTTTGAGATTTCTATTTTGCCTTTCTTTTTTAAATGAAGCGTACCATATGTCTCAAGGTTTTTGCCTAAAAGGGTAGTGACCTTGTGATTGCTCAGGTCATTGCGGTTGTAACAGTGTTGACACGTTACTGCCTGCGCATTTTCATCAGTGAAAATCTCTCGTGAGCACTTAAAGCAAATAACTCTCCTTTTTCCGATAGAAGATATCTGTTTTTGCTCAGACGGGAAAATAATCTCTTTAACGTTGATGTGTTTGTTGCAATGTTGGCACGGCATCGACATGCAATGGGCCGATACAGTAAGCTTGCCTTTGCAGTAGGGGCATAGTATGTCCCTGATATCAAACGAGTCGTTTGATTTGACATTCATAGACTATGTTTATAATGTATAAATTGGTGTTGTCTGGTTGATGATTAATACTTTATTTTTTTCTCCTCTTTCTTTGCTTCACCGAAGGTTTGCTTTTCAGGCTTCGTTCCGTTTGGGTTTACATTACACTGTCCGACAAAGACAACGCCTTCTTCAATAACTAACGTTTTCGCCTGTAGGTCGCCAATGAGTTGTGCTTTTTGCTTAAGCTCAACTCTTTCAGAAGCAAATATGTTTCCGTCTACACGGCCTTCAATAGCGGCGTTCTTGACCTTGACGTTAGCCTTGATCGCACCTGCCTTGCCAACGACGAGTTCGCCTTCATTTGATTCTAACTCACCTTCAAACTTTCCCTCGATTTTCATAACCTTGCCAAACTTTATTGTGCCCTTAATATCTACGTCAGCTGTTAGATTAGTTACGTTTTCATCTGCCATCTTAACCTCCTTTCAGGTTTTGTTTCTCATAAAAAATTTACCCTGGTCAATTGTTGTATTAAACTTACTTCTGTATGACTTGATTGTATCGCCTTTTACACTCCAAGGATAATTAATTATTTTTAAATATCAATAGTATTATCCTGACTGTAGAAGTTTATTGAGTTATGCTAAGCTTTAACTGAATTCTACCTATTGTGACTGGAATTGATAGCTCTATTGTAGATGTAGGCAAATAGTCATGAGTTGGTAACCTGTCCGTTGATGGATTTTAATATTACATACCAAATTCTTCGCTATGTCAATTTGACATAAGCATCAAAATTTAGAAATAGACAACTGCCATATTGGCATTCTATATGATTGCAATATAAGCCTCAAAAAGTAACAATATTTGATAAAACGTGTAAGCCATGGTATTGTATGCAGTTATGGTTACTAGAAATCTATTGGTATCTCTTTTGCTCTTTTATAACACTTCAACACTTACGAACATAATAAAATGTAGTACTTGTAATTTTGAAAGGAGGTAATGATGGCTGCAAAGCAGTTAGTATTCAGAGAGGATGCGAGGATGGCAATCAAAAGGGGGGTTACAAAGCTCGCCAATGCCGTTAAGAGTACACTTGGTCCGAGAGGTAGAAATGCTGTTCTTGATAAAGGGTGGGGAAGTCCCACAATAACCAAAGATGGTGTATCTGTCGCAGAGGAAATTGAACTGAAGGATCCATACGAAAATATGGGTGCAAAACTGGTGAAGGAAGTTGCATCTAAAACGAGTGACGTTGCAGGAGACGGAACTACTACGGCAACTGTGCTGGCAGAAACTATTTTTAACAATGGTTTAAAGTGTGTTTCGGCAGGCATAGATCCTGTTTCGCTCAACCGTGGAATGAAGACAGCTGCGGATGCTGTTGTGGAAAAGCTTCTAAGCATGAGTAAAAAGATAAAAGATCAGGCAGAAATTGCCAACATAGGAACCATTGCATCAAATAACGACAGTGAAGTAGGAAAGATGATAGCAAACGCAATGGAGAAAGTAGGCAAGGATGGTGTTATCACTGTTGAAGAGGGAAAGAGCATTGATTCAGATGTTGAGATAGTCGAGGGTATGCAGTTTGACCGTGGATATTTATCTCCTCATTTTGCAACAGATAAAGATAACATGAAGGTAGAGCTGAAGGATGCCTATGTTCTAATACACGAAGAAAAAATATCAAATATTAAAGGTATAGTTCCTTTACTTGAAAAAGTTGCAAAGACTAAAAGACCTCTTTTGATAATTGCAGAGGATATAGAAGGAGAGGCGTTGGCAACTTTGGTTATAAATAACATCCGTGGTACGATTACCTGCGCTGCAGTTAAAGCACCGGGTTATGGAGACCGAAGAAAAGCCATGATGGATGATATTGCAGTACTTACAGGCGGCAATGCGGTAGTTAAGGATTTGGGAACACAGCTGGAAAACATTGAATTGGATGAGCTGGGTACAGCAAAGAAGATTAATATAGACTCTGAAAATACGACTATTGTAAAAGGTGGTGGCAGTACAAAAGATATTACCGGGCGGATTAATCAGATAAGAAGGGAAATAGAAGATACAACTTCTGATTATGATCGTGAGAAACTACAGGAAAGGCTGGCAAAATTAGCAGGTGGTGTAGCACAGATAAACGTAGGGGCATCAACTGAAACAGAGATGAAGGAGAAGAAGGCTCGTGTAGAGGATGCATTACATGCCACTCGTGCTG
>CAZPAM010000056.1:14747-17206 GCA_964584595.1 uncultured Candidatus Scalindua sp. | reverse complement strand
CCTGTAGTACCGGGCCTATGGCAATTGCCCCGGAAGATCTCTGCACTGCTTTATAGGTATTATTACCAGTATTTAGATCCGGGAAGATAAAGACCGTTGCCCTGCCCGCTACTTTGCTGTCGGGAAGCTTGATCCTGGCCACATCCGGATCAACCGCTGCATCGTACTGTATCGGGCCCTCAATAAGCAGGTCAGGCCTCTTGCTCTTTGCCATTCCCGTTGCCTCCCTTACCTTCTCAACCTCCGGCCCCTTCCCTGACTTTCCGGTAGAATATGAGAGCATAGCAATGTACGGGTCTATACCAAAATTTTTAGCTGTATCTGCGCTTGTAATCGCAATATCAGAGAGCTGTTCTGCAGTAGGTTCAGGAATGATTGCGCAATCTCCATACACAAGCACCCTGTCTTTCAGGCACATGAGGAATATACTGGAGGCATTTTTAATACCCGGCCTTGTTTTAACTATTTCAAACGCCGGCCTTATTGTGTGCTGTGTTGTGTTAACGGCTCCGGAAACCAGCCCATCGGCATCCCCCTTGTATATCATCATGGTACCGTAGTAGATTGTATCATGCATCCGGTCCCGGGCAACATCCATTGTGTAATTTTTATGTTTTCTCAGCTCATAATAGGTGTTGACATAATCCTCAAATTTTTGTGATTCGTTGGGGTTTATGATTTCAATTCCATCGTCCAGCTTTAAACCCAATGCAGAGGCCTTTCTTGTAATCTGATCCTTATCACCGAGGAGTATCAGATCAGCAATATCCCTCTCTCTTACCCATTCAGCAGCCTTCAAGGTCCTCTCTTCCTCTCCCTCCGGAAGGACTATACGTTTTTTTTCCGATCCCGCCCTCTCCAGTATTTCATATTTGAATATCTCGGGCGTTCGCTTTCTAACCTTATCCAGTTTCAGTTTATCGTTTATCATTTCACAATCAACATGCCGGTAGATCGAAGACTTTGCAATATCAATCTTCTGAGTGTCTTCAGAAGATACGTGTACAACAAGAGAGTTGATTTTATTCACAGTTTCTATCGTGTTGTACTGAACACTGAGAATGGGAATCGGCAAATCGGATAAACTCCCAATCAGCTTCATTATATTAGCATTCGGCAAAAGGCCTCCTGTTAAAACTATACCGGATATATTCGGATAGGAAGGAGAAGCCAGGGATGTTATACAGCCGAGAAGTATCTCGTTCCTGTCACCCCCGGTAATGATGAGCGCCCCGTCATGAATATACTTCAGTGCATTTTCAAATTCCATAGATGCAATTATTGTTTCAACTGCTATATTCCGAAGATGATCCTTGCCAAACAAAACTTCAGCGTCAAGACTCCTTGAGATATCATATAAACGTGGTTTTGCTAAAATTGAATCGTACGGGACAGTACCCAGATAATCTATTTTCCGTCTTTTAAGTATTTTTCTCAGGCCCTGGTCAACTTCTTCCAATCTTTCAGTTTCTATTTTATTAACAATAACGCCCATAAAATCACAGGACTGTTCATCAAATGATTCTTTTCCTGTCAGCACACCGGAGGATATTTCATCCATCGATTTTCCATATCCGTCTTCAACAAGAATTATGCCTGCATTCAGATTATTCGCAATGTCAGCATTTATATCAAACTCAAAAGCTGACTTCATTCCAATATAATCAGTGCCGTCAATTACAACTATATCTTTATCTTTTTCTATTTTCTTGAATGATTTCTGAACTTTCCGAAAGAATTTCTCTTCATCATTATTTGCAATGTAATGATTTAATTCTTTTATCGAGACAGGGTTTATCTGTTTCAACTCATCTTCAATACCGAGTGTCTCCTTGATCATTATTGACACTTTATCGCAATCTTCATCCTTCCTGTATTTCTGGCCTATGGGCTTAAAATAACCGACATTTGTAACCATACCCCTGAGAGCACTGATCAGACCCATGCAGATTACTCCCTTGCCGGACTTTGGACTTGTGGAAGCCAGATAGATATTCTTTGCCATATTCAGTTCCGTTCTTTTATATTTAATTACCTATTATCCGTGCTGTATCTCTGGCTATTACGAGTTCCTCATTTGTGGGCACGCATAACACCATGACTTTAGAATCCTGAGAGGTCAGTTCACCTTCGGTTCCAATAGTCTTCTTGTTCTTCTCTTCATCAAAGTCAATACCCAGATACTCCATATCAGTACAACACATACTCCTGATAAGATCCCCCTTCTCGCCGGTAAAAACTATTATATCAACACCGTTCATTGATGCCGCATACATCCCGATATATTTCCTGATACGGTATGAGTACATCTGCAAAGCGAGCCTTGCTCTGTCGTTTCCCTCTTCATAAGCCTTAATAAGATCACGCATATCTGAACTGATACCTGAAATTCCAATCAATCCACTCTCATTGTTCATCAGAGTGTCGCACTCGTGCGGGCTCAGGCCCTCCTTTTCCAT
>CAZPAM010000056.1:0-14737 GCA_964584595.1 uncultured Candidatus Scalindua sp. | reverse complement strand
AAGAGAACCATAGCAGGGTCAACATCTCCACACCTGGTTCCCATTATCAGGCCTTCCAGAGGTGTGAAGCCCATAGACGTATCCATCGATTTGCCGTATTTAACTGCCGCAATGCTTGCCCCGTTCCCAAGGTGGCAAGTAATTATCTTCAACTTGCTTATGTTTTCTCCGACAATTTCTGCCGCCTTGTTCGCTACATAAAAATGGCTGGTACCGTGGAATCCATAACGCCTGAATCTGTACTTTTCATAAAATCTATAGTCAAGTGCATACGTGTAAACATAATCTTCCATTGTTTGATGAAAGGCGGTATCAAATACAGCTACCTGTGGAACACCGGGCAGAAGCTCTTTACATACAAGTATTCCCTTCAGGTTATGAGGGTTGTGAAGTGGAGCAAGTTCGATGCAGGCCTCGATTTGTTTAATAGTATCATCAGTTATCAAAACAGATTCTGTAAACTGTTCCGCACCGTGAACTACCCTATGCCCAACTGCCGATACTTCGTCCTTATGATCAACCACGCCATACTGACCGTGTGTGATATCGTCAATAATCTCTGAAATTGCAGCATTGTGATCAAGAGTATCACACTCCCTGATAAGGTCTTTTTCGCCAAATTTAAATTTTATTAGCGATTTAGGCAGTCCAATCCTTTCAACTATTCCACCTGCAAGGACTTTTTCATCAGTCATATTGATAAGCTGAAATTTAACTGACGAACTACCGCTGTTAATCACCAGAACTTTTATATCACTGCTTTTATTCATATACTATGCGCCTCTAGTTATTCAATCTACTCATGAAACATATCAAGGGTGTGTGATTATACATCACCGACAGTGTGGACTATGACGGCATTGGTGGTGCCAGCAGTGCCGATTGGCTGACCGGTTAATAAGACAATCTTGTCTCCATCCTGGACCCATTTACGATTGACGATGAAACTATCCACTATTTGGGTGAACTTATTGTTATCTTCCGGTATTGGCTGGCATCTGGGTATTACACCATAAAGCAGGCTCATTTGATTACACGTACGCTGGTTAGAGCTTACAGCAAGAACAGGAACATTAAGGCGTTCTTTGCTGAGCAATCTGACTGTTGTTCCTGTTTGCGACCATACCGCTACAAGCTTAGCGGAAATATCATCTACGATCTGATCTATACTGCGTGCAATCGCTGAAGTCAAAATCAGTTCGTCCTTCGTAGTGGTCGTAAGGCGTGCATGTTCGTCCTGATGGAGGTACTCTTCTGTTACACTGGCAATGCGCCCGATGGTTTGTGCCGCCTTGATCGGATATTTACCCACAGAAGTTTCACCGGAAAGCATAACAGCATCGGTAAGGTCCATAATAGCGTTGGCTACGTCCGAGACTTCAGCCCTGGTTGCAACGGGACTATCAATCATACTTTGCAGCATCTGGGTAGCGACTATTACAGGCTTGCCAAGGCGCCGGCAGATCCGGGTAATCCGTTTCTGGATAACTGGCACCTCTGCCAGATCCATTTCAACTCCGAGATCACCTCGTGCAACAAGTACAGCATCAGATGCATGAACAATACTTTCCAGGTGTGTCAATGCCTGAGGTGTTTCGATCTTGGCAATGACCTTTATATCTGTTTCGGCTTTCTTAAGATAATCTTTCAACTGATTAATTTCATCCGGCGACCGAACAAAGCTTAAAGCTATAAATTCAACTTCGTGCTGGATCGCCCAGTCCACGCATTCCCAGTCGTGTTCTGTAATTGATGGTATACTAACGTTTGTGTCAGGCAGATTGATTCCCTTACGGCTGTGCAGAGGTCCGCCTACCAGGACTTCACACACTGTCTGCTCTCCATCCTTACGAATTACGCGCAGGGCAATTTGACCATCATCGATAAATACGCGGTGACCGACCTCTACATCTTTAGAGAAAGATTTATAATTTGTACCAAATCGATTTTTGTTACCCTGTTCTTCACTATGAATAACAATAACTTCATCTCCTTCTTTCAGTATCTCTCCATCAGGCTGGAGACGCCCAATACGAATCTTCGGGCCGCACAGATCACCCATCACTGCAGTCGTGTGACGATGCTCTGCACGAACGGCATTCAGGTTCCCCAATAATTCTGCATGTGCGTCGAGCGTACCATGAGAAAAGTTTAATCGAAAGATGTCTACACCATTATCGATCATAGGCTTGATGGTTTCCTTCTGATCACAGGAAGGGCCAAGTGTCGCGATTATTTTAGTCTTTATCATTTTGAGTAATTCCTCTTTCTGTCAATTGGTTTAATTATTCTTAAGCCTTCATCGCGTTAGCGAGGTTTCTTTCTGCGCTCCTGTAAAAGGAGAGGCTGGCCGGTAGCCTCAGTTACATCACGCCAAAGTTCCTTGTGCGGGTCGATACGTTTTCTGCTTGAAATGGCCAGGCGAATGGGTACGTGAACAAATTGGGAATGGATAAGGCTTATGATCATTCCGGTCTTTCCTGCCATGGCCGCATGCACTGCATGAGCACCGAGTCTGGCACAGTAAGTTGAATCGTTGGGATTTGCAGGCGCGCTGCGGATCATGTAGCTGGGATCGATATATTTCATGTTAATTTCTATATCCTTCTTCTTGAAATATTCACTAATTCGCTCTTTAAGGTAAACGCCTATGTCATTAAACTGTACATTACCTGATGCATCACTAGCCCTGGAATCTTTCATGTATTCCTGCCCTGCACCTTCTGCTACTAAGATTACAGCATGATTCCGTTGTACGAGTCTCCTTTCCAGATTGGCAAGCAAACCATTTTCTCCGTCCAGGTCAAAACGTACCTCAGGGATGAGTACATAATTTGCATCATTAATAGCCATGGCTGTATGAGCGGCGATAAAACCTGATTCACGTCCCATTACCTTGACAATTCCGATTCCATTTATTGCGTCATGCGCCTCCACATGTGCACTGTCGACGGCATCTACCGCGCGGGAAACTGCCGTCTGGAATCCGAATGATTTCTGTACAAAGCTCAGATCGTTATCAATAGTTTTGGGAATTCCTATTACAGAAATCTTAAGGCCCCGTTTCTCTGCCTCTTCAGAAATATCAAGAGCACCTTTTTGTGTACCATCACCTCCAATGGTAAAAAGCATGTTAATGTTCAAACGTTCCAGAGTATCAACTTTCTCCTCAATACAATCACCGTAACCTCGCGAAGTCCCGAGGATAGTACCCCCGAGGCTATGAATCTTGGTTACAACATCAGGTGTCAACTCCATAACCGGCAGGTTAAACCTTGAAAGAAAGCCTCGATACCCATACCTGAAACCGGATATCCGTTTTATGCCATAACGATACCACAGTGTCATGACAATTGCCCGTATCACGTCGTTGAGTCCGGGACACAGCCCGCCACAGGTAACCACTCCTGCATGCACCTTGGCAGGTTCAAAATAAACCTTTTCCCTCGGACCGGCCTTTTCGATCAGACTGCTCCGGTCAAGACCGGCTTTCGATTCTCTCCCGGAAACAGCAATATCATAAAGTACATACTGGTCGTCACCCACATAGCTTGTATGCCATACATCTTTCTTTTCAGATATTGCAGATATTTGTATAGTTGGTTCACCCAGAACGGAAATAGAAAAATCCGGCTCTTTCATTATGCACTCCTGATTATTAGTCAATGGTCATTCGTCAATCAACAATTGCTAATCAACAATCATCATTTGCTATTGAGGTTCCAGCCAGACAATACCATAAGGTTTTAATGTAAGGCTGATATTTTCATCTTTAAAAGTATGCTTGTCCTGGCTGATAAGATCGTACCATTCCTGTTTGAGTACTTGAACTGTTTCCAATGGAATTGCTATCTGAATCTCATCATCCGTAATATTTATCAAAGAGAGGATATGCTGGTCTTCGTTTGGAGATGTTCTTAAGACTGCAAATATCTCAGGTTTGACTTTTAAGATTTTCTGAGCTCCATTTGGATGAAAGGCGCTCTGTTTTGTCCTGAGAGTAATAATAGAATTCAGTTTACGAATGATCTTTGATGTCAGTGTATCAGGATCATCTATAGCTTTTGTGAGTATATTGTAATCAAGTGCTTTGCGATTCACCTCGCGTTTAGATATGGGACAGCTTATTGCATCTATATCATTCCTGGTACCAAAAAAGCTGTGCAGATAGATTCCCGGAACTCCCTGAAGGGCTAAGGCCATAGCTCTTGAAGCAATAAATTTATCGACCTGACGGTCTGAATGTCCCGTACCGTCTTCCCTGCAAAGAGCATTAAACCATGTAATATTAATCTCGTAAGGTACCTCCTGGCCATCCTTATCGGTTTTGTAAGAGATATATCCTCCATGTTCTCTTGCTCTTCGAATAACAAACTGAATTTCATCGTGCGTTAATAAATCCTTAACTGCCATGAGTCCCACACCGTCATGCGAGTCAAGAAAGTTGAAAAAAGACGTTTCCTCAGAAGGAGGTTTAAGGCTTTCTGCCCATTCGTTAAGCCTGGTCGTGTCTTTTGTGTAAAATGTGTGGAGCACAAGAGGCGGGAGGGCAAAATTGTAAACCATATGCGCCTCATCATTGCCATATCCAAAGTATGAAATATTGTCTTCATGCGGGATGTTGGTTTCGGTTATTATTGACACATGCGGTGCAACAAGGTCTAAGATATCCCGAAAGATCTTGACGATCAGGTGTGTCTCTTCCAGATTGGCACACGAAGTACCCGGACTTGCCCAGAGAAAGGTGATAGCATCAAGCCTGATAATGTCAGCCCCTTTGCGCGCATATAACAATAATATCTCAATAACCCTTATCAACACTTCAGGATTCCTGTAATTTAAATCAATCTGGTCTTTTGAGAAAGTTGACCAGACGTATTTTTCTCCATCGATGGTATAAAACCTTGTAAGGATATCAGTGGTACGCGGCCGGAAGATAGCCCTTCGCTCCTCGGGTGTAAGGTCATCATGAGAGTCATAACTGATAAAAAATTCCTTGTAGTGCGGGGTTCCGTCCAGGAACCTCTGAAACCACCGGCTCTTTGATGAGACATGGTTTATCACTCCGTCAAACATCAGTTTATAACGTGTCTCCAGATCTTCAATATCCGCCCATGTTCCAAGTTCAGGATCTACAGCCTCAAAATCTTCAATAGCAAAACCTCTGTCTGATGAATAGGGGAAGAATGGAAGTATATGAAGTGTGTTAATTGTCTGTTTGAGATAGATACCACAGAATTTTGAGAGTGTCGTAAGTGGAGAAACACCGTCTTCACGGATAAGATCTCCATAAGTAATTAAGATAACGTCCTCTTCTGTAAAAAGATTTTTCGGGTCTAATGTTTTTATAAGCTCAATCATCTCTTCAGATTTATAGGCATAATATACCCTGCAGATACGTTCAAGCTCGGGCATGTATTTTTTTGCTGTCACTTTACCGTATAACCGGGAAAGTTTGGTTAAGATCTTCTCACGAAAATCATCCGGTATCTCTAAATGAACTTTTTGATAATCAGGTTCAAGGTTATGGACAAACTTAACGGCATCGTAACGTCTTTCTCTTCCGTTCATAATAATATCTGTTATTAGTTAAATTATTGCGTACTGAAACTTGCGTATTTTCAACTATTTATGTCAAAACCCATGCCATCGCTCAAAATACACCCAGATAGTATACGGCTTAAAAGCCGACTATACTTAAATGCTTGTGATAATATATCTTATGAGTATTAAAAGATTGATTATTATACAAAATTAACATGAAACGTCTACATTAAAACCTGATTAAATGTCTAATATCTATACATTTACAGATTTTGGGAATATATCCTGGTTACTATTTGTCATTAATATTAGAATGTGGTAAAAGTAAACTGTAGCTACCACTCTGGAGTTGTTAGATGAAAAAACATTCGATTGATCTGAAAAATTTGAAAAAGGAGGTCCGGTTAGATTATTATAAGAGCTCCGGGCCGGGCGGACAGCACAAGAACAAGACGATGTCTTGTGTAAGACTATATCATAATCCCACGGGTATAAGGGTAATTGCAACAGAATCTCGTTCACAGATAAAAAACAGAGAACTTGCTTTTAAAAGGCTCCAGGTAAAGTTGATGGAGTTGAACATCAAAGATAAAGAGCGAATACTCACGAAAAAACCCCGTCGGGTGAAAGAGCAGATACTACAGAATAAAAAGAAAAGATCTCAAAAAAAACAGTCAAGAAAAAGGGTTTCAGAAAATGAGACTGAATGATATAATGATAGATTAAGGAATTGAGGAATTACAAATTACTAATGACTAATTACAAACACAAACAGATGAAAATTTCTATCTCTTCACGGAAAATGGTTAAAGGCTTAGCAACTCTGCTCGTAATCTCGCTGATTGCGGCAGGATGTGGTTCCAGCAATGGTGTACGAAGGACTACGGGAGAAGAACCTTTCTTTCAGCAAGAAACAGGGCTTGCAGAACACGGAAAGAAAAAGACCATAGACAGGATTTACCAGATTGATCCGGGCAATAAAGTGTTTGAGATCTCGGATAAGTTTTATACCGATCCGCCCAGGAGAATCGCAATACTGCCATTTGATAATCTGGTGGGTGGTAATTATATCCTGAATTCCGTTCCGCTCCCCAGGTTCAGCGAGAAAGAAGAGGATGGTTGGAACTGGACTTATGCAAACAGATTGAGAAGGTTTTTCTTCGGCCATTTTGCTTCCAGAGAATTTGTAGATATAGAATTAATGTATGTTGATAAGATGCTGCAGGCACTTGAGATCTTAACACCCAATGACTTATATAAGATACCAGCCCAGGAACTTGGCAGGATACTTGACGCAGATGCACTGATTTATGGCCAGGTAACAGAATACAAAAACTCCTATTACATGCTTTACAAACAGATTCGGATTGGCCTGCACATCAAATGTGTTTCCACGGAAGATGGCACTATTATCTTTGAAGGTGAGCAGGTAAGGCATGATAATGATATCCGTGTAGCAACCAATCCCTTTGATTTTGTAATCGCTTCGTTCCAGAATTCTATGAGCATGAGAGACGTTTATGCGGCAAGGGCGAGTGAGGAGGTAGTCCGAGAGTTGGTTATAAGAATCCCTATTGTTAACTCATTTATTGAAGAGGAAGAACAGCGTATTAAAGATAAAATCAACACTAAACTATCTTATCTGCCAACTCCTGAAACTGCGGCACCTGACGAAGATAAAGGTGGCAATACGGCCTCTCTCTCTGTTGAGAAAAAGACAGAAACAGTTGCTCCAGGGGAACCTTCGGCAAAAGAGGGTGACCAGAGTATTAAATACGGAGCTAAAGCCGAACTAAAATCTGAAACAAAATCTGAATCACAACCAGCAGATAAGTTAAATTAGTAATTTGACATTCGTCATTGGTTAATCATTTCCCTACCGATTTCCCCGAGAATATTTTATCATGAAGGAATACCGCCCCAATCCCACCGGACACAGGCCCAAGCCACCAGACAAAGTGATAGTCGAAATGACCGGATGCCACTGCAGTACCGAAGACACGTGCAGGATTCAACGCACCACCGCTTATTGAAGAGGCAACCAATGATCCAAACAGATACACCATACCAATGGCAACACCGGCAATGATCCCCGGCGTCCTCTTACCGCCAAGGGCAGTCGCAAATATTGTAAATACAAAGAGGAAAGTCATAACAGCCTCTACAAGTAGAGCCTTCCAGAATTCAACACCTTCCCCTAAAACACATGTACCTAAATGAACGGTGTTGACTGCATTCGGAAACAGGAACCTCAGTAAGAATCCCGCAATTACAGCACCCAGCAATTGAGATATTATATAAAAGGCTGCTGTGCCGGCACCCATCCTGCCGGTAACAAGAAAAGATATCGTTACTGCCGGGTTTATGTGAGAACCTGAAATATAACTTGTCGCGTACACAACAGCAACAATCACAATGCCAAATACTAATATAGCCAAAGCATAGCCTGCTCCCTGCCCGCCCGCCATCTTCATGGAATAATTTGCGCATACTGCACCGGCTCCAATAAAGACCAGAAGGAGTGTTCCCAGAGATTCAGCCATGTATTTCTTGTAATTATTCATTTGTGAATTAAGGGATGACGGGTTGCGAGCTACGAGTTGCAGGTTACGCTTGCCTACCGGCAGGCAGGAAAGAATTAAAGAATTGAGGCTGGCGTTCTTTTATAAAACCCAATCAAACGCCTTCAAGGATATGTCCCAGCTTCTCTTTTTTTGTACGTAAATATTGCTCATTCTCATCTTGTGGTGTGATAACGATGGGAACTCGTTCCGTAATTTCCAAACCATAACCGGCCAGAGCAGCAAACTTCTTTGGATTGTTTGAGAGGAGTTTCATCTTCGATATTCCCAAATCCCTGAGTATCTGTGCCCCTATTCCGTAATCACGTTTATCCGCACCGAGTCCCAGTTTCTTGTTTGCCTCAACTGTATCCAAACCGCCCTCCTGCAGTGCATAAGCATGCAGTTTGTTTTCAAGCCCGATACCTCTGCCTTCCTGCCGCATGTAAAGCAAAACTCCCTTTCCTTCTTTCTGAATCATCTTTAACGCACTGTGAAGCTGTTCCCCACAATCACATCTCAAAGAGCCAAAGATATCACCGGTTAAACATTCGTCATGTACGCGTATTAAAACCGGTTCTGTCTGGATCGGGGCGGATGTATTATCCATGCTTCCAATATTTCCGAGGCATAAAGCCAGGTGCAGGTATTCATCAATAAACGAACGGTAAAGATGCAATACAAATTTTCCGTATACAGTAGGCAGATTAACAGAGACACGTTTTTCTATCAAACGTTCCTGGTCATGGCGATATTTAATGATATCTGCAATAGTACACATTTTCAGATCATGCTTATCTGCAAACCTTGTAAGCTCAGGAAGCTTTGACATAGTTCCGTCCTCATTCATTACCTCGCATATTACAGCGGAAGGTTTCATGCCTGCCAGACGGGCAAGGTCAACAGCACCTTCTGTATGGCCCGCACGTACCAGAACACCTCCCTTTTGAGCCATGAGCGGAAAGACGTGTCCCGGCCTGTCCAGGTCATTAGGCTTACAGTTATCATCTATAGCCGTTAATATGGTCTTAACTCTATCCTTTGTAGAAACACCTGTTGTTATACCCTCTTTAGCATCTATGGTTACTGTAAAGGGGGTTTGATAGTTGGATGTATTGTCTGTCACCATAGGCGTCAAGCCAATTTGTTCAGCACGTTCACTGGTTATTGTTAAACAAATTATGCCTCTGGCATGTGACAACATGAAATTTATAATATCAGGCGTAATTTTCTCCGCCAATATTGTCAGGTCTCCCTCGTTTTCGCGACTTGCATCGTCAACGACGATAACCATTCTGCCCTGTTTTAGATCTTCAATAACCTCTGTTATTGTATTAAACATGATATGAACCTTCCTTGTTTATAACTTCTGTAAATAAGTTTAAAGCTGTCTAACACCCATATAGGTATAATTTATTGCTGATATCAAAGTAACACCTGCAACCAGGAACCACAGAATTAAAAATGTATCCAAAGAGATATGGTTTCCTAAAAGCACAGCAATAATTGCCGTAATCTGCAAAAACGACGTAAGCTTACCCAGCTTACTGGGCTGCCATGTAATTCTTCGTCTTACCGTAACAAAGGCCGTTATTACACCGAGCGAGAAAAACAGTTCTCTGCTGAGAATTATTACTAATACCCAAACAGGGAATCTGGGTCCGGGCCATAGTGTGGCTGAAGAGAGTAAGATAAACGCAATTATTAACAACAGTTTATCCGCAATAGGGTCAAGGTATTTACCAAAATTCGTTGTTTCTCCCAGTTTGCGTGCAAGGTAACCATCCAGGATATCGCTCAAACCTATTATAAGCAACACACCTAATGCTATATACCTGTAAAAGTCATGATGTTGAACCTGCATTACGCAGATTACGAAAGGAGGAATGAAACATATCCTTGCAAAACTGATCATGTTTGGCAGTGTAAAGCGCCTGTTCTCATTGTGCATAACGTGCTTCCTATTGCAATTTGTAGGTTACTGTCCGACGATCTTTTTAGCGGGTTTAGTATTTTATCCTGAACAAAGTTACGTTATTCCAACTTATATTTATAACAAAACAATCAATTCCTCACCTAAGTACCATTCTGCGTATCAAGTTATGATAGCAGACGCATAATTACTGTCAAGCGAAAAAATACTCCAACTTGACAGTTAAGTGACTAACAAGTACTATCTAAAAATCAGCAATTTCAGACCTTATATATTGAGATAATCTTGATGCCATGAAAACTAAAAAAGCCATTCTCGCTCTCTCTGACGGAAAGATATTTGAAGGTATTTCCTTTGGCGCAGAGGGGGAAACATCAGGTGAAATCGTATTTAACACCAGTATCACCGGGTATCAAGAAATACTTACAGACCCCTCATACAAGGGACAGATAGTGAATATGACCTATCCTCTGATAGGAAACTATGGTATCTGCGAGAAAGACCACGAGTCCATTCAGCCCTATATAGAAGGTTTTATTATCAAAGAGCTCAGTCCTTATCCAAGCAACTGGCGCTCAGATATGAGTCTGGACGATTTCTTAAAGAGTAAAGGAATAATGGGTATTCAGGGCATTGATACAAGAGCCCTGACAAAACATGTAAGGGATCACGGCGAGCAGCAGGGTATTATCTCTACTGTAGATGCAGACCATCAAAGCCTCGTATCAAAGGCAAAAAGTGCAACCGGTCTTGAGGGCAAAGACCTGGTTAAAGAGGTCACGTGTAAGGAAGCTTACACATGGGAAGAAGCCGAAGCTAACCCTTGTTCCGGAAACGGTAATACCAATGAACAACCGGAAAATAATAAACAACGTAAAGTAGTCGTCTACGATTGCGGGGTTAAATATAATATTCTGAGAATGCTGAGAAACTATAATTGTGACGTAACGGTAGTTCCTGCCAGTACCGGTGCAGAGAAAGTGTTATCGATGAACCCGGATGGTATTGTTATCTCAAACGGTCCCGGCGATCCGGCTGCGGTATCGTATATGACGGAAAATGCAATTAACATAATAGGGAAAACACCTGTTATGGGCATATGCCTGGGACACCAAATCATGTCCTTGGCACTCGGATACAAAACATATAAGTTAAAATTTGGACATCATGGAGGGAATCAACCGGTAATGGATTTAAGCACAAGGAAGGTAGAGATCACAGCCCAGAATCATTGCTTTGCCGTTGATGGAGAATCAATAAGTAATGGACAAAGCAGCAGATTTGGTAAAGTAGAAATAACTCATATAAACCTGAATGATAAATCCGTGGAGGGATTGAGGTGTCTTGACGTACCTGCCTTTGCCGTTCAATATCATCCTGAAGCGTCACCGGGTCCACATGATTCAAGCTATATCTTTAATGAATTCATCGAAATGATAGAAGAATATGCCGAAAAGAACTGATATTAAAAAAATACTCATAATCGGGTCAGGCCCAATAGTAATAGGACAGGCGTGTGAATTCGATTACTCCGGTACTCAGGCATGCAGTGCACTGAGAGAAGAGGGTTACAAAATCATCCTCGTAAACAGCAATCCTGCTACGATAATGACTGATCCGAATATTGCGGACAGTACATACATAGAACCAATGACTACTGACGTATTAACAAAAATTATACAAAAAGAGAGACCCGATGCCCTGCTTCCAACATTAGGAGGACAAACCGGTCTGAACTTATCCGTTACTCTGGCAGAAGAAGGCATCCTGGATAAATTCAATGTAGAATTAATAGGCGCTAAACTGGATGCAATAAAAAAGGCAGAGAGCAGAGAAGAATTTAAAGAAGCAATGGAAAATATAGGCATGCATGTACCGGCAAGCGGTAATGCAAAATCCGTAGAAGATGCAAAGGAGATTGCGAAGGAGATACAGTTCCCCATAATCATACGGCCGTCATTTACACTGGGAGGTATTGGAGGTAATGTTGCTTACAACATTGAAGAACTGGAAGAATTTGTAAGTTTTGCACTGGAGGCAAGTCCGGTTCATGAAATATTAATTGAGAAATCCGTCCTGGGCTGGAAGGAATACGAACTGGAGGTAATGAGAGACCTCAAGGACAACGTCGTTATAATATGTTCTATAGAAAATCTTGACCCTATGGGAGTCCACACGGGCGACAGCATAACTGTGGCTCCGGCGCAGACATTAACTGATAAAGAATATCAGATAATGAGAGATGCGGCGATCAAGATTATTCGTGAAATCGGGGTTGAAACAGGCGGGTCTAATATCCAGTTCGCGGTAAATCCTGCCGATGGAGAATTGATTGTAATAGAAATGAATCCAAGGGTATCGAGAAGTTCCGCCCTGGCGTCCAAGGCCACAGGTTTCCCGATAGCGAAGATCGCTGCAAAACTGGCAGTAGGTTATACGCTTGATGAGATACCAAATGATATCACGCGCTATACACCGGCATCGTTTGAACCTTCTATAGATTATTGTGTAGTTAAAATTCCAAAATTCAACTTTGAGAAATTCCCTGATGCAGGCCAGACCCTTACCACTCATATGAAATCAGTTGGTGAAGTAATGGCTATAGGGCGTACGTTTAAAGAATCTCTGGGTAAAGCTGTAAGATCCCTGGAGATTGGCCGCTATGGATTAGACGAACATCATAGTAAAACCGACCTGAACGATTCAGAGAAAAAGGAATTCATAAAGGGACATCTGTTAAGACCTTCGTGGGACCGGCTCTGGTCTGTTGTAGATGGTATGCGTATAGGAATGGATATTGATGAGATACATGAAATCACCATGATTGATAAATGGTTTCTATATAATTTGAAACAGATTCTGGAACTGGAAGAAGAGATTAAAAACCAACCTGAGCCTCAGATAGATCTGTCTCTTTTAAAAAAGGCAAAACAATATGGTATCTCCGACGCCCGGTTGGCAAACCTTTTAAATACAACGGAAGCAGATGTTCGCAATTACCGCCAGAAGAATGGTATCCGTCCTGTGTTTAAAGTGGTAGATACCTGCGCGGCAGAATTCCAGGCGTACACACCCTACCTGTATTCCACCTACGAGACTGAATGCGAAGCCAACCCTACATCAAAGAAAAAAATAATTATCCTGGGGAGCGGTCCTAACCGTATCGGCCAGGGTATCGAATTTGACTATTGCTGTGTGCATGGAGTGCTGGCCTTGAAAGAAATGGGATTTGAAACAATTATGATTAATTGTAATCCGGAAACTGTAAGTACGGATTACGATATATCTGACAGGTTATATTTCGAGCCCCTTACTTTTGAAGATGTAATGGAAATCGTCGAGAAGGAAAAACCGGAAGGTGTTATTGTACAGTTTGGAGGCCAGACTCCCCTCAAACTGGCTGTACCATTAGCAAATGCAGGGGTTAAGATCCTTGGCACCTCACCGGACAGCATCGACATGGCGGAAGACCGCGAAAGATTCGCGGCACTTTTGTCCAGACTCAACCTTTTACAGCCGGACAATGGAAATGCACGGTCATTCACAGAAGCCGAACAGGTTGCGGCTTCAATAGGTTATCCTGTTTTAATAAGACCTTCCTACGTTTTGGGCGGCAGGGCTATGAGAGTGGTCTTTGATGAAGGTGAGCTTGAAGAGTATATGACACATGCTGTTGACGTCTCTCCCGAGCATCCGGTTCTAATTGATAAATTTTTAGAAGGCGCAATTGAGATAGACGTTGATGCCGTATGTGACGGTGAGGAGGTTTTCATTGGAGGCATCATGGAACACATAGAAGAGGCCGGCGTACATTCGGGGGATAGCGCTTGCTCATTACCTCCATACTCTATAAAAGAGGAAGTTATTGAAAAGATACGATCACAAACGCAGGCATTGGCTCTGGAGTTAAATGTCCTGGGCATTATCAATATTCAATTTGCCGTGAAAGATGACGTGGTTTACGTGCTGGAAGTAAATCCGCGCGGCTCACGAACAATACCATTCGTCAGCAAGGCAATCGGTATTCCACTTGCAAAAATAGCATCTAAAGTTATTGCAGGACGCAAACTGAAGGAGTTGAATATAGATGACAAAAAACAGATTAAACACACAGCCGTCAAAGAAGCTGTTTTCCCGTTTGTAAGATTTCATGGTACGGATACTATCCTGGGCCCGGAAATGAAATCTACAGGTGAAGTAATGGGAGTTGACGTTGACTTTGGGAAGGCATTTGCCAAGGCGCAGATGGCAACCGAAGGAGGGCTCCCTCTATCGGGTACGGTTTTTATAAGTGTCAAAGATAGAGATAAACCCTCAATAGTAGATATAGCTCATAAGCTTCATGATCTGGGTTTTAAGATTTCTGCCACCGGAGGAACGGCAAAGGCCATAGCAGAGAAAAATACTCCTGTTACCACCGTCCTTAAAGAATATGAAGGGCGTCCTAACGTAATAGATCACTTAAAAAACAATGAAATCCAGATGGTAATAAACACTTCTGAAGGAAAGATTTCACAAGAGGAATCTTATAACATACGACGATACGCAATAGTATCCGGCATCCCTTATTTTACAACCGTTCCGGGTGCTATAGCCGCAGAGAGCGCCATCAAGTCTATGTCAAACGGCGAATTGGATGTCAAGTCGATCCAGGAATACTACGTGTAAGTAAGCAGTAGAACAGAGACGGTTTCGCTGT
>CAZPAM010000055.1:12434-17338 GCA_964584595.1 uncultured Candidatus Scalindua sp. | reverse complement strand
GTTGAGGGCCTAGTCCTCGCAAGGGGGTGGGGGTTCGAATCCCCCCTTCCGCATTTAACCTATTTTATCAACTATTGCTTGTACCAGTCCGGGAATTGTATATTCATCGGCCTTTATAGAGACTTTAATATCCATCCCTTCCGCAGTCTCAGTTGTTATTGGCCCTATGCTTGCAAACTGAACGTTCTCTTTAAATGCGGATAAGTTATCTTCGCCAACTATTTTGGCAAAATTCCTCACTGTTGAAGAACTTGTGAAGGTTACAATATCAACCGTTCCGTCCTTTAGTTTATCAAGAACGGAATTGTCTCCATTAGTCGCAGCAACTGTTTTGTAGGCAACTATATCTGCAACATCTGCTCCCATCTTCTGGAGTGCTTCAGGGAGATAGCTTCGTGCTATGTCTGCTCTGGGCATCATGATTCGCTTTCCCTTGAGATCTTCGATTTCTTTAAGCACTTCAACCACACTTTCAGCAACATATTTTGGCGGCTGGCAGTCTACTTTAATGTGGAATCCCTTTATTCTCTCCGTAGTTGCGGGGCCTATGGAACATATCTTTACTCCTTTAAGTTCCCTGACGTCACCGCCAAGTTCAGATAGTCTATGAAAGAAACAGTCGACACCATTCACACTGGTGAAGATAATCCAGTCAGTGGACTCTAACTTTCCTATCTCGTTGTCCAGGGGGGTAAAATCATCAGGGCTGGTTATGCTTATGGTAGGAAATTCCAGGACATTTGCGCCGAGATCGGTTAGTTGTTCTGAAAACTCACTTGCCTGGTCTCTGGAGCGGGTGACCACTACGGTTTTGCCGAAAAGAGGTCTTGATTCAAACCAGTTAAGATGTTCTCTGAGGTTTACTACCTCTCCTACTATTGTGATAGCGGGGGGTTTGATTGCTTTTGCCTTTTCTACAATATTTGAAAGTGTGCCTGTTACGGTTTCCTGTTCAGTAGTGGTTCCCCATCTGATTACTGCAACAGGTGTGTCCTTGGAACGGCCGTGTTTGACAAGCTGACTGACTATGTTTGGGAGATTTTTAATTCCCATATAAAATGTCAATGTACCTAAGCCGGTACTTATTTTTTCCCAGTCGATATCACTTTGATCTTTTGTCGGATCTTCATGTCCCGTGATAAGACCAAATGTAGATGTACAGGCACGATGTGTTACCGGTATACCGGCGTAATTAGGCGTAGCAATAGCTGCAGTTATACCGGGGACTACTTCAAAAGGTATATTATGTTCTTTTAGTACGAGTGCCTCTTCTCCTCCTCTGCCAAAGACGTATGGATCTCCTCCTTTCAGCCTGGTTACAATCTTGTTCTCCATGGCCTTGTCTACAAGCAGTTGGTTAATGTCCTCCTGTTCCATTGTGTGTTGATTACCTTTTTTTCCGACATAGATTATTTCCGCATCGTCTCTGGCATTCTTTAACAGAGAATAGTTAACAAGGTAGTCGTAGACAATGACATTGGCCTTTTTGATACACTCAAGCCCTTTTACTGTAATTAACCCCGGGTCACCGGGGCCTGATCCAACAAGGTAAACAATCTTATTTTTCATAGTTCTTTGCCATTTCTTTGTTTAGGTTAAAGTTTATTCTTTATTCTTTGTATTGCTTCATTTACATATTCTCTCACTTCATTGTTTCTCTGCAGACTTTTATTCAATTCCTTAATGTCGGCAAGGATTTTGTTTTTAATATCTTCTTTATGTGCCATCATGACAAGAATCTTGGTAACATCTCTTTGCAGTCCACTGTCGATTAGGTATGCTAATCTGTCCTTTGAAACCTCCAGCCGATTGCTAATCTTTTTGTCATCTTCTGCAGATGTCCATCTTAGTGCCGAAGTTTGCATATCATAATATGTGTCAAAAAATAATTCGTTCACATCACTATCTGAAACAACAAACCTGTCTTTTGAAATTCTCAGCTGATTGTTGGTTTCTCTGTCTTTATTTCCAAATGCCCATTTAGGTTCTGTGAATTGCATCTCTCTTTTTGCTAATTCGACAAGAAGGTTTTTCAAGGCACTATGTGAGACTGCAAACCGGTCTTTTGAAACTTTCAGTCTATCATTAATCATTTTCTCTTCTTTATGTGAGACTGCAAACCTTTCTTTTAAAATTTTCAGTCTGTCATTAATCATTTCCTCTTTTGCAAATGCCCAATTAAGTACAGTGAATTGTATCTTTCTTTTATCTAAAAAGACTTTTGCAAATGCCCGTTTAAGCAGTGTGAATTGCATCTCTCTTTTGTTAATCACGTCAAGCAGGTTGTTCAATGCGCTATTTGTGAATTCAAAATGGTCTTTTGAAACTTTCAGTCTATCATTAATCATTCTATTCTCTTTTGCAAATGCCCATTTAAGCACTGAGTATTGCATCTCTCTTTTGTCAAAAACTATAAGCCGTTTGTTCAAAATAGTCAGCTGATGATTTAATATAGATATCTTGTCGTAAATATCTTTATCACTTTCATCCTGTTCTACAAGTGCACGTTCAAGTGCAGCGACTGCCTTGCCTCCTCCAGCTCTGCTCATGGCCCAGGCAGCTGTTCTTCTTACTTCAAAGTCTTCGTCTATAAGTGACCAAGAAAGAGGTACAACTCCTTTCTTGCTCCCAATCCATCCTAATACCATTGCCACTCTTCTGCGTTCATTTCTACCTGCACCTCTGAGTGTTGTAAGCATGTGAGGTATGGTCGGTTCTCCTATTCCAACGAGGGCCCAGCACGCCCTTGTCCCCCCTGTACTGCCCAGTGTTGAAACAAGAGCCCCTAATCCTTCATCTCCCATTCTTGCTAATGCCCAGGCTACTCTATCGCGTGCCCGTGAAGCGTCGTATCCTGCATCAGTATTTAAGATAAGCTTAAGTTTCTTTATGGCCCTTTTGTCTTCTGTTCCTGCAAGAGCAGCCGCACAGGCTCCCTTGACCATCCAGTTGCCATCGTCAAGCGCTTTTATAAGGGTATAGATAGAATCTGTGCTTGCTATTTTACCCAGCGCCCTTGCTGCATCATACCTGACTAAAGAAGGGTTTTCATCGTTCAGCAGAATTTCATGCAAGGCGGGAAGTGCCTGCTTATCTCCAATCATTTTGAGTGCCTGTATAATTTCCCTTTTAGTTTCTGCTTCTGTATATTTATCGGATTTTTCCAGTTGCATAATTAGCGGCTCTACCGCACGACTGTTCTTAGTGAGGCCAAGAGCCCATATAATGTTTCTATGGATATGAGCCGCAAGGAATAAACGGTTGTCTTTTTCCTCTTTTTTTTTCTTAAAGTTGAAGATAGAAATAGTTTTTTTGAGGGGAGTGGAGACTTTTAAGAGTTTTTTGTAAGATAAGAGCTTGGTCAGTGCAGGGACAGATGTGTCCGGTGGCAAGGTGCTTAGTATCAGAGCGGCCATTCTGGACTCATCAGGTGAACCCTGTGTAATTGTATCGATGAGGGCGCCAATTTGTTCCGGATTACCAACTATATTCGGTTCTAATCTCTTTTCTCTTGTTTCTATATTCACTGCTTCGCTTTTAGTCCTGTAATAAAGAACATCCATTGCAACAGTTGGATAGTCGGTCAGAATAACATCAACACCCTCAACCATAGCTTCTTTTATTTTGTCTATATCATCTGTGTTAAACAGACTGATTCCAACATGTTTACGCTTTTCGTGGATAAAGTCTATTACTTCATTAGTTAATTCATCGAGTGGTGTAAATACCAGTTGTGTCCCTTGGATACCAATATTTTTACTACGAACCTGGTCTAATCTTCCGCTAAAATAGATCTGATTTATCATGTCAAACTTCTCAACAAGAGACAGTATTTTCTGTTCGATGCCGTAATCTTTAACATTTAGAATGATTATAATATTTCTTTCTTTAGCAAATTGTAACACATCTGACAGAAGTGGTACTCTTTCTCCGGCGAACTCCTCTCCCATCCATGCGCCTGCATCGTATAGTCTTATTTCGTCATATAGTAATTTGCTGACATAACCTTTGCCGTCGGTTGTGCGGTCAATAGTGTCATCGTGCATCAAGACTAACCTGTCGTCCTTTGTCCTTCTTACATCTACCTCTAAACCATCTACACCTATGTTTAACGCCTGTTCAAAGGCTGCAAATGTATTTTCAGGGGTGTGTTCCAGTGAGCCATGCCGTGCTATAACCATAATATTTTTAGATAATTCTGCGGGAATTGTTGTTCGTAAATTTATAATAAAAACTAGTATAGTTATAGAAATTATGCAAGGTAATTTATTTGTCATCTTTATTATTTTAATCCTGATCCTGATGTGCTTGCTCCTGATGTGTCGTAGACCTTCCAGTGTGGCCGCCCTTTCCAGTGTACTCTGTTTGTGCCTATATCAAAATAAATCTTTTTAGAAAAAGTCCGATTGTGTGATCGCCTTAATTCTGCAAGGGGGTTTCCTGTAAGTACTGCTTTGTCTTTTATAAGATCCCATTCAAGCAGGGTTCCCAACCCTTCGGTATTATCTGAATCCGGACTAAGAAAATAAACATTTCCAAACGCAGTGGCTTTTCTTGCCTGGTCCTGGTCATCGAAAAAAACGTCCAATCTGTCACAATTAAGCTTTTCTTTCTCTTTTGTAACTTTTACCATTTCGTAGAAGTTTGCAACATCACTACTGCCATTGTAGATCATCTCCTTAGTCCAGTTAATTCTGAGGAGAGAAGTCTTTGTGGGAGATTCTTTCATTGCAAAAAGGTTACTTTCTCTTATTAATTCTTCTTCTATGAATAATTTCTCTTGTTGATTAAAATCAAGAAAGCCAGGTGCCTTCTTCTTTGATTTTTTGTCTTTCTTCTTTGATTCTTTGTTTTTCTTCTTTGACTGAGTTTTGGACAGCAGATATCCCTTTCCTTCGGCAAGC
>CAZPAM010000055.1:0-12424 GCA_964584595.1 uncultured Candidatus Scalindua sp. | reverse complement strand
TTCCTCAGATTCTAAGAATGTAATCTTTGGAGCGAACACTTGCTTTTTGTCATCCTTTACAGAGGCCAATGGGTTATTGCCATACAGCTCTGTATAATCTTTTGTTGATGTCCAGATAAGTTTATCTCCCTTTGCTTCTCTATATGTGTCACCTCTTTTTTCAATCATATGAACAAGCTTTGTAGCTTCCATCTCCTCCAAAAAATTATTTTCATTATCAAAACGCATTTCAAGCCATTCACAGTATAGTGTCGTGTCTTCCTTTGTAGCAACAACATCATCTTCGAAAACAGCCAGATTTGTGTCCTGTGCAAAAGACATCTTTCCCTTCCAGCTTATTGTAACGGCTTCATAGGACGTCTTTTTGTCAGAAGATGCAATAGTTGTTTCAGTTTCTTTGTTTGCGTCTTTTTCATCTTGTTTTTTGCTCTTTAAGTTGACGGTCGTTGTAAGCTGTCCGGCTACGGGAACATCCATTTTACCGTGAACTTTAGAGAATATAATCTTAGGGGCAGTTATTGATACCTTGTCTTCGGAGTATTCAGCTACCGGATCATCTTCCAGTATTGCAATCTCCTTTTCTGTATCCCAGGTAAATGTTTCTCCTTTAGCATTTTTCTCGCCATCTGATGCCAAAACATTGCCACTTGCTATTGCCTGTTCCATGCTTTTTAATTTGGAGTCAAAAGGTACTGATAATTTATCGGAGAAAATTGTAGCTTTGCCTCTGGAAGAACGTACATTATCATAAAATGTCGCAAGTTTTTTTTTGTGCTCAAAGACTAACTCACCACTGGCTCGTATAAAAACATTTTCTGCACTGTTACTATTTGAAGAAAATCCCTCATCTGAGAATATAAATACATCATCTTTATTACTTATTATTTCCATTTCAGGGTCATTTTTTATTACGGCTCTTGCGTCAGATAAACTTATTTCAAAACCGGTTCCTGTAACCAACATTCGTCCCCCTTTTACTGTAACCGGGCCGTCTGTATTCACTTTATTAGCTTCCGGCGAATACGTAAGATCCTCTGTGTATATCTCAAGGTCCTCTCCAAATCTGGTTATTACATTATCATAAAGAAATCCCTGATTATTCGTCTTATCCATCTCTCCGAAGTCTGAAGTGATAACAACGCCTTTTGATTCCTGATCCTTACCGTCATTGTTGTTGTCGCCTGCAAATGCTATTTCCGGTTTAGTTATTTTATAGATTTTGTTGTCGAAGAAGATAGTATAAGCACCTCTTATTACGGATACTTCTTCTCCATCATCATTGTAGCTTGGCAAATAAAGTCCATAAATTTCCTGAGAAATGTCATTTGCTCCAGATATTTGAGCCTGCTTCTGTTTTCTTTTGGAGTCTTCATCTATGATTTCTTTTAATATGGGTTTTTCTTCCTTCTTTACAAAAGTTGTAAATCTAAACAAACCTGAGATTGATAACGCTAAGAATGAAAAACAAATAAATATAATTCCCAAATAAACTAACCGGCGTCTTTTTCTAGCTATATCTATCATGATAATTTTATTTTCTTAGAAATACCTTGAGATTATGGCGTCCCACTTACCCTGGGATTTCAGAATATTTTCCGTTACTTCACGTATAGCACCATATCCTCCTGGTGCATTGGTTATATACGAGACATTTTCCTTTACCTCTGAAGGTGCATTTGGTACGGCAACTGAGAAACCAACTTTTCTCAGAATGGGCAGATCAATAAGGTCATCTCCAATATAACAAATTTCACTATCTTTTATTTCGTGTTTCTTGAGGATTTTTTCATAAGCTTCTAACTTGTTATGTATGCCAAGGTATACGCTTTCTATGCAAAGTTCTTTAGCTCTAAGCTCAACGACTTTGCTTTCTCTTCCGCTGATAATGGCAGTTTTTAACCCTGCACGGTGTAAATATGTAATGGCGGTACCATCTTGTACGCAAAAAGCTTTTAATTCGATTCCGTTTGCGTCCAGTATGATCTTTCCATCTGTTAGCACACCATCTACGTCCATAATAACCATTTTTACGTTATTCAACACATATACCTCCGCATTAATAAAACGATAAAAGTTTCGATAAATATCCTAGTCATTGTTTACAATGGTACAGATTAAAGGCAAGAAGCCATGATACTCTAAGAAGGAAATCCATAATTCAATAATTTGCTGGTCAGGGCGGTTTTTGATTTGGATTACGCTGATAATCTAGTTTCCTGTGTCAAGCAGATCTTGTACGTCAATTATACCAATGGGAGTGTTGTTGCTGTCTACAACAGGTAGCTGGTCAATTTTGTTTTCCCTCAATATCTTATATGCCTCAGATGCAAGACAGTCGGACGTGATGGATTTTGGGTTTTTTGTCATAACATCTTTGATCGCATTATTGAGAAAGGAAGTACCTTTGTGAAGGTTTCTTCTTAGGTCGCCATCCGTAAAGAACCCTGCCAGTTTGTTGTTTATACCGATTATATTTACAGCTCCCGGATTACCCTTTGTGTCTGTCATAATTTTAAGTGCGTCTGCCACAGTAGCATCTTCATTAACCACAGGATTTTCTTCATCTTTCCGCATTATTGCATCTACAGGGAGAAGCTTCCTTCCAATCTCACCACCTGGGTGGTAAAATGCGTATTCTTCCTTGCTCAGGTTTCTCTTCTTGAATACTGTTAATGCCAACGCATCTCCCAGCGCGAGCATGGTTGTAGAACTTGCAGTAGGAGCAAGGCCTAACGGGCAGGCTTCATCAATATTGCCTATATGTAAGACTATATCGCTGTACGTTGCCAGGTTGGATTTATTGTTGCCTGTTATTGCAATAATCTTTGAGCCGATTTTTTTTAAATATGGTATAAGTTGAATTATTTCAGTTTCACCACTGTTTGAAAGAGCTATAACCACATCTTCCGCAACTACCCTTCCAAGATCACCATGTCTTGCTTCAGAAGAATGCAGCCAATAGGAAGGAGTACCGGTGCTGGCTAATGTGGCAGATATTTTCTGGCCTATAATGCCTGCTTTACCTATCCCTGTTACGACAACTCTTCCTCTGCAACTAATAACTAAATCAACCGCATTCTGAAATTTGTCATCGATATGGCGAATAAGGTTTTTAACCGCATTTGCCTCTGTCTCAACAACATTTTTACCGTATTCTACATCTGTTAAAGTTGTTTTCATGTCTAATCGTGGGAGGAGTAAAACTAATTATAAACACTGTTGTATTATAAGCATAAGTAATTTTTATTCAAGTTAAACTTTGCTTGACATACAATGTTAAGCGTGATAACATGGCAACTTTATTACTCGGTACGAATTAAGATGTATGAGTTTTGACCCTAAAAGTATACTTCTTTTCGCAATTGCAATACTATATGCCCTGACTATTCATGAATTTTTTCATGCCTGGACTGCCAACAAATTAGGTGATCCAACAGCCAAGATGCAGGGGCGTCTGACTCTTAATCCACTGGCGCATCTTGACCCTGTCGGGACAATTTGTTTTATTATAGCCCATTTTGGGTGGGGAAAGCCGGTACCCGTAAATCCCGGTTATTTCAAACACCCCAGGCGGGATGATGTGCTTGTTTCTGCTGCCGGGCCTATTTCAAACTTTGTTTCAGCCTTTTTCTTTGGTTTGATTTTTCAAATATCATACAAATTTGGAATAGATACAAACCACATTATAAACGATTTACGCAACTTGTTGTTGACGACAATTCAGATAAACTTAATATTAGCAATTTTTAATTTTATTCCGCTTTATCCGTTAGATGGCTCACATATTTTGAAAGGTTTTTTACCTCGTAATATGCTTTCAGGGTATGAAAACGTATGCCGTTATAGCCCATTTATTCTGCTCGGGGTAATATTGCTTGGAAATCTTGCTCATATACCTATATTATCTTATGTAATATGGCCGCCGACAATTTACTTTTTAAAAATGTTTTCCGGTTTGTGATTAAACAGATTAAATGCAGACAGAATATAAAATTGATCTTGATATTTATAACGGACCGTTAGACCTGCTTCTCTATTTAATTCGCAGGGAAGAGGTTGATGTGTATGACATACCAATTGCGAAAATCACTGATCAATATATGATGTATCTGGCAAAATTGCAGAGTATTGATATCGGGCTGGCCGGGGATTTCCTGGTTATGGCCTCGACTTTGATGTATATAAAATCTCAAACACTTTTACCCCGCAACGAAGTAATTGATGGCGAAGATGAAGAAGATCCGAGACTGGAATTGGTAAAGCAGCTTCTCGAATATAAAAGATACAAGGAGGCTACAACGGCAATGACTAGATTGTCAGAGGAGAGAGGTCAGAGATTTTCAAGGCCGGAGGAACGACTGATAGATGATGAAAAAGAAGGAGATGAGAAACTGCATTTGGATGAGATAGATGTGTGGAAACTTGCGCAATTCTTCTCAACCTTTATGAAGCAGACCATGGGAGATGTTATTAAGAAGATCGTATATGACGATACTCCTGTACAAGTATATATGGATAAGGTTATAAACAGTTTAAACAGTACTCATGCAATTTCATTTAAAGAGTTACTTTATAATAACAATGGCAAGGAAGAGATTATAGGAATTTTCCTGGCTTTACTTGAGTTAGTGCGCTTAAAAAAGATTAAACTTGAGCAATTTCAGGATTTTGATGAGATTCGGGTCACTGCAAATGATAATTAGTCTTTTGCACAGACAGTTTTTTATAGAATGGCTGTTTATTTATACATAGCGTTGTTGAGGTAATTTTGATGATTGATAAAGAATTGCTAGAGATACTTGCCTGCCCGCTTTGCAAGACGGAGGTAAGACTTGAAAACGACAAGATAGTTTGCACAAAATGCGGGAGGCGGTACCCGGTAAAGGACGATATTCCCGTAATGTTAATTGACGAAGCAGAGATGCCGGAAGATAAGGAATGAACAAGTTTCATTTGTTTTTTATCGGGTATAAGCATTTTCCTTCCTTATTTTATCCGGTAAATAATATTCACTCCTGCATGCAATCACCTTTACATGAGACCAGAATTGTGCGGTCCAGGTGTAATTAATTATGATAAATATGTTTTGTAAGATATTTCATTGTTCAAGAAAGTTTGAGGTACAAGTGAATGGATAAGAAAACGTTAATAGCTTTTATCCTTTGCGGGATAATAATGCTTTATTTCTTTAATAAGATGCAGCCGCCTCAGCAGCCTGTTGAGGAAGGCGCAGAAGAATTTACAGAGGAAACTGTTGATAGAGAGGGACTGAAGGAAAGAGGATTAGGGGAAGAAGTAACTGCAGGGGTAGAAGGGCAGAAGGTTGAGAAGTCTGAGAAGATCGAGCAGGTCGAGAAAACGGTTCAAGAAGACATAGAACTGCAGGATTATATATTGTTGCAAAACGATGTGATGAAGACTGTATGGACTAATGAAGGTGCTGCGCTGAAATCCGTAATCTTGCCGGAATTCAGGAACCCGGAAAGGACGCAGGTTTTAGAGCTGCTTAAGCCATCAAGGACAGATTCCCTTCCATTAAGTATGAAATTGACAGAGGGAGGAAGGAATCAACTAAAAACCCGTAGATATGAGGTGGTTGAGAGCGGAGTAGACAGGGTTGTTTTTACCACCCATTTAGAGAATGGTATTCAAATAACAAAGGACATATCTTTGCAGAGCGGTAAATATTATTTTAATGTCGCGATAACTCTGCAGAACACTACGGATTCTGAGATTCTGGCATCATATTCAATAACGGCAGCTAATGGTTTGTATCCGGAAGTAGACAAAATTTCCGGTCTTGCATCTATAGCCGGAATAGATGTAGGAAAGGGAAAGACAAAGATTGCACATACAGATGTTAAGGATATGCCGTATAAGAACGAATCTGTAGGTATTACAATGGCCGGTGCTACCAATAAATACTTTGCGGTTGTTTTGAAACCTTCGTTAAACAACAGGATAGCTTCTGTAACATCTGAGTCAGTTAAAAACCCGGATATTTTTTATGAGGATGATTTTATTGTAGACCTCCATGCTAAAAGAGCGTCTATACCACCACAGGGTGAGAGACGACATGATTATGTCTTCTTCCTAGGGCCTAAGAAAAAAGAGGCTTTAACTCAATGCGACGGTCTTTTAGCGATTTTAGATTATGATTATGGGATGACAAGGTCTATATGCAAGATACTTGTAAAAATATTAAATATGTTTTATGGGGTCATTCCCAATTATGGAGTTTCCATACTTCTGCTTACCATTCTGGTAAAACTGGTACTTTTCCCCTTGACGAGGAAAAGTCAGATGTCGATGGTAAGGATGCAGCAGCTGCAACCCCTTATCGCCCAGTTAAAAGAGAAGCATAAAGGTGATAAGCAAAAGGTGGGGCAGGAGCAAATGAAGCTGTTTAAGCAACATGGGGTAAATCCCATGAGTGGTTGCTTCCCGATCCTGCTTCAAATGCCGGTATTCTTTGCCTTATTCAGGACACTTCAAAACTCATTTGAGATGAGGCAGGCTCCTTTTGTGTCGTGGATTACTGACCTGTCCGAACCTGATAAACTATTTCATCTCCCATTCACCATACCGTTTCTTGGGGAATGGTTTAATATCCTACCGTTAATAATGGGTGTTGCGTCATTTGTGCAAATGAAACTGACACCAAAGACAACTTCAGGGGATGACCCTCAAGCAAGGATGCAGCAGAAAATGATGCAGATGATGCCGCTTATATTTCCCGTCATACTTTACAACTTCCCTTCAGGACTTACCCTGTACTGGACTACCAGTACGATGATTAGTATCGGTGAACAAATACTGATTAGAAGAAGTGTTAAGAAGCTTGATATCTATTACAAAGGGAAGAGGGTAATTGATGCTAAGGCAAAGGTAAAATAAGGTTTCACTTCTGTAAGTAAACGGAAAATCATGTCTTTTGGTTTAAGCGATACTATATTAGCGGTATCCACACCTTCCGGTAGATCTCTCAAGGTGATTATCAGGCTTAGCGGCAAAGATGTATTTAGCTGCCTGGAAAGTATCTTCATGCCTGGTGACTGTGAAAAGATTACGCTTGAGGAAGGTTTTAGTTCCTGTCATGGCCACATTTATCTTGAAAGTGAAAAGATCAGGATCCCCGCATGTATTTACATCATGAAGTCACCAAATTCATACACCAGGGAAGATATTATAGAAATCCATACCTTTGGTTCGCCTCCACTGCTTGAAATGCTTACAGAAACACTGCTTTCGTCGGGAAGTGAGAATGTTTGCATGGAAAATGGAGGGGAAGCGGTATGGAGCATTCGGACTGCAGAACCAGGAGAATTCACCAAAAGAGCATTCCTGAATGGGAGAATAAGTCTTGCCGAAGCGGAATCGGTATTGCGCATAATACGTTCCCGGACAGATTCTGAGTTGTTAATGGCTGTTTCGAATCTGAAGGGAAGGTTGGCTGGGTGTATGAACAGCATACAGGAGGAATTAGTAAATCTCTGTGCCAGGATAGAGGCTGCTATCGATTTCCTGGATCAAGACATTGAATTAATCACGCTTGATGAAACAAAGAAACAACTTGAGCATATAAAAGAGAAATTATACATAGTTGCAGGAAGCGGACAAAAACCGAGGATATCTCATTATGGTGTAAAAACTGTTTTAGTTGGCTGGCCGAATGCCGGTAAGTCAAGTCTGTTTAATAAGCTGTTAAATCATTCAAGGGCAATAGTAACACGGGTTAGTGGTACGACCAGAGACACGCTGGAAGCTGACGTGGATTTAGATGGAATAAGTTTCAGAATTATAGATACAGCAGGGATTGCTTATGGAAAAGGAGAATTGGAGTCTGTAATTGAGCAAAGAACTTACGGTTCTATAGATACTGCCCAAATCGTTGTATTTGTAATAGACGGTTGCATGGATCTCTCCAGTGAGCAGATAAAGTTCTTTGATTCTATAACTACAGGAAGCAAGATAATAGTGATTAATAAGGTTGATCTGCAGCAAAAGACTTGTTATGAAGATCTTCCCTCAAAGATGAAGACCTTTCCTGTTGTCGAAACATCTGTACTTACAGGTGAGGGATTAAATGAATTAAAGAAGACAATGGCCTCCGCTGTTTTTGAAGATAATATTGATCTTTCTGCGTCAGATGCGGTTTTTACAACGAGGCAGAGAGTAGTGGTCAGCAGGGCACTTGATATTTTAGGGCAAATATCAGATTCATTAAATGAAGGAATAGGTTATGAGCTTGTGGCGATAGATTTGAGAAGGGCGTTGGATACAATTGGTGAGGTTACCGGGGAGGTGTTAACGGACGATATTTTAGACAGAATATTTTCAGAATTCTGTATTGGAAAATAAACTTGCTGATTCCTGGAAATCTACTTGACATTCTATATGTTGTATGCTAGCTTACGCGACATCCAATATGTTGATATATGTTGATATATGTTGATATATGTTGATATATGTTGATATTGTGAGATTATTTTTACGTGAGTCATTTTTTTCTACTATACCGTTATGAAATGCTTATTTTGTAAGGTTGACAGCGATAAAGTTATTAATTCAAGATCATCAACGGATGGGTTTAGTGTAAAGCGAAGACGGGAATGTTTAAATTGTGGCAGGCGATTTACAACATACGAGAGGGTTGAAGAAAGTCCTGTAAGAGTGATAAAGAAAGACGGCAGCAGGATTAATTTTGATCGTAATAAGATATTATCAGGATTACTTAAAGCGTGTGAAAAAAGGCCTGTATCAACTGACACACTTGAAAACATCGTGTCTGAGATTGAAAGTGTAGTATACGACAAGTTTGAGAGAGAGGTTGCGACAACATCTATTGGTGAGCTTGTTATGCAGCATCTCAGGGTTCTGGATAAAGTTGCTTATGTCAGGTTTGCGTCTGTCTATAGAGAATTTAAAGATATAAACGAATTTATTAACGAGTTGAAGCCTTTAATGCCTTTAGCTAAACAAACAAAACAAAAAAAGACAGGAAAGGATGGAGGGTAATAATACGATGGCAATCGAAACAATACAAAAGCGTGACGGTAAAATGGTAGCATTTGATGAGAGCAAGATAGCTGATGCTATTTTTAAGGCTGCAAAAGCTGTTGGTGGTGCAGACCGGTCTATTGCGACAGAGCTTGCAAGTGTTGTTGCCCATTTTTTACAGAAAAGATTTGAAGATGTAATTCCTGGCATAGAAGATATTCAAGATTTAGTTGAAGAGGTTTTAATTAAAAATGAACATGCAAAAACAGCGAAAGCTTACATACTATACAGAGAAGATAGGGCAAAGGTACGTAAATCACTCCGCGTCAGAAAACAAGTTACCAAGAGCGGTGATACAACCGATGCGGCGTTAATGGTTGATCTTGTATCCAAAGATGAATCATTACCATGGGACAAGGGAAGAATTGCAATGGCCCTGGAGAAAGAAGCGGAATTGTCAGAAGATATAGCTCGGGAAATTGCTAATGTCGTTGAGGGCCGTATTTTTGCTTCCGGCATGAATCGAATAACCACGTCATTGATTCGTGAGTTAGTCGATAACGAGCTTTTTGAAAGAGGCTGCAATGCGAAGCTTGAAAAGCAGACCAGTATAGGCATGCCAAAATATGATATTGAAGAACTTATATATTCCAAAGTTAAGGAAAACAGCAACATAGCCTCAAATAATCCGGAAGCCATTAACCTTGCTGTTGCTGAAAATACTATGAAACAATACGCGCTCCAGGAGGTCTATTCTAAAGACGTTGCAGAGGCGCATACTTCCGGGATGGTTCATATTCATGATCTTGGTTATCCAACCAGGGTATATTGTTCGTCTCATTCACTGGAGTATCTTAAAAAATATGGATTAGATCTGGAAAATCTGGATACATCTTCCGGGCCTGCTAAACATGCCAGAACACTTACGGGCCACCTGAATACGTTCCTTGCATCGATGCAGGCTTATTATGCAGGAGCTTTAGGGATAGGATACATAAACATTATGTATGCCCCATATGTGGAGCATATGAGCCCGGAAGAAATGAAGCAGGAAGCTCAGCACTTAATTTTCAGCGGTTCACAGAGTGCATTCTCTCGCGGGGGTCAGACACTGTTCCTGGATTTTAACATACATACTGGAGTACCAAATTATCTGAAGAAGATACAGGCTGTAGGTCCCGGAGGGAAGTATACGGGCAGGACGTATGGGGATTATGAATTAGCTTCGCAGCGGTTTACAAAGGCTTTGCTTGATGTATGGCGTGATGGTGATTGCCACGGGCATGTATTTGCCTTTCCTAAATGTGATTTCCATATAAGTCATGAAACATACAAAGATCCTAAGCAATATGAGCTTTTGGAATATACTGCGCAGATTGCCAGTGAAAACGGGGTGCCGTATTTCGTTTTTGATAGAGACGAAATAACTTTGTCAGCATGTTGTCGTTTGCGTACGACTATTGATGATAATTACATGATTAACCATCCGGAGAGTATGAGGTTCTGCGGTTTCCAGAATATAACGGTAAGTCTCCCTCAGGCTGCCTACCGGGCCGGCAGGGGGAACCTTGATAAACTTTACAAGGAAATTGATAAGGGTATGGACATAGCTATCAAGGCTCATTTTGATAAGAAGAACTTTGTTGCCAGGTTGATGGCTGCTCCGAACATGCCGTTGTGGGAAATTGGTAAGACAGCTCATGATGGAAGGCCGTATGTGGATCTGGAAGCGGCAACATACATCGTCGGTATAATAGGGCTGAACGAATGTCTGCAGTTTATGATTGGTAAAGAATTGCACGATGATGATGAAGCCCTTAAGCTCGGCTTGCGCATTATTTCTCATATGTATTTCAGGGTGAAGGAAGAGGGGAAAAAGCACAATCTGAAATTCTCACTTGAAGAGTCACCTGCAGAAAGTGCAAGTCGAAGGCTTGCCAAGATTGATGTTAGAAACTTCCCGGAAGCTGTGGACATGGTCAAGGGCCACATGGAGAGAGACGAATTTTACTATACAAACAGTGTTCATTTGCGTCCTGATGCACCTGTGGACATGGTTAAGAGGATAGAGGTCCAGAGTATGTTCCATAGTATGATTGAATCCGGTGCGATTATACACGCATTTGTAGGTGAAGAGAGACCTCCGGCTTCCAGTATTATGAAGTTGGTTAAACGGACTTTTGAGAATACACAGGCAGCACAGTTAACCATATCACCGGAATTTACTATCTGTAATTCGTGTAACCGTGTCATTCCAAGGTTAGTGGATACGTGCACTTATTGTGACGCATCAAATCTTTACAGCATAAAGAGGAACGCTACGCAAGATAGGATTAACAACTGGGACATGACCAAGATGCAGGATTTAGTTGCCAGGCACAAAGAGAAGTCTAAAGTTAAATAAAAGTTGTAAATAGTGTATTGTGTATTTAGTTTTGTTTCCGGGATAATAGGATGCCTATAACGATAAAAGGTTTTATAGAGAGTAGCTTAATAGAGTGGGAAGGGAATATTGCTGCCATTCTTTTTCTTCCTCATTGTAATATGAGGTGTCCATATTGTCATGCAACTCATCTGGTCAAGAAACCCAACGAGCTTGAAAGCATACCGTTAGATGTTGTAGAGAAGAGGATCAGGAAAAACAAAGATTGGCTGGACGGAATAGTTCTTTCCGGAGGGGAGCCGACGTTCCGTGATGACCTTGATTCGCTTATAATGATCTTTAAAGATATGGGATTAAAGGTAAGGCTGGATTCAAATGGCACAAATCCGGATACATTGGAGGATTTGATACAAAGAGAGTTGATTGACTGTGTGGCTATGGATATAAAAGCACCTTTAAGAGAAGAGAAGTATAATGCGGCAAGTGGGGCATTGTGTAATCTGCCGGATATTGAAAGAAGCATAAAATTAATAATGGATAGTGGATTAGAATACGAATTTCGTACCACTGTCTGTCCCTCTTTCTTAGATAAGTCGGATATTGTCGAAATCGCGCAGAGTATTACAGGGGCGATGAGATATACTCTGCAGACATTCAGGCCAACTAATTGTCTGGACAGTAAGATGTTCGATGTTGTGCCGTATACAGTAGATGAAATGAAAGATATTGCCAGGGATGCCCGGCAGTTTGTCGAAAACTGTTACGTTAGAGGTGAGGAAATGAAGGCCTTGAGCTGTAATTGGTAACTCTTCGAATCTTTTGGTCCCATTAGTGTCAGAAGGAGGTGATATAATATGGTAGCAAGAAAAGTTACAAAGAAGAAGAGCGCAGCCAAAAAAAGACCGGCAAAGAAAAAAGCGTGTGGTACAAAGAAGAAGGCTACGGCTAAGAAGAAAACAGTAAAGAAGAAAGCCGTGGCAAGGAAGAAACCTGCAGCAAAAAAGAAGACTGCAAGGAAGAAACCTGCAGCTAAAAAGAAGA
>CAZPAM010000054.1:0-17435 GCA_964584595.1 uncultured Candidatus Scalindua sp. | reverse complement strand
TTCAGATAGGACCTATATGCATGTTGCATATTCTCTGATACCGTTGGAGCGTATTCCTGCATGAACTTATCCATAAGAGCGTTAAATGACTTATTATGGCCTATACGCTTTTCAAAATAAGTTCCCTCTACAACCTCAGTCCTGAGCTTTGCCTCAATCGCCTGAGCAAGCTTCTTGTTTTTGGTACCAAGGCTCTGCTGAATTCGCTTACCTTTGTACCGGAATGAGGTTTTCCAGACATCGCTACCGTTCCGTTTGAACATTTATACCTCCTTTCCCCGGAACCTGCGATAATGTCTGTATGACGCTATCGGCAGTATTATAATCAATCGCCATGAAGGTCTCCAACGATTTTATTGGCTATATTGTTACATTGGTTGTCATTACGCTTCATAGTTGCCATTATTTTATCTATATCGTGTAAATCAAACAGGACTCTACGTCCCATTTTGATTGAGGGAATCCGTCCAGTACCTGCCCATTCATACAATGTACTTTCAGCTAAAGAGGTATACTTTGAAACTGTCTTAATATCTACGTACCGTACTACTATATTTGATTCAATCTTCATAATTTGAGGAACTAAATGTATTAAATCATTGTATAAATTTAGAAGGGGAAAGCTAAATCAGGTGTGCAGGACTTACACTTGACTTTGAACCTCTTCCAAAGGTAAGTGTAAGCAAGATCGCACACCCGATGGTCGCTTTATAAGACTCAATCTGTTACAGAAATAAAATAGGTGCGCAGGACTTACACTTGACCTTAACCTCCCCCAAAGGTAAGTGTTAAAAGAAAATTTGCGCATCTGTTTTTTGCTTTACCCCTTATTTCAATCTTCATAATTTCCTGCCGGATAGGTACTTCTTAGGGCGCAAGCGTTCGAATTTCCCCCCACCCCTACAAGAAATCCTTTTATTAGCAATTTCAATCTCTATACTTTCCGGTTCCGAAGTTCCCCCCTTATAGGGGGTGGAACTCGGAACTACCGGTGTGACCACAGTAAGTTCCCACACCTCGGAACTTCTTAACACTCTAAATTATAGCTCTTTACGTATGATAGTTCCGGCAGTTCCAGCAAGTTCCGGACTTCTGGAACCTGTCAATAAGTAATATTACCCATTAATCATTATTAACCCGTCTTTTGTAATAATAATAACATCATCATCTGATTCTATAAGAGTATTAATTAGCTTTAAGCATCTCTCTCGCTTTATCCCGGCTTTATCTACAATATCATTTCTCTTCATAGGACCGTATCTACTAATAATCTCTTTTATCTCATTTAATTCTTCTAACTCTTTCTGCTCCTTAATCAGGTCTTGAGTAGTTACTATTAATTGAGCCGTCTCAAGGTCCCCGTGATTGTTGTTCTTAGTCTGCAGGGTAAAACAGAATGGTGAAATAGATTGGCAGGCCCTATTGTATATCTCAACTTTTACTATCCCATTCTTTTCCTTATCCAAGTATATTGCATTATCACGCCATCCAATTAAGGCAGATGTGCCACGAACTTGAGCCGGCCTGTTACTTCCAATATCTTTACTTGGTTTCTTATCGTGACATACAAGTAAGATCGAACATGAATACTTCCGGTTGATTTTCCGTAAAAAATGCAGTAATTTTGCTGACATCTCGGTTGCCTTATCCTCGTCCAGACTATGGACATTTCGTAAAGGATCAAAGATAAGAAAATCCGGTTCATATTGTTCAATCGTGATTTCCAGTTGTTCTTGAATATCATTATCATTTAGAGTAATAACCGGAACATCAAGCAAATGTAAGTCAAGGTTCTTGATATCTAATCCCTTTTGACGGGCAAATGCTTCAATCCTTGAACGTGTGACCATAGCAGGATCGTCCTCTGCATTAAACGCCAGAACTTTCCCTTTTCTACATTCGTATTGACCAAATAGCTTAGTGCCTGAGGCTATGCAAATGGCAATTTCCCAAGCTAGCCAACTTTTACAGACTCCAGGTTGACCAGACATAAAGCCTACACTATTTATTGGCCAGATCTTATCTATTTGGAATTCTATCGGCATGCACTTAACATCAGAGATATGAATTATAGGGATACTCTCATGAAATAAGCTGGAGTTGTCATGTTCTCGTTGATTCATTTTCGTTTTCTGTAGTACAGTTTCTTATTAAACAAGAGAGGTAGCGTGTATTTTATAGCAACCTAGTTTTCCCGTTTTTTTGACTATTGATATAAAAGGACTTATAACAGGCAGAAATCACAAAACTGTACTTCTTAAACCCCTATAATTCCGCTGATATTCTCTTTTGGTTTCTCGCCTCTTTCTTTTCCTGCATTTCTCACAAAGTTTCTTACCTTTTGGAAGCCCTACACCACAACTACAACTCCTAACTTTTAGTTCTTTTAATTCTGAATTTATATCAATCTTTTGATATTGACTAATAACATTGCCATAGCCTTTATCTTTTGCTACTGGCAACACGCATCTTGCAAAAAATACACATAGTTTTTTTTTGAATATCCAACAAATACCTTGTTCTCTAAATCTCTTGCCAAAGACATCAACACCGAGGCATTCATCAGAAACAAAGTTGCAGCATTCTTGTTTTACGAAAGATGCTAGTGATATTTGTTTAATCATTTCGATGATACCTCAAAAAGTGCTTCCCTTATTTTGCATAGATCGCTATACCGATAAATTCTATGCCCATTGTCTAAGGTTATAAAATCTTCTGCTCTCAATCTCCTAGATTTGAACAAATAATCCAATCTGTAGCTTGGTATATTTAGAACCCTTAATACTTCGGATGTACTTAATAATCGCTCAGTATCCGCCATTTCAATTCCTCCTATTAAAACAGTAGTAAAATTTATCCTTCACTAGCAATGCGCTACTTTTGAGGTAGCGATCGCTACTTTTGAGGTAGCGGATAAAGAAAATAGGGGAATTTCTATTTTGAGTGTTAACGGAAAGATATTACAGAAATGTTATAGAATGGGGGATTAACTGAACTGAGACAGGATTAGAGATTCCAATGGATGGGGCTTTCTGGTTTATATGAACAACTTGTTCCTATTGTGAGTGTGTTCACAAAGTGCCTCCAAAGTGCCGAATGCCCACTTTGTTCATCTTTAATTTTGTCCAAACTTTCTTTGATAGCCTTTGAGACTGCTTTTCGGGCTTTCTCGGCATCGTCTGCGACTTTCCGTGGATGTCCATGTTTATCACGTCCTGCGATAAGTGCTTTTGAGATTTTTTCTATTTCTTCTCGAATTTCAGCAATTCTTTCATCACTTTTGGGTATTGTCTCATCTTCAAGCTCATCTTCAAGCTCATTATATCGATCCTTGTATTCATTTATAGCCCTTTCATCTATAACCTCACCTGTACTTCCTTTACTCAAACCATCTTCTATTAATTGTTCTTCTGTCTGCTCTTTGCTCATCCCATTATAAGTGTCTATAGGTGGCGGGCTTTTCATTATTTCATGGACTAACACAAGGACTTGAAATTCCTTTCCAGGATTATTCAATAGATAATGAATGTATTGTAGGCCTTTACTGTTTCTAAGATTGATAGTTTTGCCTTCATAAGTTATTTTCCAGTATTCTCCTTCAAGAAGGAACTCATAATCGTTTGTTTGCCTAGTACCTGCTGCAAATTCCTCTATCTTTCCCTCTTCATTCTCACCATCAAGTGGAATTTCAACAAACTGTTTTATGAAATATTCCGGGAAGCCACTAGGGTCGTGTGTATGCATAACAAGCCAATCGCCTGATTTATGATCGTTGTCCTTGCGATCTTTAATATATGGAGCTAATCTTTCATATATTCGCTTATCTTCTTCTGTTTGGCAGAATAGATTAATTATGAAAAGTAAACCTTTACGCCTAATTGAGGAAAGTGGCCAATATGTACCATCGCCATGTGGTTCATAATCTAGAAACATGTTTACTTTTCCACCTAAATGTTCTTGTACACCTAAACATTCTATATTAATGTGAGAAAGCATGTGATTCAGGTCGCGAAATCCATCTTTAAGTATCAATTGTTTATATAAAGCATTACAATCATATGCACTCCAGTCAAAAGAAGCCATTGTCGCTGAAGTGCTTTTACAGTTTCCTAAGATTTCATCCATTCTTGCGTAATCACGTTCATCTATAGCTTTTTTCACTCCTTCTGCCATGGCCTTCGTAGAGTTTAATGATTTATCACTACCAAAATATTCCCATGATTCCTCTTTGCCACCATTCGCTTTGTGGATTTGTATAACTAAATCAACATAATCGATAGGAGAATCGCCGGTAAGTAAAACGGGAAGTTTCTGCTCATAGCACTCGGTAAGCTGTTCTTTGATTTCTTCTTCTGTTGGCATGATGTTATCCCCTTCAGATAACCCTTATGAGTGAAATTAAGGGAAGGCCATCAAGGTAATGGCCTTATCGGGAGCGACCCTATCCCTTAAATCTTATCCAGTTTAATATCGAATTCTAGTTATGCAATGTTTTATGCAAAGTCACCTGCCTTTTGCTCACCTATTTCTTTAATGATTGCCTTTGATATTTTGGGCGAGAGTTTCTTTATCTCGAGGCCGTATGCAAAATAGTCTAGATTTCTCGCTACTGACCTTAATTGTGATTCACCATTAAAAATCTTCATACACACTTTAGAAAGCTGAGCCGCTGCGTACTCGGGATTTTCCAAACAGTCTTTTACATTCGCATGTGCGTTGTCACCGATCCCAAACTTCGCACTAGGTGTTGTCCGGGCGGCAATGACACGTTCATCAGTATCCTTGAGGTGGGACATCATTTCCTTGAAGGTCCAGTAAAAGGATGGCGGCTGCGAAAGCCTCTTCCATTTTTGGTGCCATTTATTGTAAAGCCATTCAGAGAAATCTTTGCCGATGAGGATTGCAATGCGTATAAGACTGTATATGTGAGGACTCTTTGGGTGCAAATATAGGTGAGTAAATGTTTCGGCAAGCAGCTTTTCCGGTAGATGTACGGTCCAGTAGAGTCCAGGTGCGTAGAATGTGGAGACAGCACTGTGCAACAATGATAACATATTGCTATGGTCTGGTTTCACGTGGTGACGCTCAGCATAGACTCGGTAGTAAACTGGCAGCCCAAAGAAAAACGCCTTCTGTCCCTTCGCGAGAGCCTTGTTTGCATCGATAACATTGTTGATCTCGTCAAATATGCCTTCGGATACTTCTTCGTGAACAAAGACGCCAGAAGCTTTCTTGCGATCTCTCGTAAGAAGTACAGGTGTCGCCTTAGGGTCTTTCACAGCACGCACAGTTGTAGTCTGAGTAGAGGACACATCGATTCGATTTGATGGCAAAGTGATGACTTGCGATCCCTCCGGCGCCCGTACGACTTTCCTAACTCCCTTAATCCAAGATTTCCGTATGTTGTCGAGTTGCCGCTCGATCACACGCCTGATGTCGTCACTTGTGCCTGGTTCGCTTTTGGCGCCATGCCTGAAGTAGACAGTTCCAACACTGAATGCGGTACGCTGTTTACCGGAACCGATGTCATATGTCCCGGGTTTCTTGAATACGATGGGAATTGAAACCGCTTGGATCAGGAAGGCGATAAGAGTCCGCCTACCTTTCGTGACTTCGCAAATATCAAACTCCAAGTCTATGGACCCAGTATACTTTGAGATCTTGTCAGCAATCTCGGCTGGGTCCAAGTCGGAGAGGGGTTTGAGTGTCACGCGACAAGGTTTGCCAACATTGTCCACCCCAAAAAGGATCACGCCTCCTCCGGAATTTGCGATAGCAACTATGTCCTTGATGATCTCACACCACTCTTGCGGTGAAGTCGGATCAAAACTTTCTTTGAACTCTATATGCTTAGACTCTCGCTTTGCCGTGATGGATTTCTGGATTAGTTTCGACATTTTCTTTATGTAATAATGGGGACATCTATCACAGTACCAACACCCATTGATTGCAAATTAGAAAAATAATATTTGGTAACTGCTATATACTGAAAAATTAAAAGGAATTCGAGCGTAGGTACCTTGTGGGTAACATAGGCGCGAGTTTCTCCCCCCAGGGGGGTCTTATAGAATCAAGGTCATCGGGATTCATTTTGAGGCGATTTGGTTTTGAGTTTAGATCTCTCATGATTCAGGCAATGAACCGGAAGCGAAAAACGGGACAATCACAATGATATAAATGACACTATATACCTATGAATATTGCGTCTGATAACGGCGATTATGTTGTTACGTTCAGACCGTAAACCCTTGCACACCAACACCCACCAAATCTGGTGCGATAACACCATGAAATAGACACCATTCAGTAAGATTCCTCCCCATTTTCGGCCTATATAACCTGTTATTGTGGAGTAGCCACTCCATTAGTAACGTCAAAAGAATTCATTCTGGTAGTAGCTGCCAAGAGTATCAGTTCAATATTAATCGTATGTTAGACTTCCATTTTTATTGTGTCTTCCAATTATTTATAATTCACTTTCTTTCTGCTCTCAACATGATGTCACTATAATACGCGCGCGCACGCGCGCGTATGTATCGAAATGTGTTCCTGGTTTAACCTCCTCCAATAGGGGACCCATGAGTAATAATTGTTCAGCCTTTTGCACCTTGAAAAAAAATCATCTGGATTAGGTGGTTTTCATTATTTCTCTTTTTTTACAACCTTAATCTTTGCACTATCCTTCCTGGCAGTAATCTTTTTACCTGGTGTTGATTTGCCAAGATCAAATTTACTAATAATTGTATTAACGAAAGAAACTCCAAATTCATCTCTTATCAATGAAAAAAGATCATCAGAGCACTTTTTCATTGACTCAAGCTTTTTGCTTTCAGATTTTTTAGACAGTTTCTTTAATGCCTTCTTCTGTTTGTAGAGCATGTCGCAAGCATGACGAATTATTATCCAGTCATCAATCATGCCAAGGTCTGGATCTATATTCTCCGAAATTATGTCTGTTGGCACAGCAAAATAAAGAAATGTCTCAAGGATATTGTGTTCCTGTTGCTGGTTCAGTTTCGTGCAATCAATAATTTCAATAAATATTCCTAAAAGTTCTATGCCTTTCTTGTGTATTTCAGCAAAGCAATAATGGTCTATTTTCATGGAAGATGGAAGCGAAATTGATTCTTTCATTTTAGACAACCAGCCAGAGATTTTCTGCTCGATTGATTCTTCTTTATAATATTCCAGATTGTAATATCTATAGTCTAGATGATAGCAAAGTAGTGCAATTATCTCAGCAGATAGATCGATTCCGGAAGCATCTGCAAGATGGTTTGCAATACCCTTATAATCCCAACGGAATTTAGACTTGATTTGCTTCTCCGGGACAGTCAGTACAATAGAACCATCTCGAGGAGAAACAGCCTTCTCAGATGGCAGGGTAATGTCAACAAGTTTATATTGTGTCAGGGAATTCTGGTTAGCGATAATAGCGAGAATACTTTTCTCGATATTCTTCAATTTGTCTTGTCCTATTCTTTCATATACGGAATCTACAAAGCTCTTAACCATTGATGTTAGATCTACTTTTGATTTTACGGAGATTATATTATTGTCAGGAAATACCAGTGAAAGTGTTCCGATAATCATGCTGTCAGCTAATTTCCACTGAGTCATTTTCTCTGGTTCATTCGTGGTACCGAATTCAGATGCTTTAATCATTTCGTGTATAAAAGGCTTCCATTTGTCCTTAACTGATAAAGGCAATCTTGTAAAACCGGTGTAGTTTCCTGCCAGAAAAGCGGCTGCATAATAATCTGCAATCCTCGCTGCATCTGGACGATCTTCGTTTTTCCACCCAAGAACATCGTTCGGTGAACTTCGCAGCGCAAATAATGAAGCAGCACGAAGGCTGGTAGCCCATGAAACACTTTCGTGAAACATTTGAGAAGAGTCTTCTGTTCCATCGACTATTCCTTTAATCAACTGTAATCCTTTATGGATTCTTTCGAGCTCGTGACGTAAGTTCTTGAAATCCTTACAGGACTCATTTATTCGGCTGGATACACTGTCGATTATTTCTGTTACCGATTTAGTATCAGGGTTTGAATTTATAGTTTCGTGTATTAACATTGTAAATGCTATTGTATTTGCAGAAACAAATTTATTGTTGCTGTCATTAAAGAACTTTGCTCCTTTCTCCGCTTTAATTGCATCTACCAACAAAGAAAGAAAATTATCTTTTACAGTCAACCTGGCAAGATTCCCGAGACATGAAATAGATTCATCCTTGTATGGCAATCTAGATTCCTGAAAGCCATCAAGATCTGAATAATCAGGTGCATTAAAGATTTTAGTGGGCCCTGAATCAGCTTGTATTATCGAAGCTATTGATGAAAGAACAAAAGACGAATAACCCATACTTTCTGTCCAGCTTTGACACCATGTTGCCTCTCCCATGACAACAGAGCCACCTGCCATCGATAACTTCTTTTCCAGCATATCTACATTACATGACTTCTTTGTTACTGGGACTTTCACTGAGTCACAGTTCAGAGAAGACAGAATCCCGGAAAAAGAGGGAACCTGAGATAAGGCTGTAATTTCAAAACTGAGTTCTACATCTTTTATGTAGGGATTATTCTTAAGCTTTTTCATGGTCTTTTCACCAGGAGTAAGAACCTGATTTATGCTGCTAAGAGGGATAGCACAGGGAAGAAGTAGTAATATATCCTTACCTGCTTTTATTTTATCATGCATACATGAAACTACTAGTTTGTTACCTTTATGTACAACTATTTCAATGTCAGTACCAGAGGGAATCTCAACTTCTACTATTATTGGGAAGTTTACATCTTCATCTTTACCGTTGTCGTTCCACGATATATCACTTTCATGTCTGGGATCCAGAAATGCCATAATATGATTTGGAAAAAACCTAGTAATGTCTTCGTAATACTTTCTGTTAATATAGAACTGCGCAGGCGAGAGGACATATGTATTCATTGCCGCTATGAAATTCATGCTTGTCATAGGTAAATAATATTTATTACTCATCCTTCTCACTCTCCTATAAGTATAATAATTGTTTCAGCTTCTGAATATTATACGGACCAGGTATATTTTCATCAATACAGACTTCAAGTTCCTTTTTATTGACAAAGTCAGTGTCCTGATATCGTCTTCTGAATATTTTAATAAATCTGTCCGTATCAAACTCACCAAATTCTCCTGAAATACGATCATAGTACTCTGACATTTTGATCTTCTCATTTGACACATCAGCATTTTCTTTCACTTGATGACCATTAAGCGATATCTCTTTTATTAGTTCACTATGGTTATTGTTCTCATCAATGATTCTCTGGAAAGAGATTGACGTGCTTCCAACGTACATCAAAAAAAGCCGATCCCTGGGTCTTGTAAAAACTACATAGAGCTGCATTTTTCTTACCGGCTGTCCATCATCTAAATTAAATCTGTGCAGGTCCGGAACAAACACATCATCAAATTCCAGCCCCTTGGCACTAGAATAAGTTACCACGAATATTCCATCTTTACCAAAATCAGGAGGATCCACATTGCCACCTCCAATGTAATGTTGCACATTTTCCCCGTATGTTGTTCTTAATGTGTTGTAATAATTTATTACACTATCTTTTGTTGGAAGAAAGACACCTACACTTTTGTTTGGAAAGGTTTTTACATGGTTCTTAATGTATTCTACCTGTTCATTCATATTACTGGCCTTGCATAGCAGTGGAAGCTCCCCAATCTTGTCTGGCAATTCTGTTTTTCCTGTCTCAATCCCTTCAGTCATGAATAACGATGCAAAAACAGCAATTCTTTTTGTATTTCTGAAGTTTTTAACAAGATGCACTTCTTTCGGGGAGAATTTTCTAACCGCCTTCCTGATTTCCGCGATTGAAGAATTGAGCCCCTGGAAGATAGCCTGATTCTCGTCCGCAAAAACAGTCAGATTTCCTGAGATTCGTGTAGCGAGTCTGAAGAAATCAAGAGGGAGATCCTGTCCTTCATCAACAACAAGGTGATCAAAAACATTTTCAAGAGCACCTTTCTCGGCATACCATTCGAATATTTTACTGAAGTCAAAATCGTATTTATTTGTCTGTGGAGGCATTGCATAGAATGTTCTTTTTATATGGTTAAAAAACCATGTATGAAAGGTGCTGGTTTTAATATTAATATCATTTTCTTTAACAGACCTGTCAATATATGATAATAAAACCTTGCCATACACTAAAACATGAACTTTTTTCTTTTTTCTAACAAGTTCTCCAGCTCTATACAAAGCGATTACTGTCTTGCCACATCCGGGTGGTCCTATAACAAGCAGGCTTTTATGATCAGGGTGTAATATTGCTTCATCCTGTTCCTTGGTCATACACTCATATGGAGGAAGAAGATCTTTAGGCATATGATGAAGATACCTCAATTATCTTATTAAAGAATCCAATTTTCCTGTCTATCAACAGAGTCCTGTCAAGAAACTGGTTCCGATATGCACAACTGGTTTCAGGCACGAGGGAACAGGCATAGCAGGCAGCAAGATTCAACCCATCAATTCCTTGTCCCGGGCTTTCATAGCACACTGGATCGTAGGAACAGTTAACCGAATTCTCTAGGGCGTCAATAATTACTGGGAACAGATTCTCCGGTTTACCATACTTCGCAAGCCCACCCATACCACCTTCGGCATCACCCGATGATGTAAACAAAAGAATTCCAGACTTATTCTCATCATTTGTGTCAGGAAAATCACAGTATATTCTTTCTCTTATAGATGATGACGAATAGCCTGACAGAAATTGCATTTGCAGCATAAGAATATGTGATAGCGTGTGCAGAATAATAAACTCAGATGTTGGCTGAAAGGAATCGCCGCCAGGATAAGTTGATCTGAAGCCCTGGGGCAAATCCAAAAACCTGTTAATGAGCTTTTCGCCCTGTTTCCTTACCGAATCAATTGCTGCAAACTTTTTGAGCTTATCTGCTTTAACCTCAACGAAGAATCCTTCTCCGTAATATTCAACTGCTGGCAACCATCTTAGATCAGGATCACCTATATTTACAGGTACCATGTTCTCACTGCTACGATTAATTCTGGAATAACCATTGAGAACTCTTACAATTCTCAATCTGTGCAATATATGCACAGACTTAATCATAGATGCTAAAGAATGAATTGGTTCACAGGAAATCTCTCCATCTTCACTATCAGTCAAAGTTTCAATATTGGCTTTCTTCTTCTGGAATTTGTCCAAAGGATGATGATCCCTGTCGTTTGCCGTAAGTGCACGATACTCTTCAAATTCCATACTGTGTACTACTGGCAAATCAGATGAACCTGATTGATGTGACACCGCCTGAATGACAAGCTCATCATCAACTCCCAGTTCATCAGCTATTCTTTCAACAAGCAAATCAAACATAGGGTTAGTCCGGTCAGTACGTAAAAGAGTACTAAAATCCTGTTGTGTCGTTATCCTTCGAACATCATCTGACCAATAATTAAAATCAGTATACGGAGGTATACTGACAGTTTCTTTAGTAAAATCATATCTAAGATTACTGGAACCTCTCTGCAAAACCTTGGTATTTGCATCACATGTTGAAGTAGGAGTATTAGCAAGCCAGGGATGCTTGCCTTTACATGAAAAACTGGTACGTATAATCTGTGACAAGTCATTTGAACTATTACATGACATGCATTCAACTATGAGTGATCCAAGAGAACCATCAATAGCACCATCCCTAATTCTGAATCTCAGGTTTCTATCAAAGATTTCACATCTTGCTTCATGATTCCTGTGTGCCCACCAGCCCCAGGGCACATCCTGGATATGACCATGTTCACAAGCAACAACAAAGCGCATCGGAGATACTAAATGATTGCACCCTGGGCATTTGGGATGTTTCCCAGTCTCATCTCGCAAACTCAATTTAAAAAGTCTTCGGCACCTTTTACTGGGACAAAACAGCCATCGTGGAAAACGAAATACTGGAATTCCTAGCCGGAGGTTACTACTATCGAATGCCGGAGGAGATCTAAAATATTCAACATGCAAGCGTCTTGCTAGACGTTCTTCGTTAATAACATTATTGGTATTACCTGCTCTCCATCTACTAATATCACAGGCTATAAATGACTGGCCCTGGTAGTTAATAATTGCACCTGTACCAAACGGAAACAAGGCCTGTGATTGTCTGATTTTCATGATCACACTCATAACGTTGGATCCCCTTCAATAACAATTCTTGTTTCGTAGTCAACAGAGCGCATGGAATCCAGAGTGCGCCAGCCTGTCTTTAAATCATCTGGGTTGATTTCTCTATGTAGAAGACTGGAGATCGCAGTGTTATTTCTAACATCATAGCAGAGGGTTTGATTCGCCCACTCAAGCCATTGCTTGAACTTGAATTCTAATTCCTGTGCAGTATCTCCTCTCTCATCAGGTGCTACCAGTGCCACTCTCTTCTGGATTATTTCCTTTATCTGCTCAACTTCTATGTCATGATCTGGGATTCTCCGAGCATCTTCATTTCCTGAAAGATGTTCAGACAGATTTCTGGCCATTATAACCATTACCGCATGAAGCGCACGATCACGTGAAGGCTTTGAATATGGAGTTATACTTGATGGCTCAACACATGTATAAAGAGTAGAATGGTAAGAAACAAAATTTTCATAATGTGAGCGATCCCTGGGTTTAATTGCACTGTATAGTGTAACTATCAATCCTGGCATTTGTACGTCACGACCAACCCTGCTTGTAGCCTGAATGTATTCTGCAGTCGCTTTGGGTTGACCATTTACCAGCATCAGTCCCAATCTTTCAACATCAATGCCTACAGAGATTATGTTTGTTGTAAGCAGAAGCCCAAGGCTGTCTTCATAATCTTTAGTCCGTCCTAATCTTGCGAGAATATCATTTAATTCTGCACCGGTTTTTTCACTATAAAGATCTGTAAAATTGTTTTCCGTTATTTGTCGGCAAACATCTGGATCTCCCTGTAATACTTTTAATCTGTCCGGTATGTCGTCTGCTGCCAGAGTTGTTGATACACCGAGTTCCCTTACACTATTGAAATATGAGACAAGAGTCCAATAAGCATCACTGGTAGCTTCTGTTATTTCTGCCTCCTTTGGTGCCTGGAGCAGGATTGCATGGGTTCTAACAGCTGCTGTGGTCTGACTGACGTGAGGTGTCATTACTCCCATGTAAGTTCTGCCTGCACATTTACTGTTTCTTACTGAAAAGAAATTATCAGATTCATCAAGTCCGGGCGAAGGAAACAATCTAACATGACGACCATATAGTGCCATACATTGTTCGTCTGCTCTTCTCACCGTTGCAGCTGATGCAATTATATATGGTTTGGAACCTTCGCCGGAACATAAACTTTCGACAGCCGTTTCATAAACACCGGCTAGGCTACCTAATGGACCGGAAACAAGATGAAGTTCATCCTGAATAATAAGAGAAACCGGAGGATATTTACCATTTTTTCCGTTAAGTATCCAGCCAGCTCTTTCTGTCCACGCAAGACGGGCAAATTTATCAATGGTCCCAATAATTATTGTTGGTGTTTCATTATATATTTGTTCGTCAACAACTATTACAGGTATCCCATATGTCATCGGACAGGCAGAGTTTAAACATTTTACTTCCAGCCTTCTACCGTTCAACTGATATCCATAATCATCGTTATTCTCAGACTTAACTGCAGGCAGAAGAGGAGAATTGCAACAGGGACAACTATTAAGTTTGAAGGGATTATTTTGTAAAGGAGAGTCTTCGCTAAGTAGGTTGTTCAATCGTTCATCTGCATCATCTACAGTGTTTGGTGTCATATCACGGCCAAGCCACAAACCAAGTGATATTGAATCCTCTCCCAGCTTGTCAGGCCAGCATTTTCTAATAAGTTCAAGTGCACATATTAGTGCTGAAGTTCTTTCAAACTGCTGGGATGTTAAAAGTCGCATTGTGTAACGTGAGATCACAGACGTACCATGCCCTTTGCCAGGAGCTCTTAAACGCTGCAAAATAATTGTAAATGCAGACAGGCCAAGGTAGGCCTCTGTTTTACCGCCACCAGTTGGAAACCATATAAGGTCGACAATATCTCTATAAGCTTTCTTATTGGCAGTGGGAACGATACTCAAGAGAAGAAATGCTAGCTGAAAAGGTCTCCAGCGAAATTCTTCAGTGAGGTTGGCATAATCTTTCCATGGTTTGATGTCCTTTTTAGGTTTTATAATATTCTTTGAATGTGCTAATTGCATAAGCATGACTAGATTTGTCAGCGCAAATGCCTCCCTGACAACATCATCACGCTCCAGAAGCTTGATTCCCTCCTCTATTCTGGATATGGCTTCATTGTTATATCTAATTACAGCCTGAAACTCTTTTGTATCTGTTTCAACATCGGAATTGTTCTGTGGTAAATTATTGGTCCATGTTCTATATATATTCAGGAAATTTTGCAGTTCAGAAATAACATTGTCATGCCTGCTAGACACTAGGTTATGACTTAGATATTGCAAGTTTAAAACATTTTCAACTCCTTCAATCTCGAATGAAATCGGAGAAACTTCTTGCTCAGGAACAAAAGTTGTTGACACTTCCGTGCAAAGGTTTTCCGTGTTAATTACCCATTGAGCAGCACAACCATATGCTGTCGCATAAACTTTGTGTTTCCGATACTGCATATATAATATTTTGTCTTCTAATGGTATTTTACCGGTTCTCCCTGGCCGGATATCACTGAACGTGTTATTGTCCGAACCAACAATTCTGATTTCAGGCTGATAAATTGCTTTGCTTAATCTGTTCCTGTGATTTTCAGGGAGCTTACCATCATTTACCAGATACACGGATATACGTTTCAAATCTTTTCTGATATATTTGATAAGTCTTAAGTATCCGGGGGCATTTTCCAGACGGATATCTTTTTGAACGGCTTGTATTTCATCAACATTCAATGACAATTTCCATGGGTGCCTTCTCCATAAATTCCCTTCTTTGGAATAAGTTGCATAATTTACTTTGATGGTAATATTCTCAGTGTCACTTTCTGTATAAGCCATAATTCCCATGGAAGAAGGGAACAGCTTTCCAGATAATGTAGATATCTGTTCAGCCATTGCAATGCGAGAATCCTCGTCCTTGTCCATACCATCTTCCATTGACATGTATATTTCATTATTTCTGTTTTCAGCATTAATCGGAAAAAGTACACCGCTAATATAATATAACCACGGATCCTCATTAATCTCTTCATCCTCGCCGTTAACAGGTCCAATTACCTGCCTTTTTATGTATTCTTTAATAAGATTTCTTTTTTGGAGAACTTCCATTTCAAGCCTCATTACTCATTTCTTGTTTCAGGTTTTTATATTCTGTTTCAGCAATAATTTTCCTCATTGATTCAGGATATAGTAATATTAAGTGTCCGGTGGCACGTGTAACCGCAACATAAAGGAGTGTTGAAGCCAGCTCTTCTTCTGTTGGAAATTCACCAATGTCTACTATTATTATGAATGCTTCAATACCTTTAAAGTCTTTTATTGATGAATACATTATACTATCAAGTGGATACTCGGCAATATTATTTCTGTTTAGTTCAATAACAGCATGACCATGTCCTTCAATTTCTCTTGCAACTGCACTTAAGTCTATATCATTTCTGCCAAGTATGACTATCATATCATTTCCTAAATCTGCAATTCTTTGCTTTTTAATATAAGAACTTACATTCATGCCCATTTCATTTGTATTTTTGTATTTCATAAACTTAACACTCCCAAACCCGGTCCCTTTTTTACCAATATCTCTGGATGTCAATAATTTTGTCACATCTATTATTTCTTTAGTATTTCTTATATTTCTTGGTAATGGAAAATCAATTTCAGAAAGACTTTTAAGACAAGAGTAATAATCTGAGTCAAACTTTCCGTCTATTCCTGTTTGATTCTGATCATCAATTAGAATCAGCCAACTTCCTTTGCTTATTCCACCCTTAAGGACTTTATCTATTTTTTGGAAGTTTTCTAATGACATCAAATCCTGGGATTCATCAACAACAACCATATCTAAACTATGATTTTTAATTTTTCCTATTTCTTCAAATGTGATAATCCATGGTTCCTTGTATCCACGGTTTACAAGGTATCGAAAAAACATTTGACTGGGGACGATGAAAAGGACCTTTAGGTCTTTTGCTCTCCTTAACCGTGTATATTCAAGTCCGAGAAGGGTTTTACCGGTACCGGCTCCACCATGACAGATAATTCTGGATTTGTCTCTGGTTATCTCCAGGAAATCCATCTGTTCATCAACTAATGAAACCATTCTTTCAGATAATTTCTCTTGTTCAGCTCTCAGACTTTTAACACCATAATATTTTGGACGAAGCCAGTGTCTTATTCTCTTAATATCTGAAGAATCAAATGCTACCGGTTTATTTCGGAGTCGTTCTTTCCAGTATATTTCAAGTTGGTTTATAAAATTGCCAATAGAATCATCATTAAGTAAACCTGATGCATCGAGTAGCGTTGAACGTTCAATTTCAATGGATTCAATTTTAAATTTGCATTCTGGAAATATCACACCAAAACCCATCAGGTTGAGGTGTTTCCTGAACGGCATTGATGCTTTTATCATTTCGTCTTGAATACTGTACATGTTGTTTTTTGCCTGCAGAAAAGGATTCTGTTTTATTCTATGAATATTGCCACCTCTCGTCTCGGTAAACCATTCAGAATTCTCATTGACCGAAATTATCCCTCCTTTTACTTCCAGGACAATAAATCCTTCAGGTGTCAGAATGAGAAAATCTGTTTCTCCTGTCAGATTGTTCCTGTGTCCGGGCAACATAAGTGAATGAAATGCATAGTAATCTCCCTGCAGTCTTGCCTTTTTAATGTGTCTGAATACAATTCTTTCTGCTTCAGAAACAGTATGAGATTCTATGTATTTGGGATGAATATCCATGAAATAACTAACTAGAAGGTAAGAAGGGATTAAATATCTCAATGATTACATTACAACTATTTATACTTAGCATGTGAAACCTCTGTTTTTGAATAATTAGAGACAGACACTATTTAATTTCTTTGAGAGAATCTTCTTTAATTTTTCTATGTTCCTTATTTCACATTCCCATACAACAATTACTTTCCAACCTTTTTTTCGGAGTTCTTTTTTTACGAATTTATCACGTTCGATGTTTTCGCTGAATTTGTTCTGCCAGAATTTTACCCTGCTCTTGGGGTTATAGGCAAGCTTGCAACGGGGATGTCTGTGCCAGAAACAGCCGTGTACCAGTACAACAGATTTGTATTTAGGTAAAACAATATCCGGTTTGCCTGGTAAATCTTTTCTGTTCAGACGAAAACGAAAACCATTTTTATGTAAGATTGAACGTACTTTCTTTTCCGGCTTGGTATCTTTTCCCTTGATACGGGA
>CAZPAM010000053.1:0-17472 GCA_964584595.1 uncultured Candidatus Scalindua sp. | reverse complement strand
TGAACTAATAACTACACTTGATAAATCACCGCAATCATAAGTTGTAATAGCCATTTTAGCTCCGTGTCATAATATTAAACAACCAGCCCACCATCATGGATAGAACCCCAAATGTTAAGACCAGCGTAAAAAAGTAATCAAACATTACATTGCCTGTTATCTCAACAGGGAGTACTTCCCATACACCACCCCAATCACCAAAAGCACATATAAACATCATTCACACCCCATACATTTAATGACAAACTTGAAGTAACTATTTACGGTGTACACTGAATAGAAAGAGTAGAGAAGACCCACTGCCAGAGCAGTTACATATAGACAGAGGACAATAACACCTTCACGTTTAGCTACGTCTTTCTTACACACTTAATCAATTACTCCTTATGCACATTTAAGTTTGTTGAATAGGCGGGACGGCAGGAAGTGGCACTCTCTTTCGTCTATTATGAGCAGTGCCATCTTCCTGTGCCTTCCCGCAACAGCCGAATTACTTCTTAACACTTTCCATAACAATGTTCTGCGCATCCATACGTATCTCATTTCCGGAAGGATACAACTTATTGTAGTGGATGCTCACGGGATCATCATACTTCAGGAGCTGTTCACCCCTTACCCTGTCCACAGGAATAAAAACCCTGTACGTGTCCTTCAGCTCATTACACGTAACCTTTAAGCCCACGCCTTTCTCGCCTGAACTCACAGCACTGGCAACACGTCCATTAAAAATTGTTCCATCAAAACTCATAATACACCACCTTTCACAAAGGCTATAAAATAGACGGATCAGGTTGATTCCAGATCCACGGTTAAGTATTGTTCATTTTCCTTACGGATTATCATTGCATTATTCACTATCTCAATCAGTCCGATCTTGACAGCTCCGAGAGCATACATGACCAAATCCTGGTTGACACCATCACTTGTAAAAGTTCTCTCTACAACATCTTTAATCGTACCTAATGTCACATACTGCTCCTCCTCTTCAGGCGAAAGTTCTTCAATATCGTCATTATGTTTGAGACCAAAACAGTTACCGAACCTGGAGACCATTCTTTTCCCCCTCATATCAGTTACAATCTCCTTTAGTCTCTCATTATCAATATCAAGACCAAACTTCATGGAGTACTTTGAGATCTCTTTTCCATACCCTTCAGTTACAGGTCTTATATCAGATATCTGGCCAAGTCCAACTTTTAAGAGAACATGTTCAATATCTCTCTTGATAGGGTCAAGGAACATACCATGCTCAGTTAACTCCATATTCTCGACCTTACGATCAACTGCCAGATCAACAAGCATGTGAGAGTGAACATGCCAACCGGTATCCTCGTGATAGGTAACTTCTATATGTTCAATGCCACCACGTATATATTTCTTCCACCAAGAACGCTCTTTCTTAAGCATACGTGTAGACTTCTTAAAACACGTGACAGCCGTCTTTAAACTCTTTCGATTAAGTTCATTGGCCGTAATTGTAAGTAAATGAGGGTTGAGCATCTGCTTACCAAGTTCCTCTACCTTTCTTGACATGATAGAGGCACGGTAAGAATTACACACTGGACAAACTCTGTCTTTGCAACGCAACTGCGGTTGATACAAAACAGTTGAAGGTTCTCCTTTCTTAACTTTCACGAAAATGGTATTTCCACATATACCCATCCTCTTAGCTCTTGATTCCTGACCTGTCTCACGGATAATGCTCTCAGTCCGGAAAAGGGCATTCAGACGCCAGCTATTTTTGACGGTCGCAACACTCCTGCTTCTCTTTCTTTTCTCTGCTAATCTGTACATAATTACACCTCCATGAAAACGGTTAAAACGGCTGAAAATAACCAAATTCTAAGTCATTAATCCTCAGTATCTTAGAAAAGGGTGATCCATTTATTTCTTAGTATCAAGTCTATAGCTCCAGGCAAAAAAAAAGCTGTGTTTCCGGGCGTGGTGTGCACGTCCTCAACACAGCTTTTTTTGTTGATAAATTAAATTTATTAACTAATATAATTAAACTATAGTTATTATTCTTTTTCATTGGTGAATGGGAATAATGATTCGGAGGGCATAAGTTGCCGCTTATGTCCTCTTTTTTTTGTAATAAAATATCTATAACAAAAATTTATAAAAAGTCTAGCTGTGTTTTACCGCAATCAAAAAATAATAAAAGCTGGTCTCTTTTCCGCCCTTTAAACTTTACTACATCAACCTGTATCAATTCACCATCACAAGAAATATATTCAAGTTTTCTATTTGGTATTTTTCCTTTTCCGTGTTCCTTTTGTTTTGTACTAAATACATGATGACATTTTTTACAGAAATACATGGTTCACCCTCTATAGTTTCTAATGTATTAATTACAATGCTTAGTTAAGTGCATAAGGTATTATTACTCTTGCAATTTGATTTTTTAGATATATAATTTGTGAAGTTTACAGTAGAATTTACAGTACTTTTACAGTAAATACTGTAAAAAACAGCGTTTTAGAGGAACTTACTATGAAATGTGATAAGGAATGAAAACCACTTAAGTCATTTAGATTTAAGTAGTTTAGAAATTGAGCGCCCGTAGCTCAATTGGATAGAGTAGTGGACTTCGAATCCAATGGTTGCAGGTTCGAGTCCTGCCGGGCGTGCCATATAACTGGACATTTGTAACTGTTCATTGGTCATCTCCAACCTATAAAAAACTCTAATTGCGCCCTTAGCTCAGCTGGCAGAGCAACTGACTCTTAATCAGTGGGTCGAAGGTTCGATTCCTTCAGGGCGCACATTTACCCTACAAGGACTTATGACAAATTTCAGCTCTTGAAATTGCCACTTTTTACGCCCACTGTAGTCAAAACGTAGTCAGTTTCTAACATTTCTACTCCATCTCGCAAGCTTTCCGGGCAATGGTGTGAGTAACGTTGAGTTGTTTTGATATCCTTATGACCAAGCAATTTGGATATCTTATAGAGGTCTACTCCACTCTGTGCCAGCCGAGTGGCAAAGGTGTGGCGCAGTCCATGAAATGTAAAATCCTCTATACCTGCCCTCTCCATTGCAATAACAAATGCACGTCTGAGATTGTGCTTGTCAATCTTTGTTCCATTCATGCTGTGGAAGACAATCTTACTCTTGATACTTACGATCTTGGCTTTGGTCTCCAGTATACCAAGTGCAGTCTTATTAAGTGGAATCGTCTTTGGCTTACCATTTTTCGTATCCTTAATAAGAATAGTTTTACGAAACATGTTAACCCTGTCCCATGTCAGGGAGAGAAGTTCATCCTGCCTGAGCCCGGTATGCAGATTGAAGAGAATTATATCCCTTAGCCAATCAGGACAGTTTTCAAGCAGACACGCTTCTTCATCCACTGTCAGCCATCTGTCACGTTCATTATCTTCTTTCTCCTTAGACACCCTGGAGACAGGATTGATTTCAAGCCATTCCCATTCTTTGACTGCCAGATTAAAAGCCTTTGAAAGCATTGCCAGTTCACGATTGATGGTTGCAGGTTTTAGACCAGCTTCTCTTCTTAACACCTTATACCTTGATATCAGCTTGGGAGATATAGACAACAAATCAGCCTCTCCAAAGAATTTGATAAGGTGTTTTGAGGATGTAGCATAACTCCTTTGCTGTCCATCTGAAACTTTAGGAGCATGCTCCTTCATAAACTTAGCAACCAACTGAGGGAAAGTCTTGTCACGTCCGATAGGCTTATCAAAGTAATTTCCCTCAACAAGCTCCGTCCTGACTTTAGCTTCAATTGCCTTTGCAAGCCGTCTATCAGGAGTCTCAAGGCTTTTCTGAACCTTCCTGCCGTTATGTCTTATACACGTCCACCAGACACCGCTTCGTTTAAACATTTATACCTCCTTTCCCGAAGCCTGATAGTATCTGTATGTCGCTATCGGCAGTATTATAATCAAATGGCATGTAAGTCTCCAATGATTTTATCAGCAGTTTTCACTTGCTGGTTGCATGGACGTTTTAAACCTGCCATTACTCGGTCTATGTCGTAAAGATCAAAAAGAACCCTTCTACCCATCTTAATAGAGGGTATCTTCCCTTGTGCAGACCATTCATACAACGTCTTTACCGGCAAGGAGGTGTAATCTGAGACTTCTTTAACATTTGCATAGCGTTTATTCTTCTGCATTTTTCTCTACCTTACTCTTTGTTGTATTTCTTCTTTTTATTTTTAATTTTTGTTTTTAAATAATCGTCAACATTTCCATTAGTTAGTGCTTCGAGATACTTTTTCCCGATATCAAGAAAACTAATGATTGTCTCATTATTAACGTTATCAAATCCCTCCTTGGCTGCAAAAGACGTTAAATAACCCATACCGTTCTTAAACAATGTCTCATCACTGGGTTCCCTTGATTTATTCACCTCTCTTAATATTCCGGTGATTTTACCATCATTAATTCTTACACCTTGAATCTTCTTCCACATTGGATGTGTTTTCCATCGTGTTCTATTTACAGTATCGCCTTTTACTGCAAGCCGTAACCAATCACTTGCACAATAAGCCCAAAGCGCATTTGCTTTTTCCATGAGATTTGAAAATGTGTTTACGGACATCTCTTTCAAACATGTTCTTTTTAGTTGAAATTCAAGTCTCCATACCTTTTGTAATTTATCCCAACCTTCTTTTTCCCATATTTCCTTGAGATAATCTTTATGGCTAACTTTAATCTCAACGGTCTTATCATATATTCTTGCTGAAATGATACCACCCAGACCAATTGAATATCCGGTAAGAGGACTACCATCCCAATATTTAGCAAGTTTCTTAGCCCTGGCTACCCATGATATATTTTCAATCATTTCCAGTTCCTCATCAGTAATGAAATCCACAAAAATGTCCGATCTGCTTATGGTTTCTTTTTCTATCCCCTCAAGCAGTTTGCTTACAACTTTCCTTAACTCTTTTATTGAGATATCGGGGCCATAACATGTAAGAAATTCGCTTTTTATCTGAACGTATATATTAGGATGTACTTTTCTTTTGCTTCCGGACACTTTTATGTTATACCAATTATCAACCAGGACAAATTGATAACCCATTCCTCCTTTATCCATTATCTCAAAATTATGCTCTTCAATGGTCATTCTTGCCATGGCCTGTTCACTCTCATCATCTGATTGTGCTAGTTTCTTTTTTTCTTCCAAGTATTCTTTTAATCCTTCTTTGAGTAAACCCCTATAAGATACATATAAACTATCAATTCCTTTAAATACTTCTTTAAATTCCATTTTTACACCTTTCTAAATAAATTTATGTAATTTAAGGGTGCTGTGTTACTAGGCTTCGCACCCATCTATGTAATTATGTGCTAAATTGTATGCAATCGTTTTTGCAATTATGAAGACTTCCAGTTTCATGATCTAACATCCTGTGTGGTGCGTGTGTGTGCTTCGTTGCACTCACGCGGTGTGCTCCGTTCACTTCGCACACACGCCACCACAGTGTTTGTCATAAGTACTTCTTGTAATCTCTTAAACTCTCTCTAATCCGTTACTTTACTAATAACCGGAATTGAACTTTAATATCGTTCACTATCCAGCCTCTTAAATCTGCACCAATTTCATTTATTCAATGCGTTAAGTATTTTCTAATACAAAAAAGTCACCTTGTTCATCTTGCATACCTTCACACTTTGCTTCTTACAAATCACTGCTCAAAGAGAGAAGGTGGAACACTCATTTCTTCGACCATCCCTTTATTTACTCCCAAGGCACAAACTCCTTTAAATTTCTACAAAACAGAAAATAAAAGAAGTTTGTGTTAGTTTTGCCTGAATCAATTTTGATAAATTACCGTTTCCCCTTTTTCACAAATTAACCCTTAAAATAAAAAAGGCCACAGTGCTTTCACACTACGGCCTTAATCTACTCAAAAGTTCTTTTATTACCAGGACACTAAATGGGGTGGTTTTTGTCCAGTCCTAAGTGTTGCAATTGCGTTATGATAAGAAAATATCTTTTTAAATTATTTTATTTAATATGTCTCTGCATAAACTTATCAAAGGCATCTTGGTAGGCAGGAGGTTTTAAACCGCATGATTTTAAGAAGTAGTACAACTCTTGGTTGTTTAGTTTATAAAGTTCTATATTCCAGAATAATTTCAAAACCGCATATGTTTTGCCATGTTGCCCAAAACTTTCAAGCGGACTTTTTGCTGTCGCTTTACCCAGCTTATTCAGAAATTCTTTGTCACCGGAAGCCTGGGCTTGAATAATCCTGTTTTTTACTGGTTCGTAACTTGTCAAAGTCTTATCAATAGTAATTGCTTTGAATAATGACTTATCATCACCCTTCTCTACATTATTCAGAAGTTCACGCATGTCTTTCTGGTAGGAGATTTGAGAAATAGTCGAAAAAAGAAAACCCATCAACTTGTTTATCACAATTGGATTTTTCAAGTGTTCAGTGTCTTCTTTTATAGCACTTTTTTCGTTGCTTTCATCAATCCCATTGAAAGAAACTCGTATGAAAATAGAAAGTAATATTGACTCAAAATCTTTTTGAAACTGAAAGAAGTGTTTTGTACGAATATCTTTAATAAATACATTAATTTTATTAGCATAGTATTGTTTGCTTTCTTCTTCTGGTAGTTTTTCTGCTAGTTTTATTAAGGAATGCATCTGTGAGGTGATTTTGAGTAGCATAGGAAATTGAGAAATAGTAATTCTTGAGCCCTCTTTTTGTAATCCCCTCAATAATCTATTGTATTCATCTATGGTATTAATTGTGTTTAAAAGTAATTCACTTTCATGTTCAGTTACTAATCCGATATTTTTGTTAAACTGAAGCATCTCAATTTTAAATTCATTGTTATAATCTGCCAACAAATTGGGGTTTTTACTTATTAATTCAATGAATTCGTCCTGAAATGTTACTTGTCCGTCATTCGGAAGATGTTCAATTTCACGTAGATATTTTAAATACGTCTTAATAGGCTTATCAAAGGCTGGGTCTATTTTTTTCTTCCAACTATTTTTGTCGTAGAATCGCATAGTTAACCCACTTGGCGGAATAGCTATGTAGAAAAATATGAAAGTGATAATTCCAGAAAAAGCTTTGAACCGGATGAATGACCTGTCCGACTTGCCGTTCAGGCGGGCTGGTGCGGGTTAGTTATATCCGACACTTATACGACTAAAATCAGAAGGCGCAGTGAAGTCGGACGTCCTTGTCCTTTCCCCATGTCTTAAAGAATTTTATGCAAACGCAAGTCTATGGCCTTTGGGTACCGGGATAGGATCTCCAAATTCTTTGGCAGTTCTTATCCAAAGTTTCATTGCCGATTTCAGGTTTGTCAAGGCTTTTGAGTGTGTCTCACCATGGGCAATACACCCAGGCAATTCTGGTGCTTCTGCAACAAAAGCGTTATCTTCTTTACTCCAGTAAATAATGACTTCATACTTATCCATTAGACTTAACTCCTAACTTATATTTTAAAATAATATTTCTAACTTGCCGAACTTGATAAGGCTTGGCCTTGTTACCTTCTTTTTGCAAATTGATCTTTTCCAATACCCCTTCTTTCCTAAAGATATGATGACTGCCACTTACTCTTTTGTCGAAACCAAATCTTTGCATTAACCCTACTAAATCCTGGAAATTGATATTAGCATCTGATTGGCCCTTCAGTATTTGCATTAAAAGTTTTTCTTGTTTCCCCATGGTTTGCTTACTCTTTAATCGTATTTGATCACCCTCAACTCTTGTCAAACTTTAATTGAATGCTATTATAGTAGCAAATCTAAATATATCTCAAGTCAAAAATATGCCTGTCACCAAACAGAACTTCATCTCTTATAGACTCTGCACATGGCTGATCTCAGCTTTCCCTTGATAGCTATTCAATAACGTGACAAATATCTCTTATGTTTATCAATGCTGAAAATATGGGAATGTTTTATATAATCCAGGTATACTTTAATGAGATCATCAAAGGCATGGTTTATCTTCTCTTTCCAACTATTGTTTTTGTCAATTTTCATGCGTAACGTCTGAGTTCACCTGCATTTTGGAGCGTAGCGAAAAAATGTCAGGCGGAACGATTTGTTAGGGGTTTAACAATCTCTTATATCAACAATAAGATTTGGTTCATTAATAGATAGTTTTATAAGCTCTCTAACCATTTCATCCAGGAAATTATTTGTATTTTCTAAAGATTTCAAACATTCATAGGTACCTACGAACTTATAGGACTGACCATGTGCGATATCACTTCGTAATCCATATAATTTACCCCATAATTTAATAGTATCTATTTCGCCAAAGTGTTGTGTGTGATCTGCTTTAATATCAAACCTTTTGGATAACAGATTAATTTTATGTTTTATTTGATGCGTTATAGAATCCAATGTCTCTGTCAATCTTGGTTTATGCGCAATAAGTGATTCAATAACTGAAAATAAAGATAGAGTTAATAATCCTGAATGAAACCATAACCCAGAAGCTGAATTATATAAGTCCAGTGCATACCTTACATGGCTTAAGTCGACGTCACTTAAATATATTGATTCATAATATTTTTTTAATTTATTTAGCTCTTCTGAGCTTACACGCCTAAACTTTTTTCGAGATTCTCTCGATAGTATTTCTAGTTTTGTATGTGGCCCATAAATTACAGTCTCATATTCTCCTTTTTGATTTGGTTCACTAAATAAAAATGTTGAACCAAAATGCAGTTTGGGGGTTATGAGGTTGGCAACATATGATAAATCAGCTACATCAGCGTTGGTGCCATTGAAAGCGATTACCCACCATCTAGGTTTGTCGCTCACCACATATTCAGTTGTCTTTGTGCCATTTTCTTCAGTTTCTACTTCCTCATAATTAAAAGGGACAATGGATCTTGAAGAAGATCCATACGTTTGTTCTAAATGAGTATTAAACAGTTCTACCTCAGATTCAGTGGCAGATCGTAAAGTCATAGAAGCAGATATGGTAAATGGAAGATCGTCACCACCAAAATCAACATTGCTAAAAATGAAAGTAATACCACTTTTATTCATATGAATCCCTAACATGAAGAAGGGGTCAAGTCCTTTCTCTTTCTTTGATTTTTTTGTTATTGATTTTATCTGCGGAGGAATCATCTTATAGGGATACTGTTTTTACTCTTGACTATTATCTCAATAGATGACCCCATATCTTCGTCATAAGTATTTTATGGCTTGCAATAATTACAAGGTAAACAACCCGCTTCGCTTGCTTTTCGTGGTGTATCAAATTTTATTAAGCCTTCTGAAGCATTTAGTTTTGAACAATCTCGCTTGTGGAAAACTTTTGTAGCGTTAGTTGCAAATACAGTAGCAGAGTTGTCTTTTAAAACCTTCTCTTGACTTTTGTTAATAGAAATACCTCTCCCTTCTTGCGTTTCTTTTTCTGGCTGTTCTGCATATTTTTCGGTTGAGTAATCTAAGGTATTTGTATAGATAAGTTCCCTAAACCATTTCTTTTTTCTTGCATCTCTCCACACATCGCCAGGCATTATTTCTTCCCTACGTATGATTCCTCTTAAATTTTCCATGGCAATATCACTTGAAGACCCTTCAGCAAAGTACTCCTCTAGATAGCGTCTCGCCATCATTTCATCACCTTTTAGCCAATACCATGATGCAAGGCTACTCTTACTCACATTTCTCCGAAGAACTTTACGGAAAACATCATTAGCTTCAACTTCCTTTCCTAAAGAGAGCAGAACAGTGGCTAAACCTAATCTGGCATCATCAACATTTCCTTTGGTTAATTCATTTTCAAGTATGGTTAATTCTATTTTACGCAACTGGACAACCTCGTCAGATCTACCTAACTGAGATGCAATACTTGACGCAATACTATAGGCATTGCTTTTGACATCCGGATTTTGGTTGTATTCTATTTCATGTAACATTGGTTTTATTGTTTTTTCATATACTTGTTTTAATATAGCAATGTCCCTACCCTGAGACAAGTAGAACTCAGACCATGCAATAGACATCTTATACAGCTTATACAGCATTACATCATTGTTATCCATTACTTGAATGCTTTTCTCATAGTATGAAATGGCTTCTGTGTAATCCCCTAAGCTATGCTGAAGTCCACCAATGTTTCCTAACTTAATACTCATGCCATTACTTCCTTCAACATCTAAGTATTTTATTGATTCCTCATAAGCATAAATTGCCTTGGTATATTCATTCATTGCCGAGAAGATAATTCCTTTAAGATTATATCCCCAGCTCAAGCAGTAACTATCCTTTTTATATTTGTTAAGATACTCGTCCGTTTCCGCCATAGCTCCTTGTAGTTTGTTATGTTTTATAAGTGAGATAATCCTCTGTTCGAAAGAACTGCGGTTTTCCCCTGCGAAAGCAACTTCATGCTTAAGCGTCAGGAACACAAAAGACAAACCAAAAACTATCAAAACATATAGAACACTTTTATTTATAATTTTGTAAGGTGAATAGAAATATGGATTCATTATTCTTTATTTGGTTCTTATGTACTAACTAAAATAATGTAAGGTATATATTAACCATCAAAAGTATGAGGCAATTTATGAAAACATATCCATCAAATGATGGTTTTATGTCTGCGTGGTATGACAATTAATCCTACTTATAAAACAAGACTTTATTAGTTTTTGAAGATTTATTTTTATTTGTGCTATGTTCATTGTCTATTTCCTTCAGATATCCCTCATTTATTCTTACACATAAGTTCTTCTACAGTTTCTATATACTAGCGGATTTTATAGTATATCAGAACTGTACCTTATAAGTACAAGAGTGGTATGTCAAGTATGTTACTTGAGGGAGTTTCTTGAGTATCTTTATGCAAATTATACAAATGTGGATAACTCAAAAAATCACCTACTTCTCCACACCCCATCATGGTGAAGTTGATGTGCTTATATTGTGATTGTTACTCGTACAAATTGGTACAAATTGGGATGAAATGAGCCAGTTCAAATATAGTTATAAGTGTTTGATATATAATGTATTATGTTGGTTTTAAAGGGCTTGCGAATAACACCCAGATGGGATTACGAGTGACGTGCTCTACCATTGAGCCACGCGGGCTGAGTATATTTTATGAATTATTCGCAGCTATATGCATGGAGACAGTGTTTATCGATAGACACTTTATAAATTCTGCACATTATCATAGTGGTCATTAAATAGTTAATTTAAGGGCAAAATAATGCTCAACTTAAATTTGTTCAACATTAAATACATAATTTTAATAATTTCTCATTGATGAGATTTATAACCATAAGTTTCTTGAATTTGCTAGAGGGAATGATATAAACTTCATTACTGTCAAGTAAGCAAATCAAAACAAGGAGCGGTTAACCTTGAATTACCATTATGTTGAACTGAAAATATTTCCATATGCCCAAACAGTACTTTTATTTACTAAGCCTTATTCTCTGTTGAAAGATTTTGATCAACCAAACTATCGTATTTTTCAATACCTGCATTTTCAACCTTTAACTGTTCTTCAAATTGTTCCGGTGTTAGAAGAAGCTTATTTGTTTGCATATTACATTTGTATAAATGGCAATTTGCAGGATTATCTCCACGATCTAAAAATTCAAATAATTCTTTTCCTTCACCAATCAAGACATGGCTCATTTTATTTTGGATATTTTTGTGCACTACAAACTTTTGCTGCCCACCTTCAACAATTAGCAATCCCAAGCCTTTTTTATCAAGCTCTCTTAACTCTTTCAGTTGCTCTGAATCCACAGGCATCTCCTTTCGTATATATAACTTTTTGTTTTTAAATTCTACTTTTCTGTATTTAACCGTTAATTCATTTAATTTATCTAAAAGCATGTCTGGAAAACAGGGTTTATCTAAGAACTCGTCCATCCCTATTTCAAAGCATTTCTCCCTATGTGAAGGATTTCCTGAAAGTGCCATAATCGGAAAGTATTTACATTTCTGCCGAATAACTTTTGAAGCTTGAATCCCGTTCATTATTGGCATGTCAATGTCCATTAAGCAAAGATCATATTTCCCTTCTTGCTTTTTGGCATATTCTACAGCTTCCATACCATTGGAGACCATATCAAAATCATACCCCCAAATATTCATTAACTCCACATTCAATTCTTGAAGAGTCGGATCGTCATCCGCGATTAAAATCTTCATTTTTTAAATTTTAAAAAAAGATTATTACTTTACAGAAAAACAGTGTGAAGGTTTATATATTTACTTTCCTGTAAAAATAAACTTAATTTATGAAAAGTATATCCATCGACAGATGGAGTATATATCTATTTGATATGTCAATTTTGTAAAATGTAGAAATACCAAGGTTTATAATACTCAGGTAATCATTAAAATCAAGTGGTAATTTTGGCACTAGGACACACTGAGGGATTGCAAGACTGATTCCATCATTCATTTTTAATTTTTCACTTGTTTGTTACAATTTTTTTGAATAGAATTATGAGTTATGACCAAACTATTAGAAAAAGCATTTAACCAAGCCTCCAAACTAGCGGACTCTTCTCAGGATGCCATTGCTACCATTATACTGGAAGAATTAGAAGATGAGAAGAAGTGGGAAACATCTTTTGCCAATTCTCAGGAACCTCTTTCTAAACTTGCAACAAAAGTTCGTAATGATATTAAACAAGGAGAAACACTTCCATTTGATCCTGCATCTAAGACAAAATGATATCCCGCACGACGAAAGAGTTTTGGAATCTTTTTGACGCACTACCCAAAGGTATCCAGAACCAAGCTGTAAAAGCCTATGAAGCATGGAATAACAACCATAACCATTCTAGCCTTCATTTTAAATCTATTCACAGTACAGAACCTCTTTATTCTATTCGTATCAGTCGTGGTTATCGGGCACTTGGGCTAAAGGAGGGCAATACTATTACCTGGTTCTGGATTGGCTCGCATTCGGAATACGAGAAATTGATCTCCAAGTTTTAGTTAAGTATTATATTCATAGAGACCAAGTCAATTCATGGCTAACATTTTCACAAAAGGTCACTTTTCATAGGATAAGTGGATTAATTTTTATATATACGGGCTCATTGGGAGATAAGATTAGACTGCTTGATTGTCAGTCATAATCTCAACGTGAAAAAGACAAATTTACTGTAGTCAAATTGTAGTCAACTGCAGCGTAACAGGCTGGACTCCACAGGAATCAGCAGGAAAAGAATATATTTATAAGTCATTGAATAGCTTAGTGATAGCAACATAACAAACACTGAATCAGGCAGTTATGTAAATTGTAAAAAACACCCTTTTTGCGCCTCTTAATCAGTGGGTCGAAGGTTCGAATCCTTCAGGGCGTACTTTCTTTTCTCTAAAGGTATTTACTACAAGTTAACCCTTCCAGGCAAGTTAGTCCCTGCCGACGCTTGTTGTGCATGTAAAGTAATGGTGGAGAGAGCGCAAAGCCACTCTATACAGAAAATGATAAGACGATGTTTACCTGCCCGCAGATAGCAGGTGGGCTGGAGAAATGTTATAAATGGTGTTCTTATGCAACCTGCCTCTGTGCTTCTTCAAATTTGACAGAAATCTTCTTTGATACTCCCGGCTCCTCCATAGTAACCCCATAAATAACATCTGCTATAGTCATGGTTTGCTTACTGTGCGTTATAATAACAAATTGAGACATTCTTGCAAATTCCTTGAGTATTTGAGTAAAACGACCAACATTGTTTTCGTCCAAAGCAGCATCAACCTCATCAAGGATACAGAATGGACTCGGCTTGGATTGAAAGATGGCAAATAACAGTGCAATGGTAGTCATAACTTTCTCACCACCTGAAAAAAGCATAATTGATTTGAGTTCTTTTCCGGGAGGTTGGGCAATTATGTCTATACCTGCATCTAAAATATCAACTCCCTCTTCCAGAATAATATCTGCCCTGCCCCCACCAAACATTTTACGAAATAACTCGTGGAAATGTATCCGTACTTCATTAAATGTCTTTTCAAACAATTCACGACTTGTAATATTTATCTTATTTATAATATCCTTCAGAGCCTTTTCTGCCTTTTGCAGATCTTCCATCTGCCCCATGAGATGCACTTCTCTTTCTTCGAGCTCTGACTGCTCATGTATGGCCTCAAGATTAACATTGCCCATTTTATCTATCTTCCCCTTCAACTCATCAATTTCCCGGGGAACGCTTTCCCAGTCAATAGATTCGTTGTCTTCTTCTCCATGCTCTAAAGCGAATTCAGACAGTTCTACCTGATAATCATCACGAATTCTCTCTTCCAGATCTACAATCTTTACCTTAAATTCATTCTCTTTTAATCTCAGATCATTTACTTCCTGCTCCTTGCTTCTATACTCTTCACTATACTCATCTATCTGCCCGTTTATTCCGGCTAACTGTCCGTTACAGACACTCTGTTTCTCTTTCAAACCCACAACGTCTTTATCCAGTGTAATCTTTTCAGTCCGAAGCTCTTCCAGCAGCTTATTCGAATCTGTAATCCCATTCTCACTCTCAGCAATCTTATCCCTGCAATTTTCTATCTCACTATAAGTTGATTGAAGGCCTTCGCTGTTATCCTGAAGCTCCCTCTTTAATTTCTCAATAGAAGTATTAATATTATCTTTTCTCTCTTCCTTCTGCGCTATTACAACCTTAAGTTCAGTAATTTCGTTCTGTATATTTATTTTACCAGTTTCCTTTTGCATCTTTTCATTGTCTGAAGCTATAACCTGTTCCTCCAGAACCTTGCGCTGATCATTTAATTCTGATATCTCATTATTAAGTTTTACTTCTCTCTGGTTAATACTTTCAACATGTTCATTTATTTCATTTATTTCGCTCTCATTAACGGCAATTTCATCGTTAAGTTCAACAACCTTAAACTCTTCCTTTTGAAGGTTGTTTTCCTTTGAAACCCTGACAACATTCTCTTCATCTATTCCCCTTTTAAACTCATCGGCCTTACTAATAAGAGTCTTAACTTCGTCCTTCTTAATCCTCTTATCTTCTAAACATGACTCAATCTCTCCCAGAATTCCTGAGAGCTCAGATTTGATATTTTCAAGCTCGGTCTTCCTGGAAATAAGACCGATCTGCATGCTACCTTTACCGACAAGTATTGTTCCACCGGGCTCAATAACTTCTCCATCCAAAGTTACATAACATTTCACTCCGTTTTCATTACCGGATAACCTCAGAGCAGTGTCAAAATCCTCTACAACGATCGTACCATTAAAAATATATTCTACCAATGTACTGAAACTATCATCGCTCTTTATCAAATCAACCGCCCTTCCCACAACTCCAGGAGTATTTAAATCAATAGAAGCCTCAGACGCATCTACCCTTACATCTGCAAGCGGGAAGAATTTTACGTGCCCCTTATCATGCTCTTTTAGAAATTCATATGCTCCAATTACCTCTTTTACAGAATCGGCAACGATTATTTGTGCCCTGTCTCCCAAAACAGCCTCAATAGCAGATACGTAAGCGGTATCCACCTTTATCAAATCAGCAACCATCCCATGAATTCCACTTACCAATCCATCATCTTTTCTGGACTCCTCCAAAACTACCTGCACACCTGAACTCACACCCTCGAAACGCTTCTCCAGGTCTTCAAGTGTTTCCAGGCGAGATTCCTTACCACTCCTCAATTGCTGCCGATTGTTTATATCAGTATCAACAGATTGAATCTCTGCACTTAGAATCTCTACCCGTTCGTTGGTTCCGGACATGGAGACCTCAAGGTCTTCAATCTTGTTTAATACCCTGTCTCTTTGTTCCGTAAGATCCTGCCTTTCATTCTCTATACGTTCCAGTTCCGATGATATCTCCTCCTGGCGTCCCAGCAATTTAGTCTTCCTGTTGCTAATGGTGTCTCTTTCTGCACTTAAACTGCCAATCTCGTTTTGAAGGCTGGAACCTCTATGCAGCATATCTATAACCTGCTTTTTGTTCCCGTCAATCTGCTGCTGCAGGACGTCACACTCATACAAATACTGTTTTAACTTCGTCTCCTTAGTTGATAAATCATTATTTCCATCCAGCAAATCCTGCTTAATTCTTTCTAAATCTTGTTCCAGATTACTAATACCACTTTCTGCCTCTTTAATCTTACCTTTAAGCACATCAATATGTTTCTCGTATTTATCCATTTGAACATTCAGGCTCTCTATAGTCTTATGGTTAAATTCTATCCTGTCGTGCGTATTTGTAATCTTTGCATCAAGATTAGTCATAGTAATCTGAGCCTTTTCGAGCCCTGATGCAAGTTCATTTATATTGCTTTGCAGGCTGTCCCTTTCAGACTCCATTGCTTCAATTTTAGCAAGTGTTTCCTGACACTGATACTCCACCTGCCGTATCTGTTCCTGTGCAGTTGACCTTTCATCCTTAAACATTTTATATTTCTTCAAAGAGAGCTTTATCCTTAACTCTTTCAGTCTGACTACACGCTCATTATATTTGCGGGCCTTCGCTGCCTGGAGTTTTATGGAGCGAAGTTGTTTCTGTACCTCCTCTATTATATCATTTAAGCGGAGCAGGTTTTGTTCAACCTTTTCCAGCTTTAACATTGTCTCCCTTTTTTTAGTTTTATATTTACTGATACCTGCCGCCTCTTCAAAAACAAAGCGTCTTTCCTGTGCATTTGCCTGCAGCAGCGTATCGACTTTTCCCTGTTCAATAAGTGAGTAACAACTACCCCCCACTCCAGTACCTAAAAATAGTTCCTTGATATCCTTTAAACGGCATATCTGCTTATTAATTAAATACTCAGACTCTCCTGATGTGTAGAGACGTCTCGCAATGCACACCTCGTCATATTCTACCGGCAGCAAATCCCTGTCATTCAGAAAGGTCAGTGACGCCTCTGCATACCCCATAGCGGGGCGTGTATTAGTACCGTTAAAGACAACATCAATCATTTCGTTGCCCCTTAACGATTTCGCACTCTGCTCCCCGAGTATCCACTTAAAAGCATCAACAACATTACTCTTCCCGCATCCGTTAGGGCCAACAATTCCGTTAATGCCTCTTTCAAACTCAAAACATGTCCTGTCTGAGAATGATTTAAAGCCAAATAATTCCAGTTTTCTCAGTAGCATAATTATACCTGTAATTAAAATTTAGACATATCTAGTATATTACCCATTTCCCGCCAGCTTGCATACATTTCTTTTGTCCGACAATCCGTAGTTGTTACTAACCCCTATAAAAAAAAGAGCGCCCCCATTGCGGAGGCGCCCCCATTTAAACTCTCTCAAAATATTCGGTCCCGTAAAATATAGTTTGAAATACTTTGCATTTACATAATCTTAAAGCCTTTAGCTGATAATAGTCACAAAAACAACTTCATTCAGGCCTCAATCAACAGGCCCGAGCAAACATTATCTTCTCCTCGCAACCTTCCTTTTTGCAGTTGTTTTCTTTTTTGCTGCAGGTTTCTTCCTTGCAGTCTTCTTTTTAGCTGCAGGTTTCTTCCTTGCAG
>CAZPAM010000052.1:0-17893 GCA_964584595.1 uncultured Candidatus Scalindua sp. | reverse complement strand
GTTCTCCAAAGCCGCAGGATACAAGAAAAAGCGTGACCTTCCTGATATTGTCATATACGACCCTTCCTTCCTCCACTGCGGCAAAAATACTTGCAAAGTTATCATCTGCAAGGACCATATCTGACGCCTCCTTTGCCACATCCGTTCCTGTTCCACCCATGGCAATGCCAATATGCGCCGCCTTAAGTGCCGGGGCATCATTAACTCCATCACCTGTTACGGCTACAATCTCTCCATGTCTTTCAAGTTGCCTGGCTATTTTCAATTTATGCTGAGGCGCGACCCTTGCAAATACAGAAACGTTTTTGACCGTGTTGAAGAGTTCATCATCATCCATCGTCTCTATCTGTTTGCCTGTTAATACGTTGGATTCTTCTGTTGTTATGCCGAGCATCCCGGCTATGGTAGAAGCTGTGGCGGCATGATCTCCGGTAATCATGACAACCCTTATCCCGGCCTCTTTGCAGCCCCCAATGGCATCAATAGCCTCCGGCCTTGGAGGATCTAACATTCCCTGAAGACCTGTAAGGATCATATTGGAATCAACATCGTGATGTGTGATTTCGTCCAGATCGGCAGGCACTTCTTTATAAGCCATTGCAAGTACCCTGAGCCCTTCCTTTGCAAAAACATTGGCAACATGTAAGATTTTATCTTTCTCCAGACTGTTATCGGCCATACTCTTGGCACACATATCAAGCACCTTTTCAGGAGCACCTTTAACGAAAAGAAACTTTTTCTCTTTGTATTTGTGAAGGGTAGCCATGTATCCGCGTTCAGATTCAAAAGGCAGAATTCCTATCTGTGGATAATTATCCTTTTCATCTTCGATCCTGAGCCCTGCCTTTGCTGCAGAAACGATAAGAGCTCCCTCTGTGGGGTCGCCATCAACCTTGTACTGGCCATCCTCTTTATAAACATTGGACTCATTACAGAGAAATCCTATCCTGAGAACCTGCCTGAGGTTTTTCAGCTCATCCGGGCTGACAGCGGTTTGCTCATAGAGAATCGCTCCCTCCGGATCATATCCGCTCCCTGTAACCTTGTATGTTTTCTCTCCATCAAAAATAAGCCTGACAGTCATTTCATTTCTGGTCAGGGTCCCTGTTTTGTCAGAACCTATGACAGTTGTGCTTCCCAGGGTCTCCACGGCAGGTAGTTTTCTTACAATGGCATTCCGTCTTACCATTCTTGCCACACCAATAGCCATTGTTATAGTTACGGCAACGGGCAGTCCTTCAGGTATCGCCGACACTGCAGTGGCGACAGCGGTCAGAAACATGTCTGATGCCTTTACTCCGCTCATTATGCCTGCCAGGAAGATGAGGGCAGAAAATCCCAGGATCGCATATCCTATTAACCTGGCAAACCTTTCAAGTTTGTCCTGAAGGGGAGTCTTGAATGCAGATACTTCCCTGACTTCCTTTGCAATCTTTCCGAGGATTGTCCTCTGCCCTGTCTCAACAACAACGCCCCTGGCCCTTCCACTTACAACAACCGTACCCATAAAAGCCATGTTCCTCTGATCTCCTGGTGTCAAATTGTCTTCCTTTATTGTGGATATAATCTTCTCAGCGGGAATAGATTCTCCGGTAAGCATAGCCTCTTCAACCTTCAACTCAATTGTCCTGAACAGCCTGAGATCAGCAGGAACCTTAGAGCCTGACGAAAGTATGACAATATCGCCGGGAACAAGCTCAACGCTGTTTACCTCCTTCGTTATGCCATCCCTTAATACCCTTGCCTTAGGCACTATCATCTTTTTTAATGCCCTTACACTCTCTTCTGCCTTGAACTCCTGGATGTACCCGATAACTGCATTGAGGATCACCACAGCCATAATGACACCGGTATCTATGAATTCCCTGAGAAAAAATGTAACAACAGCTGCTATTAGGAGGATATAAATCAGTGGGCTTGTAAATTGATGAATGAGTATTTTGAGTTTATTTATCTTCTCTTCTTCAGCAAGTTTGTTTGGGCCGTACTGTAAAAGAAGCTCTTTGACTTCCTTATCACTTAGCCCATCTTCTGAAGTGTTGAGCTTCCGGAAAGAATCTTCTGAATCAATCTGATACCAGTTCATTTTTAAAATAATAAATAATAGGAAAATTGCTTTTGTAACGCTTTCTTGTCTAGCCAAACAGGTAGAGTGTTATTCAAAATTATCCATAAATTACAGATATAAGAAGAAGGTGTCAATATGCATTTATGTATAATTAAGTGTATCAAAACAGATAAGACTTTCAGGAAAAAGTTAGACAATTATAGTCTCAGGTGGTAGTAGTATACGAAAAGTATTTGCTAATTCTAAAAATAAATAAATAGGGACAGCGACTAGCAGAAAAAAGGTTAAAGTGAGATAAAGTTTAAAGTGCCTAAAGTTAGACAAGGGGCAACCCGCCCGTACCGAACGGTACGTTCGGGCGGGGAGGAGCAAATATGAGTGGACAGGAGAAAAAGCCTTTTTATAAAAGGACATGGGTTGCTCTATTAGCACTGGTAGTAATATTTATTTATGTCGAAAAGTACAAAAAGGAAGATAAGGAAACTTCAGAAAGTACAAGTATTGAATCTGCCGGTACTCAAGCAGACAATGATATAGAGCAGAAAATAAGAGAATGGGCCGGCGGAACCGGCAATCTTCATAAGGCTACTGTAAGGACATGGCGTGATTCAACGCATAACAATAGATGGCACACGGCCAGTGATTGGTTTATTGAGATTACTAAAACTAAGAATCCTGAGCTTCAGAAAAAACTTGATAAATTAGATAATGAACAATGGCTTGCAACTGTTAAAGAGTGTTCTAAGAAACTTGAAATATGTGTTTCAGAAATGGCATCAGATGAAAAACTCTGGGGGCCGGACACCCCGGTCGCTGAAATCGCATCTACTTGTTACCTTACGATGTATGGGGCAAGCGTTTTAGATTGACTATTGTTGATTGTAGGTTGAAGATTGAAATCCCTGCCTAATAGACCGGCGGGCAGGCGTGAATAAATATCTCTTTTGAGTAATAGACATCAAGGCATAATCCCACGATTTGACATTTCTAAATTCAATTCATTAAGCCGGGCTTCAAGCTTATCTATATCACGTTCTAAACTGACTTTTTCCAGCCCTTCAGGTTGACCATATGTTCGTTCACCAAAATAAAGCGAATGTTTTTTGCCTAATTTATGTTCAATATCCAAATATTCACTCTTCAATCTAGAATCACTCATTGTTGCCACATTCTCAAAACTGTATGTCCCAAAGCAACCAATACAAACCATAAGGAGTAAAGCTATCAACAGGGATTTTATTGAACTTTGAGCTTGGTCATTTGTCATTTGTCATTTGTCATTCGTCATTTGTCTTTCGTCTTTAATCCCTTAATTCCTATATTCTTCAATTCTGATCCAGCTGTAAAGTTAGTATTACACTGTATAATTGGATTAGGAAATGGGGAGCAGGTTAAATGCCTGCAGTCTTATTTCTTCCCTTTGATTTAGCTTCATATAGGGCTTTGTCTGCGGTTGAGATTAAATCCTTTTCGTCGGAACAAGTATCGGCAATACAACTCGATGCGCCAATGGATATTGTTAACCTACCACACACATCGGATGATTTGTGCGGGATATTTATATCGCTGATGGCTTTATGAAGAGATTCTGCAATCTGATCTGCGCCTTTTAAGTCGGTATTCGGTAAGATAGCCGAAAATTCCTCACCACCGTAGCGTGCCAGGAGGTCGCCGGGGCGTTTAAACTGTGCCTGCATGGCGGTTGCAACACGGGTTAAACATGCATCGCCTGCCTGGTGGCCGTAAGTATCGTTGTACTTTTTAAAACAATCTATGTCTATCATCAGCAAACTGAGGGGCTGTTTCTCTCTCTCGGCCCTACGCCACTCAGTTTCCAGTATATAGTCAAACCGGCGCCGGTTTGACACACCGGTCAGCTCATCTTGGAATGATAGTTGAGTTAACTTTATCTGCATCTTTTCAAGCATCTTGATAACCTTTTCTCTTTCCTGCTGGGCGGCAATACGTTCTTCGACTTCTTTATGCAATCTTAGATTGGTCCTGGACAGGTCCTGTGTCCTTTCCTCTACCATTGCTTCAAGATGGTTTTTGTGCTGTTCAAGTTCCTCTTTTTGACTTAAAATCTGGTTTAGAGAATTTTTTAAGTTTTCCCGCATATTGTCAAGAGTTTCAGCCAGTCTGCCTATTTCATCCTTACGTGAAAGGTTAATCGTTGACTCAAGATCACCGTTTCCGAGTAATCTGGCAAAATTGTCCAACTTGCGTAACGGGTTACTTACTGTCCGTTTCAACATAAATGCTATAAGGAGTGAAACCGCCAATAATGAAATAATGGATCCTGTGATCAGGATTCTTCCTCTTTTTGCAATCGTTTCATTCATAGGTTTTGTGGAGATTCCAACTATGGACCTGCCTATTCTTTCTCCGCTGGGAACAACAATATCAAGTGTGTAAATTCTGTTTTGATGACTTTCCTGTTGGGTACCGTTAATATCGGGCCTCGTCGAACCTGCCACAATTTTTCCATCTTTTCGTTCAATTTTAACAAAACTTATGGACTGGCTATCTTTTATAATAAACTCTGCCAATGTTTCCAGCACCGGGTAGTCATTCACAAGCAATGGTTCTATAGAAGAAATAGCAACCTGTTCAGTCAGTATTTTGCCCTGCGCATCGAGTAGTGAAAGTAAGTCTCCCCTGTCCCAAAATAACATGTAAGCGCTTGCCAAACCCGTAGCTATTGTCAAAATCACCAGCACTCCCCCAATAAGTTTGAATGCTATATGTTTTCTGGTTTTATTAAGGAAGGTTATCATGTAACAAAGAAATTAGGTTTACTTTTTACTGTGTGTATCAAACTTCTTGCCTTTCGTCTTTTCATCCGTGTTTTATCAGTGTTCATCCGTGGCTAGATTTGTTTTTTTCTGAGTTTCCTCAGCGATATCTGCGTTAAAGTATTATCCGACAAATATATTGTTAACCCAGACACCAAGGAAGTGCGTTATAACCACTACCAACAGTGCAATAAGTACATGCTCGGCAATAACAGCTTTTACTTTGATTCCCTGATCTTTAGCAACGAAGGCGCTGATAAGCGCAACAAGGGACAATCCCCATATAACACTTACAATAACTGCCGTGTTCAGCTGGAGAAACAACAGGGGGATAATGAAGGAGAGCGAGAATATAAACTTTGAGATGAAGGTTGCCAGTGTAACAACCCAGACCTCCTTGTGTGAATGAACATTCTCGGCCTCTTCATGGATATGCACGCCTAAGGCATCGGAGAAGGAGTCTGCAACTGCAATTGTAACAACACCTCCAATAACCGCCAGTTTTGCATGGGTCCCGGAGTGGAGTCCCACCATAAGCCCCATGGTGGTAATCGCACCTGACGTTAAACCAAAACTAACACCTGCTTTCCATTGTTCTTTCATATCAGTCAACTTCTCTTTTAATCATCTTTTATTTATAAGTCAGGGTAGAGCTTCTCGGTACATTCTGGACACATACTATGAGTAAACTCTGCCTCTGAATGATCTTTTATGTACGATTCGATTCTTATCCAATAACCCTCGTCGTCACGTATCTTCTTGCAAGACGCGCAAATGGGAAGAAACCCTTTCAGCTTTTTAATCTGGCTTAGAGCATTCTGTAGTTCCTGGTTTGTTTTCTCTAACTCAATTGTTCTTTTCCTGAGTTCTTCTTCCGTACTCTTCAGCTGCGTCAAATCAGTGTGTGCGCCCAACATACGGACAGGTTTTCCCGTGTTGTCACGAATCGCTATTCCGCGGCAACGAACCCACACTGTGGAACCATCTTTATGGCTATACCGTACTACTTGATCATAAGGATGATCGGGATCCTGACAGTGTTTGTCAAGATTGGTAAGAGCAACCTGAAGATCATCGGGATAAATAAGGTCTTGCCACTCTGATGCCAGATGTTTCATCTTTCTGTAATCATATCCAAGGACTTCCCAGAATCGAGGACTCATCCATTCCTGTTCCGGGTTTTCAATGTCCCAATACCAAATACCGTCTAAAGATCCACTCTGAAGAAACTCAAAAATAGACCTGTCTCTTTGAACTAGTTCATACAGCTCATGTTGTAGATAATGTTCTTCAGTATTCATGATAATTTGATCTAAGTTTCTTCATATAACATAGATTAGACTGCCTGAATGTAGTTTTATTCTCGCCTGGCACACAGGTAGATAATGTAGTACACGAATCCTACGAACATGCTGCCACCAATAAGGTTACCCAGAATCACGATACTTTGATTTTAATTATACCTGTCAAACAGGAAATTTCCTTAAATTTCTCAAAGTCTTACATAAATTTCATGTACTAAGTTTTTAAAAAGGTAACAACGATTTAAGAAAATAAATTAGTGTCATGGAGGTTCAGGGGTAGGAATAACCGGTATATAAGATACCAATTGCAACCCATTATTATGTGTGATAAAATAGTGTTGTAGGAAAGATATCTATCAATGCATGCGGAATGGCTAAATATCAGGAGGGGACGTTATGACAAATGCGATAAAGGAAGACCCAAGATTTCTGGATGAGATATCGTCAATACCGGGAGGAGAGAAGATAAGGCATTGTATCCAATGCGGTACCTGCTCTGCCTCTTGCCCCATGGTATTCAAGATGAATTATTCACCCCGCAAGATCTTTGCCATGGCAAAGGCGGGTATGCGCAACGAAGTACTCTCCTCAAATACCATATGGTATTGCGTTTCATGTTATTCCTGCCACGTAAGATGCCCCCGCGGTATTAAACTTACTGACATCATGTATATATTAAAGAGGCTTTCCATCAAGTACGGCCTCTCTACTCATGGCACTGCCTCCCCGGCTTTATCCAGTGCCTTTGCTGACATAGTAAATAGATATGGCCGGAACCATGAAACCGAGCTTATCATGCGCCTTTTTATGAAAACGAACCCCTTGAATTTATTGAAAATGTTACCATTGGGTCTAAAGCTTATAATTAAAGGCAGGATGCCTTTGTTCCCTCATCGGATAAAGAAGTCCGGATTAGAAGAGATTAAGGCTATCATAAACGAAGCAAATATACTGGGAGGTGAAAAATGAAGAGTTACTCTTATTTTCCCGGCTGTAGTCTCAAATCTTCGTCAACTCCATATGACATTTCAACAAGGAGTGTGGCTGAACTTCTTGATGTAAAGCTTGAGGAACTGGAAGATTGGAACTGCTGTGGCGCTACCAGTTACATGTCTGTCAATGAATTAATGTCATTTGCCATATCGGCGAGAAATCTGGTGTTGGCGGAGAAGGTAGGTAAAGACCTGGTTACCCCGTGTAGTGCCTGCTTTGCAGTTCTTAATAAGACAGAAGTTTATCTCAAGGAACATGATGATCTGAAGGCAAAGGTAGACAAGTGTCTGGATGCAGCGAACTTGTCTTATGGTGGAGGAGTTCGAGTCAGGCATCTTCTGGACATATTTGTTAATGATGTCGGTTACGAATCTATAAAATCTAAAGTCAAAAAACCTCTCAATGGTTTGAAACTAGCACCCTACTATGGTTGTCAGATCGTAAGGCCAAAAAACTCTTTTGACCATCACGAATCACCAACCACACTCGATGAGCTTTTAGGGCAACTTGGTGCTGATGTAGTTGATTATCCATATAAGGTCAAATGCTGTGGTGCATCACTCATCATTTATGATGAGAAGGCTGCCCTTGAACTTGTAGACAAACTACTGAATTGCGCTGTAGAAAAAGAGGCAGACGCGATAGTAACCACATGTCCATTGTGCCATATGAACCTGGATAATTATCAAACCAGGATAAATCGGACATTCGGAAGAAATTATAAAATACCTATACTTTACTTTACCCAGGTAATTGGATTGGCGGCCGGCTTTACCATCAAGGAGATGGCTATTGATAAATCCATTACACCGGTTAATGGAAAGTTCAGGAGGTTGTTCGGATGAACAATGAAAACGGTGAAATAAGAATAGGCGTATATGTGTGCCACTGTGGAAACAATATCTCAGAAGTAGTCGATGTTGAAGCGGTTGCGGATTATGCCAAGACTTTAAAGGGTGTTGTGGTTGCCCGGGACTATAAGTTTATGTGCTCTGATCCCGGCCAGGACATGGTAAAGCAGGATATAAAGGAGCAGGATCTTAACAAGATCGTTGTTTCATCCTGCTCACCACGAATGCATGAAGAAACTTTCAGGCGTGCCTGTGAACAGGTCGGCGTAAATAAATACGAATTTCAAATGGCCAATATCAGGGAACACTGTTCCTGGGTGACCGAGGATAAGGTTTCTGCAACCAATAAAGCCAAGGCGCTCGTTCAGGCTGCTGTGAACCGTGTCTTTTTCCATGAGCCCCTTAAAACCAAAAAGGTAAAGGTTAATCCAAACACACTTATAGTCGGTGCCGGTATAGCCGGGATACAAGCCGCTCTGGAAATAGCAAATTCAGGCAACAAAGTTTACCTGGTTGAAAAGGAGCCATCCATAGGCGGGAATATGGCTAAACTGGATAAGACATTTCCTACCCTGGATTGTTCTGCCTGTATTCTAACTCCAAAGATGGTTTCGGTGGGTCAGCATCCAAATATAGAATTGTTGAGTTACAGCGAGGTTGAAAATGTATCGGGCTATGTGGGTAACTTCAAGGTAAAGATAAAGAAGAAATCACGTTTCGTAAATGAGAAGTGCACAGCATGTGCGGAATGTATCAAGGTTTGCCCGGTTAATCTCCCCAGCGAATTCGAGGAGGGGTTGTCTGATAGGCACGCCATTTACAGGCCATTCGCACAGTCAGTTCCGAATATATATGTTATCGATAAAAAAGATACACCACCCTGTAAAACATTTTGTCCGATAAAAATGGATGTGCAGGGCTATATAGCCCTCATAAGGGCAGGGAAACTAAACGAGGCATACGCTCTTATGAGAAAGACAAACCCTCTTCCCGGTATATGCGGGAGGGTATGTTATCATCCCTGTGAGAAGGCATGTAAAAGGGACGCCCTGGATGAGCCGATTGCCATACTGGCTTTAAAGCGTTACATAGCTGATAGAGTCGGTGAATATATCCCACCTCAGATAAAAAAGATAGATAAGAGTGTGGCTATAATCGGATCCGGCCCGGGTGGCCTTACCGCAGCAAGCGATCTTGCACTTAAGGGATATAATGTTTCCATATTCGAATCTGCACAGAAGCCGGGTGGTATGTTGCGTGCATGTATACCTTCTTACAGGCTTCCCAAGGATATTCTGGATAAAGAGATAAACGATATAGAAAAATTGGGTATTAAAATAAATACTTGTGTAACTATAGGCAAAGATAAGCAGTTATCAGAACTGAAGAGTGAGTTTGATGCGGTACTGATAGCTATTGGTGCCCAGAAGAGTAGTAGTCTAGGAATGGCCGAGGAGGATGCTACCGGCATAATCAACGCTATAGATTTCTTAAAAAAAATAAACTTTAATGAAACAGTTGAACTGGGCGAAAAGGTTGGAATCATGGGTGGAGGTAATACAGCGATTGATGCAGCGAGGACTGCGAAGAGACTCGGCAAGGATGTCACTATATTCTATCGCCGCTCAATAAATGAGATGCCTGCCAGTCCAGAAGAGATCAAGGCTGCTGTTGATGAGGGCATTAGAATTGAGATCCTTGTTGCTCCTGAAAAAATAGTAACCGAGAATGGTAGATTAAAGTCTCTTGTACTGATAAGGATGAAACTGGGAGAAATGGATTCAAGCGGCAGGAGACGTCCGGTACCCATACCAGATTCACAGTTCATAGTACCTCTCGATACACTGATACCTGCAATAAGTCAAAGACCTGATTCCTACTTTGCAAAGGAAGCGGGAATTAAGGTTAGCAAATGGGATACTTTATTTGTCGATGAAAAATCTCTATCAACAAATATAAAGGGCATATTCGCCTGTGCAGATGTTGTTACAGGTCCAAGGACGGTAACAGAGGCAATGGCTCAGGGAAGAAAGGCCGCAACTTCTATCGATAGGTATTTAGGAAGAGAGACTCTTTCTGATGAAGAGGAAGAGCCTATGGAACCTGTCATGGAATCTCATGTGAGTGAAGAGGAACTTCAGAGATTGAAAGAGGTCTATCCATTGGAGAAGAGAGTTGAAATACCTAATATAGAAGATTCACAGCGACTTGCCGGTTTTGGAGAAGTAGAGCTTGGGTTTAATGATGAGGATGCGAAGCGCGAGGCAGAACGATGTCTTTCCTGCGGTGCCTGCTCTGACTGTGGAGAGTGTGCAAAGGTTTGTGAACCAGACGCAATAGACTATAACATGAAAGATGAATTTATTGAGGTTGATGTGGGTAATATAATAGTTACCACGGGATTTCAACTCTTTGATGCAAGGCGCTCTAAGGAATATGGCTACATGAAATATGACAATGTAATAACCAGCCTTGAATTCGAGAGGCTAAGTAGTGCCGCAGGCCCCACAAGCGGTGAAATATTATTAAAGAGTGGTGCCAGGCCTGAATCTGTGGCAATACTGCACTGCATAGGTTCCCGTGATGAAAACTACAACAAACACTGCTCACGGATATGCTGTATGCATTCTCTGAAATTTGCCCACCTTGTCAGGGAAAAGACAGATGCAGAAGTGTATGAGTTTTATATCGATATGCGTGCCTTTGGAAAGGGATATGAGGAGTTTTACGAAAGGGTACAGAAGGAGAAGGTCAACATCATAAGGGGCAAGGTACCTGAGATTACGAATTTTGCGGAATCTCCTGAAGAAGAAGGCAAGCTCATCATACAGTGTGAAGATACTCTTTTAGGATTGAACAGGAGAATTGCTGTCGACATGGTGGTATTAAGTGTCGGTATTGAGCCAAGGAGCGATGCTGATCAGATAGCAAAATTATTCTCACTCTCAAGAGGCTCAGACGGCTTCTTTATCGAAAAGCATCCAAAGCTTGATCCAATGGCAACCATGTCAGACGGGATATTAATAGCAGGCTGCTGTCAGGGACCAAAGGATATACCTGATACAGTTGCACAGGGATCGGGTGCAGCGGCAAGAGCACTTTCGATGTTAGTCAAGGGAGAGGTTGAGATTGAAGCGATAACGGCTGTTATAAATAAGGATTTTTGTTCAGGATGCAAGATCTGTAATAATGTCTGTCCATATTCTGCAATTGAGTTCAGGGCAGAAGAGAATGTATCGGAAGTGGTCGAAGAGTTATGTAAGGGATGCGGAACCTGCGTCGCTGCCTGCCCGGCAGGGGCAATAAAGGGGACACATTTTACAGACGAACAGATACTTGCCGAAATTGATGGACTTATGGCAGTATAAAGGGTGAACGATGAATACAGAAAAATTTGAACCTAAGATAGTGGCGTTCTTATGTAACTGGTGCTCATATACAGCGGCAGACCTGGCAGGGACATCGCGTACAAAGTATGCGCACAATGTCAGGATAATACGAGTGATGTGTACCGGTAGAATTGACCCTACATTTGTTATGAAGTCGTTTCGTTCCGGTGCAGACGGTGTTATGATATCCGGCTGTCACCCCGGAGAGTGCCACTATCAGGGAGGAAATATCAAATGTCTTCGTCGGGTGGTATTGATTAAGAAACTGCTGACACAGTTTGGTATTGAGAAAGAGAGATTGCGCCTGATATGGGCATCTGCGGCCGAGGGTGAAAAGATAGCTAATGAGTCTAATGATATGACAGAAGTTTTAAGAGAACTTGGCCCACTGGAATTAGAAAAGATAGAGGAGGTGGACAATGTCGAAGCCTAAGCTGGCAATAAACTGGGCGGCAAGCTGTGGAGGCTGTGATATGGCAATCCTGGAGCTACAGGAGAAGATATTGGATGTGGCGGGAGCCTTTGAAATAGTCTTCTGGCCGGCTGCCATGGATGTCAAACACAAGGATGTAGAAGCGATGGAGGATAAGTCTATAGACGTATGCCTCTTTAATGGTGCTATCAGGAGCAGTGAAAATGAGCACATGGCAAAACTTCTCAGGAAAAAATCCAAAGTGCTGGTAGCCTTCGGTTCATGCGCTCATGAAGGCTGCATACCCGGTCTTGCCAATCTGAGTAACAAGAAAGAGGTGTTTGATTATGTGTATAAGGAAACACCATCGACTGATAATCCGAATAATCACCGCCCTCAGACAGAATATACAGTAAACGAAGGCACCCTGAAGATCCCAAGCTTCTACGATACGGTTAAAACATTGGGACAAACCGTAGAGGTCGATTACTATGTCCCCGGCTGCCCGCCTGTCGCAGAACAGATATGGAGTGCCGTGGAAGCAATCATGTCCGGTAATCTGCCTGAAAAAGGTTCGGTAGTAGGCGCTTTCTCAAGAACAGTATGCCATGAGTGTGAACACAAGAAAGAAGAAAAGAAAATTAAGAAATTTGTAAGGCCACATGAAATAGAGGCCGACTGGGAAGTATGCCTTCTGGAGCAGGGCATTATCTGTTGCGGCCCTGCAACAAGGTCCGGCTGCGGGGCACAGTGTCTTAAGGCGAACATGCCATGTAGAGGTTGTTACGGTCCCCCACCGGGAGTAAAAGATCAGGGGGCAAAACTTTTAAGTGCGGTAGCTTCCGTGATAGATGCTGACAGTGAAGAGGAGATAGAAAGAATAATTGATGATATACCGGATCCGATAGGAACATTCTACAGATTTGGATTACCGCATTCTACTTTAAGAAGAAAGATTATTAAAGATGACAAAACGAATAACGATAGACCCGATAACAAGACTTGAAGGCCACGGAAAGATAGAAATTTTCCTGGATGATGACGGCAATGTGGACAACGCATACTTTCTGGTTCCTGAGTTGAGGGGATTTGAGAGGTTTTGTGTCGGAAGGCTGGTGGAAGAGATGCCGCGGATAACGACACGGATATGCGGAGTATGCCCTGAAGCACATCACATGGCATCAGCGAAAGCGGCCGACGCTGTTTACGGTGTAACAATACCATCCGCAGCCAAAAAACTGAGAGAATTGATATATAGCGCATTTTACGTTGGGGATCATACTACTCATTTTTACATATTAGGTGGACCGGATTTTGTCATGGGGCCTGATTCCCCACCAGCTGAAAGAAACATACTTGGCGTTATTGGTAAGGTTGGCCTGGAACTGGGTAAGAAAGTTATCAAACAACGTGCTATTTCACATGAGGTATCAGCAATGCTCGGCGGCAGGCAGATACATCTTGTGTGCGCCATGCCCGGAGGTATGAGTAAAGGCTTAGACAAAAAGGAGCATGAGAGATTAAAAGAGATAGCTAATGAATCTGTGGAGTTTGCAAAGCTTACGCTCAAGGTCTTTGAAGACATAGTCCTCAAGAACAGTGAATATGTCGATTTGATTAAGGGTGACATTTACAATAACATAAAGACCAATTATATGGGCCTTGTAGACGAGAACAACAAGGTAAACTTCTATGATGGAGAGATCAGAGTAACTGATCCGGAAGGGCAGGAATATGTCAGGTTCAAACCAAAGGACTACCTCAAACACATTGCTGAACATGTGGAACCATGGACGTACCTCAAATTTCCCTATCTTAAGGGGAAAGGCTGGAAGGGGTTTGTTGATGGTAATGACAGTGGTATATACAGAGCGGCGCCGCTTGGCAGGCTTAATGCTTCTGATGGAATGGCGACACCGCTTGCTCAGGCAGAATACGAAAGGATGTATGATACTCTGGGCGGAAAACCTGTACACGCCACACTGGCAACCCACTGGGCAAGGGTTATAGAATTGATGTACGCTGCCGAAAGACTCCTGGAGCTGTCGCAGGATCCGGAGATAACCAGTAAAGAGATAAGAACGATACCCACATCCGAGCCGGGCGAAGGTGTTGGTGTAGTTGAAGCTCCCAGGGGCACACTATATCATCACTATGTAACAGATGAGAAGGGTATATTAAAAAAGGTTAACCTTATCGTGGGAACTACTAATAACCATGCTGCAATATCCATGTCAATAAAAGAGGCAGCAAAGAGGCTGATAAAGAAAGGAGTTGTAGTCACAGAAGGGCTTCTTAATAAAGTTGAGATGGCATTCAGGGCGTACGACCCATGTTTCGCCTGCGCGACTCATTCACTTCCGGGTGAGATGCCTCTCGTAGTAGATATCTACGATAAAGACAGAAACCTGATAAAACACCTGAAACAGGATTGATAATCTCTTAAAGCCAATAAAAATGAAGTCTAACAAAACTCTTATCTTAGGTTTAGGAAATTCAATATTAAGCGATGACAGAATAGGTCTTGAAGTTGGCCAACTTGTTTATAACGGCTTAAATAACAATGACTGTGATCTCAAAACATCCCAACTGACAGGGGCAAATATTCTTGATTTTATTTGCGGTTATAAGAGACTGATTGTCATTGATGCTATAAAGACCGAAGACGGCAATGATGGAGATGTATACCAGTTATCTATGGATGATATGCCGAAACAGAAACGCTCTAATTCACCCCACAATGTTGGACTGTACTGGACAATCAAGATGGGAGAGAAATTAGGGATGGAAGTACCGGAAGAAATAAGGATATACGCTGTTGAAGTAAATGACCCATTCAGCTTTGGTGAAGAGCTGACAGAAACGATGAAGATCCTCTTGCCGGAGATCGTAAAGAATATTCTGGAAAAGGAGAAAAGCTTGTGCACGAGTTCCATTTAGTTGAAAATCTTATAGAAAACGTAATTACAAAGGCAGAGGATGGCAATCATAAGAAGGTCGTTGCCATTAATGTCACATTAGGCAGGGATTCTCATATCAAGGATGATAACCTGAAATTTCTTATGGAACTAAGATGTAAAGAAACGGTAGCTGATGGCGCTGGAATTAACGTGAAACATGCAGAAGGTAAAAACGTATTTGTTGAATCTATAGATGTGGAATGAGGTTGAGAAAGAAATATGTGTTACGCTATTCCCGGAAATGTTAAGAGTATCACTGAAGACTTAATCACAATTGAATATTTTGGTGAAGAGAGGAAGGCACGGAATGACTTTTACGATCTTCAGGTGGGTGATTACGTCTACGCACAGGGCGGGTTCGTAGTGCAGAAAATAGATGAAAAGGATGCAGAAGAAATCCTGGATACATGGAAGGAACTGTTCTTTGAGTTGAAGGAAACTGACGTTAGACTCTCCAGGCTCTATAATGACAAGCCCAATCTGGACAAGGATTTTCTGAAAATTATTGATAGGGCAACTTATGGCAAGTCAATATCACATCCGGAGGCGTTAAGATTACTCTTAAGCGAAGATCCGGATGAAATTGATGTGTTACATAAATCAGCCAATTTTATACGCCAGAAATTTCTGGGCAATGCCTGCTGTGTCCATGGAATTATCGAGTTTTCAAACATCTGCAGTGCTCAATGTGCTTACTGCGGCATAAGCTCATCAAACACTTCTCTTAAACGTTTCAGTCTTGGCACCGATGAGATCCTCGGCGTGGTTGCAGACGGGGTAAAACGTTTCGGGTTTAAGGGAATCGTCCTGCAATCCGGTGAATACCCATCTTACAAGTCAGAAGAGATTTTAGAAATGATCAGAAAGATAAGGGAAAATTCTCCTGTCTTTATCTTCCTGAGTGTGGGAGAAAGAGAAGACGAATTTTATAGAAAGGCATTCGATGCAGGCGCCAGGGCTGTCCTGTTCAGGTTTGAAACATCCGACAGTAATCTGTATTCAGAGTTACACCCTCATTCATCTTTGAAGGAAAGGATCAGGTACCTTGAGCTCTTTAGGGATATCGGATACATTATTGCCAGTGGAGGTCTCATTGGTCTTCCCGGACAGAAAGTGGAGAGTGTTATAGATGACTTTATGTTTGCAAAGGAGTTGGGTTGTGACATGTACTCGTTTGGCCCATTTATTCCGCATCCGGATACTCCACTTTCCGGCCACGACGCACCCAGTACCGAATATGTACTTAAGGCCCTTTCTGTTTTGAGACTCATAGAACCCTATGGGAAAATCCTTGTGACTACAGCCCTTGAGTCCCTGAACTCACAGGCAAGAAGGGAAGCCCTTATGGGTGGAGCAAATTCAATCATGCTGAACCTTACACCTAAAGATTACGTTAACCTTTACGATATCTACCCCAACAGGGCAGCGGTAGATGTCTCTATCGAAAATCAGATTGCAGTCGCGCTGCAATTGCTTAAGAGCATTGGAAGGGCTCCTACGGATTTAGGAATATGAAAAACTTTATAAATGGAAATAAAATACTCGATCTGTTAGAAAGAACAGAAAGGCCATCTAGTCATCATGTAGAGAAATTAGTTGAAAAGTCTTTAAGATTAAATGGCCTCAGCCCTGAAGATGCGGCCGTCCTCCTCAATTGTGAAGATGATGTTTTACTTAACAGTATCTTTAGTGCAGCCAGGCAGATCAAGGAGTCAATCTACGGAAACCGCCTGGTTTTATTTGCACCTCTCTATCTATCAAATAGATGTGTTAACGACTGTCTCTATTGTGGCTTCAGACGCGGGATATCAAATAATAAAAAACGTCTTTTAAATGTAAATGAAATACGGGAAGAGACCAAAGCCCTTATTTCACAGGGACACAAGCGGCTACTCCTTGTCTCGGCAGAGGACCCTGCAGTCGATATAGATTATTTAGAGGGAGCTATAAAGACAGTCTACGATACGAAGGAAGGTAACGGCAGTATCAGGCGGCTGAACGTCAATGTTGCCCCAATCGGGGTGAAGGATTTCAGTAGGCTCAAGGATACCGGTATAGGGACTTATCAGTTATTTCAGGAAACATACCATGGCGACACTTATACTACATTGCATCCTTCAGGGCCAAAGTCAGACTATTTGAAGCGGCTTTATGCCTGTGATCTTGCCCAAAAGGCCGGTATTGATGATGTGGGAATAGGGGCACTGTTTGGGCTGTACAATTACAAGTTTGAGGTACTGGCATTGCTGTTTCATGCTATGCACCTTGAGGATGCTTTTGGAGTCGGCCCGCACACTATTTCAGTTCCCAGGCTTGAACCTGCACAAGGTTCCGATATAGCTTCTCATCCACCCAGTCCTGTATCAGATAATGAGCTTAAAAAGATAATTGCAGTTCTCCGACTTGCCGTCCCATATACGGGCATAATACTTTCTACAAGAGAGAATGCAGAGTTAAGAGATGAACTGTTTTATCTTGGTGTATCTCAGATATCTGCCGGTTCCAGGACAGTACCCGGAAGTTACAGCAGCGACAAAGAAGCGCAGGGGCAGTTCAGTATATCGGACGACCGTTCCCTTTCTGAAGTTATTGAAGATTTAGCAGGCAGGGGATTTATTCCCAGCTTCTGCACTTCCTGTTATCGTTCCGGCAGGACAGGTGAAAACTTTATGGAGCTGGCCAAGCCGGGTGAAATCAAAAATTTCTGTCAGCCAAACGCTCTTCTTACATTCGAAGAATATCTTCTGGATTATAATCCCAAACTGGCGCAAAAGATAAAGGCCCTTATAACTTCAGAAATTCACAAGATTCCCGACCCTAATCTCAGAAAGTTGACATCCCGTAAAATGGAATCTCTCATTCAAGGCGAAAGAGACTTATACTTTTGACACTGTAATTGTTAAAAGGTTGTTTCTCGCAAAAAATCATCAGCGTGTGAATGTTTTAATTTCTTAGGGGTATTACCTTGCCTGGAGCCGTTTACTAATGCATTTAGATAAATTCTTCAATCCTCAGACTGTAGCCATCATAGGCGCAACGGAAGATCCCGGGAATATTACTTCGGTGATTATCACGAATCTCATTGAAATGGGGTTTGCAGGTAAACTTATACCGGTTAATC
>CAZPAM010000051.1:0-18540 GCA_964584595.1 uncultured Candidatus Scalindua sp. | reverse complement strand
AGACAACTTCAAATGAATTACTGGCCTGTGGAGCTACGATTGATGAAATTAATGCCGTAAGAAAACATTTATCGATAATAAAGGGCGGACACCTTGCACATGCTTCATACCCTTCAACATTGATTACACTGATACTGTCAGATGTGATCGGTGACCCTTTGGATATTATAGCATCCGGTCCTACCGTACCGGATGAGAGCACCTTCGACGATGCTTGTAAAGTAATTGGAAAGTACTCTTTGGAAGACAAGATACCTGACAGTGTTTGTAACCTTTTAAAGAAAGGACAAGCTGGAGAGGCTAGAGAGAATCCTAAACAGGGAGACAAGGTATTTGCTAATACACAAAACGTAATCATTGGTTCCAACAAGATAGCGCTGGAAGCGGCTAAAGAAAAGGCTGCAGATTTAGGATATGACACCATAATCCTTTCATCTATGGTACAGGGAGAAAGTAAAGAAGCTGCAATATTTTTTTCTGCCATTGCAAAAGAGGTACACCGTACAGGAACGCCTGTCTCTAAACCAGCATGTATAATTGCAGGAGGTGAAACCACTGTTACTATAAAGGGCAATGGAAAGGGTGGAAGAAACCAGGAGTTCGCACTTTCTGCGGCCATGGAAATAGAGGGATATGACGGCATACTAATTTTAAGCGCAGGCACCGATGGTACTGACGGCCCGACAGATGCTACAGGCGCAATCGTTGACTCAAATACATGTAAAAATGCCAGAGAAAGATTTTGTCTGAAACCAGAAGACTATTTGAGCAGAAATGATTCTTACAATTTTTTTAATAAGACCGAAGAACACATAATTACGGGTCCTACTCTGACTAATGTGATGGATATAATGATTTCTTTAATAAATAGAAAGGATATCTAAATGAAATTCAGCACAGCATTAAGGCAATATTCAAGAAGAAGGATTGAGAAAATAAAGAATGCGGATATTGTTGTAGGCATACCTTGTTATAATAACGATTCCACGGTCTCATATGTAGTGAAAACCGTCGGTAAAGGGCTGTCTACCTACTTTCCTGATTCAAAGGCCCTTATTATGGTTGGAGATGGTGGTTCGACAGACGATTCACGAGAACAAACCCTTGCTGTGCAGGTCGAACCGTGGATTGAAAAACTAATCACAATATACAGGGGTATTCCCGGTAAGGGGACTGCATTGCGGGCAATATTTGAGGCCTCAGAATACCTTGGAGCAAGGGTATGTGTTGTCTGCGATTCTGATTTAAGGTCTATTACGCCGGAATGGATTAAAAACCTTATTACACCTGTTTACGATGAGGAGTATCAGTTTGTTGTTCCATATTATGAACGGTACAAGTATGACGGTACTATCACCAATAATATAGTATATAACCTTACACGCACACTCTATGGCCTGAGGGTCAGGCAGCCAATAGGCGGTGACTTTGCATTTTCAGCGAAACTCATAAAATTCTACAATGATCAGGATGTCTGGGAGACTGATGTGGCTAAGTTCGGAATAGACATCTGGCTTACCACTACTGCAATCATTCAGGGGTTCAGAATTTGTCAAACACGGCTGGGAACGAAGGTTCATGATGTTAAGGACCCGAGTGAATCACTGGGTCCGATGTTTCAGCAGGTCGTCACCACACTTTTTGTCCTCATGGAGCAAAATTATGATTACTGGAAGGACATAAAGGGAAGCTCTCCCGTGCCAATCCTGGGAGAGGAAACCGGTACGAAACCGGAGGCCTTTGATGTTAGCATGGACAATCTTGTAGAATATTTCAAGACGGGACTCAATCATTTCGGTGCATTATGGGAAAATATAATAGAAAAAGACAATTTTAAAGAGTTAAAGAAAATGGGCTCTTTAAGTGCTGAAGATTTTACATTTCCGACAGATTTATGGTGCAGGATACTTTATGATATAGCTGTAACTTTTCGTAATTGGAAGAGAAACAGGGTAAAATTGGTTAATATGATGACGCCACTGTACTTTGCAAGGATAGCCGGGTTTATCACTGAGACGAAAGATATGACAAACGGTGAAGCTGAACGGGTTGTTGAGAAACAGGCAGAGGTGTTTGAAGAGAGTAAAGACTATTTACTGCAAAGATGGTCAGAAAAGGGGAAAGAGGAAATAAGCTGAATACCTTGTGTCCGTTAAAACAGAACCTGTAAAACGTAGGAATTTACTATTATGACTCATTCTAATCCTGACAAGCAATCACCTCACAAAGACATTAATAGTGAACTTGAAGCACATTTCAGAATTATACAATCGTGTTCTGTAAAGACAAATGACGGGGAAAGGATATTGCTGGCTGCAAGGCCTGAGTCAAGGTACCCTTATTTTTATCCGCGTGATGCTGCCTGTGCGTCAGGGCTTTTAGCATATATTTCTACCTCTGACCTTTCTATTGCTGATGATTCATACGAATTGCTCAAATCTATTGCAAGCTTTGTATTAAAGATCATTGGATATGATGGTTATCTTGGACAAAGATATGCCCTCTCTGGTGAGGAAAAAAGTGTTTATAAGCAGGAAGATAATAATGCACACGGCTTAATCATCCTTTCCAATTATCTACTTACCGCAAAATCGAGAGAAGAAGACATTCAGGATATAAATAAATTTCTCCACTCAATAAAGAATGCCTCACAATTTGCTATTAAAAACTATTACCGTCCGGAGATAAATCTTTTTCATTCCACTACATCTATTCACGAATCGGCTCTTGAAGAAGGGTTCAGTTGTTGGACTAATTTTGCATATCTAAAAGCTTTTACTCTCGTTTCAAAAGTAAACGATGAATTTAATGATCCGGATATTATTCCGGATAAAATACTTACCTTTAAATCGGCATTTAAGCATAACCTGTTTAGTATCATGGTGGCAAACAACAGATTTCTGAGACGTATAGATGAGAAAGGTAATTATGATTTTAAACCGGATTTTACACTATTAAGCCCGTTCTATTTTGAATTTGGAAATGAGGTTAAAGATTATCTTGATAATAGTGTAGACTTTATTGAAAGACAGCTATGGGACCCTGAGTTAGGGATGATTCAACGGTACCTTCCATTCAGTGGAGATATTGAAATACACACTCACGCCGGTAATGGCCCCTGGCTTCAGTACACGGCGATACTGGCCCAATACCACTACTGGTGCAAAAATGATAAAAGAGGGGATGAATTAATGAACCTCATTGATAGCTACAAAAACGAAAAAGGAGAAATCCCTGAACATATTTCAACCTGTAAAAGATTCGATTCATTCATGGAAACAGAATGGAAGACGGGTCTTGATTTCGCCAAGGAATTTGATAAGCATATCCTTCAGGACAATCTGGATTTTGATAAGATTTTAGAAGAAGCCAACAATATGCAAAGAGCTTATAGTGAAGTGGCAGACAGGTGTATGATATCTGATAGTACTATGGAAGAAGGTGGATATGTCATGTTTGTTACCCCGTTGATGTGGTCACATGTAGAATACATGAAAGCATTGTTATATAAGCATAGTCTTTATTCTAACAATAGCCAATAGTTAATGAAGTTTTATATGTTGTGGTATCGTCGGGGTAAATTTCACCACATTATAACGTTCTTTCTGGTTCTGACCTGGTTACTCTATCAATGAGTTGTTCGTAGGGAAAGTTTTTACCGGGACATGCTGTGCCTTTTTGATTAACCTGGTTATGCATGATGACGTTTGATTCGGATATTTTATATCTTCTTGAAACATAATTGACCAGACTTGTCAGAGATTCAAACTGGTTGTTTGTGGGCTTATTATCCTCTTCAAAATTTCCAACAAGACAGATACCAATAGCGATTTGATTTAGATCCATATTGGCGGTATGTGCGCCATAAATCTGTTTTCTCCATCTATCACCTACTTCAATCTCGCCATTTCCTGAGCCTTTGCCATTTCCAATAACAAAATGATAGGCCAGGCCTTCCGGCCACTTTCTCTTTTCTCTGTGGTACCTGTCAAAGCGTATTGCATTTCCCTCGTCAGTGGCACTGTGATGTAATACTACATATTCCCATTCGTTTTCGTCTACATCTACCTTACATAATTTTTCAATGTCTATAGCTACTGTAAGTTGTCTCTCTTTCCCAATAAACTGCAGGTAAATTAAAAGCCCTATTGCAGTAACATACATAGCAATTAAAAATATTATAACGTGCCGTTCAACTATCTTCATAGCATCATTCAGTGGGGTATGAATACCGTGATTTAATATTGTCTCATTTCAGATACTGGTACTTTAAAAACCCTTTAAAACAATATTTTATAGAAATTTTAGAATATTAAAGCAAGGTTAATATGCCTGTAAATCAATGCTTAACTTGACACTTTATTATGATTGTGATAGGATTCAGGAATAACATTAGGATTTACCATGCCCATAAAGGATTACACATCAATGGCTTATGAAAAGTTTGCTGAAGTTGTATTGGACATACCTCTGAATAAGAAATTTCACTACAAGATTCCACAGTCTTTTATAAACCAGATCGAGATTGGTAAAAGGGTTAAAGTTCCCTTCGGAGGCAGAACAGCCGTAGGGTATTGCGTTGGGCTAACCGATAAATCGGATGTTAAAACAATTAAGGATATAATCCGCGTAATTGATACAGAGCCTATATTAAATTCCAAGATGCTGGGGATTGCGGAATGGCTGGCCAGTTTTTATTTTTGTGGATGGGGTGAAGCCCTGGAAACTTTCCTTCCATCTGTTGTAAGAAAGGGCATTAACTCGAAGACAGTAAGTGTAGTCAGATTATGTAAAGATGGAGCGTCCGTAAAAGAGATGATTTCCACAATCAAAAAGAGAGCACCAAAACAGGCAAGGGTACTGGAGGTTCTCTCTGAGGTAGGAGAAATAACATTTCCTGAGTTAGCAAATATCAGTAATTGCAAAATGGACAGTGTTAACAGGCTTCGAGATAGAGGACTGATTACTCTTGATAAAAGAAAAGTAAGTGATTCCCTCTTTGCCGGAAAACACTTCAAGAAGACATGCCATTTACAGTCAACCGGAGAACAGGAAACAGCTATTAATCTCATCAAGAGGAAATTAATGGAAAGGCAGTTCGGTGCTATTTTGTTGAAAGGGGTTACGGGAAGCGGAAAGACAGAGGTTTATCTGCAGGCAATCTCTGAAGTAATTACTATGGGGCTTAAGGCTATAGTTCTGGTTCCCGAAATATCTCTCACACCACAAACTATTGAAAGATTCAAATCTCGTTTTGATAGAGTAGCCGTCCTGCACAGCAGTTTGACTGACAGGCAGAGAAGCGATCAATGGTGGGATATCAAGAATGGTAATGCAGACGTTGTTATTGGTGCGCGTTCAGCAGTATTTGCCCCTTTGGAAAATGTGGGATTGATCGTAATCGACGAAGAGCATGAGAATACATTCAAGCAGGATACAACTCCACGTTATAATGCCCGTGATGTGAGTATGGTCAGGGCGGAGTATGAAAATGCACTGGTTGTACTTGGTTCCGCTACACCGTCACTTGAGAGTTTTTATAATGCAAGTATTGGTAAATATGAATATGTCACCCTGAAAAATCGGGTTGGAAATAAACCGCTTCCCAGAGTGGAGGTAATTGATATGCGCCACGAAAAGTACAGAGGTAAAAATTTGTACTATATATCTAATTATCTGGAACTTTGTATGAAAAAGTGCCTTTCTAAAAAGGAACAGGTTCTGTTGTTTTTGAACAGGCGCGGATTCTCACCTTTTATAAGTTGTAGAAGGTGCGGTTTTGTACTAAAATGTAAGAGATGTGATATTTCTCTAACTTATCATAAGAAGAAGGATGCCGTAATATGTCATTATTGTTTTTCAGATGAACCTGTTCCCGGAGAATGTCCTGAATGCTGTTCTCCCGGCATTAGTTTTCTGGGTGTTGGGACAGAAAGGATGGAGGAAGACATCAGGGCCAGATTCCCCCGGCACGAACTTTTGAGGATGGATAGCGATACCATGAGGGGAAGGGACTCTCATGAAAAGGCGCTGAACGCCTTCAGGCGTGGTGATATAGACATACTTCTGGGTACCCAGATGATTGCAAAAGGTCTTGACTTTCCGAACGTCACATTGGTCGGTGTGCTTTCTGCTGATACAATTGTTAATATGCCTGATTTCCGGGCAGGTGAGAGGACGTTCCAACTGCTTTGTCAGGTAGCGGGAAGAACCGGAAGAGGCTCCAAGGGGGGACAGGTTATAGTCCAGACTTATAATCCGGAACATTACAGTATTAAGTGTGCCGCTTTACATGACTATGACGGGTTTGCCAAAAAAGAACTTGAATATAGAAAGCAACTTTATTATCCTCCGTATGAAAGACTGGCCAGGATTGTCTTGCGCGGAAAGAATGACCTGGATGTGAAAAAAAAGTCTATGGATATTGCTGAAAAATTGAGAAAAGCAATACGATCGACTGCCGGAGTGGCTCAATCAGACAGGCACAAAGATAAAGTAGAAGTTTTGGGGCCTGCACCTGCGCCGATTGCGAGGGTTAAAGATAATTTCAGGTGGCACTTAATAGTGAAGGCGGATAATTCTGAAAACCTGAGGACGATTCTAAAGAATATTGAAAATGAAAATAGGAATTCAAAAAAGGTTCAGATTATGATAGATGTCGATCCTTATGCGTTATTATGAGGTGTTAGAAAATGCCAGAAAATGGTTTTAGTGCAGAAGAATTTTTCGGAGATGGCGGCGGACTGACATACAGTGATTTTATCCTGTTGCCGGGACATATAGGCTTTCCTACGGAAGATGTTGATATTGAAACAAACCTTACAAGAAATCTCCGGATAAAAAGACCCCTCGTCAGTTCTCCAATGGATACCGTATCCGAGTCTAAGATGGCAATCTATCTGGCTCTGCTGGGTGGGATAGGCATTATACATTATAATAATTCTATTGAAGAGCATGCCAGGGAAGTCAGGTTGGTGAAAAGATTTGAAAACGGATTCATTACTGAACCTGTAACACTCAGCCCTGAAAATACCATTTCAGATGTAGACAAGATTAAAGAAGCGTACGGATTTTCCGGTATACCAATAACTGAAGATGGGACTTTAAAGACTAAATTAATAGGTATCGTTACACGGAGAGATATAGATTTCGAAACAGATAGAACAAAAAAGTTGCGTGAAGTTATGGTCGACCAGCTCGTTACGGCAACCGCCGGTATTTCCCTTGCAGAGGGGAATAAAATACTGAAAGAGTCCAGGAAAGGCAAGCTGCCTTTAGTGGATAAGAATGGATGTCTTGTGTCCTTAATGAGCAGGTCAGATTTATTGAAGAATGAAGATTTTCCTTTTGCTTCAAAAAACAAAGAAAAACAATTGTTGGTCGGAGCCGCAGTCTCAACACGGGATGAAGACAGGGAGAGGCTTAAAGAACTGGCAGATGCAGGAGTAGACGTAATAGTAATTGATGCTTCCCAGGGAGACTCAATTTATCAGCATAATATGATAGAGTATATAAAGAAGAATTACCCGGAGATAGAAGTCGTGGGTGGGAACGTTGTAACTGCTAAACAATGTAAATCACTCATTGATAAGGGAGTGGATGCCCTGCGTATAGGAATGGGTGCGGGTTCTATCTGTATTACACAGGATGCCATGGCAGTGGGAAGGGCTCAGGGCTCTGCAGTTTACCACTGTGCAAAGTTTGCAAGAGAGTATGCGGGAATACCCGTAATTGCGGATGGAGGGATAGCAAATATAGGTTACATTGTTAAGGCATTATCATTGGGTGCGAGTACTGTAATGCTTGGCGCTATGCTTGCCGGTACAAACGAGGCTCCCGGTGACTATTATTATGAGGGTGGTGTCAGGCTGAAGAAATACAGAGGGATGGCATCCTTAGAAGCGATGGACAAAGGCGGCGACAAGAGATATTATGCAGAAGACAATAATAAGGTTAAAATTGCACAGGGAGTGTCTGGTACGGTAGTTGATAAAGGTTCAGTAGCTCATTTTGGTGAGTATATTATAAAGAGCTTACTGCATGCGATGCAAAATCTTGGTTATAAGACAATAAAAGATCTGCATAACGGGATTTATGATGGTACTCTTGCTTTTGAGGCCAGATCGCCTTCTGCCCAGGGTGAAGGGGCTGTTCATGATTTACATTCATATACTTTACCTGATGCTGCGTTGTTTTACCCTCATGATAGAAAAAGATGATAATTTTTAAGATGTGTGGAGGGTAATGCCCTCTGTTATTTCTTGGGCTTATCAAAAATAAAATAATTTTAACCGTAATCTATGGGAATATATTCTGTCATGATTAAAAATATAAAATATTTCAGTTTTCTGGCTATCGTTGCTATTACTTTTGTTTCAGCCGGTTGTGTGACCAGAACAATAACCGTAAAGACAAATCCCAGTAATGCGCTGGTATATATTGATAATGAGCTTGAAGGTGAAAGTCCCATTTCAATACCTTTTATATATTATGGCACCAGGAAAATAATGATAGAGAAGAGGGATGGGGATGGAAGGCTTACCCATGAAAGACTGACTGCATATGAGAAAATAAAGGCTCCATTATATAATACCTTTCCGCTGGATTTTTTCTCCGAAATATTATTGCCGCTCGAGTTAGAAGATGACCATGTCTTGAGTTATGATTTAGTTAAACTAAACCCACCGCCGATAAAGGAACAACAGGAAAAGTTACTAAAGAATGCGGAAGAGTTGAGGCAAAGGGTCAACGCACCGGATTTTTAGGCATATCTTGCAATTTCAACCTCCCAGTTTGTGAACAAAGCGATTTGAGTTCTGTATGAAAATGGCACTAATCACCACAATAATTTCTTCTCTTTTATTCTTTTTCATTGGCCAGATTGTTAATGCCAGTGAAGATGATAGAAAGAAATGGAACAAACGTTATGATGCCATGGAGTATATATACGGGAGGGAGCCCATCAAGTTCCTGAAGGAAAATATTGATCTTTTGACTAAAGGCAAGGCACTGGTTCTGGCTATGGGAGAAGGGAGAAATGCAGTATTTCTTGCCAGAAATGGATTTGACGTTGATTGTTGTGATATCTCTGAGAAAGCTGTCGAGAAGTGTGAATCCTTAGCCTGGGAAAGTGGTGTAACATTAAACGCGTTTATAGCAGATCTAGAGGAATATAAGATACCGGTTGATAAATATGATCTTATTACATGCTTTTATTACACACAAAGAGATCTTATTCCTCAAATCAAGAAAGGCCTGAGGAAGGGCGGTATGGTTATGTTTGAGACATATACCATTGATCAGCTAAAGTATGGAAAAGATGTATCCGGTCCTAAGAATCCGGACTATTTGTTAAAGCATAATGAACTTCGCAATTTCTTCAAAGATTTTCATATTCTTTATTATAGGGAGGGTGAGATCGCAGAGAATAAATCAGTAGCAAGTTTGATTGCGCAGAAGAAATAAGATTTATGTTCTCCAAAATAACAAAGTTTAATCGTATACATCTCTGAAAATTCGTGCCCGATTAATTTGAAATATAGTTTTCAGATTAACATTTCTAAGAGTTGAGGGAGCTGCCGGTTTGAGTAAAAAATCAGTTTCAGCAATCATTAAGAAAATCGAAGCTATGCCTACTCTGCCAACCGTGACGTTTCAAGTCATGGAGCTTACTGGTGATTCGAAGAGTTCTGCAAATGATCTCATGAAAATTATCAGTGCGGATATATCCCTTACTACAAAGATACTTAAAATTGCCAATTCCCCCTTTTATGGCCTCACAAGAGAAATATCCTCCCTTCAGCACGCATTAACTGTTTTGGGTTTTAAAGAAATTAGAAATCTGGTTATATCTACGGTCGCAGTTGAGAGTTTTAAAGACATTGAGCAAGATGGAAAATTTGATATTAAGAAGTTCTGGAAGCATTCATTCTGTTGTGGTCTTGCAGCAAAGATTATTGCGACAAGTTTTATGAATAAAGGTAATGAATTATTTGTGGCAGGCCTCCTTCATGATATAGGGAAACTAGTCATATACATTGCATTTCCTGATGAATTCATGAAGCAACAAGAAGCTATGAGTTCCATGAAATTACAATATTTATCCTTTAGTACAGAGAAGAACTTTTTTGCGATGTCCCATGATGAAGTCGGGATGAAACTTCTGCAAAGGTGGATGTTTCCGGAAGATCTGATAGCGGCTGTCGGTTTTCATCATCAGCCGCAGTTCGCGTTCGGTGATCATCTTTATCCAATAGTTGTACATGTCGCCGATATCCTCAGTCATATTTACGAGGTGCAGGCTGAAGAAGGCGATTCTCTGGAAGTTGAACCTTTCTATAATGATATTGTAAATCTATCTCAACTTTATGATATAAACTGGAATGTGTCTGACATCAGTAAATTCCAGCAATCCCTGACTGAGATTATGGACAAAGAGGCTGATACCATGAAACTGTTCTTTTAAGGCAGGACAGCAGAACATGGCCAGGTCTTTAATCTTGATATTGTTCTGTCCCGGAATACATTATTCAAATATTAGCCTTACAAACTAACCACCCAATTCGGATCAAAACGGGCATGGCAGCTTGGACATATCAGGACGATTTTACACTGTTCTTTTGTCTGCCGCACAAATGATGTATGAAAGCCGTCCTCGTATCCACATTCAGGACAAATATGAAGTTCCTCTTCTATTGTTATCTGCTCAGGTTTCTCATTATCCATAACATTTTCCCTTCTTTATAATTGGCCATATATATTCTCTAATCACTCTTTCCATTTAATCGAACATCCCATTGATGGGTATTGATTGGGAGACGGCTTCTCTCCTTCAAGTAGTGTCCTAATAGCATCGCTTAAATCATGTGACGTTACCTTATCCGGTTCCTGCCAGTTGTCATCTATCTGGCCGTGGTAGCATAGTTCTCTTTCCTTGTTGTAAGCATAAATATCAGGTGTGCATTGAGCCTGATATTTCCTTGCTACAGATTGATCTTCGTCTCTTAAATAGGGGAAATTGTATCCTTTCTCTTTTGATCTCTTGATCATGTTTTCAAAATTATCTTCAGGATATTTAATGCTGTCGTTCGGGTTGATGCCTACAAACTGGACATTTCGTTCTGCAAACTTCTCCTGCAGCTGGACAAGCCTGTCATCCACGGCCTGAACATAGGGGCAGTGGTTACACATAATGACTACAACTAAAACTTCTTTGTCGTCATAGTCAGCAAGAGAGTGCATTTCACCGTCTATGCCCTTCAAACAGAAATCGATTGCCTTCGTCCCTAATGGTACACTTATTGATTTCAGTAAAGTCATTTTGGCCCCCCGGATTTAAAATATTGTAAATTAGAATAAATTGTGAGTATTATGGTTACTCATACAAGAAGTATCTATATAAGATTGCCTAAGATATAGACTTTCTGTTTAAAATAACAACAAAAACTACAGCAAAAACTTCTTTTATTCATAGATTATCTGGTTATCGGCATTCCATTTTAAATTTAACCCCTCTCAGAAAGCAATTCGTAAATAGGATTTTTTAATGATTGGCATAAATATGGGAAAATCCTCCTGTATAATTATGACTATAAGTATCAGAAAAACATATACTTACAAACAGAAACCTTCCTGAAACATTCCGGTAGCTTTTCGTTCAATTAGTAAGATATTTGAAAGTTTAGCGGGTACCCGGGCGTAGTAAAAAATGTCCGATTATTAAACATTCCCCGGCATTAGAAGTTGGCAACTGTTTTGCTCATTAAAGCTAAAATCTTCAGGAAGCAACTCCTTATCATTTTATTCGATAATTAAGCCCGGTTTATTAAAGGACGTAGATGAAGACACTGAAATCTCAAATCATCCTTGTTTCAACGCTATTAATATGCGTGTTGATTGTACTGTTTGTGATGTCTTTAAGAAGATCTTTTGAAGTGCATAAGCATTCAGAAGGATATGCTATAAAAAATAAAATAAACGGTCACTTGAATACTGCTGCAGGCTGGCAGGCCATTGAACGAGGTTACGGAGCTACAATAATAGGAAGTGGTAAAGGAGATTTGTCTCTCCTCTACCAGAATTTCCTTGAAACAGGCAGGAAAGGAGATGCCGAAGTTTTACAAGTCCATGAGGAAATAAAAAAATTTTTGAGTTTAAACGATGATAAGACTGTTGAAGATACAATGAATAGTTGGATCTTAGGATATATGAATCTCCAGAGTTCACGAATCAGGGTTGCATATAAAAACATTTCCAAAGATGAATGGCTCGGAATAGCAACCCATAACATTAGTAATAATTTTGATCTTAGCAATACTACCTTTACTCCGCAAAAACGGGAAGAAGAGATACTCTACTTGAATAATGTTATCCGTCCCAATCTTTCAAGGTTGTGTGAAAATGCAGGTCTGGAACGTGCTCTAGTTGGCAATGCCATTGCATCAGGGATGCCTATTCCTGGTAAGGCCCAAAATGAAATTAAGCACTACCGTTCTATAGTGGAGAACTCTCTTGGACAGGTACTGCTTATAAAAGACCATCCATCTACTTCAAACCGGATGAGGCAGGCTATTGAAATATTTGAGAAGGAATTTCTGCAACCATTTCAATCCTTAAGGGAAGATGTTTTTTTATCGAGCAAGAGAAAAGAAAGTGAAATGAGCATTGCGAGTATGCAGATTATAGAGAGAGGAAAGGCTTTTCAACATTTTCTGTATGGAGCATCTGCTGATTTATCTAATCTAAGCAAACATAAAAGCGTAATAGCGCTAGCTAAGGCCTTGAAGTCAGAGGAAGATGTTCATCTGCATGAACGTCAGAGCGTTGTAGAAAATCTTTTTAGCGCATTTTCTCAAGTAAAGATGATATATGACCAGATTCGATTTTTAGACAATTCCGGACAAGAATATGTGCGTGTTAACTTTGATGGTGATACAACCAAAATAATTCACGGTATACAATTACAGGATAAAAGTGACCGATATTATTTCAAAGAATCCACAAATCTATCACCGGGGGAAATATATATTTCTTCACTTGATCTTAACGTGGAGAATGGAAAGATTGAGTATCCGCATAAACCTGTTATGCGCTTTGCAACACCAGTTTTTATAGACGGAAAGCAGGCAGGGGTTGTTGTATTCAACTTGCTGGTTGATATTCCGTTGTTTTTGCATAAAGACATGAGTGGCAATGATAAAGACGATTATATTTTAGTTGATCAAGAAGGGTTTTATCTTCATCATCCGGATAATGTGAAAGAGTGGGGAATGATGAGGTCGCTCAACAGATCACATCATAATGTAAGGCGGGACTATCCGGATATTGCGGAACAGATTCTTTCAGGCAAAGAGGGATGTGTACATTTAGCTTCAGGAGGAATAATGATTTATAAGCCATCCTTCCCCAATTCAGAGCCTGACAAGGAGAATAAATTCTATGTCTTTATTAAACGGGTCAAAGGTGTAGAGTACCCGGTAAGCGCTTCAGCCTGGTTTGATGCAGCGACTAAGGCGATCAATACGGGATTAGCTATTTCAAATATTGCCGGTGACGAGGCAAATACAGTTATATTAGAAATGAAATCTGCTGCAAAAAGAAAAGTAGTAACCAATATCTCTGTTTTTGCCTTTAGTGTTTTGGCCTTTGGTTTTTTTATCTGGTGGTCAAGAAGTCGAGTTCTAAAACCCATTCTACAGTTAATCGGGGTTACACAAAAGATAGCTGAGGGTGACCTAACGAATAGAGCCGAAATTATATCAGGAAACGAGATAAGCGTCCTGGCTGCTGACTTTAATAAAATGACAGATGAACTTACGGGTGAAATCATCAATCACAAGAAAACGTTGGAATCACTAAAAGAATCTGAAGAAAGTTATCACAAACTTATAGGAACAGCACAGGATGCAATTATAAGTATTGATGAAAGTGGAATAGTTAATATCTGGAATGAGTCAGCAGAAAGAGTCTTTGGATATTCAGAAGATGAAATCATAGGGCAGCCGGTAACTACTATTATACCTGAAAGATACAAGGAGCAGCACGATAATGGACTGCGGCGGTTTTTAATGACAGGTGAAGCCAGGATCATGGATAAAACAGTAGACGTTTACGGAGTAACGAAGGAAGGAATTGAAGTACCGATAGAAATGTCTTTAGCCTTTCAGAAGAATGAAAGGGGTCGATACTCTTTTACGGCCATTATCAGGGATATAACTGAAAGAAAAAAAAGGGAGGCAGAAATCCAGAAGCTGACTTATGCGATAGAGCAAAGTCCGGTTTCTGTTGTTATTACGAATATCGAAGGTGATATTGAATATGTAAATAAGAAGTTTACGCAGGTAACCGGGTATTCTTACGAAGAAGCCATAGGGCAGAATCCAAGGGTATTGAAATCAGATGACAGAGCACCTGAAGAATACAAGGATCTTTGGGAAACCATTACATCCGGGAGGGAATGGCAGGGAGAATTCTGCAATAAGGATAAGAATGGGACAATTTATTGGGAAGCCGCATCTATTTCGCCAGTCAAAGACGATGCAGGTGTTATCACTCATTTCATTGCAGTTAAAGAAGATATTACCGAACGTAAACAAAGTGAAGAGAATTTACGCAAGTTGTCTCAGGCTGTAGAACAAAGCTCCAGTTCGGTAATGATTACAGATACTGAAGGGAAAATTGAATATACCAATCCAAAGTTTACTGAACTGACCGGTTACACTCCTGAGGAAGCCATTGGACAGACCCCGCGTCTATTAAAATCCGGCAAGACCCCGCTCGAAGAATACAAGAAGCTGTGGAAGGCTGTTAAATCCGGTAACGAATGGCACGGGGAATTCTGCAACAAGAAGAAGAACGGTATACTTTACTGGGAGCATATGTCTATTTCACCCGTCAAAAATGATAAAGGCAACACTACTCACTTTGTTGCGGTCATTGAAAATGTTACAGAACGCAGGCAGATGGAGGAAATGCTGAGGAGGAGTGAAAAAGTATCTTTGGCAAAAATGAAGGATGCACACGAAGCCCAGAAAAAGGCTGAAGGCCTGGCAGCTACAGAGGAAATTCTGGGTAGACTTTTACTCCTGACGCTTCAACCACAGAATGTACAGGGATTTCTCAAGCAGTCGCTGGAGATGCTACATTTTTTACCATGGCTGGACGGTCTGCCCCGTGGTGGCATCTTTCTGACTGACAGGACAGGAGGAGCAGCAACTCTGAAACTTGCTGCTACGTATAACATTGAAGCAGAGTTGAAAACATTATGCGCACAGGTTCCGTTTGGAAAATGTTTGTGTGGACGCACTGCAACAACTCGTGACATTCAATTCTCTGATCGTATAGATCACCGTCATGATATTCGCTTTGAAGGCATGAAACCGCATGGACATTACAATATACCCATAATGCAGAAAGGTGAAGTACTTGGGGTTATGGTACTGTATCTCTCGGAAGGTCACAAACGGGAGGAGAACGAGGTAGCATTTATGCGTCAGTTCGCAGATGTCTTGAGCCTTGGCATTGCAAAGAGGCGTGGAGAGGATGCACTGAAGGAGGCCAAAAATGCAGCCGAGGCAGCCAGTAAAGCCAAAGGTGAGTTTCTGGCTAACATGAGCCATGAGATACGCACGCCAATGAACGGTATAATTGGCATGACGGACCTTTTGCTGGACACGAAGCTGACTAGTGAACAGCGTGAATTTACAGCTACCGTTCGCAACAGTTCCAACGCTTTATTGACTATTATCAACGACATCCTGGATTTCTCCAAAATAGAAGCAGGAAAGATGGAACTGGAGAACATAGATTTTGATCTACATATCGCTGTGGATGGTACCATCGACATCCTCGCCGTCAAGGCACATGAGGAGAATCTGGAATTATCCTGCTTTATTGATCCGGAAGTTCCGTTATTATTACGCGGTGATCCCGGCAAGTTGAGACAGGTGATCATCAACCTGGTTAACAATGCCATGAAATTTACTAATGATGGTGAGGTGGCCGTCAGCGCAAACCTGGAGAAAGAAACAGAATCGCATGTCACGGTGAGGTTTGCTGTTCGAGATACAGGTATTGGTATTCCTGCTGATCGTATGGATCGTCTGTTCAAGTCATTCTCCCAGGTAGATGCTTCTACTACAAGGAAGTATGGCGGCACCGGCCTGGGGTTGACGATCTCTAAACAGATTGTTGAGTTAATGGGAGGTCAAATTGGTGTGGAAAGTAAAGAGGGCAAGGGCTCTACCTTCTGGTTTGCGGTAGTACTGGAAAAACAGCCTTCTGATAAGCAGCAGCATCCAATAGAACTTGGTGTTATAGAAAACATACGTGTGCTTGTTGTTGATGGCAATGACACAAGTCGGCATATCTTTAGAAAATACCTCGAATCCTGGAATTGCCGGGTTGAAGATGTTCCCTCGGCAGTAGAAGCCATGAAGGAACTGGGTGATGCTGTTGACGTGAATGATCCATTTAAGGTTGTGCTGATGGACTATTGTTTGCCCGATATGGATGGAGAATCCCTTTGCAGGGAAATCAAGGCAGACCCAAAACTGAAGGATCTGATTCTTGTGATGTTGACTTCCATTGGCAGACGTGGAGATGCCGAACATTTCAGGAAACTGGGATTTGCTGCGTATCTGACCAAGCCGCTTAAAAAATCACAGTTGCTCGATTGTCTCAGGCTTGTTACCGGAGAATCGGCAAGCACAGGGAAACATACAGCCGGACAGATAGTTACACAATATTCTATATCTGAAGATCATAAACAACGTGTCAGTATCCTCCTGGCAGAGGATAATATGGTTAACCAGAAGATTGCCCTGCATATTCTAGAAAATAAACTTGGATTCCATGCAGATGCGGTTATCAATGGTAAGGAAGCCATTGAATCCCTGGAAAGGTCTGATTACGATCTTGTTTTGATGGACTGTCAGATGCCGGAGATGGACGGTTATGAGGCTGCCCGGAAGATTCGTGATGAGGGTTCATCTGTCAGGAACCACGGAATTCCTATTATAGCCATGACGGCTAATGCCGTGAATGGTGACAAGGAAAAGTGTCTTAATGCAGGAATGGATGATTACATCACCAAACCTATTAACAGGCAGGAATTTACCAATATAATCAAACGTTATCTTCAAAATGGCGGTGAACAGCAATTGTCACCATCCCCATCACCTGAGGTACAGGAATCTGGGACGACAGAGCAAGTAAGCATACCAGAGATAATTTATTCGGAATATGCAGATGATGCAGATCTGGTGGAACTTATTGATGAGTTTGTTGCCGGGTTGGAAGCAGATGTAGAGTCAATGCGCAAAGTATTGGAAAGTGGCGATCATGATGGCCTGCGCCGGCTCGCGCACCAGATGAAGGGAGCGGGTGGCAGTTATGGATATTCGATGTTGACCGGAGCGGCAATGAGACTTGAGGGTGCAGCAAAGGCGGAAGATGTTAAGGCCGGTACTGCGGCTTTGGACAAGCTTGAAGCATTTTGCCAGTCTGTGATACGAGGCAGGGAAATAGAAGTTAAACAATAAAAAAAAGAAAACAGCTAATAACAATTTCAGATTGCGGTGAACTTTACCTCTGAAATTCGAATTTTGAGATTTAAAGGTTATAAAATATGAAGGTATTAATTGTAGACGATAATCCGAAGGCCCTGGCTATTGCAAAAGCACGTCTGAAGAAAGAGATGCTTGAGATTTTATGCGTGGAAAATGGAGAACACTGTGTAGAAGTAGCGCGCAAGGAAAAGCCTGACTTGATCCTTCTGGATGTGGATATGCCGGATATATCCGGTTTTAAAGTCTGCCAGATCCTGAAGGATGATGCTGTACTTTGTACGATTCCTGTTATTTTCCTGACAGCATCAGACGATAATAAGGATCGTGTCAAAGGACTGGACCTGGGAGCCGTAGACTACGTCACAAAGCCTTTCGATGTATTTGAATTGCGAGCAAGGGTTAGAGCAGCCCTGCGTACCAAGCAACTGCAGGACCAGTTAGCAACTCTAAACCATGAACTGGAGGAGCGCGTGGAACAGCGAACATCAGAGATTAAACAGCTTCTTGAACAAAAGGATGCTTTCGTCAATCAGCTCAGCCATGACCTGAAGACGCCACTGACTCCACTTGTAGCACTATTGCCTATGTTAGCGGATCGTACCGAGGATTCCGAATCAAAGAACATGCTGAAGCTGGTAATGAATAATGTAGATTACATGAAAAACCTGACCGAAATGACACTGCAGCTTGCACAATTAAATTCACCCAACATATCGTTAAAACTTGAGAGAGTTGATCTCGTAAGTGAAATCAAGAATACCATTGACAGTCTTTTGCCAGTCTTTGAAGAGAATAGTATCAATGTCGTGAATAATATTACTCCACCACTTGATGTTGAGGCAGACAGGGTGTTGATCAAGGAATTAATCAATAACCTTGTCAGCAACGCCGTTAAATACACAAATGGAGTCGGGACTGTGACGTTTAACAGTTTTCTTAATAATGGTACTGTGGGAATATCCATTACAGATAC
>CAZPAM010000050.1:0-18721 GCA_964584595.1 uncultured Candidatus Scalindua sp. | reverse complement strand
ATATAGAAATATCAGGCTCCTTCAGATTTATGGCAATAAGATTTTTGCCTATTTCATTTCCATAAATAGTGGTTATTCTTTCCTTCAAGTCTTTGGCCGTTGGGAAAGTTAAGGTCTTTTTGCCATTGTGGGTCACATTGAAATGTATGTTTGGGTATGCCAATGCAAATCTTGTAACCATTTCTGATATATGGGCCATTTCTGTTTGTGTGCTTTTAAGAAATTTGCGCCTAACGGGAGTATTATAAAATAAGTTTTGCACATCGATCTGTGTACCCTCAGGTGCTCCTTTTTCTTTAATATTATCAAGAGTTCCTCCCTCAATCTTGATTTCTGTGCCGATTAATGAATCCCTTGTACGGGAGATAATCCTTGTCTGTGAAATAGCCCCAATGCTCGGAAGAGCTTCACCCCGAAAACCCAGGGTATTAATAGAAAAAAGATCTTCGTCACTTCTCAATTTACTCGTAGCATGACTTAAAAAAGCTATTTCCACATCATCCCTATCCATTCCAATACCATTATCAGAAATTTTCATAAGTTTTTTACCGCCTTCCTCCAGTTGAACCTCTATATGCGTTGCATCGGCATCAATAGAATTCTCTATCAGTTCCTTCAAAACTGAAGCAGGACGCTCTATGACCTCGCCCGCAGCTATTTTGGTTACAACAGTTTGTGGTAAAACCTTTATGTTAGACACTTGACCCTTTCCTTAAACTCTTCCATGAAGTTTCTGTATCTCTCTCCCTGACATGATATATGGATATCTCTGGATGTTTGGCCCACTGTTTCAATCGTAATTTTTATGAAATCATCCGGCAGGCATTCCATTACCTTGTCTGCCCATTCAATAATTGATATTCCTTCACCCCAGAAAAAACCAACACAGTCGATGTCGTACATTTCATCATGTGATTTTACTCTGTACGCATCGAAATGATAAATAGGCATTCTTCCCATATACTGCTTTATTAACACATAACTCGGGCTTGTCACCTCTTTTCTATCCTTCACGCCCTGTCCTTCCGCAATTCCCTTGGTCAGATACGTTTTGCCCGCACCCAGTTGGCCTGTAAGTGCTACTACGTCACCGGCCTTAAGAAGAGAACCAATCAAATTTCCAAGTTCGATTGTCTGTTCAACCTCTCCGGTTTCGATGCGGACAGAATCATCAGTAACGGAAAATTTTATTTTACTTAAAATGTTCATACCCTACAGGTTTAATTTTTTTTAGCTTGCCGCTTGAACCCTGCATGCTTATTCCTTTTGATCTTTTGATATGACCGATTTTTGACAAACGCATAGGAAAAGAACTTGACGCCAGAAGTTTTTTGGACTCTTTTTCTGTAAGAGTAAAAAGTAATTCATAATCCTCGCCATCGTGAAGTGCATGATGAAGAGCTGAAAATCCCGTTTTGCGTGCCAGTTTCTTTGCATCTGCAGATACAGGCACTTCATCTTCATATAAAACGGCGCCAACCCCACTTTCCTCAAGAATGTGATTTAAATCTGCAACCAGACCGTCACTTATATCTATCATAGAATTTATATTGAACTTCTTATTCAGCAACTGTCCCTCTTTCAGACGCGGCTTGAAGGCAAAATGTTTTTTTAAGATTGAACCTCCCAGGGCGCCGGTTACCATTATCACATCATCTACCTTTGCGCCGGAGCGGGTTACAGGCTTCAGCCCTTTGTTTTCACCATACATTGTCACATTTACAGTCAGCATTTTTTTACTGCTGACAATATCTCCACCTATTATTTTAATATTATAAGCATCGGCCTCTCTCTTCATCCCCAGGAACAATTCTTTGGCAAATTTCGTCCCGGTCTTATGAGGAAAGCAGATAGAAACCACAGCATATTTAGCCGAACAACCCATAGCGGCGATATCACTGATACTGCATGCAATTGATTTTTTTCCAATTTCTCCGGGTGTATTCTTTTTCAGGTCAAAGTGTGTACCTTCTACCAGCATATCTGTGGTAACCAGGCACTGCTTATTACCATTAATCTTTATAGAAGCACAATCATCACCGATACCGATGACAATATTTTTGTCTTTTTTCTGATTACTTCTTATCCATTTTATAAACGAAAATTCATCCATCTTCAGTTATAAGTAAATTTATTGTCCATTATCGTATAAGTTCCCAAACTCCCGGAACTTCAGCTTGATTTCCATGATATAATCTATTACCATTAAACCGCTGAAAATTCAACAGCTAATCTTCCATATTATAATAATCTGAAATGTCAACACTGGAACTACCCGCATGTGTAAATATTAACTGCACATCGAGTCTTTCCTGCCTATTTCAAAACTGATTTTCTAAGGGTAGATGGAGATAGACAACGTATTAAAAACTGCCTGGATAAAGCAGTTGAAGGCAGACTGGAAAACTGCCAATTACCATTATTTTAAAGACTCAATGCGACTCCCAAGCCTTGAGCTCTCTTCTGCAGAGGGAGTTTTAGGCAAGTGGAAGGGCAGTTATCACAGACACCTTTCTATCAGCATTAGCTTAATATCCAACTATGCGTGGGAATATGTCCAGGAGGTTCTCTATCATGAAATGGCCCACCAGTATGTAGAAGAAACTTTAGGCATCCGTGGAGAATTGCCACATGGAGAGGCATTCAAGCAGATTTGCCTGGAAAACGGCATCGATCCTACCGCCACTGGTAATATTCAATCCTGGGCAGAAAAACGAAAAAACAACTCCACCATAAGTTCAGAAAACCACAAGATACTGGACAAGGTTCACAAACTATTGGCATTGGCCCAAAGCCCCAACGAGCATGAGGCACAGAATGCCATGGCCAAGGCCCACGAGTTTTTATTAAAACACAACCTGTCGTTACTGGATGTGCAAACCAAATGGAACTACATCCACAAACAAATCGGAGAAGTGGGAAGGCGTAATCCCATCAAGACTATAATCAGCGCCCTTATTACCAGGTTTTTTTTCGTGGAGGCTATCTGGACATTCGGGTATGACCAACATAAAGACCAGAGTGGTCAGGTTCTGGAAATTTACGGAACACCAGAAAACGTTGAAATGGCTGAGTATGTGTATGATTACCTTCAAAACATCTCGGAATTTTTATGGATAGAGCATAAGGAACGAAAAAAAATCAACGGGAACAGACATAGAAGGTCATTTATTTACGGCCTTCTGGACGGGTTTTATAATAAGCTGGATGGACAAATTATTGAGCACAAGTCCAAAAAGCTGGTCTGGAAGGGAGATCCCCGGCTCAAAGAGTTCTACCGGCGAAAAAATCCCAAACTCGTACACTCTTCCTCCAGATATACCAGCAGCAGCACGGACGCGTACAATTCAGGAATAACCCGGGGGGAAAACTTAGTCATCCACAAGGGCATTAACGGAGAAGGCAAAGGGAAGGTTAAACTTTTGAATTAATAAAAAACCCCTGAGAGGAACTTTGCCTCTCAGGGGATTCTTATATTTGATGTGATAGCGAGAAGTCTTAAATCCAGTCTTCAGACAGGATTTTGCCGCTTGCTACATCCACAACTACCTGCTTGATCGGTATCTTGCGGGTAGCCTTATCAGAACCGGATTTTGCAATATGAGTCAAACCCATACAGCAAGGCACCTGCATGATCATAACCGTCAGGGTATTGATCTTTGAATCATCAATCAAAGCTGCTATCTTATCTATATAAATTTCCTGTTCTGAATCCAGCTTTGGACAGGCAATGGCCAGGCTCTTTCCCTTAAGGTAATCCTTATGGAAATCTGCCAGTGCAAAAGGTACACAGTCTGCAACTAATAAAATATCTTTCTCCTGAAAATACGGCGCTTCTGGAGAGACCAGATGCAGCTGAATCGGCCATTGCTTCAGTTGAGACTGGCGCGCGCCTGTCTCATCAGCTTGTGAATCGTCATCGCTGAAATCCATTGTTTGTGAACTCGGACATCCTCCACTCATTTTGAATCCTCCTTACTCAAATTCGTTTGCCTATACGGCCAAGATAAACTGTAAAACTTTATATTATAGCTGATTATCATATATTATGTCAAGAATTGATTATTTTAGGTGGTAATTTAAATTTTATAGATAAAATACTCCAGGAGCGTGCAGTCAAGTGGAAAGTAAGAAGGAAAATTTATAAAACGATATTGACTTTATATTAATATTGTAATAATCTCTTAAATATGAGCAGAATTTTAGTAGCAGATGATGATATAAAGTCATGTGAGCTTCTTGAGGATTTTTTTACAATGAAGGGGCATGATGTAATAATGGCATATAGCGGCATGCAGGCACTTGAAACGGTAATAAGTGAAAAGCCGGACATAGCCCTTCTTGAGATAAGGATGCTGGAAAGGGATGGTATGGAGATTTTGAAGCGCATGAAGGAATCTGCCAGGGATATTGTTATTGTAATGTTAACTGCCTTAAATGATGAAAAAGTTGCTAAAGCGACTCTCAAGGCGGGTGCGAATAATTATATAACCAAACCTATTAATTATGCTTTACTAGAAACGGAGATTCTCTCTCGTTATATGAAATAACGGGAATAATTTTCTCACTAGATCCAGCTTTATAAAGTGATATGGAAACTCCAAATCGAGAAGAAGCCCATGATGAATGGGTAGCCATTAAAGAAGAAACTCAGGAATGGGTCAAGGAGCTAGCTGATATGCTTTCTGAAAACGGCATTCCATCCCGTTTAACGCTTGCTCCCGGATGCAGTGCAGGAACGTGCGGGTGTAAATTTCATCTTCTGGTTACCAAAGAAAATATTCAGGCAGCCCTTGAAAGTATTGATGAATACTATATGACTGCGCATCCGGAACTCAGGGAATCAAAGGAATGGGCAGATCAGGACAGATGCCCTGCCTGCGGCCACCATGTCGGTAAGGATGCAAAGGAATGTTCTGATTGCGGATTATTGCTTATTATCGATGGCGCATAGCATGCTACATTAAATCGTAACACACCCCTCAAGATAGAATATCAAATATCAACGTTGTAGCGTTCCCCCAGGTGTTGTACCTGTTTTGTCTAGTGTAATTTCCTCGATAGGTTTATCCACTGGTTCGCTGTCAGGTTTTAGCTCTTTTAAAAGATGGGGGTATTTTTCTTTTACCTGTTTCATAAGACCAGGATCTAACTTTGTTTTATACAGGGTTTTCACCCCGGAAAACTGTTCGATGGTTAAGTTATATACTCCTTTAAGATTAGCACCCTGAAGGTGGGCATTCATAAGGTTGGTATTATAAAGTCTGGCATTCTTAAGATTGGCTCCCAAAAGGATTGCGCTCTCAAGATTGGCACTCTGAAGGTTAGCCCTTCCAAGGTTGGTGCCAGAAAGGTTGGTATTCTCAAGATTGGCACTCTCAAAGTTGGTGCCCGAAAGGTTGGCTTTCTCAAGATTGGCATCTTTAAGATCGGCTCCTACAAGGTTGGCCCCGATAAGATCGGCTTCTACAAGGTTGGCATTTTCAAGGTTGGCCTTCGTAAGGTTGGCTTTCGTAAGGTTGGCTTTATCAAGGTAAGCTTGCACCAGGTGGGCTCCCACAAGATTTGCTTCGTTAAGGTTGGCTCCCTCAAGATCTGCGGCCTGAAGGTTAGCTCCCTGAAGGATAACTTTCTCAAGGTTGGCTCCCTCAAGATCGGCTTTACCAAGGTTAGCTCCCTCAAGCTTAGCTCTCCCAAGGTTGGCTCCATTAAGATTGGCTTCCCAAAGCTTGGCATCCAATAGATTAGTTCCCTGCAGGTTAGCTCCCTGAAGTATGGCTCCCTCAATTTTAGCTCCCTGTAGTACAGATCCCACAAGGTTGGCTCCCTGCAGGTTAGCACTTTCAAGATTAGCATTCAAAAGGTTAGTTTTTTCAAGGTTGGCTCCCTGAAGATCAGCCATACTAAGATTGGCTTCCTGAAGGTTTGCCTCCTGAAGGTCTGCCTTCTGAAGGTTTGCCTCATGCAGGTTGGAATTTGTAAAGCTGGCGCCTATAAGAGTGGTGCCTATAAGACTAGCTTTTTCAAGGCTGGATCTATCAAGAATGGTTCCAGAAAGACTGGCGGCCTGAAGGTTGGCTTTGGCAAGATTGGCACCGACAAGGTAGGCACCATCAAGATCGGCTCTCTCCAGTATGGATTTCTGAAGATTAGCTTCCTCAAGGATAGCTTCTTTGAGGTTGGCCTCCCTAAGGTTAGCTCCCTCAAGATTGGCTCTCTCAATGATGGCTCCAACAAGGTTAACTTTTACAAGACTGGCACCCACAAGCTTGGCCTCCTGTAGGTCTACTCCCTCAAGATTGGATCCCTCAAGATTGGCTTTTGTAAGATCGGCTTGCCAGAGTCTGGCTTTTGTAAGATCGGCTCCCCCAAGGTTGGCTCCCACAAGATTGGCTTTTGTAAGGTCTGCTCCCTCAAGATTAGCTTCCAAAAGCCTGGCTCCGGGAAGAATAGTTTCTACAAGGATGGCCTTCTCAAGATTTGCTTTCTGAAGGTTGGCTTCCTGAAGATTAGCTCCCTCAAGATTGGCTTCCCTGAGCCTGGCACCCTCAAGGTTAGCTTCCCGAAGCTCTGCCCCCTCAAGATTGACTCTTTCAAGTTTGGCCATCCCAAGGTCAGCTCCCTCAAGATTAGCTCCCAAAAGTCTGGTTCCCTCAAGATTGGCGTTCCCAAGATAGGCTTCCTTAAAGTTGGTACCCTCAAGGTTGGCTCCATCAAGATTGGCTCCATCAAGGTTGGCTTTCCAAAGGTTGGCACCCAGCAGATTGGCTCCCTGCAGCCTGGCTGCTAAAAGAACAGCTTCCTGAAGACTGGCACTCTCCATATTTGCATTCATAAGGTTGGCTTTCCAAAGATTGGCTTTATGAAAGTTTGCTCTCACAAGATTAGCTCCCTCAAGGTTGGCTTCCTCAAGCTTGGCTTTTCTGAGGTTGGCTCCATGAAGATTTGCTCGCCCAAGATTATAACCCCTCAGATTGTTTTTCGGAATCAACTCATTATGCATTGCCGGCAGTCCAATGCTACTGAGGATGTCTTCACTATAGTACGCTAATACCCAGTTGCTTGCACTTTTCAGGCTAACTATGTCAAAAGCGGCTCCCTTAAGGTTAGCACCCTCAATATTGGACTCCTGAAGGTTTGCTCCCAGAAGGTTTGCTCCTTCGAGGTTGGCTTTCCAAAGATTGGCTCTATGAAGGTTGGCAACTTTAAGATTAGCTCCCTCAAGGTTGGCTCCCTCAAGATTGGTTCCCTCAAGGTTAGTCCCCCCGAGGTCAGCTTTCAAAAAGTTTGCCCCTTCAAAATCATATCCTTTTAAATCGCTTTCCTTGATTAATTTATTGTGTGTTGCCGGCAACCCAAGCCTGTCGAGCGATTCAGCACTATAGTATGCCAGTACCCAATTTCTAGCACTTTTAAGACTATCTACGTCAAATGCAGCACCCACGAGATCGGCTCCCTGTAAATTGGCTTCTTCAAAGTCTGCCCCTCTAAGATTGGCTCCCTCAAGAATAGCTCCCTCAAGATCAGCTTTGTGAAAATTGGCGTCCTGAAGATTGGCTCCGCGAAAATTAGCTCCCTCAAGGTCTGCTCCTTCAAAATTAGCATCCTCAAGGATGGCCTCCTGAAGGTCTGCTTTCTGAAGATTGGATCCCTCAAGATTGGCACTCTCAAGCCTGGCTCCCTCAAGATTGGCTTGCGCAAATCTGGCGTCCTCAAGAACAGTTTCCCGAAGATTGGCCCCCCTGAGATTGGTCCCCTCTAGGTTGGCTTTCGTAAGGTTCGCTTTCCAAAGATTGGCTCCCTGAAGGTTGGCTCCCTCAAGATTACTACCTTCAAGATTAGCCATCCCAAGGTTAGCTTCTTCGAGGCGGGCTTCCAAAAAGCCGGTTAGGAAAAGAGTTGCATTCTGAAGGTTAGCTCTATAGAGATTGGCTTTATGAAGGGTGGCTCCCTCAAGGTTGGCTTCCTGAAGGTTGGCTCCTTCAAGGTTGGCTCCCTCAAGCCTGGCGCTATGAAGGTGGGCTCTCCCAAGGTTCGCTCCCTCAAGATCAGCTTTCTTAAGGTTTGCCTCCTGAAGGTTAGTTTTCCAAAAGTTGGCTTCCTGAAGACTTACTCCCTCAAGGTCATATCTCTCTAGATTGTTTTCCCGGATTAATATGTTGTGCATCGCGGGCAGTCCAAGCTTACTGAGATGCTCGTCATTATAGTACGCCAATACCCAGTTGTTTGCACTTTTAATACTGTCTACGTCAAAAATAGTTCCTTGAAGGTTGGCTCCCTCAAAATTGGCTCCTTCAAGACTGGCTCCCTCAAGATTAGCAACTTCCAGGTTAGACTTTGAAAGGTTGGTTTCCCAGAGGTTGGCTTTCCTGAGGTCGGCTCCAATAAGGTTATACCCTTTAAGATCACTTTTCTGGATTAACTCATTGTGCATTACCGGCAATCCAAGCCTGCTGAGGGCATCGCCGCTATAGTATGCAAGTGCCCAGTTACTGGCGCTTTGCAGACTTTCTATATCAAAGGAGGCTCCCTTAAGGTTGGCACCCTGAAGGTTCGCTTCCTGAAGGATTGCTCCTTCGAGGTTAGCGCCTTCAAGGTTGGCTTCCTGAAGATCAGCTTTCTGAAGATTGGCCCCTTCGAGGTTGGCTCTTTTTAAGACGGAGGCAACAAGGCCTGCACCTTCCAGGTGAGCATTTTTCAGGTTTGCCCAGTGAAGGCCCTTATAATCGTCTGTCGGTTTGGTAATTAATTTCTGATTGCTTAAATCCACGCTCAAACCTTTACCTTCATTCGATAAAGGCACAAAATAATAGAGGAGAAACACGCTATATAATATCGCACACAAAAGCAAAAAGACCTTACCCTTGTTTCCTCTTATATATCTCCAAAAACGATTATTTATACTTTTATACTTTTCTTTGATATCACCATAAAAGCTCCAGAAGTAATAGACTAATGCGACACCCAGGATCGGCATCATTCCTACAATGTAAGACAATATAGGGTCGTGTTTTTTGACAAACCAGAGAGAATTAAGGATTAAAATAAAAGGCAGCAGCCACCAGAGAGAGAAACTAACAAATGTTTTCTGCACTACCCCTACAATACCCGGTTCAGATTCAGACTCTCTGCTTAAATTCAGCATCTTTGGATAAAGACGCCTATGTTCTATTAAATCATAATGACGCCTATGTTTTATTGAATCAAAATCCGTGCGCAGATCCCCAATCAAACCTTTTAACCTTTGCAAATATAATTGAAGATAAATAAAAGCAAACATTGCTATTAGCGGGCCTGCGATAAAGAAACCATCCAGGGAGATCTGAAGTTTTATAATTGGCAGGCTGACTTTATTATCAAGTATAATTTGACGGTCAGAAGTGCTGACTATTGTGAGTACCCAATAAGCCAGAAGCCCAATATAAACGTAATATATTTGACGTGCGTTTTTAGATGCCTCGGTAATACTATTTATCAGCCAATCAGGGACCTTTGATTGTTCTCTGCTTTTTTTGTTTGTCATTTCTATAACACTTTTTCTTAAAAATGCTCTATAAGTGCTTTCTGTTGATAGTAATTATAAAAGAGTGTCTTTGTTTTGCAATATAAATAGTAGGACAGATACTATAAGCCATTTTCCTGACAAAATCCATCAAGCTCTTCTACTAATATACTCGTTTGTTCTAAAATGTGGTTACTGGCCTTTTCGCTTCCGTCGAGGTATTTGTAATAGTTGTGGCAGACATCATCCGTATCAAGGGCTTCGTCAATATTAAACTCCGGTACTACTTCGTCATCAGGCAGAAAACTGGCAAGCTGTAAGAACGCCAACTTAAGGGTCCTGATCATTTTTTCATCTCGCGGTTCTGCCGTGCCGGCATATATCAGTTCAGCTTTTATTGCTTCATTTATTGTGTCCTTATCGTGTGGCAGTAGTGACATAAGGCGTCCCTGAACATTTTTAATTGGTTGTTCTCTCAGAATTCTACCATATTCTTTTACTATCTTCATTGCTTTCTCTATATCCATATCTTCTCCAACTATTATGTTATCAAAATAATCTGGTACAAATTACTACCTCAACAACAAGGAACTCCTTCCTCCGAAGGACTGCAGCTATACGATGCAGCATTCTCATTATCAGCATTAAGTATAGTAAACTGTCCTGCATAAGGGAAATTGCTTAATTTTGCCGCTGTATCTGTACATACCTCAACAGGTTCGTTTCTGGGGAACAGATGGCCTTCTTCATCTGTTATCGCCTTGTATGGACCATGATAGATTGCCTTCTGCCCGATGTAAACACAACTCTCTTTCTTTTCAAACTTGTACCCGCGCAATGTCACGGAATAGAATAAGTATCCCTCCACCTCTTTCCAGAATACCTTCGACAATATTTGAAGTCCATAAAAACCCGCCTGTTCAAGGTAGGCCATAAATTCATCTTCGGTTAATGCACCACTGATACACTCGCCCCATAGCTGCTTGTTAAGTTTAAGATAGGGAGGTGTTTCCTCTTCAGAAACGATATCAGAAATTACAATCCTTCCGTGGTCCTTGAGTATTCGCCACATCTCATTAAAAACAGCTTTTTTGTCAGGTGATAGATTGATGACACAATTCGAAGTAATCAGGTCAACCGTACTGTCCTCAACCGGAATGTCTTCCAGGAATCCTTTTCTGAACTCTACAATATCATAGCCGAGATTCTTTGCCACCAAGTGTCTGTTTTCGTTGGCAACCTTCAGCATCTCATCCGTCATATCAATCCCATAAATCTTCCCCGTTGGACCAACTTTTTTGGCAGCAATGAAGCAATCAATCCCGGCGCCTGCTCCCAGGTCGACCATGGTCTCTCCCTCTGAGACCTTAGCAATAATTGTCGGGCTTCCACATCCATAAAATCTATCCAATACTTCCTGTGGAATATGGCTTGTATCTTCCTGAGTATTCTTTGTCGGACAACACAACTCCTCTTGAGGTTCTTCTGCCGCCTTACCGTAAAATTCACGTACAATACTCCTTGGTTTATCAACATCAAAAGAGAGCACGCAGTTAGAGTGGAGAGTGTGAACCTGGGATTGATGACCGACGATTGGCGATTGGCGATTGTCAAAGCCGGATTCAGGAACCTGTTCATCAGCGCCGCAAACGGAAGCACCCTCACCCATCGATCTTAAGACCGTAGGAGCGCTGAAGCCGGTCTTTCTATCCATCATCTTTTTCCCGGCTTCGGCAAGCTCAAATATAACGTTCTTTGTGATCTCCTTATGCAGATCGCAATAAGGGTCCAGGGCATGTACGCCGATGTCGGAAGGAAATCTATCAGTCTCCAGCTTGAACCCGTTCTCTGAATAAAAAAATGAATGTTCAATGTCACCGCCTCCACATATAAATTTTATATGACACTCCCTGCACTTTTCCTTGTTCTGAAGTGTTGCATTTCTGAATGCCTTGCTCATATTACTGTTATCCCACACCTCCCTGAGCGGACTATCAAGAACAGTTCCGCATTTCAACCCTTCATGGCCGGCAAATGAAGCGGACGGATAAACGTCTCCGTTTGAATATACACACAAGCTGTCATAACATGCATTCCCCAAATCATACCGTGTACCCCTGTTGCTGTTTGCCCTGAATTTGTATGAGTCATAGTTATCAACTGAAATACCTGATTCGCCCGCAACAGCCTTTACTTTTCCTGTTACCTCAATCACCTTGTCTATCGGAGGAATGGTATTATTACCATTATCGGTTATCCGGCCTCTCCTGTGGGCCCATAAAAGATGGTGTGTTTTTACTCCTAACAGTGCAAGCAGCTTTGTAGTCTCCTGTATGTCTTCAATATTGCTGTTTGTAACTACCGTCGTTACCGTCGGAAAATATCCTGCTTCAACAATATTCTTAATCCCTTCAACTATCAGATCAAAGCTGCCTTTACCCCTCAAAGGATCATTGATTTCTGGTCTTGAGCCGTCTAGGCTTATCTGGATCTTTAAGAGTTCTTTATTACATTTTTGTAACCTTTCTACTGTTTCTCCTTCGAGGAGGGTGCCATTCGTGAGTATTATCAGCTCAGACTCTTTATGGCTGCAGACATAATCAATAAGTTCAAAAATGTCTTTTCTCATGAAGGGTTCTCCACCGGTAAAATAAAAGCGCGATGTTCCCAATATCGCAGCTTCATCAATTACCCTTTTAATGGCTTCTGTTGAAAGGCCTTTATCTCCGCTCGGAGATGAATTTACCAGGCAATGTGAACACGTCAGATTGCACGAATTGTTTGTGTGTATCCACAACTCATTGAGTTTGTACGCATGAATAAAATCTGCACGTCCGGCGTAATCAACCCTCTTTACAGGTTCTGACGTCAGGAATTTAGACCTTATCAAATCCTTTAAAAACGTATGTACCTCCAGCCATGCCTTGGTGTAGTCCATATCAAAATTGCTTGCATAGTTGTGCATAAGGCCCTTAACACTTTTGCCATTCTTAATATCGTCCATAATCTGACTGCCCCTTTTATCCGTAATAATCCAGTTCGGCATTTCAGGGTCTAAAAACAAGTGAAGGGAGTCTTGTTCTATATGATAATAATCAGGTACGTAAAAAACAGATTTTTCATTTATTTCCATTTTAACTCCTACCTCCAACAAGATTTCTATTCAACCATAGAGATCGTAAAGTAAAGTCTTTCTTTGCCAGCCATCCATAAATTAACAGGCCATAAAAAGGAAGATATTCCGGCAGTTTTAGCCAGTGTACTTCCTTCCATACCCATTCATTATTATACAATATCAGACTGGAAAATAGTTCATGATTCATGAAATAATAAAAAACAACCGTACCGGTCAGAATAAGCCATGCCCGGTTTTTATTGAAACAGAGAAAAGGTACTATCCACGTAAGATACCAGGGATGTAATGTCGGAGCCAGTATTAAAAAAGCCCCGATAGATAAAAAGGAAAACCTTATAATAGAATCGTTTCTATTAATGTCCTGTTCAACAAAATGTGTATTTAAATATTTTTTATATAACAACAAAAGCACCGAGCCGAAAATTATAACCGTTATTATCTTAGATACCAGTGGAGATCCAATAGATAAACAGAAAATCAGAAAATGAGCAGAATCATTAAAATGGTATTGGGTCCCAAAATGAAAGAGAGTGGAAAACAAGCCCTTACCGGCGCCAACATATGGTAAATACAATAGGGCCATAACTGAAAGTAACGCTATAACATATTTAAGCCTTTTGCCCCGAATCAGTGTCGAGACCATGAAGGGGGCAATAATGATAAATACAAATTTTGACATTGCCGCCAGGCCAATGGAAACAACAGACCTCAAATTCTTCCTAATTGCACAGAGATACAACGCAAGTATGACAAGGAATATCTGCAGCGAATCACCATGGCCCCTTGCCGCAAAACTTATAAGGATCAACGGGCTCCATGCATATATCAACACATTAACAGAACTTTTTCCCATTGCGCCTAAAAACCTCAATAACAGAAATATCGAAAGTATATCAAAAAGCAAAAAGAGAGACTTCATTGATATAAAAGAATGTGAGACATAATCTGCTGCCGCAAACACCATAAGCATGAGCGGCGGATAGATTGTAGACAGATGTTTATGATTAATACCGGAAAAAAACCTGTCCCTGAGATGTTCCAGGCCGGAAGATTCCGGCGGATAGGAGTAAGGATTAATCCCGCTTAATTGTAATTTTCCTTCCCATAAATAACGATACATATCATCTGACGGAGTCATTGGTAACAGCGTAAAGCGAAATATCAGCGAAAAAATTATAACCACCCAGAGAATCTCCCTTGAACTATTACCATCCTGTTCAGAAATCTCTCCATCCCTTGATACATAAAACACTGCAAAGAGATACGCAATAAAGGTGGCTGTATACAAAAAAGCAAAACAGAGAATATTCTCTTTTATGTCTCCAATGAAAGCAATTGCAACGCACAGGATTTCGATAACAATTCCCGTGATTATTATGGTAATCAATCTTCTATTCATGAAGCCCTTGACAAGATTAACTGGATTCCCCTCGAAAGAGGGGCAAATCCTTTCTTTCGAAAGGAGTCCAGCCTATTTTACAAATACCTCAGTCCCCGGATGGTAATCTGCCCAGACAAACCAGTAAACGGACAGACATTTAACGCGCCGAAGTATTTTACCCTTCATGCTTCCTTTTATTCCAATCCCATTTTCCAGATCCCACGTAGTGTTTGTTATGCTGTCTGTCGCAAAATCCATATACTTCTCAAAATCAATTACATGTTCATCAACCTTCCTGTCATATACCATAATACTGCCGGTCTCGTTATTTCTATAAACAAGCAGGTTCACGCCCTGAAATTTATCAGTAACTATTTTCGTATCGTTAAATAAGCTGAAAGGGTAAGCCTTATGTTTACCATTTACTTCTATTCCAATAACGTTCGTCTTGATACTTAACCTTTTATCTATATTCCCGGCGGGAAATATGCCGGTTTCATCTTTTCTGTGATAGTCTGCGTAAGCATCATATCCAATTGTCCTTGAACCATGATGAGACAATACCAGGGTATCAGGATGTAATTTTCTCCATTCACCCCATGATATCTTCTGGCTCCCCGTGATATTATTCAGTTTCCTTCCTGTTAACTCTCCATCTATCGCCTCGCCGTAAACAATTGGCCAGAGGGATTCGGTTTCATAATCAAACATCACAAGTGTATTCTTTAGCAATTTTCCTGAAACTCCGAATGTATATTCTTCGCCATTAATTTCTCTGTCATACACAACCGCAAGATTAGCGAGCGGGCACCAGGTAACGGCAAAAGCATGAGGCCCTATCTTATCATTTACTATTTCATGATGATTCAAAAGATAAACGGAATAAGCATGGCTCTCACCATCAATAGTTATGCCTACAACGGGTTCATTGTCATCAAGCCCGGCTGCATCTGCAGGCACAAATTCAGGATACTTTATGGCAGGGATAGCATCACTGGGAAGTACATATTTTATTTCGTCCTTCCCGTCTATATCTGCAAGGCTTATCCGGCCCGGATTAATCACAGAAACGAACAAAGCGGTTATTAAAAATCCAATATGTTTTTTGCTGATAAAATTTTCGATCAACATCTTATTTTCTCACTAAACTTCTGAAAAAGAGAAAGTGTACCGACGTAAAGAAAACCGATCGCATACATCAATAGAAAAGGACCAAAGATAAATTTCTTATTGCTCGTATACTGCATAAATCCTATAAAACAATATGCGCTTAAGAGTATTTCACTGACAAAGAATACCTGTAATGGCAATGAATAGTTTTTTACCAGTATGTTCCTGCCTCGCTTGATCACACCATACTTAGGCGTCCTGATAAAATCACTCTTGATATTCAACAATGCTTCAAGCACTGCCTTTGTGTTATTAATGGCAACACCACACCCTATAACCATAAGTACCGGGATAAACAGGCACTTTTTCTGCCAATCCCGATAACCCTTCTTCTGCGCAACTATATAAAGAAGTGTAGGCGCAAATGCCCCCATAAATATCAGGAACATAAAGATTATCATTATTAAAGAAACAGACATGCTGCTTATTTGCGGCTTTAACAAGATTATGAGAGGAAAGGACAACAGGGCGAGTATAATCATCATCGGGTGGACCATATACTGGTTCAGGTGAATAAATGCCTCTACCTTTTTTATCAGGCTGTCATTCGTCTTGAATATTTGAGGCAAAAGCTTTTTGGCAGTCTGAATCGAGCCCTTTGCCCATCTATGCTGTTGAGATTTATAGGCGTTTATGTCAACCGGCAGTTCCGACGGCGCGACAACATCAAACAGGTATTTAGTATTCCATCCTTTTAATTGAGCGCGGTATGACAGATCCAGATCTTCAGTCAAGGTATCAAAGTTCCATCCTCCCGCATCAATAATTGCCTCCCTTCTCCATATTCCGGCAGTACCATTAAAATTCATAAATAACCCATTCCATGCCCTGGCGCCCTGTTCGATAATAAAGTGTCCGTCCATTCCAATGCTTTGTGCTATTGTTAGAAGGGAGTAATTTCGATTTATGTGCCCCCATCGTGTTTGAACAAGGGCGACCTTTGGCCTTTCATAAAAGAAGGGAATGGTTTGATAGAGAAAGTCTTTATCCGGTACGAAATCGGCATCAAAGATTGACAAGAATTCGCCTTCGGCCTTTTCCAGGCCCAGATTCAATGCACCGGCCTTAAACCCATCTCTATCTCTTCTGACAATATGCTTTATATTGAATCCCATCTCACTGTATTTATTAACCAGGTCAGATACCATGCTCTTTGTTTCGTCATTAGAATCGTCCAGTACCTGTATTTCATGAAGCTCCTTCGGGTAATCAATATTGACGACCGCCTTTATTAAACGTTCTACCACATGCCTTTCGTTATAAACCGGTAATTGTGTAGTAACTTTTGGAAGCGTATCTTTGCCGTGATTTGACCAAAACAGTTTGAGGAATTCCTGATTTGCTGATGTTTCTTTTTTGTTTTTCCTCAGGAAGAGAAAAATCATGTAATAGTTGTTCATGCCATAAAGGAACAGCCATAAAGCCGCCGGGCAATAGAAAATGAGGATTATTATTAACAACATTTTATCGCATATAATTATTGCTACTCAGGCCGTTCCGTACACGGTTTTTCCCCGGGCCCGGGTAATGAAGCCTTTGCGGCACCACCGGCCGCTTCTTCTTTGATCAGGGTGTCTATATCAGAATAAGGATAAATCGTCAGAGCACCATTTGGCTGCAATCCACCCGTATCTGCGGTTGGGCCATATGTGCTGTATATATCACGGCCCAGCATTCTCAGCAACATTGTCTGCTGGCCTCTATGATGTGCCGTATGGGCAATTCTCCTGGTAACGATCCATGCCCGTGACTTATCAAATTCGAAAAACTTTACCTCTTCCGCCCACCAGTCATTGTCCTTCTCTTTTAAGGCTTCGACTCTCTTTCCCGAGTCCGCAGCATAACGCTTAATAAACTCCAGGCGGGTTTCATTTTCCGGCAAAGGCGGAGCACCGACATCAACACCCAGCATGCCCGTAAACCATTTATTCTCACCCATACATTGATGAATCATCTGCTCAAGTGCATTCCTCCCGCGCTTATCATCGGGATGTGGACGTGCACGAAGGTCTTCGTCTCTGAAAGTACTCCATGTACTTAATACCTTAATCCTCTCTGTCTCGTATGTGTCTATTAAGAATTGATAATCCATAAAGCCCCCCCTTCTTGATTAATTGCCACATAACCACAGCCGCTGTTTGCCTGTTACTCTTCTTTCAGAAGAGTATCTATGAGTTTTTCTACGACATCAGGATTAAAACTTCCGAAATGTTGAAAGCGAATTTTTCCCTTCTTGTCAATAATCGCCATCTCAGGGGTTCCGCGGGTATTATATCGAATCATTGTCTCCGGCAGTCGCTGGCCTGAAACCTGATCATCAACCCCTACCGGGTAGGTTATGTTCTTCTCTTTAACGTATTGCCGTAGTATTTCCGGGGTTTGTTGAGAGTGTCCCTCAAAGACGGTGTGAATAGCAACGAATTGAATATCTGTTCGGCCGCTGTATTTCTGTGACCATTTCTTCATAAGAGGCCCGGAAAATTTATTACATCCGGGACACCACAATTGGAAAAAATCTATTATGACTACCTTCCCGCGCATATCGGAAAGCGTAAACCCTTCACTGTTTATCCATTCGGAGATCACCCACTCAGGAGCAATGTTTTCAGAAGATTCTGCTTCGGCTCTTGTGGACAAAAGGAAAACCCCCAGTAATAATAAGCCTGCAACAAAAAGACTCTTTGGCCGCAAATAATATCTCATAATACTCTCACTTTGTTTTAATCTCTATCTTTATTAATTTTTGTTCAATCTTTCCCGCAATCTTTCACCAAGTAACTTTGCCTTATCTATAACCTCCGGCTGTTTGTCCAGACAGGGAATGATCTCGGGTGTAACTTTTGCATCCTGGCCGAAAAACGCCTTTACGCCGCTTACACTGCAGACCTCACCATAACCGCACGAAAAACAGGGCACGGCACCCTGCGCCTCAACGGCACCCACACATTCAATCTCGTTACAGTCAAAGAAGCCCTTTATATCCTCACCCGCTATCTCATACATTTTTTTGTCTCTTCCCGGCATCTCCCACTCTCCTCCGCCACCTACAGAAGCGATTGCGCCTATTTTACCGGAAAGCCTCATACCGCCCCGTCCGTCCTTATCATGCCGGAAACAGTAAAATCTCTCAAGAAATGCGTGCGTGAGGGCATTAAGTCTGCCAAAATAATTAGGAGCGCCAACGACTATAGCATCGGCTTCCAGCACCTTATGCATCAGGGGAATATAATCATCCCGAACCTTGCAGACATTATCCTCAACACAACCAAGACAGCAAATACAACCGTTGATCGTCATGTCATGAAGGGATATTAACTCTGTTTCCAGGCCCGTCGCATCCAGGATAGTTTTAACCAGGCCTTCTGTTGTGTGACTTGCTCTCGGACTTCCGCTGATACCAAGTACTTTCATCTAGTTATTCTCCTATAATTTATATCAAAAACTTCCGATATTTCTTACTAATTATTTTTCTTTAGTTTTAATTCTGGAAATTTTGTGCCAACTTCCTTCATCTTTTTCAATACGTTTTGTT
>CAZPAM010000049.1:0-18850 GCA_964584595.1 uncultured Candidatus Scalindua sp. | reverse complement strand
CAAGCATGATTAGTAATGCAATGATAAGAATTATTTCCATTATATTGGCATTAAGTCTCTACCTGCCAGCCTTGCACCCAATCTCCATGAAACCGTGGTTTCTTTTCTCTCTCGTTTTGTTAATTCTGTATACAATTCAAGTGCATTATTATTTGACTTAATACCCTTGCTTATCGCCTCTGCCGCAAACAGACCAGTAGACAACGCACACGAAATCCCCTCACCAAACGCATTAAGAAATCCTGCCGCTTCACCTACCAGAAGAGTGTTGTTTTTGCCCAGGTAAAACTTTCCTTCCGGACACATGTTATTTCCAATACAACCCGACTTTCTGACTATCTTTCCAAGCTTGAGATCAAATTTCTCCTCTAATAGCTCTGTGTATTTCAAGAGATATGGCTTGATCTTTTTTCCCTTCGCAGCCGCAGTACCAAAGATTTGAAGGCCGTCCTTGACACTAAACCACGCGTAGACCTCGCCGTATTGAGGTTCCAGAAAACCGTGATAAAATTCAGGGTCCAGGCTTGAACTTCCCTCATAGTAATTCTGGTATGCGGTAAACCATTTCAAACCCTTTTCAAATTCAGGATCAAGCTGCGATCTGATTACAGACTTACCGCCTTCCGCACTTATCAGGTATTTACACCTGACATCGATCAAATTATCATTCAGCTTGTCATGCGCCTTCACAACTACATAATTACCGGTATCGTTAAAGTCTGTTAATGTGCAACAATCTTTGATCTTTGCACCGGAATTCTTAACAAGAAAGTAGTCATACTCAGAACGCCATACGTTGGGTGCTCCACGGCCATCTTTAGTGAAAGGATAATCTTTATAGTTTTCACCATCAGACCAGAACCTGACACCCTTTAAAAGTTCGGGAGTAACGTACGCAGACTTCGGAATCTCTCCAAAATATTCCTCGGTAATGTCCTGTGATTTTCTAAAGATGATTCCGGAGCATATCTTGTATCTGGGAAGTTTTTTCTTCTCCAGTACCAGCACACTTAGTCCTTCATTCACTAGAACCTTTGCCGCCGCCGCACCTGAAGGGCCGGATCCTGCTATTACAACGTCATATTCTTTTTGCATTAATTAGTTCGAACATGCTTGCGTGAAAAATAGTCTTTTGTCAAACTTATCACTACACCGCTAAGGGCAACAATGGCAATGAGATTTGGGATCGCCATTAAACCTAATGTGATATCAGAGAAATTCCAGACAAATTCCAACTGAACTACCGCTCCCACAAAAAGGGAAATCACATATAACCATCGATAAGGCAGAATTGCCCTGGGGCCAAATAAATATTCAGCACAACGGTTTCCGTAATACGACCAGCTTATGGCAGTGGAGATGGCAAACAGTATCAACCCAATTGCTACTATAACCCCGCCCACATACGGAATCCCTGCATTGAAAGCATTCTTTGTTAAGACAGATGAATCTGCAATACCAGTCCATTCTCCCGTAATAATGATAACCAATGCCGTCATGGTGCATATAATCAGAGTATCAACCAGAGGCCCCATCATGGCAACCAGTCCCTCACGTACAGGTTCTTTTGTCTTTGCGGCAGCATGGGCAATTGGAGCGCTTCCAAGTCCTGCTTCATTGGAAAAAGCTGCTCTCCTTACCCCCCACGTTATTGCGTATAACACAGTAGCTCCGGCAAAACCGCCAGTCGCGGCAGTTGGAGTGAAGGCGTGTTTGAAGATCAGATAAAATGAATCTGCTATCCTGTCGTAATTCCAGAATATAATAAAGAGTGCCCCTGCAACATAGATTGAAGACATAACGGGTACAAGCCTGCTTGCAACCTTTCCAATCCTTTTGATACCACCGATAATCACCATGCCCACGATTATAGAAATTGCTAATCCGAGAATTGCCTTCAGGAAAAACCTTTCCGGTATAACCGTAGCGATTTTACTATCGCTTAACTTATTAATACTGCCATCACCATTTACAAACCCAAGCTCTTCTATTAATTTACCACCGTTTGTGTCTGTAAGCGTAAATTCATGTTTACCATCAGTATAATCTGTAAAATCAATACTATTATTGTCTGTAGCTACCTCTGCAAATACAGAATTTGGAGAATCTGGAGAATCTGCAGGATGAAGGTTTACTGCATTCAACAGATCACCAACCGTACCTGCCCGGGAGATATCAATCTCGATTGCCTTTCCATCTCTCGTCTTTATGATAAAATCCGTACCCTCCTGTACGCTGATTTCTGTTCCATTGTTCAGCATGGACAGTGGAGTATCGTTGTAATATTTTTGTGTAGCAAATTGATCTGTAAAGGCGATGGTCATTGAATTTGATTGAACCATATTACCGCCACCAAACGTAGCTATCAGTCCGCAACCGGCAAAGAGCATGGCCAGCCATTTAAATTTCTTGCCCATTCCCTTCTCAATATAATACATAGGTCCGCCGCTTATAGTGCCGTCATCATGAATTACACGGTACTTCTGTGAAAGAGTACATTCGGCATATTTAGTAACCATGCCAAAGAGTGCGGCTACCCACATCCAGAAAACCGCCCCCGGACCTCCGGCATGTAAGGCGATTGCTACACCGGCAATATTACCGACTCCAACAGTTGCAGAAAGTGCCGCACAGAGCGCCTGAAAGTGGGTTATCTCTCCCGGGTCATCTGGATTATCATATTTACCTCTGGCAATTGCTATAGCATGACCAATCCTTCTGAATTGTGGAAAGATGAGCCTTATACTGAAATACACACCGGTACCTACAAGCAAAATAACCAGCGGCATGCTCCAGATGTAGCCTGCAATCTTTCCCAGGAATTCTGTTGCTTCTCCCAGCGATGTAAAATTCATGAGTGGTAAGGTGTTAATCATGGTAGTACCTCAATTCCTTATTTACTAATCCCTTTCAATCCATCCACCCCCAACTACAATATCTCCATCATAAAATACAGCCGCCTGACCCGGTGTTATGGCGCGCTGTGGCTGCTTGAATTCAACCCTGACACGGTTATCTTCCAGAGGATAAATTACGGCCGAGGCTTCGTCTCCCTTATACCTTATCTTTACCAAAGAATTCAATTCCTTTTCCAGTCTGTCAATCGTAATCCAGTTTACATTACCTACTGTAAATGTATCCCTCAAAAGTTTATCCGCAGCTCCAACAGTAACCGTATTCTCCATGGGATCAATATCAACTACATATCTTGGCTCTCCAAATGCAATGCCCAATCCTTTCCTCTGCCCAATGGTAAAATTGTGGATGCCATCATGTGTACCCAGAGTGTTATCATTTGTATCTTTTAACAAACCGGTACCAATCTCGGAACCCACCCTTTCGGTAATCAAATCACTGTAACTGTTACCGGTAACAAAACAAATCTCCTGGCTTTCAGGCTTGTCTTTCGTCTTCAGGTTAAGGCTGGAGGCTTTTTTGCGAACCTCAGTTTTGGTCATATTCCCAAGTGGAAACAATGCGCGGGATAACTGCAGCTGATTAAGCGAGAAAAGGACATAAGACTGGTCTTTATTCGAATCTATTCCTTTTTTCAATACATATCTGTCGTTGAGCCTGTCGACCCTGGCAAAGTGGCCCGTCGCCACGCAATCAGCATCAAGGTAATCCGCAAATTTAAGCAATTTGCCAAACTTAAGTTCCTGGTTGCAGATTATACATGGGTTGGGAGTCTTCCCATTTAAGTATTCATCACAAAAGTATTCAATAATACCATTAAACTCATCTTCAAAGTTAATGACATAAAAGGGTATCCCAAGAGATGATGCAACATTTCTGGCATCTCTGGCGTCTTCCGCACTACAACACGTTGCAGTTTTTCTGTCCGGCGCAGGTACCGTTGTAGTATTTCCAAGACGCATGAACAAACCGATTACGTCATATCCCTGTTCAATTAAAAAATGAGCGGCGACGCTGCTGTCAACGCCCCCGCTCATAGCTATTACGACTCTTTTTGTCATTTTAAAAATTAGCTCTTTCTGGCTAACGGGATAAAGATGAAGTTTCTCAGACCTTAAGAGGAATTGGGGTGAAACATAGTAAAAAGACAATCAGCATTAAAATCCCTATACATTTACGTTTAAAATCAAGCTGTATAAATGGGTTTGCCGGTGGAGGATGCTTGAATCCAAACACTAAAAGCATGATGGCAAAAATAATCCAACCCGGATAAACAAATAATGTAAAGATACAAAATGCACCAATACCTGCCTTATACACAATACCACTATACTTTCCCAATAAAGCATAAATGATGTGCCCTCCATCAAGCTGCCCGATAGGAAGTAGATTAAGTGCAGTAACAAAAAGTCCTGCCCAACCGGCAAAGGCAATCGGGTTTAAGACAATATCAAAACCCTCTGAGACTTCACCTACCAACATCTTTGCAAAAAAGGAAAAGAGTAAAGGTTCCCCCAACCCCAGGTAACTTGTCGAATCCTTGGGAATAGGAAGAACTTCAGAAAGGCTCAGACCTATAATAGTAATCGGAATCGCAAAAATCAGACCCCCAATCGGACCTGCAGCCCCAATATCAAATAAGGCACGTTTATCAGGAATATGACCCTTCATCTTGATAACTGCACCAAATGTACCGAAGGGAGGAAGCGGCACAGGAAGGAAATATGGCCATGTTGCATCTACACGATACTTTCGGCACATAATGAAATGTCCCATTTCGTGTGCAAGCAAAATCGTCATTATACAAACAGAATAGCTTGGGCCATTTATTAAATAAGTAGTAAAAAAAGCCGCAACAAAAAGGATAAAATTTATCCTCGGTATACCAAAAAAAGAAGGCGTAGAAAGGAAACCCTTTATAGCGCCTCTGATGGAAGTTTTGCCATTCATAATCTATAAAATCAAATTTTTCTAATCATTGTAATTTGTGATAAACTTAAGCCAATTTTAACTTTACATTAAAATGTTGTCAAGCTAAAAGGAAATAAGGAATTGGGGGACTTGGGAATTACGGGTTACGAGTTACACGTTACGGGTTAAGGAATTGAGACACGAACTTCCTGCCTGAACTGATTGGCTGGTGGGCATGAACTACGAATGACTACTGACTACTGACAATTAAATCGAACAATTACCTTGCCTGTTGAAATGTGACATGGTATAGTTCGGCATCGTCACACTTTTGTGTCATGACACACTCATGGCAAACCATAACCTGATAAAAAAGGGGGAAAGACAATGGCAAAAGTACTCATAATAGATGATGAAGAAAACATCCGAATTACCTTAGAAGATTTCTTTTCAGACGAGGGATATGAGGTGGCTACTGCTGCCGATTACGATGGAGCTTTGACCGCAATCGACGAATCTGATTTTGATTTGATATTAGCAGACATTAATCTAGAGGGTAAATCCGGTATCGATCTCTTGAGAGAAGTCAAGGAAAGAAAACTTAATTGTCCGGTTGTCATGATTACGGGAGCCCCGGATATCAATACCGCTTCAGATGCACTTCGATTGGGAGCCTTCGACTACGTTTCTAAGCCTGTACAATTGGAGTCATTAATGCACATTACAAAGACAGCCACGAAACATAAGGCACTGGCAGACGAAAAGGAAAAATACCGTTCAAACCTTGAGGCTATCTTCAAGAGCGTAAAAGATTCAATTGTCACTGTCGATAAAGATTTGACTGTAATAGAAGTCAATGAAGCAGCCAAAGATATCTGTAACTTATCTCGTGATTCCATCGGAAAGTCATTTAAATCTCTCCTGACGCATTGTGACGGAAAGTGTGCAGTCGCCCTTGAAGAAACCGTTAAAAAGAAAAATCCTATCGAAATATACCACTTTGAATGTAAACACGCATCAGGCTCGCAGCAAGTCGTAACCGCTACTACATATCCACTCATTAACAATAAAGGAACGTTCACCGGAGCAGTCCTGGTCGTAAAAGACGAAACTCATCTGGCCGGTCTCGAGAGAGAAATGAAAGAACGCCAACGTCTTCATAATATCATTGGCAAAAGCAAAAAGATGCAGACAATTTATTCTTACATAGAAGATCTTGCCGATGTCCAGAGCACCGTCCTGATCACAGGGGAAAGTGGTACAGGCAAGGAACTGGTTGCTGATGCATTACATTACAAAGGAGAACGAAGCGATAAGCCACTTGTTAAGGTAAATTGTTCGGCATTATCTGACAATCTGCTTGAAAGTGAACTCTTTGGGCACATCAAAGGTTCCTTTACAGGTGCCCTTAAGGACAGGATTGGCAGATTCAAGATGGCGGATGGAGGCACAATTCTTCTGGACGAAATCGGTGATATATCACCCAACATACAAGTAAAGCTACTGAGGGTATTACAGGAAAAAACCTTTGAACGCGTAGGAGAGTCAATACCCACCAAGGTTGATGTCAGAGTTGTTGCCTGTACAAACCAGGACCTTAGTGAAAAAATCGAACGTAGAGAATTCAGGGAAGATCTTTACTACCGTCTTAATGTAGTAGAAATAATGGTGCCACCGCTAAGGGACAGAAAAGAAGACATACCCTTTCTCATAGACCACTTCGTGAATAAATTCAATAAAAAGATAAATAAGAATATCACTGGTATATCTACGGACGTCCAGAAAATGTTTATGAATTATTCCTGGCCCGGCAATATCAGGGAACTGGAACATGCACTGGAACATGCGTTTATCCTGTGCCACCAGAAAACCATTACTCTCAAACACATGCCACCTGTTTTTGAAAAGTTTTTTGTAACAAAAGCTGATCAATTCAAAAATCCGGAAGGCGATGAAAAGAAGTCAATCATACAGGCACTTGAAAAAACGGCAGGAAATAAGACTATGGCTGCACGGCTATTGGGCATAAGCCGACGCAGTATATATAGAAAGATTAAGGATTACAAAATCCCGATGCAAAATGAGTAGACAACGCTCGACAAAAGCCCAGGCTCAGCCTGGCTTTGGCTGACGAAAATATTCCCTCTCTCTTGCGACAAGCCACCGCTAGCAACAAACCACCAGACTAACCGCTTGAAACTGCATCTACATTATTAATTCACCAATAATACCCCTATTTCTATAGTGTGTCACGATACACATATGTGCCACAGTACTATAGTGTCATGACACACTATTCACCTGAAAAATACTCTATCCGATTAATTAATATAATTTAAAAATTACTTATCACCTCACATAACATCTTGCCTTATCATGCCTTACAACAACATGGTATTTGCCATAAAAGATATTAAACAGCAACCTATCATTGTGGCACACATTTTGATATTACAAAGGTCAGATTAATCTTATCTTTCTCGAATTACTCCTCAAAAAAGAAATGAAAGGATTATATCCATGTTAAATAAACTATTTACTATTGGGCTTTTTGCTTTTATAGCATGTGCCATCTTTATAGCAGGCATAGGGCAAAATATCGCACAGAGTATCTTTAGAAGACAATTATAAGTTCTAAATACCCGGTGCGATGTTGTGATGTATTTTGGGATTACCCTTTCTGCTGGTTCGGTTATTTAAATGGCAGGGACGCCAGCTTCAAATACAAGAAGTTAGTAATTGAACCAGTGGTTAATTGTAACCTGAAATTCAAGGTACTCGGTATCCTTAATAGACCAATTCCTGTTAAGGCGGTTTTGAACCCCCACCACCAACCTAGTAGAAACCGGCCGATGCCTTGAATTTCAATAAACAAGGCAAACTGCTTTTCTAAGAGACGGGAGGTGATATCATGGCATCAGAAAGAATGGTTTTTATCGGATTTGTTATAGCGTCAATTATTTTTGTGGTAAGCGCATGGTACAATATTTTACAGAACATTTTCTAGGAAACGACTGTCTGTATGAATCCAGCTGAATATATTACCATGTTGAATCTTGAATCCACTTATCTGCGGGTTCAAACCATTGTCTTATTGCAATGGAGAGATGCGTCCACACTAAACGCTATAAAACTATTTAACCAACGGATATTTAATATCTTAAAACCCGGGCGGTTGGCATCTTTAATAGAAGCCAATTCATATTCCTATTAAAGATGAGTTTATTTTGAAAGAAAAAAAGATTTTACTTGTTGAAGACGACCCTGACCATGCAGACCTGATACTTGACATATTCGATACCGAAGATGTCGAGGGTGAAACTGTCTTGATGAGAGATGGCCAGGAAATCATAGACTATCTTCAGGGAACAGACATTGATAGCAGTAATGGTAAAAGGCTTCAAATTGACCTGATCATATTAGACCTTAACCTGCCTAAGATTAACGGAATGGATGTACTGAAGTCCCTAAAGGGAAACTCAAAATATTCTTCAATACCTATAGTTATTTTATCAACAAACTCCGACCAAAAGACTATTTCAGAAGCATACAAAAATGGAGCGAATGGTTATGTTACAAAACCAATGTCTTATGATGAATTCGTCGACAAGATAAAGACGCTGAAGAGGTATTTGTCCGATATTAATTCATTACCTCCACAAGCATAGCTTCACAAAGCTAAACTTAAGCTATACCATATAATTATTTGTATTACGCAACATTATTATGAATGACAAGGCAATCAAAATCCTGTAGAGACGCGGAACAACATCACACACCCCACTAAAATACTTTTTGCAAAAAATCCCTTATCAAGTATAATTCCGCTGACTTATAACCTTCTTGATTAGTATCTCAAACCAAACCCTCTGGGTGACAATATGGTATTTCCATAACAGATACGATTAATCTCATCAACTCTGAAACAAACCCCACAAAACAGTCTATTTATTTCTGACAAAAATTGGAGGTAGCTATTAAATGAAGGTCAAAAGGATTATTAGCACCTTTCTAGTAGCGTTCCTAATATTACTAATCCACAACACTTTCCTCAAGACTGGAAAGGCAGAAAGATATCCTGAAAATACTACTCCAGAATATACAACTCCGGATCTCTCCATTCACCCAATCTACTCCAACTATAAATTCAATAATACAGAAGATATCGTCAACTTAGGTGCCCAGCCTATTTATTCACCTACCGGCCTTATCTCCGAGACTATGAAGCGTGATACGACCCTTCACAATGCTTTGTCAGAATTGGGAATGAAAGTAAGGTTCTACGCATTTCTAAAAGGAGATGATGTAAACTACTTTCTTCGGCGAGGTGATATTGATGCCGGTATAAGTGGCGACATGCCTGTCATCACCGCCGCCGCAACCATGGACATCGTTATCCCCACTCTGATCCAACAGGGCTTCTCCTCTGTAATAGCTAATCGTTCCATGTTAATCAGGGAATTACGTGGCAGGAAGATTGGTTATGCATTTGGCTCTAATGCGCATTATGCATTACTGAAAGCACTATCTACTGGCGGGCTAAGTGAAGCACAGGTTGATCTAATCCCCATGGATGTAACTAAGATGCCGGAGGCCATGGCCGCAGGAGAAATCGATGCTTTCTCCTCATGGGAACCAACCTCCACAATCGCACTAACAAAGTATCCGGAAAATGTTGTAATCCATCGGTATCTAAGTTCAGGTTATATATATTTTGTGAAATCCTTTTCAGACAGGGATCCTGAAGTTGTTCGGCAAATAGTAGCAGCCGAAATTCGTGCGCTCCGATGGATGCAAAGCAACAGGCAAAATCTATTGCAGGCCAGTGAATGGGCATTACAGGCGGGTGAAGATTTAACAAATCGTAAACTGGAACTCTCCATAGAACAAAACGCATCCCTGGGCGAAAGTGACATTCTGGGCTTAACCTCAGCACCTATCATTCCACAAAATGATCTCAGGCAAAACGGTCCGCTGCACATGGAATTTGAATTCCTCAAAACCCTTACCAAGATCCCTGCTTCTACTAATTGGGAGAAGGTACATAGCAGCTTTGATCTCCAAATTATGACAGATGTACTTGCCAACTCTAAAAAATACAAACTTAATGAATTTGATTACGACATTGAATGAAACGTAGTGATGAGTGATAAAACATCAATTAATACTGTAAGAAGTCCGGATAAAAAAGAATTCTTTCTCAGCATTCGATCGAAGATGCTCATTTATTTTGGATCAATGTTTATACTGATACTGATAATATACGTATTGTCGGAAATATTTGGTATACCATTTACGACCTTCAAGGGTGAATACAAACAACACCAATCAGAGGTATTTCGGAACCTCAATCTGTTTGCAGACCTGAAAAAGGAACGCCTATTAAGCTGGATGAAAGATCGGAGAGCCGATACGAGAATACTTTCCAAAAGCAATGTAATTAAGTTTTACGTGGCATCACTTCAATCTGTAATTCACGAAAATATTGTAAATGGTGTTCAAGAAAGAGAACTTTGGAATAAATTGCGAAAAGAAAAATCTTATCAGGCCCTCACGCAACACCTGATTATAGATAAAACATCTCATGGAGTATATGATAGCATACAAATCGCTGATGCATCAACCGGCATAATTATAGCCTCCACCCAAGACGAAGATTTAGGTATTGGTATTTCTGAGAACGCTTCCTTCTCCAACGTTCTCAAACCAGGCTATGAGGAATTTATGAATATCGATGAGGACCCTCTAAGCGATATTCTTAAATTATTCATATCACGAACTATTACTCATGTGGATAATGAGGATCAAACATCTGCCGTACTCATAATGAATATCAACCCTGATTATTTTATCAAACCTATGCTCCATACCGGTGGAGGTCTGGGTCAGACAGGCGAAGCTTTACTCGTTAACCAGGACATGAAAATACTCACAAAGCTTAAATACCCGTTAGCAGATGGAACTACAGCCAAACCACTGGAATATAAGATCAGTTCCAAACCGGCCACACTTGCCGCTCTGGGAGAAGAAGGTATCATTGCAACAAAAGATTATCGTGGCGAGAGAGTTCTGGCTGCATTCCGACATATTCGTATTACGTCGGAATTGGGATGGGGTCTGGTAATCAAACGTGACCGGGCAGAAGTCTTCGCTCCTCTTCGAGAAAGTATATATTACCGTATCATCACAGGTATTATTCTTGCCCTCCTGACACTTGGATTAATAATCGTAATTGCAAGAGGCTTGACGCGTCCCATCAGGCGCCTGAGCAGAGCAGCACGAGAAGTAGAAGATGGTAATCTTGATGTCCGAATATCAACAAACACATCTGATGAGGTGGGTGTACTGGCGACAGCCTTCGATTCCATGATTCATCAGGTTCAGGACTGGAATAAAGAACTCAAAAAACAGGTACATGCCCGCACCGCTGAGCTGGAAGCGAAAAATGCCGAGCTGGAGCGATATACTTACACTGTTTCCCACGACCTGAAAAGCCCTCTGATAACCATCAAAGGGTTCCTGGGCCTGCTGGAGAAAGACGCCATTAAAGGAGATACTGAACGTGTGAAGAGAGACGTAAGCCGCATTCATAATGCAGCAGAAAAAATGAACCAACTTCTGAATGATCTACTGGAACTGTCCAAGGTTGGACAAATCATAAGTACAAAGGAAGAAGTGCCACTAAATGATTTGGCAAATGAGGCAGTAAGCCTGGTTAGAGGACAAATCAAAGCGCTGGGGGTAAAAATAGAAATATCTCCAGACCTGCCGGTAGTATATGTGGATCGACGCCGGTTAGTGGAGGTACTGCAAAACCTGATTAATAATGCGGCAAAACACATGGGCAAACAGCCTGAACCACGTATCGAGATAGGGACTAGACAGGATAACGGAGAAGATGTATATTATGTTCGCGATAACGGTATTGGAATAGAGTCACGCTATCACGAAAACGTCTTTGGTCTCTTCAATAAGCTGGATCATAAGAGCGAAGGGACAGGGATAGGCCTGGCTATTGTCAGGCGTATCGTGGAAGTACACGGCGGCCGTATCTGGGTAGAATCCGAGGGAAAAGAAAAAGGCAGTACATTCTGTTTTACCGTTCCCAAGAAAGGAGAAATACCGGATCATGACAAATAACAAGATTAATGGAGAACCTGTTACCGTTTTGCTTGTTGAAGACAATGAAGCCCATGCCGAACTCGTAATGCGCAGTTTCGAAGAACATCGAATAGCAAACAAGGTTTATCATGTTTGTGATGGTGAAAAGGCTCTAGACTATTTGTTCAGGCGTGGAGACTACGCTGATCATGAAAAGAGTCCACTGCCGCATGTAATCCTCCTTGACCTGCGCCTACCCAAGGTTGATGGCCTGGAAGTACTTAAGGAGATAAAGTCCTCTAATGAGCTAGACAAGATACCCACCGTTATCTTCACTACATCCAATGCAGAAATAGATGTGGCAAAAGCCTATGAATATCGTGCAAACAGCTATCTGGTTAAGCCGGTTAATTTTGAGAAATTCAGTAAGTTATTAAATGACATTGGTTTTTACTGGCTGGCATGGAACTATTATCCGTGGGATGACTGATGTTTACTATAGGGTTAGCCAATGAGTAAAAAGAAGGTTAATATCCTGCTTGTCGAAGATGAAAAATCTCATGCCGATCTGATCTGCCGTTCCTTTGAGTCTATAACCGAGCGAATGAGCGTGACAGTTACATACAATCTCAATGAAGCTCACACCAGCATTTCGAAGTCCACTCCTGATCTGATAATTACCGATTACATTTTACCTGATGGCAAAGGCATAGAACTTATACCCGCCGACAAGGAAGAATCTCCATATCCCGTTATTATTTTGACCAGCCATGGAGATGAGAAGGTGGCAGTTGAAGCGATGAAAGCCGGCGCTTTTGATTATATAGTAAAGTCTGAGGTAACACTAGACGACATGCCCCGCATCTGTGAGAGGATTATGAGAGAGTGGCGTCTCACCACCGAGCATAAGAAGGCATACGAAAGTGTTGCAAGTTTTGCTCATATACTTGAAGAGTCATTGAATGAAATCTACATATTCGACGCCAAAACACTCAAATTTATTCATGTCAATAAAGGTGCAAGGTTGAACCTGGGTTATTCTATGGAAGAACTAAACAGCCTAACCCCGCTGGATCTCAAACCAGAATTTACGGCAGAGTCCTTTGCAAAAATGGTTGAGTCTCTTCGAGCAGGTAAGAAACAATTAATACAGTTTACGACTGTTCATCGCAGGAAAGACGGTTCTTTATACGATGTTGAGGTACATCTTCAGCTCTCTACTTTTCAATCTGCCCCCGCTTTTGTGGCAATTATTCTTGATATCACTGAGCGTAAGCGATCAGAAAATGCCTTAAAAGAATCTGAGGAGAAATATCGCAAACTTGTAGAAACTGCACAAGATGCAATCGTGTGTGACATAAACGGAATAATTGTTGATTGGAATAAATCTGCTGAAAGGTTATTTGGATATTCAAAAGATGAAATCACAGGAAAACCTATAAATGTCCTCATTCCAGAGAGGTATAAAAATGATCACCAGAACGGTTTTGAACGATTTTTGAAAACAGGTGAAGCCAGAATTATAGGTAAAACGGTAGAAGTTTCAGGATTAACAAAAGAAGGAGTTGAAATACCAATAGAAATATCTTTAGCTCATCAAAAGCTTGAAAAGGAAAGTCATCATTTTATGGCAATCATTCGGGATATTGCCGAACGAAAGAAGATAGAGAATGAACTGGTGGAAAGCGAACTACGCTTGAGGGAGATGGCTGAAAATATCAGTAGCGTCTTCTGGATGGAAGACACTGATGGGAATTTATTGTATACGAGTCCTGCATATGAGCAAATATGGGGGTATACTTGCCAGAGTTTTTATGAAAATCCTAAGAGCTGGTTGGATGCAATCCATCCTGATGATCGTCAGAGAGTAGCTGATAGTTTTGCAAAGTGGAAGTTTAAAGGAGAATACACTGAAGAGTTTCGGATTATTAGACCAGACGGAGAAATCAGGTGGATTTATGATCGTGGTTATCCAATCAGAAATGAGAAAGGAGAAGTCTATCGCATTGCTGGGATAGCAGAAGACATAACAGAGCGGAAGAAAACTGAGGTAGTACTGGAAGAATCCGAAAGGCGATTTCGGGTTATCTTCGAGCAGGCTGCCGTCGGCGTTGCTCTGATTGAAACCAAAACCGGACAGTTTCTTCGGGTAAACAAGAAGTATTGTGATATTTTAGGCCTTATACCGGAAGAAGTAACTTCGACAACATTTATGGCAGTCACATATCCGGGCGATTTGCAGACGGATCTCGATCATATGGAGAATCTGATCAAAGGAGAAATTCAGGAGTTCTCAATAGAAAAACGCTATTGCAGAAAAGACGGTGAGATAATCTGGGTGAATCTAACCGTTTCTCCGATGTGGAAAGCTGGCGAAACGCCTGATTACCACATTGCGATCGTGGATGACATTACCGAAAAAAAGAAAATGCAAGGCGTACTCTTGCAAACTGAAAAATTAAAGGCCCTAGGTGTGATAACGTCCGGTGTGGCTCACGATTTTAATAATATACTGGCAGTCATCTCTGGTAATACACAGCTGCTTCAGGAAAGCCTTAGTGCTGACAATAAATCTGCAGATAGACTCAGTACTATTCTCAAGGCAGCAAGTGACGGAGCTGAAATCGTACGTAGAATGAGGAAGTTCATGGCAGTAGAAAAGGATGTATCAGAATTCATATCCGTAAATATTAAAGACGTAATAAAGCATTCAGTTGATTTCACAATGCCTAGATGGAAGAATATGGCGATAGCTAGGGGAATAAACTACGATATAGACATGAAAGGTGTTAAGGACGTGCCGGCCATAGCTGGTAATCCAACAGAGTTGAGAGAAGTGCTGATAAATATAATTAATAATGCCTTGGACGTAATGCCTGAAGGCGGCACCATCTTAATCCGTACATGGAGTAATGACAAGAATGTATACGTAAGTATATCCGACACCGGCACCGGTATAACAAAAGAGGTGAAGGAGAAGATATTTGATCCATTCTTTACTACTAAGAGAGCGAAAGGAAGTGGACTGGGTATGAGTGTCTCCTACGGCATTATAAAGAGTCATGGCGGTAATATAGAGATAGAAAGTAAAGATGGAGCCGGCAGTACGTTTACGCTGACATTCCCGATAGACAGGGAAACCAGGCAATCTAAGGTGTCACCTGAGCAAACTCATGAGGCAAAACTCAAGAAGCTCCGGATATTGGTGATAGATGATGAAGAAGGAATATGCAGTATGCTGAAGGAATTCTTCACAAGAAATGGTCACAAGGCTAAGAGTTTTTCAAGTTGTGCTGAAGCCATAAAGATATTAAATAGTGAAGAATTTGATCTTGTACTATGTGACCTGGTCATGCCGGATTTAACCGGACACGATGTAATTGAGATTGTAGATAAACTAGACAAGAAGCCAAAAATTGGTCTGATTACGGGATGGGACGAAAAGATTGAATCAAAAGAGAGAGAAGAATTAAACGTAGATTTTATTATCAAGAAACCCTTCGTCTTATCAGAGTTAACAAAACAGATAAATGAATTGTTTAATTAGAATTCCCGCCTAACAAACACCGCCTAACAGACCGGCAGGCAGACTGGCGGGCAGGGAAGGATTTAGCGATTGAAGATGACATAATACGCTATTTGTCATACTGAACTTGTTTCAGCATCTATACTTTGAACTGCCCGAACAGTACAAACTTCTGGATGGAAAAGAGATCCTGAAATGAATTCAGGATGACATTTGTTACATTGAGGTATATTGAATGAGTAGTAATGAAAGAATACTTGTAGTCGACGACCTTGAAGACATGAGAGTTCTCCTTACAGGTGTCTTGAAAAAAGATGGTTACAAAGTAACAGTGGCTGATGGAGGCTTGAGCGCCGTTGAACTTTTCCGTAAAGAGCTTTCTGATGCCGTAATCATGGACATAAAGATGCCCGGAGTAGATGGAATAGAAACTATGAAGCGTATGAAAAAGATAGCGCCAACGGTACCCATTATCCTGATGACTGCCCATGGAAACGTAAGTACAGCCGTCCATGCTGTTAAGTCAGGCGCTTACGACTATGTCACAAAACCATTTGATAACGAAAAGGTCCTCATTATTCTCAAAAATGCCCTGTCTGAACTTACACTTAAACGTGAAGTAAACGCACTTCGTGCTGATGACAAAGGAGAAACTTTACTATTTGCACTAATGGGTTCCAGTGATGAAATAAAAAAAGTTTATAATCAGGTAAATCGTGTAGCGCCCACCAATTTCACCGTTACCTTATACGGCGAAACAGGTTCCGGTAAGGAACTGATAGCCAGAGCGATACATAATCAGAGTTCGCGAAGAGAAAACAAAATAGTTACAATTGATTGTGGTGCAATACCTGAGAATTTACTTGAAAGTGAACTTTTTGGATATGAAAAAGGTGCGTTTACCGGGGCCGAAAAGAGAAAAGAAGGTTATGCAGAATTAGCATCCGGAGGCACACTCTTCTTAGATGAAATAGGTAATTTATCCCTACAGATGCAGGGCAAATTATTACGTGCCATAGAAGAAAAACGCATAAAGAGGTTGGGGGGAAAGGATGATATCGAAATTAACGTGCGTATCATTGTTGCAGGTAATAAGAGACTTGGCGAACTCGTAAAAGCAGGGAGTTTCAGAGAAGATCTTTTTCATAGACTGAATGAGTTTGCCATAGAGATACCTGCTTTGAGAAATCGCAGGCGGGATATAATACATCTCTCCAGACGTTTCCTTAATGAAATTAATGTCGAGCTGAACAAGAACGTCACCGGTTTTTCGACCTCTGCAATAGAATGTTTATTCAACTACGAATGGCCGGGTAATGTAAGAGAACTGAAGAATGTGATTAGAAAAGCCGTATTATTGTGTTCTGATAACGCAGCTGTAGAAGCCGATGATTTGATGATCATTAAATCAAAATTAAAGAGCGATCTACCTGATACTCAAAAAGAACATTCAATAGATACAAAAATAGATAATTACGATGACCTTTCACTGAAGGATATTGTAAAGAAAAACATAAGTAATATCGAAAAAGACATAATAACGGACGTCTTGAAACGTACCGGTGGCAACAAAAGCAAGGCGGCCAGAATGCTGAAAATAGATTACAAGACAATGCATTATAAGATTAAAGAATATAGTATAAAAGTTTGAATAAGTGCCTACCATCCCGCCAGCCTGCCCGCCGGTCTGTTATGTGGTGTTTGTTAAGCGGGTGCATGAGAACTTCTCTTTTCCTATCTTTCATTCCGCAATCTAAAGCCCCAAACCCAAAATCAGCGCAGAATCATAGAATTTATTCCATAACTATGGAAATTATTCCATAGACTACTTTTCCATAGTACAATAGATGTATACCCCTATCTTGTTATCCCACCAAATGTTACAATTATTATTTTTTTTAGGCATCTCGTTCGCTATATACATTCCAAATTTTCGTATCTAAATTTGAAATTACAGTTTCTTGCTGTTGCCAGACCCGATTTTCGCAGCAGAGACATTCACAAGTCTCTTTCAATACAAGGAGGTATGCATGGGCTAGAGAATCAACATTTATATAAGAGTCAATTTATTTACTATTTTAATTTTATACGTAAGGAAGAAAAAAGGGGAAGGCAATATGAAAACGATACAATCTAAACTTATTGTTGTATTGGCAATCTTTCTGGTTTTAAGCATTGTTGGCACATGCATCACAGTCTCTTTTCTGAATAAACAGAAGGCTGATGGTGTTGTAATCAATCTTGCGGGAAAACAGCGAATGCTTACACAGAAGATGTCAAAGGAATCACTTGCATTGAGTCAGGGTACAGGCTCAAAAGAATCTCTGCAAAAAACGGTCAATTTATTTGATAAGACTTTAAAAGGCCTGATCGCAGGCGACACCGGACTCGGGCTCCCACCAACAACAAATATTAAAATCGTTAATCAGCTCAACCACGTCCAGAAACTATGGAAAGACCTCAGAGTAAACATGGATGTTGTATTGGCTAATTCAGCAGAAACGACTACTGCGCTGTCTTATCTAAATGATAATAATATTACATTACTGAAAGAGATGAATAAGGCTGTAGGCATGCTGGAGAAAAATTCATATGATTCAAAGACGGTAAACCTCGCAGGTAAACAGAGGATGCTTACACAAAAGATGGTAAAAGAGACACTGGGCCTTGTACAGGGAAGTACGTCAGCTGATGCCTTGAAGGGCACTTCCACTCTCTTCGACAAGACTCTTAAGGGGCTTATTTCAGGCGACAGCGACCTGGGACTACCAGCAATGGCAGAAGGCGCTATCCTTGCACAATTAACGAGTGTGCAGGCTTTGTGGAAAGATTTTAGTGGAAACGTAAATACAGTATTGAGACTTGCTCCTGAGACAAATACTGCACTGGCCTACATAAACGGACACAATGTAGAACTCTTAAAAGAGATGAACAAGGGCGTAGGAATGTACGAAAAACAGTCAAAAGAAAAGGTAGCCACGCTTTCCATGATAAGCATGATCATTGTAGGGGTAACGGCGGTAGTAATAGTTATGACATGGTTCATAATAGTAAGGCCTCTCATAAAGACACTCAAGGAAATCATTGATAATCTGACTGGTGGTTCAGATCAGATAGCAGCCGCAACGGAGCAGATATCGGCATCGAGCCAGAGTCTTGCGCAGGGTTCTTCCGAACAGGCATCTTCACTCGAAGAAACCTCTGCATCCATGGAAGAGATGTCGTCCGTAACAAAACAGAATGCCAACAATGCCGAAGAGGCTGCCAAGCTCGTAGAGCTGTGCAGCTCAGCTGCAAATAATGGTAACAATGCAGTTGGAGACATGAGCCACTCAATGGAGGAGATAAACACAAGCAGTAAGAAGATAGCAGAGATAACCAAGGTAATAGACGGTA
>CAZPAM010000048.1:0-19552 GCA_964584595.1 uncultured Candidatus Scalindua sp. | reverse complement strand
ATAAAAACGGAAGCAGAAACGTCTCTTTTATGTTTGGTATATAAATATGCTGCCGGTTTGTGTGTGTGTCCGGCAAATGTTAGCTTTGAATTCTGTAAGCCGTAATTTAAAGATGTCGAATTCATTACATATGTATAATCTTGAGGACGTTTAGATGTACTGTGTACTAACTCAATCTTAAATTCTAATAGCTTTTCTTTAAGCTGTAGAGATTTAAGAAAACGAACATTTTCATTGTGGATTACTTTCTTTGTTAAGTTTATAGAGATATCTGCGGCATAAGCCATTACTGTATTCAGTTGGCCAATGACCCGTTGATCATGGTTACCTAAGATAACGACGGCTTTTTTGCCAAGAGAAAAAATGTAATCAATTATGTCCTCTTTATCAGTATCATTAATATCAATCTTTTGAATAATTGTCTGAATCTCTTTTTTCAAAGAAGATTTACCGCTCTTTAAAAATCTAACGATAGTGCAGCATTCATTGGGGTTTACACCGTAACCGACAATGTCACCAAGCATTAATACTTTGTCTATGCTCTCATTTTGTTTGTAAAGCTCTGAGAAAACAGAGACCAGGGCTTCAAGGTTACTGTGAATATCTGAAATGATTAAGAATCGCATCTTATAACTTTTTTAAATTCCTTTTACTAGGCGGTCGGCAAGATCAAATGGAAGTCCGGCTTTAAGGACTTTTTTCTTCACAGCCTCTGTATTGTATTCTGCCTTTTTAAGAGAGATTTTCTTTGAATTAGTATCGTAAATCATGTAAGAGGCTTTGGGGGTACCGTCTCGTGGCTGGCCGACTGAACCAGGATTTACATAGTAGCGTTGGCCGGGTTTCAATGAAACATCGAATGTTTCTAACCTCTCCATTGATTCTCTTTCAACCAGCATAAGCCTGTTATCGAATTGGTCTGCCGGGATAAATACAGATGCAGAAACGTTTCTTTTTTCTTTTGTATATAAATATGCTGCCGGTTTGTGTGTGTGACCAGAGAAGGTTATGCTTGAAAATAGTAATTCATATTTTAGAGTTGACGCGTTCTTTATATATAAATAACCCTGTGGGTAATCGGGTGTACTGTGGACCAGCTCGATACCGAATTTCCTTAGCTTTTTTCTAAACCACAGTGATTCCAGAAAACGAGCGTTAGTCTTATGAAGAACTTTAGTTGTCACCCTTGCTGCGGCGCCTGCCGAGGCCGCCATCATGCTGCATAGAGAAGGTTGGCCTATAACCTCTTTATCGTGATTACCTGCTATTACAAAAGCAGTTTTGCTCATTGAAAAAATATAATCTATGATATCTTTCTTGTCATTATCGCTAATATCTATTTCTTGAATAATTGCCTGTATTTCATTTTTCAAGGATGATTTCCCGCTCTTTAAAAATCTAACGATAGTACAGCATTCATTGGGGTTTGCACCGTATCCGACAATGTCGCCCGGTATCAGTACTCTATCTATTTTCTCGTTATTATTATGAAGGTCTAAGAAAACTGAGACCAACGCTTCAAGGTTACTGTGAATGTCTGAAATAATTAAGAATTTCATTTTTTACCTCATATAATGTTTTCCAACAATTGTTGTAGTTGTTTTGCTGTGGAAACCCTGTTATCAGGATCTTCCTCCAATGTTGACATTACGACATCTTCCAGTTTTTGAGGAACTGATTTATTAAGATTTATTGGAGGTAGTTTTGTTTCGCACCATTTTTTGTTGGTTAGAATTTCATAAAGAATAGCACCTAATGAATATAGATCTGACTTACCATCTATGGATAAGAAGAATGCCATTGCTTCCAGAGGAACATTTTCAGGTGTATCCCTTAGCTGTTCCAACAATAAAAGTTGTTCAGGAGAAGCATAATCCATACTAATACCCTTTAAAACTCCTGATTTTTTTATTGCAAGTTCATAATCGATTAAATACACTGTGCTTGTATCTGTGTCCAACATCAGATGGCCGGGTTTCAGATCACAGTGAATGAAATCCTTTGAATGTATATAATCCAGAGGAATACAAGCGCTTATAAAGCATTTAATAATATTCTCTATTTGGCCCTGGAAATCCCGGGCTGTTTTTTCCTTGAAGTAACCGACTAGATCTGTACTGCACATATGGTCGAGTACAATAAAGTGTTGTTTAAGTACGACCTTATTATCCTTATACATGGTCTCCTGGCCATAATCATAGGCCTTGGGAACCTGCTTATGGTCTAATTGTTGCAAAATGGAAAATTCTTCTTCAAAGCTCAGGTGGGGACAATATTTTATACCTAAAGATTCTACGCCAAATGAATCTTCATTTTCCAGGATTGCATAATTTGACTTATGCATATCAGCGACTGTTTTGAATGAACCAAATGTATAGTTCTTTATATTGTACATAATGTTGATTCCTGTTTCTGTAAATACTACATCGCTTAATATGTTGCAAGCATTAAAAAATATAAGTTCAGAATTTCCGTCAATGGAATGAGATGGACAAACAAATATATTTGTAATTAATAGTGGTGCTGTTTCTGAAAAGGAGGTGATGTTGATGGCTCACGTTTAGACTGTTTTGATTAATGAAGTGTATCATATCAAAAAGTTATTCTAATGTAAAATAATTTTTTGACGAATGTAGAGAAGTATTCGAACGTGTATTCGACAAAGTAGATTCTCTTAACATAGTATATTTCTTAACTAACATAAGCACCTATCCATTATAAAATCAGTACAGTAAAAGTTGTCTTCTGGTTTTTATATTATAAGGAGGAGGGAATATGGTATCTTTTTTGAAAAGGAGGGGGAAATATGGGATTGCTGTTTAGTAGGTATGGTAGTAAGTTAAAATGGTTGAACGTTGTATATTTCATCATGTGCCTGTCATGTCTGGTTTACTTTGGCTCTAAGATTGTGTTTGCCGGTGACCCAAGCGGCACAGCAGATTATGGTGCTGATGGCAGCCTTGAGCGTTTTGGATATTCTATTAATTTCACATGGACCCTTGTTGCTGCATTCCTGGTATTTTCAATGCAGGCAGGTTTTGCATTGCTTGGTGGATTCTTACAAGCCAAAAATATGCTTGGTTATATGGCACACTGTTTCGCAGATGGTACTATTGGTGCAGTTGTGTTTTGGATATTTGGGTTTGCTCTTATGTTTGGAGGTTCTGAGGCTGCACCCGGACTGGAATCCGGTAATTTATTTATCGGGTACAGTGGGTTTTTCCTTGCCGGTGGTAGTTATGATGTACAAACTATCATGCTCTGGCTCTTCCAGATGGTATTTTGTACCAAGGCAGTCACTATTATAGCAGGAGCTGTAGCTGAACGTATGAGGTTTGCTCCTTATTTGATTTACAGCTTCTTTGTTTGTGGTGTAATATATCCCATCTATGGGCACTGGATGTGGGGTGGCGGTTGGTTAAGCTCTTTACCTTATGGTGCCGGTTGTGTAGATTTTGCAGGCTCTGCAGTTGTTCATACCGTCGGCGGTATGCTCGCCCTGGTGGGAGCATATGTACTAGGACCAAGAAAGAACAAATACAACCCGGATGGAACATCAAACGCTATTCCAGGTCATAATCTTACATTGGTAGTTGTCGGTACCCTGATTCTGGCATTTGGTTGGTTCGGTTTCAATGCAGGCAGCACACTCGGCGCTACAGACCTCAGGATTTCTGTCGTAGCCACTAATACGTTCCTGGCAGCCGCCGCAGGTGGGGCCGCCATAATTTTTATGTCGTATATCATCTTTGGTTTTACAGATATAGGTCTTGCTTGTAACGGCGCTCTTGGAGGATTGGTTGCCATAACCGGCCCTTGTGCGTATGTTGCACCATGGGCTGCCATAGCAATTGGCGTTTTAGCCGGAGCGATAATGTGGGGTACAGTAATCTTCGTCGAAACGAAACTGAAGATTGACGATCCACTTGGTGCTGTCGCCGTTCACGGTGCTAACGGTATATGGGGAATGCTTGCACTAGGAATTTTTGCAGATGGAACATACGGAGGTGTAAGTGGCCTGATTACTGGTTCAGGTGGACAGCTTTTGGCACAGTTTATTGGTGTGGTTGCAGCTATGGCATGGGCTATCGGGCTGGGAGCACTTATGTTCTACGTCCTCAAAGTAACCATGGGCCTGCGTGTCTCTGAGCTGATTGAATACGAAGGAGTTGACGTACATTTACACGGTTCTCCATGTTATCCTGCTCAAGCTGAGCTTACGGCTCAATTGGGACCAGAGGTTGTAGAAGAGGAGACACAAAGAGAACTGTCCATACTGGAAGAGTCTTTAGCAAAGGACGCAAGCAGGGAGAAAATATACTCCGATAAGCTTGGCAGATGGATAAATGCAAAGCCAAAAGAGGGGCAGTAAAACAGAGTCATGAACAAGTCTATGGTTTTGTTTTTTTAAATAATTTTCTATGTTAATGTTTTGACCAAAGGAGGAATACTTAATGAAAAAGATCGAAGCAGTAATTCGTCCCGAAAAGTTTGATATCATCAAGGACGCCCTTACTGAAAAAGGTTATGGGGGAATGTCGGTCGCAGAAATGAAGGGACATGGTAATCAAAAAGGTGTTAGTGAAGTTTGGAGAGGAAAGAGGTATCGGGTGGATCTGTTACCAAAGATAAAGATAGAGCTTGTCGTTTCAGATGAAGCAGTAGACCAGGTGGTTCAGACAATTATCAGTGAATCACAGACTGGAAGTATTGGTGACGGTAAAATATTTGTTTCCGAAATCACTGGCGTGTACAGGATCCGTACCGGTGAACAGGATGATGCCGCAATCTAAGGCAGCCATGTTCTGGGAATGAATATTTAAGTTTAATCAGATCGAAAAAGGGAGATCAGTGCAGTCTCGAATCACGTAACACGTTGATTAGAGGCCACTGATCTCTTTTCGTTTTAGGCCATAAGTATGACAGCAATTTCACATTTACTCTTATGTAAGAAAATGTTATCATAAACTCAGATTAGCATTTTTCTTTAATATAACTATAATCGGCTTAACTTCTCCTCACCTGAACTGCAATGCCCGATAATATATCAATGCAAAAATACAGTATCGTCACAAAGACTCTGAGCTGCATTAGAAAAAAAAGGCTCTGGTGGGTAATGGCTCCCATTATTGCCTATATATTGTTTGCCGCCTTTCACGTATCCGAAGCCTCTGACGTATCCAGGAGCTACTCACCCTATTCTTCTGGAATCAGAAATATTCATGCAGTAAAGATATCCATAGACCTTGCTTGGACTTTGTTATGCGGATTCCTCGTATTTAATATGCAAGCAGGATTTGCATTTCTTGGTGCCGGGTTCCTGCAAAAGAAGAACACCTTAAACTATCTAACGATGAGTTTTATGGATTTTTGTGTTGGTGCCATAATATTCTGGGCATTCGGTTTTGCATTAATGTTTGGAGGATCATACCTCGCCTATGGTCTGGATTCTGGAAACACACTTATTGGCCACAGTGGATTCTTCCTTTCTTTTGGTTCTTCTGATTTCTCTACATCAAAATTGTGGCTGTTTCAAATGATGTTTGCCGCTGCGGCCAGTACAATCATTGCAGGTTCAGTTGCCGAACGTATCAAGTTCAATACACATATTATATGCAGTATTGCTCTTTGCGGAGTTATATATCCTATCTATGGCCACTGGGTATGGGGTGGAGGCTGGCTTGCAAACCTTCCATTCGGTTCAGGGATGAAAGATTTTGCCGGGTCGGGAGTGGTTCATGGTGTAGGCGGATTAATTGCCCTGGTAGGGGCATGGATGGTTGGCCCCAGGTTTGGCAAGTACAATCCTAATGGCACACCAAACATGTTTCATGGCCACAATCTCTCTTTTGTAGTATTAGGAACTTTGTTTTTACTGTTTGGATGGTTTGGGTTTAATGCCGGAAGTACATTTGGTGCAACCGATCTCAGGGTGTCAATAATTGCAACAAACACTTTTCTTGCTGCATGTACCGGGGCAGTAGCAATTATGTACATCACATATTATGACACTGGAAAATATGATATCGTTATGACATGTAATGGAGCTTTGGCCGGTTGTGTGGCGATTACGGCCTCAGGTGCCTATGTGCCACACTGGGCGGCAGTGGTTATAGGCTTAATTGCCATCATCATATTGAAGGTAAGCCTATACTTTATAGAGATTAAACTTAGAATTGATGATCCGGTCGGAGCAATCTCTGTGCACGGGGCAAACGGACTGTGGGGATTACTCTCAGTGGGGATATTTGCCGATGGTTCTTATCATGGTGTTCGGGGATTAATAACAGGATCAGGGTGGCAATTATTATCTCAATTTATCGGATGTATTGTATTAATGATCTGGACTCTTGGCCTTGGTTATCTGTTATTCTATATATTAAGAAAGACAGTTGGCCTCAGAGTACCGGTCAGCGAAGAAAACACAGGTATTGATAATTACGAACACGGCATTTCATGTTACCCGGGTTTCAATTGACCTACAGGAACATGATGACTTATATTTACACCAATATCATGAGAGTACTTTCACTTACTGTATCTTAGATGAAAGAGTCGAAAATAGTAAAATATGTATTTTTTAATAGTGTGTGAGAAAAAGGGGCTTTTCTACGAAACATTTGATGACAAACCGTCATTAGATGAACACATAAACAGTCGCAAGAGCTTTTTTCACAAGAAATTCAAGAATAATCAGGCGTATATTGTAAGGGGCGATGAAATCTTTACTGCCAAGAAACAGATGGATAAAGAAAAGAGTTTACCAGGAGAATAATATAATAATCCGTGTAGTCTCTATTTTTCTCAATGACCGATAAAATGAAAGGAGGATGAAAACAACAAGAAATCCAATACATTATAATAGATATTTATAAAAGATCGGAGGGGATCTATTATGAAACTTATCAAGGTAATTCTAAGACCTGAAAGAGTATTAGACCTTAAGGATGTATTAACACGCAGAGGATATCATGGTATCTCGACCAAACAGGCCGCTGGGTATGGAGAACAGAAAAAGACTGTTAAGCAAGTCTATCGAGGAAAAATCTATCAGCAAAGGGTAGATGCCGTTAAGAGAGTAGAATTAGAATTTGTTGTACCAGATTACAGGGTCGACAGTATCATAGAAACCATAAGAAATGTTACTAAGACTGGTCAGGGAGCTGATGGGAGAATATATATACTTCCTATAGATAATGCAATACATATTCATTCAGGTGATAGGCATTTAGGTGACTCAACTGAGGGAGGTTTCTTCGATGATATTTAGACGCTTGTAATTTTTCCTGAAATTATCGTATATTTTTTTCTCTCTCTCAAACACAGTGAACTAAACACAATGTATTCGCTACAAGCGCAATTGTCTATTTCCATAATTAAGGATTAAATGAAAACATGAAAGGGTTTTGGATCATCGTAGTCTTGATAATGGTACTTGTACCGCTTTTTATGCTTTCTGTAGACAAGGACAAAAAGAAGATTAAAAAGGAAGATGAAGAAGGGAGAGTGACAGTTCCGGACATAGTAGACAATACTATTTACGACAGTGCGTCTAAATTCAGAATGCATATGAAATCTCTTGATGAATATGACGATGCATTGGCAGAGTCAATTGAAAGTCAGAACTGGGATGATATATGTAAATACGCCATGTTGCTGAAGAATACTTCCCCATTACTCTTTACGGGTAAGAAAAAAGTAGAATTACCAAAAGATTTTATCCTGTTTGATACCACTTTTCATTTCCAATCGCTTGCAGTGGTTGAGGCAGCTGAATCAAGGGAGATGGTCAGCTTGAACATAGAGTACGAAAAATTGCAACAAACATGTGACAATTGCCATGAAAAATACAAAAAGAAAGAGTAATGAATTGCTAATAAAAAATATTGTTCGAGCTTAGTTTTTAGATAGAAATAGGCTTTAAGGAGAGAAAGCATGTTTAAATTAGGAAAATATCAATTTGAAAGCTTTAAATACAGACCAGGTCACAGGGCAAATTATGCTATTTTATCTGAACCTGGAAATGGTGAATGGGGAATGAAGTATTCGCCTTCTTACAGTTATGAAAGTGAGTATACTGTACTTAAGAAATTCTCTCATCCACAGATTCCAAAGAGACATGATTTTGGATGGACTGAATTATTCGAAAACGACAAATTAGTTTTGAATGAACACTTTATTGTCTTACAGAATTTTGAAGGTGAGGACTTAGTAGAGTTTTACAAGCAGAAGGGAGTGCCAGATTCACATGAAATGGAAAATGTAATCAAATATGTTCTAAGTGTCGTCGAACCCTTACAATATCTACATAAAAAGGGATATGTCCATGCAGACATTAAACCGGGTCATCTTATTCTCAATCCCAGCACAGGTACAATTGGGCTTATTGATTTAGAACTAGCCATCAAAACGGGAGAACTTATAAAAGGTGTAACTATAGAATACGCATCTCCTGAACAAAAGCAGATGAGCAACTTATTGAAAGGTGCTACAGATGCAAAAGGTGAAAAGGCAATCCTAAAACAGGTGAAGATTGATGGTAGAACCGATTTATATACAATTGGATTGATAATGTACGAAGTATTAACAGGTAAAATACGTGCAGAAACACCCCAGCAACCAATCGAGATTAACAGTGCAATTCCGCAAAAATTGAATGGAATAATTTTAGGACTCCTTGAGGAGGACCCATCAAGCAGGATACCGTCAGCAGAGAAACTAAAAGACGAACTTGCAAGTGTTGTGTAAACTAGTTTAGTACAATATGCATTCCTACTAACCCAGGCAGGCAGATCTCAACTATATGATAAATTACTCCACTCTCAAATAAACACTCATGTTTGCAGACAACATTGGAAAAAAGCTATACCTCGCCAGGGAGATATTCAGAGACCCGGAACAATTTCTCACAAACAAATATTACGATCTAAAACCTCCAAAGGGATTTCGCATAGAACTCATCATCGCAGGAAAGTACAATCTAATTTACAACAAACTTAAACAGTTTAAACTTGCACATTCCAAACCAACAGATATTCAGATTGAGAGCGGATTATTCTCGTTTGCAAAACATCCAAGAAGAACTTTTTGCCCATATTGCGAAAAACTTGTCATTCCAAAGAGGCTTCATAAATTAGATCCCGGAGATATAGTACTTGTATTATTCACTGCGGGGTTATGGCTGGTCTTTCTGCTGGTAATGTATCTCTTCATAAGAAGATGCCCTGTCTGCAATTATAACCTGAGAGGGTTTAAACCTCTTCAAGAAACTAAATAGCCACCAAGATACAAAGACACTAAGAAAAGGCAATATTATCTTACTATATTTTTTGTGTCTTGATAAAAAAAGGGGCATTGACTATCATAAAAGAATAGTCAACGCCCCACTAACTACACCCTACATCTCGCTTTTACTAACAGACCAAGCAAGTGTCAGGACATTAAACATTAATACCTTAACCAGGGATACACTTATTCCCTTACTGTACTTACGGCTTCTAATTCTAAGTGATAAGCCGATTCTCCGTGTTGAGTAATATCCAGTCCTTTATTTTCATCTTCGTCTGAGGTCCTTAATCCTACAGTAGCTTTAACAACATATGCAATAATTAAGGTTACAGGGAATGCATAAGCCCATGTCGCCAGGAATCCTATACATTGCTTAGCCAATTGTCCCAGGCCTTCAGCACCCCATCCAATAAAGAAACCATCAACACCATCAGGACCCATTACCATCTTGGTACAATAAAGTCCAGTAGCAAATGCACCTATCGTTCCACCAATTCCGTGTACTCCTACAACGTCCAGTGCATCATCATATCCAAAAGCAGCTTTCATCTTTACACAAGCAAAGTAGCAGCCTACTCCGGCCATAATACCTATCTGTATAGCACCCAGAGGTCCAACAAAACCGGACGCCGGAGTTATGGCAACTAGACCTGCAACTGCTCCGGAAGCCAGGCCTAATAATGAAGGCTTTCCACGATGAATCCATTCGCATACTACCCACGTAAATGCAGCAGTTGCAGCCGCACTATTCGTTATCACCCACGCAAATGCAGATCTACCATCAGCCGCCAACTCACTGCCTGCATTAAAACCAAACCAGCCAAACCACAGCAATCCAGCTCCAAGGGCTATCATTGGAACATTTGCAGGTGGCCTTATATTTGCACTTTTACGTCTCCCAAGCACTAAGCAAAGAGCAAGTGCAGCAGCTGCTGAGTTAATGTGTACCACAGTTCCACCGGCAAAGTCCAGAACTCCCCAGGTACCAAGCCATCCACCACCCCATGCCCAATGACAAACTGGGTCATAACAGGCTGTCGCCCAGAGAGGTATAAACAGCATGCATGCGCCAAACTTCATGCGCCCCTCAACGGCTCCTAATATAAGACCTACAGTAATAATAGCAAACGTCGCCTGGAACGCAACAAAGGTGTATTCAGATAAAGTACCCGAGAGCGAATCTGGCGTTATACCATGCAGACCTACAGTTGCAAGGCCTCCAATCATCCAGTTCCCTTCAGCAAAAGATAAGCTGTAGCCCCAGAAAACCCACTGAACACTGATGATGGCCATACACAAGAAGACCATCATAATCATATTATTTATATTTTTAACGGAAGACATACCGCCATAAAAGAATGCCAGGCCGGGTGTCATAAGGAGTACCAGTGCTGAACATGTAAGTATCCAAGCATTATCACCTGTGTCAAGCGCAGCCTCGTCTGCCCATGCCATTTGGGATGAAACCATCATTAGAACAAACATCAAGATGAAAACGTAACTAAATTTTCTCATTCGCGTAACCTCCTTTTGCTAACAAACATTTACATATTTATGCAAATACGTAAAAAGTTAATTCTCATTATCATATGATCCATATGAAATGAAAAATATTTAAATTGCTTTTTCTCCTGACTCCCCTGTCCTTATTCTTATAATATCTTCTACACTAGTCACAAATATTTTCCCATCCCCAATGCTGCCGGTTCTGGAAACCTCACAAATAGCATCAGTTACCTTCTTTACATCTTTATCATCAACAACCGCTTCTATCTTAATCTTGGGCAGCAAATCTACAGCATACTGCCTACCACGATAAACTTCCGTAATACCCTTCTGTGTACCGTGACCCTTAACCTCTGTAACCGTCATACCAGCTACTCCCAGGGCTTTTAGAGCTTCCTTTGCAGCACTCAGTTTTTCATCCCTGATAATTGCTTCAACTTTTTTCATTACAGCCACCTCCTATAAACCATAAAATAATAAAAAAAAATAAATTTCCTGCATAACTATCGTTATATATAGCACCCCCCTTCTTGCAGTCAATAACTTTTGCCTCTTCTCTGCATACTGAATACCTACCCGAACTGCCCGTCCAGAGGCTAAGGACGCAGTTGGGCACATAGAAATATGACTAATATACTTTGTCTAAATTCTTCAACACCTAACAACTTTCAAAAAGTAAGCAACAAAAAAACCGTGAAACAATAGTTTAGCTATTACTTCACGGCCATATGGTATATATCTCTAGTTAAGATATTATATTGTACTTGATCTCTAAATGCAAAAAGCAGTTTAAAAAGAAAGTCTTTATTCTCCTTAAAAGCAACATTTTCTATATATTCAAAACATGTCCTGTCACTACGTTCATTTCCAATACTTGCACCAAATCCACGAAAAATATTTGTAACAAAAGAAAATATTGGTAAACAAAAACAATGTATACAGACCACCAGCAGTAAACAAAAGTCTCTTGCACCCCTGTTACTGTTGCTTGTAAGTATACCGTTTTGCCCCGTAAAAAAGAGTCCATTATTACCTTCTAAAGCAGATAATATTGGCGAGGATTCAATATACGAACATGTATTAGTTTGCAAGTCTATGTTATTAAGCTGCATTGTATAAATAGGCGTTAAACGTTTCGCAGAATAATAAATGAAATCTTCAAAGATATCAACAAAGATCAGAAGTCACTATTTGTTGCTTAATATCGCAATGCATATACCATAAACCATATTAAAAATCAACTGTTATATTTCACGCTATATCAACTACTTACAACATATTGTTATGATATAAGCCATCATTTATAACAGACAAAATGTGGTGCATATCTGCCACTAGAAATCCGCCACATCTATACCGTTACTACAATTGTACTTATAACTGGCAGGTAGAAAATTGACAAAAATATGAAATTTTAGCCAATTTAAACCTCTTTTCACACAACACGAGCTGGCATCTTCAAATACTTCACGCAATTATATGGTGAATTAATTCTTTTCAGGTATGTATGTTTGGATTGTCTCTACATATTCATATAAAATCTGTTGTAGTCGCCCGCCACTACTGACGGGCGACTACCTACCTCACAATTTCGGTGGGCACAGAAGTTTAATAACTAGAGATTACTTTACTACGTTTTCTGCTGAAGCAACGTAACGAGCGTTTACATCTTATGGTTGCTCAGGATAACATGCCGTACCATGAATGTGTACGTCAAGCCCCTCTTTCTCAGCATCCTCAGACACCCTCATCTTTGAATGGCTATTATTTTTACCGCCAATCAATTTAAACAGAATAAATGCCAATCCACCAGCCCATGCAAATGCAACTGCGGCAGCAATAAGCTGTGAAGCCAACTGTCCGTAATGTCCGGTTATCACACCGTAAACTCCGCCATACGAACCATCAGCAAAGATACCCAGGGCAATCAGCCCCCAGAATCCATTGGCACCATGAACAGAACATGCACCAAGCGGATCATCAACTTTAAGTTTACTTCCAATAATCCAGAAAGAAATCAGATACAATACAGCACCCAGGAATCCTATTACAACTGCTGCCCAAGGTGCAACATATGCACATGGTGCTGAAATCGCAACAAAACCGGCCAGAGCACCATTACATGCTTCACCAACATCAGTATGGCCAGATAACAGGTAAGTAAGAAAGAGAACAGTCACAGCTCCAATAGAACCTGCAAGACACGTATTTGCAGCTACTATAGACATCCTCAAGTCGCCTGCTGCCAACGTACTTCCGGCATCATAAAACAACCAGCCGAATGCAAGGAGTATTGTTCCAAGAATCATATATCCTACATTATGGCCTGGTATGGAATTAGATGATCCATCCTCATTATACTTACCAGCTCTTGGTCCTAGAAAGCATGCACCAACGAAGCCGATAGTTCCGCCAATTGCATGAACCACTCCTGATCCTGCAAAGTCTCTTACTCCAGCACCATATGGCAGGTTCCACAGCCATCCTTCTCCCCATACCCAATGTCCATATACAGGATAAATGAAGATATATACGAAGAATAACATAAGAACATAGGAACAAAGTTTCATTCTCTCAGCAATCGCACCGGCAATTATACTGCCTATAAATGTCGCTACACATGCCATAAATATAAACAATAATATTGTCCTAACGTCGTATGCCTCACCCAGAAGCATAAAACCACTCTGGCCCATAAAGGCATTGCCTTTTCCTATATGATGCCCCAGGAACTCAAATCCACCAAACATCACTCCAAAGCCAACGAACCAGTATATAATCACACCGAGTGTTGTGGCTATAAAGCAGTGTGTCATGTAGCTGAGCATATTCTTGGCTGGTAACAAACCGCCTAACAGTGCAAAACCTACCTGCATGAACCATATCACAAAACCACATACACAAATCCACGTAAAGTTATTGGACATGTTAATGCCCCTGACGTCCAACGCAAAAGTCTTGTCACCTGTGGGATCTGCTGCCTCTGACATACCAAAGCATAGAAAAACAGCAGCAACTGCAACCAACAGAAGCCACATTACATTTTTTGGTTTAAAATGCATGTACTTCCCTCCTTTCTATTTCTTGTTTCTTTTGTTAGAAGTAAAGTAAACTAAAACGTACTGTCTGATAAAATTTTTTTGCATATTAACAAATCATCCTTCAACAATTACAACAAAAGAAGAATTGTCGTTTTCTATCGGGATAGATATAGCTGCTAATGACAATAATTTATGGAAGGTATATTTCTTGCGGATAGATATTTTAGGAATTTGCATATCCATTAGCATGCGTACGTAAGATAAAGTTTATAATAATCTTATATTAGAAATTTTTATAAATATTAAACGTACAAAAAACAAACTCAATAGAGTCAGTTAAGCAACGGATATACCAAAACACAGAAACAACAAAAGGTGCCACATGTAACATTCATGTACAAAACAACTTACTACATATTTACTAATTATACTACTATTTTGAACCTTTGAGGATTCTGGCGTAAATCTGCCGTGAGGAAAAAAACAATCTCTCCTAATACATTACACAACCAAGACTTATCATATTCAATCAAAAAAATGGTAATTGTGCAGAGTTTTAGCCAATCCAGATAGCAGCCAGGACAACATATAACCTCCCCTGCTTGAAGCGGATTATATTGCAGTATCCCCCAGAAAGTCAACAAAATTATGCGGTTAATACGAACAAGCGATTTTATCTTTTTTGAAAAACGGCTACACAAGCCATGATTAACATCTAAGTCTTAATTTTGTTCCAGATATCATCTAATTCTTTTACAGAACATTCTTCTATATTTTTCCCTGAGCCAGCAATTTGCATCTCTACCTTCTTAAACCTACCAATAAATTTGGATATGCTTTTCCGTAATAAATCCTCCGAATCCAGTTTAAGAAATCTCGAAAGGTTCACTGTCGCAAACAGTAAATCACCAATCTCTTCAGCTATCTGCTCTCTTTCTTTATTATTGATTGCATCCTTGACCTCCTCTAACTCTTCATGAACCTTTGCTATAACATCCTCAATTACTTCCCAATCAAAACCCACTCGTGCAACTTTCTTCTGAATCTTTTGTGCCTTCTGTAGAGCCGGCATATGTTTTGGAACATTATCCACGATTGATTTATTCTTATTAGTATTGCTGCCTTGCTTTGCATCTGCCTCTTGTTTCTTTATTTCATTCCATTGGGACAAGGCCTCGCTTGCATCATCAACCGTTTTATCACCAAAAACATGAGGGTGCCTTCTTGTCATCTTATCTATGCAAACTTCCAGGACATTATTAACATCAAAGTTATTACTGTCATCGGCTATTTTACAATAAAATATAATCAGAAAGAACAGGTCTGCCAGTTCTTCTTTTAGCTGCTCCGGATCTCTTGAGTCTACTGCATCAACTATTTCATAAACCTCCTCAATTAAACAGGATTTCAGCGACTCGTGCGTCTGCTCCTTGTCCCAGGGACATCCTTCGTCACTCCTGAGCTTTTCCATTATCCCAATTAGATCCTTAAAGTTACTACTTAACAAATTACTTACTCCTTCCTGTTATTTATTGTTACTATTCCACTGGTTCTTCTTCCATAATCGTTGGGGCAATTACCTTTCTAAAACCCGCTCCTTTAACGGTATCCATAATATCAATCACCACTCCGTAAGGCACAAATTTGTCAGCCTTCAACACCAGCACCTCGTCCCCAGTATCCAAAATTACTCTTCTGAGTTCTTTTTCGAGGCTTTTTTTATCAACCAGCCTATCTTGTAAAAATAATTTTCCATCACGAGCTATGGATAATACCATATTATTCATCTTACTTACCTCGGAATGTTTGGTAGAAGGTAATTCCAATTTAATATTCGGTTGTTCTACAAATGCAGAGGTAACCATAAAGAAGATTAAAAGCAAAAAAAGCACATCCACTAAAGAAGCAATATTTATCACCGGTTTTATGTATCGTTTTACGCGAAATTGCATAGTTATTCCTTCTCAGAACTCTTGCTACTCCCTGTTTTCCTTGTAGAATAAATCTTATTCAAGAGTAACATTGAGTATTTCTCCATCTCTAGTACCAGATTATCAACTTTCCTATCAAAACTACTGTATGCTATTAAAGACGGTATTGCTACCCCCAATCCAATTATAGTAGTCCTGAGGGCCTGTGCTATCCCACCGGAAAAAGCCTTCGTCTGTCCCAATCCCACTTCTGATATTACGTCAAAAACCTGGCTCATGCCGAGTACTGTACCAAGTAATCCAAGTAGCGGAGCAATAGCCGTAATAACCTCCAGAACTATTAGCATTCTCTCCAGGTTTCTGGCCTCCTGCCTTCCCGCCGCCTGAATATCCAGCACCTTTTCCTCTCTTGACAAATGGGTATTAGAGATTGTACGTTTAATTATATTGGAAAACGGCCCTTTTATAATATCGCATCTCTTAGCTACTTCCTGGATATCCTTTGGATTCTTAATCACATAAATTATGTAGATCAGTTCCTGCTTTATAACTCTGCCCCTCCTAAGGCTTATAGTACGCTCCAGAATAACGGCAAGCGCCAGGACAGAACAAATAAACAAAGGTACCATTATAGGGCCTCCGCCCATTAACCATTCCAATGTTTTGCCTCCACCTTAAAAGAAATAGTAACTAAATTTAACATTTATAAACTTTTCATCAATATATTCCGGAAATTTATCTAATGGAGTATTTTGAATTGATGATTGTACTTTAGACGCTAAAAGTTCATTTCCTGCCGAATCTACAATTTTCACATCGGTTATCTTGCCAGAAGGAAGTGCTTTAAATGTCACAACCACAGGTTTGAAATCATTTGTTTCCTGGTTTATTGAAGCATCTGTACCGAATTGCAATAACCAGTATAATCTTATTTTATCCTTTATGTGTTTATAATAAGGAGCGTATTCATGCTTTTTTATATTAAAAGATTCTGCACCGGTAATTGCTGAATTTGATATTTTATCTTCAAAGAAAGGTGCATCATCTCCGGCAGGTATGTTGTATGTCTGAGGCTCAGAAGCTGTAATATTATTTTGAACTTTGTCTGCAATACTCTCTTTACTGTCTTCGATTATCTCTTTCATCATATCCTTAGGAATTGAAGCTGTTTCTATATATTCTTCGACAGGTTCGATTATTTTTTCTGTTTCTTCTTCCACAACAGCAACTTCATCTTCCATATTCTCCAAAGGTTCTGGTTCAATGATAACTACGTCTGACTCCAGTGCTGCAGACTCTATTCTATCAATATCCCCTTCTTCAACATCTTGTACGACAGGCTCATTCTGCATTTCCTCAAATGGCTCAATTTCATTATCAACAGGAGGCTCTTCACCATCGCTCACTTCAGACACTTCAGTCAAGCTATCGACTGTAACCTCCTCAAATATTGGTTGGGCTATATCCTCCACCACATCTTCAGAAGATTCACCGTAACTGGCTTCTACAGGAAGACCTGATTCTTGAAATGCAGCAGAGGCAAGTTCTTCGGGTACCTCTCCGGGAAAATCAACATCACTCTCTAATCTTGGTTTATCATTTACATTATCTTCCCCTGTATACATATCTCTTGCGATAGACCCTTTTTCTCCTATTTTATTAGTATCCGCTTGAGTCTCCTCGTCTATAGCATTTTCAGGTGTATCTACAAAAAGCTGTCTCTTCTCTTCCGGGAAATCTTCATCATCCGCTCCTGTCTCTTCCTTTAGCTCTTCTTCGTCTTGAATACTCTTTTCTTTTTCCTTTTCTGATCCAAGATCTATCTCGATTACATAACTCCTCTTCTTCGAAGCATTATCACCGAAGCCATGTAAAGGTTTCAGAAGATGGCTTACACTGGAAGAGGAAAAGACAAAGATGAGGTGTATTATACCGGATATCGTTAGAAAATAAATGAAAACCGTTTTATTTTCATAAACAAAGTGAGGTTTTGAATGCATAAATCTCTATCAAAGGAAGACAGTTTACGTTCATACTAATGAGGACTGTAATAATATTAGCGATTTGATATATTTAAAATAGCAGTTTACTAACACAACTTAATGTAAGGGGTAAGTGTGAGATGCTACCAGACCCGTTATTCGTCCAGTTTAGAAAAAATACAACATATTTTCCTACTCACTCTTTAACTTCGTAGAATTGTTACTAATATTGATCAACACCTGATCTCTCACTTACGGACCGGATAAAATACCAGGAGGTTCCTCTCTTCCGACATAACCCTTTAAATACTGATAGTAACCGCTGTCAGTACTTAAATACAAACGAGTGCCTTTGCTAAATGTCTTTTCATATGTTTCAAGAGTCTTTGTAAAAGAATAGAATTCTGGAGCTTTCTTATATGCATCCGCATATATTCTGACTGCCTCAGCATCCGCCTCACCCCTCGTCTCTGTTGCAATCTTATAGCCTTCGGATTCTATCTTCTCCAGCTCCTTTTTCATATACCCTAATATTTGTGCCTCTTCCCTCCTACCCTCAGATTCGTATTTACTGGCAATTCTGATCCTTTCTGAGCGCATCCTGTCGAATATTTTAGGTATAACTGCCGGAACATAATTAATGTGCTTTATCCTGACATCAACCAGTTCCATGCCATATCTCTCACTTAGCTCTTTATTAGCCATTTCATTTATTTCTTTGACCAGGCTATGCCTGCCCTTATCAACTTTCACATTCTTGTCTACTTCCGCCTTTTCCAACTCTACTGTTGTGTATTCAAGCTTCCGATTAGAATTCCTGAGAACCTCATTTAAGGGATATGAACTTACTATGTTCTTTACTGCAGATTCAATAACCTCATCCAATACGCCCTGCCCTCTGTCTTCAGTTCCTAATGAGGTATAAAATTTTAGTGGTTCAATTATTCTCCAACGAGCCCATGTATTTATACCGATATTTTCCTTATCTCTCGTTAAGATATCACTTGGCTCTCCATCCCACTCGATTATCCTCTTTTCAAAGTATCTTACTTTTTGAACAAAAGGTGTTTTTACGTTTAACCCGGGTTCCGTTACAACCTTGACCGGCCTGCCAAATTGAGTAACCACACCTTGTGATTTAATGTCAACCACATAAAAAGAGTTGCTGGCTACTATAATTATTGCCACTACGGCTATTATGGCTATTATAATGAATACTTGTGCTGTTTGCTTCATTTCACCACCTGACTTTCTCCCAGATTGAGTAATGGCAGAATCCCTTTCTGGTCTTCGTCTATTATATATATATCTTTACATTTTGGTATCACCCTCGACATTGTTTCAAGATAAAGCCTTCTCCTGGTTACGTCTCTTGCCTTCTCATACTCTTTCCAAACGGCAAGAAACGCCTTTGTATCTCCAGTTGCCTCATTTATCCTCTTTATCTTATATCCTTCTGCCTCACGAATTGCCTGATCCTTCTTTCCCATTGCAGCCGGTATGACCTTGTTCCTCTTTCCCTCAGCTTCATTTGTAATTTGATCCCTCATCTGCACAGCCTTGTTAACGGCATCAAAGGCATCCTTAACCTGCCCAGGTGGATTAACGCCTTTCAGGTTTACCGCCTGCACATCAATTCCGCAGCCATATGAATCAAGTACTGTTTCTATTTCTGCCTCTGCGACTTCTTCTATCTTCCTTCTTCCTATAGTTAGTACCTCATCAATAGACCTGTCACCTACAATCCTTCTCATCACAGCTTCAGTAACATCTCTTATAGTACTTTTCACATTTCTTACATTAA
>CAZPAM010000047.1:0-20763 GCA_964584595.1 uncultured Candidatus Scalindua sp. | reverse complement strand
CATGGAGTGAAGACGCAAAGAAAAGGCTGGGCAAAGTACCTTCCTTTGGAAAAGGAATGGTAATAAAACGAGTAGAGCAATATGCAAGGGAAAAAGGATATTCTGAGATTACGCCAGATATAATGAAGGAAGCAAAGGAGAAAATGGCAGTAGACAAGAAGGCCATGTTCCCGTTTATGAATCTGCTTAAAAAGAAAGCCGCCAAAAACGGAAAGATTGAATGGGAGACCGAGGCACAAGAACGTGTAAAAAATGCCCCCGATTTTGTAAGACCGGGAATTTATAAGCTTATGGAAAAGCGTGCAAAGGAAAAAGGATACAAGTTGATAACCTCAACGTTTCTGTCGGAGATAAGGGATGAGTCTATGCAGTTCGCATCCAGGAGGATGAATAAGCTGGGGTTTGACGAACTCGATATGGAAGCATTTGATACGGCAAAGGCAAAAACAAAGAACAAAAAGAAAAAAGAGGTTATTGATGACATCAAGGATTTTCTTGCTGAAAGGAATGTAAAAAACACCGAAATTATTAACAAATTCCAGAAGTACCTGTCGCATGTAAGCGATAGAAATGAATAAAACTAAAAAGGAAGGAAAGCAAGGGAATTAATAACACCAATATGTAATTTATGCATCAAATGTGAAGACATAATATAAGTGTCTCACTTTTTATCGGGTAGTTTAGCTTTTACCGGCTGGTCACATAAAGCCAAAGTTCTTAAGAAAGAAATGATGTTTCTGACCTTCTCTTCTTCTTTTAGCGTACCCCCCCATGGCGGACAGTAAGGGCTTTTTCCAGACGCTGCCGTACCTTTCCAAATAGAATCAAAAAGATAGTCATCCTTTACCTGTGCAGCAAACTTGGGTTCGGTAAAATTACTTGGCCTCGGTTCAAGACCAGTTGCGTAATAATTACCGTTACCCTTACCAGTCTCTCCGTGACATGGAGCGCAATATTCAAGATAAATAATTCTGCCATTACGGACCTCAAATTTTTCTGTAGTCTTCAGCTCCATAACATGTGCTTCAGATTTAACAAATTCTATTCCTCCACGATCTGCCGGCTCTTCTGAATATACTAAAGGCATATAGGCATAAAACAGCAATATTGTAAGTACAAAGCAAATGCTTTTGCCAAACTTTTTTCGAATCAATTTATATTTGTATGTTTCCATAAGAATCCTAGCTTTTTAGCCCTAAGATCTGATAAGTATCTGGTAAGATATTTAAGCTCATCATCATCTAAGTTGTAGTTTGGCGCTACGTTTGAAGAACCCCACTTCTGAGGATCTTTTAAGTGCATGTATATATAGTCCGGAGTTAATCTATCGCCAACTACACTGAGATTGGGGCCAAGAGCTCCTCCTTCCAGACCAATCTGGTGGCATGACTGGCATCCCTTCTCATTGTATATTTTCTTGCCTTGTGCCACATCGTTACTCGTAATTTCACCCAATTCCTCCCCGGCAACCACCTCATCATCAACCAGAGCAAGTTTTATATAGTCCGTAATAACTTCAACCTCCTCTTCAGTAAGATTAAATTTAGGCATCTGCTTTGAGAGCGGCCTGAGAATGTCAGGTGCCGCCAGGAAGTCCTTAAGCCATTCCTCTGTTACCCGACTACCTTCAAAGGTAAGGTCCGGTGCAAATGAACCTCCCACGTCGTTTATACGATGACAGACGAGGCAATTTAAATCTTTAACAAGCTTTCCGAATTCTCCCTGTGGTTCATATTCATAGGCCGCTGACGATTTTACAAAATATTTAACGGGTATTGTTCGCTCCTTGAAACTGGTCAACAAACATAATAATGCATCTAATTCCTCATCCTCAAGACTAAATTTAGGCATTCTACTGATCCCCTCTCTAAATTGGCGGGGATTTTCCAGTTTTGCAGTTGTCCAGCTCAGCCAGCTTTTTTCTATATTCTTAACCACTCCGAAATCCAGAAAATGTACATCCTTAGCGCCAAAACTCGTAAGTTCAACCCCTATTTTGCTCTCATTCTCAAAACCCTTAATCTCATGACAACCAAAACAACCATAATCTCTTACCAGTATCCTGCCCTTTTCAACAGATTCAGGATCTATCTCCCTTTTCACAACCGATGCTTCTTCGCCTTCCTCTTCCTCTTCTTCCAGAGCATCCCAATCTATAAACTCGCCACTCATGTACGCCACCAACGCCTCTATCTCTTCATCACTAAACCTATATCGTGGCATCGTTGTTTCAGGATGATAAGCTTTTGGATCCTTCATCCAATCGGTTAACCATTCCTTGCTGACTTTACTGGCGATCTTGCTATGATCTGGTGCATAGACGTATTTTATCGCTCCCCCCATGTCCTCTATCGGATGACAGACAACACACCTTGATTGATTATAGATTGCTCTGCCTTTTTGGTACATATCTTCATCTACCTCAAGATTAGCGGCAACCGTTAAATCACTTTCATCCTTACTCAAGTCTAAAAAGAAATCTGTAATGTTCTTTATTTCCTCATCTGAAAACATGAAATTGGGCATCCTCGCCTTTTCATAATAATCTCGTGGATTTTTCAACCATGTCTCAAACCATTTATAGCTAACCTTGCTACCAATATGAGTAAGTGGCGGGCCAATCTTCACATTATCAATGCCCTCTACATCGTGACAGCCTATACATCCCTTTGAAATAAAAATATCTTTGCCTTTAGAAATCAACGAAGCGCCAGGTAAGTTTTCTGTACTCTCATGACACTTAATACAACTAGACTGAGCCAGACTTCCTCTAAGCATCGGTTTCAACCAATATTCAACTTCACCATGCGCTTTTTCTACTGAGTTTGTTGCCCTTCCCTGACCCTCATGACATACGGCACAACCAAAATCCTTAAGAGGGTGATTCTTTAAGAATATGTAGTTTCCCGGGTGTTTTTTAAAAGGTTGTTCTTCTAAAATGCTATCTTCTCTGTCAATCCCAAGATGGCAGCTTTTGCACCGATCAACCTCATTCAGATCTGGAATATGTATCTGATATTCCTGTAGACTCGGACGCTTTCTTGTTAACAATGTCAATTTTTCCTGAAGTTTATTGACAGGCGCAGTAAACGGTATTATCTCATTCCTGTATTTCTCAGTCTCTGAAGTGAGTGCAACTTTTTTCTCCTGCATCTCTGACATCCTTGCATTTACTTTCTCCACTATTGCAAACAACTTTTTTGACTCATTTTCCAGTTTCTCTTTTTTAAGCCTGTACTCCTCCGTCTGGTATTTTGTGTAGAGATATTCAGCTTCCATGACCTGATTTCTTATGTCTGATAGTTGCAGTTGCAAGGGAACAAGTTCTTTGCTCCTGACAGCACGCATAGCGTCCTCAAGTTTATTGAACTCATTCTGATTACCTGACATCCTGAACTCATTTTCTGCTTTTTTCAGCTTATCGTTTATTACCTGATATTTTTCTTGTACATCAGGGCTCTCAAACCTCTTTTTTGCTTCTTCCAAGTCTTTTTTGGCATTATCAACCATCAGTGCATAAAACTTACTTTGGTACTCCTTCCACTTTCTTTTACCCACAACTTCATTCCATACCGCCCAAACCTGCACCAGAATTAATATAGCAGCACAAATCACATACATCAGAACATATGATTTTTCTTCTTCTTTTTTCATAAATAAACTTCCTAAAACACATGATGCCTTTAAAAGAAAATAGCTTTAAACCCTTACGGGTACGCTATTTATACCTTATACTACTTAAGCAAAGCCTGTACCAAATTTATTCAACAAACAATGACCAATGCCACTAAGTAGTTTTGTTATCGTAAGATATGAAATTTATTTTACTTAGCTACAGATCTAGCACTATAAATATACCACTCTAGTATTTACACAAAACGTCATTACCATAAAGACCATACCCGGTTTTGTCGACAGCGTGTCACCTATCATCATAAGCCAAAAATACATGCATTATAATATACTGTTCTGCCAATAATCAGAGTATATGCCTATCTTAATCCTCTTAATAAACAGGCAACATGGCATAAAACTTTTTTGAAAGATTTTTTTATAAAATGTAATTAAAATTCTGTTCTTCAATAAGGGATAACACCTATAAACTGAAATATTGTTACCTATTTATAATTATGAATTTCCCAGTCTTTTCCGAAATAAATTTGATGTTTGATTTGACAAAAAGACAAAAATTCACTTACTATTGTACAAATTCTATTTGTGTATTATGATTTTTAAAATCCTGAAAACCATATGAATAGGAAAAATAAAATTGTTTATACAATAGTTACTGTATTTTTGTTTTCTCCATATACAGTAAAATGTCATGTGGATGGAAAGGGAGGGTATACTGAAAAATATAACGTCTGTTGACGGGCTTACATGGCAGTCTGTGTAATTATCATTTTAGAGTTGAATGACAATCTCAGTCATTACGAAGAGGAAAAAAGTGTGTGGTTGCACATTCGTGCAGGAAAGGAGACCTCTCAGCTTGCGATGATTTCGCTTTATCAGCAAAATTATCAAGCCCGCCTATTAACATGGCAAGCTCTTATCCGCCGGGATGAATTGTTTTTTCATGAAATGATTAAAACAATCTATCGCTTTATATATTAAACCATGGAGTTACCCATATATATTTTAAGCTAAATAATAATTTTAAAACCATTTTGATAGGTAAACCCAACATAGACAAGAACAAAAATGCCACTATCGAATATCTTATGATCCCTAATTTCTCAAGTATCGGACTATTCTTCATCTTCATATAAAGATATGGCACTGTCATACCCAGGAAGAAATAAATACTAACAACACCTCCACCAATGATAGAACCCAGCAAGGATTTTGAATCTATACCAATAAACATCGTTAAATCATAATTTGTCTCGGCTACTATTCTATGAGAGTCCCACTCCTGCCATGGCCAAAACCACAACCAGCCGGGCCCACGCATAAAGACTCCTACTATTATCAACATAATCCAGAGGACATGGAATCCAAAACAAAACGTCAAAATCGCAAACTTTCTCTCCTTGTATGTATAATAACCATTACCCTTGGGATTCATGTCAACGTAAGGAATCACCATTAATCCCATTACTATCAACGAAGGGAAGACTACCCCTGCTATCCATGGATCAAAATATACAAGCATCTCCTGTAATCCAAGGAAATACCATGGCGCCTTTGCCGGATTAGGTGTAAGGGAAGGGTCTGAAGGTTCCTCTAACGGTGCATCAAGTGCAATTGACCAGACCATCAAGATTATCATTACAATTATTGCTGCAAGAAACTCCTTCCTCAACAAGTAAGGCCAGGTTTGGAGTTCATCATCGGACACATGTAAATCCTTCTCCTTCGCCTGCGTTTCTCCCTTGACAAACGCCAGTGCACGATACCTTCCCTGATTTGTCTCTTTCTTACCAGGCATTTCACATTCCCTTCACAAAATTACTAAAAGTTTATTGCAATCCTAACACTAACACAAATTATGCTGTAGCTTCAGCATAAGAAAACCTCTGCATCTTTATTGCATCCACGGGACACCGCTTTACGCAAAGGCCGCATCTTATACACTGCTCTTCATCTATGGCCATCACTGCATCCCAATCATCAGGTACTTCCCCATCAAGCATACCTTCCGCTTCTATCTTATCCTTGGAAACCATCATAATGCAATCTTGAGGACAAATATCTATACATCCTCCGCAAAGGACACATTTGTCCGCATCGATGAAAATATTGTAGTGGCAGAGCAGGCATCTATCAGCCTCTTTAGCGGCATTCTCCTTTGAAAAGCCAAGCTCAACCTCCTTGTCTATATCCCATCTTTCACCCATTTCAACCGAATCCTGCACCTGACGAGGTATGGCCTCATAACCAGAAACGTTCCTCACAGGATCTTTTTCCATCAACGTGTATTCATACTTTCTTTCCTTACCGCCACTTAAATATTTATCTATGGCCCTGGCCGCCTTTCTGCCATCAGCTATTACTTCAATAGCGTTTCTAGGCCCTGTTATGAAATCTCCTCCCGCAAAAACACTCTTCTTGCTCGTTGTAAAACTCTCGGGATCCACTACAACTGTACCCCATTTTGTAAATTTAATACCTGATTTCTTAGCCATAAAACTTGCATCCGGTGCCTGGCCTATTGCTGCAATCACCATATCTACTGGCAGTGTAAATTCACTGCCGGGGATAGGCTCCGGCCTCCTTCTGCCACTCGCATCAGGTTCTCCCAATTGATTCTTTACACATTCTATCGCCTTTACATTTGAACCTACGTCTCCCAATATCCTAACTGGTGATGTTAAATAAAGTATTTTTATCGCCTCCTCCTCTGCCATGCTTACTTCAAGCTCACCTGCAGGCATCTCTTTCAGCGTTCTTCTATATATAATAAAGACCTCTTTCGCACCCAGCCTTAAGGACGATCTTGCACAATCTATTGCAGTAAATCCTCCTCCTACTACTGCAACTCTCGATGGCACCTTCTTCTGCTTTCCAAGGTTAATATCCTTCATATATGTAATACCGTGCAGGACTCCTTTCAGGTCCTCTTCTCCCGGTATATCTAATGCAACTGATTTGTGCGCACCTGCTGCTATATATACAGCATCATATTTTTCGACTAACTTATCAAACTTTTCTAAACTGTTTATAGGGCTTTTCAGTTTAAGTTTTATTCCAAGGTCCTTAACCCAATTAACTGCATCATCTATCTTATTCCATGGCAACCTGTAGGGAGGAATTCCTACACTTAGCATACCACCTGCCATAGGAAGTGCCTCAAAGATGGTAACATCATGTCCCGCTATAGCCAAATCGTTACCGGCTGCAAGCCCGGATGGGCCAGCACCTATTATGGCTACCTTCTTTCCTGTACTCTTTTTTGCAATCGAACTTTTTGGAGATTTTTTGTCTGCAAAATCTGCCGCCGTCCTCTTAAGCGAACAAATTGATACCGGTTCATCAATTTTGCCCCTGCGGCAGGCACTCTCACATGGATGTGTACATACCCTGCCAAGAATGTGAGGGAACAGGTTTGCCATATAGTTTAAACCCAGGGCACCATCATAATCCCCATCCTGAAGCCTCTCTATATAATTTGAAGCAGGTGTATTAACCGGACAGGCACTCTGACAACTTATGTTCTCCCTGAACCAACTTTCATCAGCATGAACGATCTTATAATCCACTAAATCATTCCTCTATAATTCAAATATTATAATTAATCTTTTCCTTCTTCACTAAGTCGATCATTCTCAAATGCCTGACTGAATGATATCCACGTAAAGTAAACCAACAGGATTATCAAACCAACTATCGGTATATTGTCAGGCTTGCTTATTATGTGCCAAAGGTTTTCCACTTCATTCTCCTTTTATGATGTACTCGCTCAATATATTAAGCAGATTACTCTATAGTTTGCCCGAAATGCCTCCGTCCTTACGGATTCTCCAGAAATGCACTACTAAAAATGCACTTACAATAAGAGGCAAACCTATGCAATGCCATATATATGCCCTTAAGAGCGCATTACCACTAACTAATGACCCACCCAATAATGCAAACCTTACGTCATTATAGGCAGTCATACCAAGCAACTCACCAAAAGGACCCTCATGCCCCAGGCCTGGTGTAGCTCGAGCCATATTAGTACCGACTGTTACAGCCCAGAATCCCAACTGATCCCATGGAAGCAGGTAACCCGTAAAACTCAAAAGTAACGTAAAAACCAGAAGGACTACTCCTATCCCCCAATTAAATTCTCTTGGCGGTTTATACGAACCTGTCATAAATACTCTGAACATATGAAACCACACGGTTATTACCATCAGATGAGCACCCCACCTGTGGAGGTTCCTCAAAAGCACGCCAAAAGGCACATGGTATTCCAACCCCTTCATATCCCAGTAGGCATCTCTTACATTAGGATGATAGTAAAACATCAAGAAAACACCGGTTATCGTTAAAACAAGGAAAGTAAAGAATGTGATACCGCCCATGCACCATGTAAATTTAAATGCTAGAGCATGTTTTTTTACCTTGTTAGGATGCAGGTGTAGAAAAGCATTGCTTATTACAGTCTGCGCCCTTGTCTTTGGTGTATCCTCCAGGCCATGACGAAAAAACGAACGCCATACCTGAGAATTGAGCATCAAATCCTTGCCTACTTTAACTATACCGGCAATATCTTTTGCCTTTATCAGATCCAGTACATCTCGTATACTTAACTTATTTTTTCCATTACTCAATTTCGAACCTCCCAACCCCTTACCGTTTATACCATAACAAGCTGGCTACGCCACTTGACGGGATATGATAGATAAAGCTACACACTGCAAAGGATACTATAAAAAAGAATTAACAGGCCGCCTTGTCGTGGCACACAGACAGGCATTTAGACTGAAAGAAATGCACCTGATTTACCCCATTCACTTCGTTCGCCCCTGAACCTCACGCTCTCATCAACCAGAATCTGCCCATCATCTGTTAATGCAACCTTAAACCTCTCTAAAGGTCTTGGGGCAGGCCCTTCGATATTTACACCATCAGGCGTAAAACCGCTCCCATGGCATGGACATTTGAATTTCCCCTCGGATGCCAGCCAGTTAGGCGTACAACCCAAATGAGTACATTTGGCCTGGATCACATATATCTTATCAACCTCCCTAACTATCCATACTCTGAATTGTTTTTTAAACCTCTCGCTAACCCCAACAGAATACTCAAATGGAAAGCCTACCTTATATTTTGTAGGAGGCTCATAAAGTATACGCGGAAAAAAGAACCTGACTGACGCACCAACCACTGTGGCCATGAATGCACCTATAAAGCCCCAACCAAGCAGATAGAGTGCTTTCCTGCGATTTACTACCTTGGTTTCTTCTTCTGATGTAATATGGCTGCTCATTATGTCACTTTTTCTTTTTTAAATTAAAATCAACATTCGACGCTTTTCCTGATTCCACAGTTACGTCTTTTGTTACAGTTCTCAACTTCTCATGCCATGCGCTCACTTTATAGGTACCAGGCGGCACATTCTCTATCGTGAAGACACCATCTCTTCCGGTAACAGAAAAATACGGGTTGTTTAATACTACAACGAAACCTGACATTTCTGCGTGTACATTACATAAAAGGGGTACGTCACACACAGTATCAAACTTAATAGTCTTCACAACACCAACATCGTAAGTACCCAGGTTAAACTGCTGACAACACTCCGGCGGCGAGAATAGATTGTGCCGCACAAGATCACTGTTAGGGAAATCAATTGATGTTCCCTTTTGAACCGCTATAACATGAGGAACAAATGTCAAATTTAACTGATCCAGAATACCTTTCTCCTCTGGAGCAGGATAGTTGTTACCGTTCACTTCTTCAATATAAACAACTACATCTTCAGGATGCCTTACTCTCTTACACTTTACGGCCCCTGTAATTGTACCGCCATTATCTACTGTAACTTCAGTCCTGATCTCTTTTTTCAGCGACTTTAATGCCTCTGCTAATTTCTTCTGCGCCTCCTTAGCCTGTTCTTCTGTTAGTGTCTTTGCCTCCTCAGCCATTAGACCGGGAACACAACAAAACGACACTAACAACACTGTTATAAAGAATACAAAAAAAGTCCTCATTCTAAATTTCCCCCTTTATGATTATATGTAAAGCATCTTTTATATAGTAGAGCCTTAGGGATTCGCAAGTATAATGCCAAATTGCCAGGAGGAACTTAATCATTGTATCTCTTTCTGTAAGTACCTTATAATACTATATGATACACAAAACTCAAAATTACCGTATACCGTCAATTACATCATAAACCTATCATCATTTGACAAAATGTCAGTTGTTAAATAATCTACCAAATCTTCTGTCGACACATTGTCAAACAAAACGGAACTGTCTCTTATAGATATTATTTAACATCAGATAGAACCTATTTACGTTTCTTCAATAAAAAGTCAGCCTCTACGGTCTTGCCGCCTTCTACCGTTACATCCTGCTCTTCAGTTCTGAGCTTTTCGTGCCATGTCTTCAGCTTATACGTCCCGGGCGGCACATTATTAATCGTATAGCTCCCATCCTTCGCAGTAACACCAAAATACGGATTATCCAATACTACCACGAATGCAGCCATCTCTGCATGTACATTACAAAGAAGCGGCACCTCACACGACTCAGTAAACGTAAAAGGTTTTGATGCACCAACATCATAAGTTCCTAAATTAAATTGATTGCAGCAATCGGGAGGCGAAAACACATTATGCCTTACCTGATCATTATTTGGAAAATCAACTGTTGTGCCTTTCTGAACAGCTAGTACATGAGGTATAAAAAGTAAGTTCTGCTGGTCAACAATACCGTGTTCAGTCGGTGCATCGTATTTGTTATCTCCAACTTTCTCAATATAGACAACCGCACCCCCGGAATGCCTCACTCTTCTGCACTGTACTGTACCCGTAATGATTCCGGGATTATCCACCGTAACGTCAGACCTAATCTCTGTTTTTAATCCAGCAATGGCAGCTTGTAACTTCTCCTGTGCATTTTCCGCCTTCAGATCTCCCGTAAGCAGAATTAATGCAGCAAAAGCAAAAATTGTTAAAATTATTTTTTTCATAAAAATAGACCTCCTTCCAGGGCTTTATTAATCCGAATGATAACAGGCATAATCAACAAAAATTTATTAACAATAACCCGTTTTTTTACTTAAAGAATTTTTCCTTCTGCAAATGACAGAAACCCAAGCCAAAACCAAAACGGGGAGGTTATTGTTTGACCTGGGTTTCTGTCCATTCATCGTAGTCACCCTGTGAAGTAACAATATAACTCCGCAGGAATGGTCTACATATTACGCACGGACTAACCGCTCACCCGTGCTGCTCTGTCAAAATTGAAATTAACCTAGAAAGCAAGTTCTGTCTGTATCCAGATTCTATCGTCTGACGCTCTCTCAAAATCAAGCCTTGGTACAGTTCGACCTTCACCTGATTGTTCATCCATGGTGCTTACCCATGTAGCGCCTATATTAACATTCAAATTTGCCCTTGCAATCAATCTGGTCTCAAAGGTATATTTCGTAAATGACTTAATGTCTCTCGCGTCGTATTGAGGATTAACATTCTCAACCCTCATGGAAGGTATCACCCATGGAAGGGCAACCCAGCTGGCCTCACCTGTATAGATAGTTGTATCAAAATTACTACCCGTCTCTTGCGGCATGCCATCAGCCGCAGCGTATGTTATTGTGCCGGATATATCATCTTCCATCCAGGATGCCACACCTGTAAATGCAAGGTTCCAATAGTTTGCCTCAAGGACGATACCATAGCGTTCGAAATCATTAGCATCATCATCAAAGTGACCGGAAGCAGTACCAAGCAGTGGATTGCCAATTGTGCCATCCAGTGGATTATCAATGAATGCGCCGGTTGTACCATGATACCAATAACCCTTTATCCTGACGGAGTTATCCTGCCAGTTCTCTTTTGCCACCAGCGAATCATCAACACCCTCTTCACCAAGTACACCCATACCCCATAGCTTGTAAGAGACTGTCACATACCAGTCTTTACCATTGTTGATTTCATTACCTATACCTGCTCCCTGACCATCCATATTAGCTCTAATAGTTTCTGTGTCTCCCGTACCATTGAAGTATGCATCACCTTCTCCCCAATGCCCATTAACAATACCGAATGCATATTCAAGACCTCCTTTACCACCGGGGCCATTCTTACTTCCCCAGACCTCAACACCTCTCTGGTTGGGATGAAATCCAAAGAAGTTTCCAGTCGCTACCGTTGGGAACATAGCGAAGAGGTAGCCATCCGCTCGAATCTGCTTCAGATGGCTGGACACGGGATTAACGCGTGTATCCATTTTACCAAATCTAATATTAACTAGTCCCTGTTCACCATTTATAAATGGTGTATAATTAAGATAAGCTCTTTCCAAATCGTGCCAGTTACCAGCGGCGAAATATGACAGGGTCTCACCAAAAGTTGCAGCTGCAAGAAACTCAACTTTATCATAACCATTAAACACTAAATCATTAGTCCTTGTCGGACTTCCACCATCACCGCCTCTAGCGTCCGTTGGCCTTTCTTTTCTGTATGTAAGATCAAACTTAGTTAATCCACCTATAGGCGGCAGTCCCGGAATATCAGTCGGCCATACAGCATTTGGGAACAATTTAGACCAGGCTGAAGCACCCATCGGCACAGGCTCATCCTTTATAAAGACTTCTTCACCACCGCCCGGCATCCTCAGGCCATTAGCCATGAATGCCTTACCAAATGCATTGAGCTTGGGAAATGTACCCCAGTGGCAGGTAGTACAAGAAGTCTTATACTTCCTAGCAAATGGCGGTATTGCCTGTGAATCCTGGGGAAACATTGCAAATAACATCCCCACAATTGCAAAAACCGAAAAACCCGCTAATAAAATTCTCTTTTTCATAAATAGCCCCTCCCCTTTAGAAAAATTACTAGAAATAAAAATGTTGTAAATATATCTAACGAAAGCCTGTTTAGTAGTAACCAAAGTTAGCAAACGTGATACCGACTAAAAAATCGATACGACTTTTACACATTAATACCACCAGTTAAACACTGCCTACCACTTGTGTTAAGATAAGGAATCCGGTTTGATTACAATCTGTCTCGATTTAAATGTATGGCTTCAAATCTGTATAAGCTGTCATTTGCAAATGGATAAGGCTATATTTAGAACACAATGTGTCACCAACGCATATAAGTAAGAACTTTTGAGATTATAGGTCTATTGAAGATTGATAATTAAGAATCTTTGCATATTTTTTTAAAGTTTAGATTTTACAATGCACCTTTTTTGCGTTTATCGAATTAATTTCTCATATCAAAACTACTGATGATAAGTAATTGACCCTATATGCTCATTTATTACACCTTATAGGTTTTTATAATTTTACCGGTAAATTAAGGTAGAAATCTGTTAGTTGTTTTGACAAGATGACACCAATATTTTGCAATGCAATGAGGCAAAGGCTCAATCTCCTACCAGGATCTTTCATAATAGCACAAAACCATTTACACTCTATTTGTGGCAAACACTATTATATAAACGACTTAGGCTGGTTATACAGCGTACCAACAAAGTTAAAGAAAATATTTAAATTTTTTCTGTGATCTTCACTCAAGTCACATAATCTGAGATTTTCACCAGAGACAGACTTGGCAAAGTGGGGGAGAATAACATGAAGAAAAGGCTTATTTGATGTGTCAAAAGTTGTTGCCGTTAAGCAATGCCATGAAATTGATGAAGAAACTACATGAGAAAAAACTTATGTAGTTTTTGGAAATTGGATGTGTCAGGTTTGCAATAATAAATACTTGAATCAGAGTATCTGGATTCACGATTTTATTGCAAGGTTACAGGTTAATGAAGACGGAAAGGTGCGTTTAGAAATGTATTTGTGTCAGGATTCAGCTTACTTGCTAACACCCAGATAGTATCACATATGATTATGCTTTTTACTTCTAAAACTTTATAAGTCCTTTTTTAATTGAATATTTTACGAGACCTGTTACATCATGTATATTAAGTTTTTCCATTATGTGAGACCTGTGAACATCAACAGTCTTTACACTTAACTTAAGATGGTGGGCAACTTCCCTGTTTGTGTGGCCTTCAGCAATTAACTGTAATACTTCACGTTCCCGACCGGTGAGTACGTCCAAACTATCAAAATCCCCTGACCCTTCCACAGAATGCCTTATATAATCTTTAACAACTACTTTAGAAATTGACGGGCTTAAAAATATATCGCCCTTTTTTACGGCATTTATTGCTGAAACCAGCTCTGATACTGCCGACTCCTTTAGTATATATCCGGAGGCTCCTGCTTGAAGGATTTGATGCACATACTCTTCGTTGTCATGCACCGTCAGAACCAGCACCTTTATTTCCGAATCCAGTTTCTTAATCTGACGTGTGGCTTCAACTCCATTAAGATTTGGCATTGTAATATCAATTACTACTACATCCGGAACCAGTTCTTTCGCTTTCTCAAAAGCCTGCCTTCCATCTTCCGCTTCTCCGACTACCTCGATATCTTCCTGGGAATCCAGAAGCGCCCTTAAGCCCTGCCTTACTATAGTGTGATCATCCACCAGTAACACCTTAATATTAGACATTTTTTGCCACCTCTGAAAAACTGTTTTCATTATTAGTTTTAATAAAAGGTACAAGAATCTCTAATTCGAAACCTTTGTTTTCTTCTGAATGTATTCTTAAACTCCCGTTCATGAGAGACACTCTTTCCTTCATACCTAATAAACCAATACCTGAACCATTTATATTTCCATCAAAATGCTCTTTTGTATCAAACCCCTTACCGTTATCTTTTATCCTCATACGAATTTCCCGCTCCTCCTGTATAATGTCTATTGTAACATCTGTTGCTTCAGAATGTTTTATTACATTGTTCAAAGCTTCCTGTGTACAGCGATACAAGAGTATGTCTATCTCAGGAGAAAATCTTTCAACAATATTTTCACCCCGAACCTGTACGTTTATATTAGTTCTCTCAGAATAATTTTTTGTATATTCTCTTATTGCCGCCAGGGAGCCAAAATGATCAAGCAAAGAAGGTCTGAGGTCAAATGCAAGTAATCGTATTTCATGTAAGGTATGTATTACCAGTTCTTTTGTTTCGGCAAGTCTTTTCTTGATATTTGTTGAGTTTTCTGGAATATTATTTTCCATCATCTCTATATTAATTTTCATGGCTGTGAGCGCTTGCCCTGCCTCATCATGAAGTTCTCGGGAGATCCTCCTTCTCTCTTTTTCCTGAATAGAGATTATGTGCGAAGACAATAGTTGTAACTCCTTCTCGTGCTTTTCTGCTACCTCTGCCTTCTTTTTTTCTGTAATATCACGTACAAAGGCCCTTATCTCCATGCAACGATTTCTCGCATCATACAAGGCGTTAGCATTGATTTCAACATATATTATCTCTCCCTGTTTTGAGAGAAACATTGTTTCTACAGAATCTCTACCTATTCCAGTTACCTTCTGGACATGACTTATTACCTTCTTGCGCTCACTTGCAGGTACTATATTTTCTATTTTCATTCCCATAAGCTCTTCAGGTAGATACCCGAGTATATCTAACATTGTTTTGTTCATGCCCGAAAAAGATCCATTTTGATCTGTCTGGTAAATAATTTCTGTGGCATTCTCAATCAGCCCCCTGTATCTTTCTTCAGACTGTCTCAGATCATCCCTGAACTCTTTCAAGTTTATGGTCATCTTGTTGAAAGAATCTGCCAGGTTGCCTATCTCATCTCTGGACCTAATTCCTTCTATGCCTTTTAAATTGCCATTTGCTACATCGCCTGCGGCCAAAGCTAATGAACTTATAGGTTTTGTTATCTTTTTGGCAAAAAGGATTGCAACTGCGACTATAACCATGATACCCACAATCCCCATAATGATAGTAAAGTTTCTTAAACTTGCAAGTGGAGCGAAAGCTTCAGTTATTCCCTTTTCAGCCAGTACAACCCAATGCATCTTTTCAATATACCGGGATACGCCAAGTATCTGGCGGCCTGTATAGTTAGTATATATACCAATCGTACCCACTTCATTATCGAATGCGCCCCTTACACCTTCTGTATCAACAACCTGTTTAAGTATGACATTATTATAGAATCTTGATTCAGTAATCATTAACTTATTTCTGTTTACAATATACACCTCTCCAGTCTCTCCTAACCCCTCCAGTTGTTTTAGTTGTCCAAATTCCCCTATAATTTTACTGCTAGTAATTTTCTTAAAACTGTTACCGCTATACCTATTTGCGATTATGCCTATAGTATGCAAGCCATCATTGGTCAATAGTAGTTTTGCTATATCAAAAAATGTATTTTGTCTAGAATCCGGAGAACTTTTTATATCGCTTATGTAGGAACCCCTCTTCATTGTCTCTGAAAACCATGTTTCATCTGAGACATCTCTGCCAATCTGGCCATTCTCTGTTGAACTGAATACTTTACCATCAAGATCAACTACAAACACTACAAGGATATCAGAATCAAGCGGTTTCTTGTTCAGACTAAGATGAGTATTTAAGCGATCAGTACAATACTGAATCCTCTCTTTTTTTAACGTTATTTCTTCTGTACAATCTCTGATAAAACCATCAGAGCTAAAGTCAATGATTCTCCCTCTTTTCCCTTCTAAATAGACATTTACGTGTTTCTCTAATTCATCAGCGGCTATTTCCAGTTGATCAAAGATGTTTTTCTTAATTGTTTTGTGAATATAGAAATAGCAAAATGTCGCAGTGACAGTTGCAATTAAAAAAGAAGGAAGCAGGAACCATAACAAACTTTTAGCTTTGATAGTCATTTTCTATCCTATCCTTGTTTTAAATTCTTCTATGCAATCTTAAATTGGCAGTCACCGGTATAGCCGATCATGAAATGTGTTAATTTACTGTTCTTACTTTTGTCTCTCTATCGCGAAAATGACAAGTCTCTCCTGCCTCTACAAAGATCTCCGGTTCCATCTTAATAGTTCTGATCCAGGAAGTTTCTCCGGGTGGTTTCCAGTATAATTTGTACCCTCCAGGATGTACTCCTTCAAAAAGATAACGTCCATTCTCATCTGTGACTGTTTCTAATTGCCGACCTTCCTTCGGCTGACCAAACATTCCCCATTTCTCCAGCATCATTATTTTTACCTGACACCCCGGAAGAGGCTTGCCTTTAGCAAGCATACGGCCTGTTACCCTGCCACAGTTCTCTAACGCAAATGCAGCATCTTCCATTTGCTTTTTATCTTCAAACTCAAGCCTTAAGTCCTCTTTAATTTTCTCTTCAATTGCAACATCATCTTTCCCCTGCTTTCTTTCAAACTCATCCCTTAATTCTTCTTTTATCCGTCCTATTAACCTTTCAACATCTACAGGTGGTTGCGCACTACGTGCACTTGCATCCCCCTGATTACCAGCCGTACCCTCCTCACTGCCCGGAAAGGCTATCTGTATTGCAGCAACCCTCTCTCTGGGAATTTGCAACGTAATACTTCCGGGTTTTTTAGTTATTTTCACAATCTTACAAATCACCTTATCTTCTTTGTCATCAACTTTTATGAAGACTGAATCCGGATATTTATCATCATCCTGTGATTTCATACTCATTGAACCAATCTCTCTTTGAGGAACAACAACCTGAACAAACTCCTCATTCATCTCGAGTATCTTTACATCAATTTTTTCTTCAAAACCTTCCAGTTTTAACGTGTCAGCATACGTTCCTGTACAAATTGCTAGAATCAGAATGAAAGAAATACAAAAGAATCTGTACGACATTTCCCCTCCTTTTAGTTTAAAAATGAGCCGCTAAAACCAAAACATGATTTCCATTAATAACGTTTATGATAGAAATCTATGAATCATTTATTTATTAAATCTGGAATATGGTTTTTGTGCGTTTCTTATTGTCAATATCCTGAGCAATATAACCCAGATATAAAAGCTGTGAAATGAGATAATTTGTTGTTGCGCAAGTGTTTCTTATGTTTTAGGCCAAACACCGTAGGCACAGATTAAGGTACTTTATGCTAACAGCAGTGTACTTTCGTTTCAAGAAAAAAAAACAGTTGGGTTAAAAAGAGTTGCTTTTATAGTACGACTTTCAGGTGTTTTGCATGCTGTTGACAAAATACAAACTTGCAGGGCTTCCTGAAAATGACACCACCAAGGAAGACCTATGTACCTGTTCTAATTGAAAGCCCTCGACGAACTTTCAGTATAGTGAGATAAAACAGTATACTGAATATAAAAAGGCTTATAATTCCTATAAGATATTCACCGATATAAAACGTTACCGACAGAATAAAGATCATATTTATAAAATAAAATACCGGCCCCATAAGGGCATTTCCGGCATATTCTGTAGACCACCCCATCTTCCCGTCTAACTTCTGGAAGCAGTATATAATTGCAAGCCCTACCAGAAACCATCCCAGAAAATTAGACAAAGGTACACCAAAGTATACGCCTTCTTCAGGATAGTAATATATTTGCCCGAGGAACCATTCAGAACCCATGAGAGACACAGGGTCTATTAATACATCCTGGAGCACAAAGAGTATTGCAGAAAGAAAGAGTACCTTTTTAGAGTACCAGGGAGGATTTTGCAGTTCAAATCTCCACCCTTTCCTGGTGACAGGAGAAGACATTAACAGGGCGAGGGAATAGCTGAAATATCCCAGGAAAGAATATGAAATGGAGTCCATAAACGGGACATTGGAAATGAACAACTCTTTCCCGTGTGTTGCACCGGTATAATAGTAGTAACCATAAGGTACTCCAATACGGGTAGAGCTATACTCAGAAATGAAGGCAATAACATAAGCCAGGACGGTAAAGACTATTATTCTCTTCATCCCAAGCTGTAAACCACCGGCAATGAAATACAATCCCAACCACACAAAGACATACGGTCTTAATAAGATAGTGGATATGAGTAATCCAAAAATATCCATCTATATTTTTCTCATAACCTGCAGCAGCTTGTCTTTTTCATTTTGTTTGGTATGAATTTCTTTCCATTTTGACTGAGGCAATATAACGCTCACATACAAACATATAAAGAAGAGAATCCCTTCTGTTATACATATTCCTATAGGTATTCCAATATACTTCCCAAATGGAAACGCGACAATTTGGCCGCAAATAAAATAAATGAGGAAAGGCACAAGGCCGCTTTTCTTCTTACCTGTCATCTCGGCACTTAACTCTTCTATTTGCTTATCAAGATTTATCTGTATTTCATTACTTTTTCTTTTTAACCGATCCTTTCTTCGTTTCAGCTTCGCAGATAAGAGAGTAAGTAGAATATCGGCTATGTGTACATCAAAAACCGAATTATTTTCCAGCATTTTATCTATTTCACTGTTTTCACCCTTTTCATTCTTTTGGAACAATTCAATAGAAGAATCCTTGGGTACTTCATAACCTAACTTTTGAATACCTTTTACGGCATTATTTAGTATAATCACACTTTTCTTCTCTGCTTCTAATTTTTCTTTAACTTCTGCTTTTTCCTCGTCCCTGATTTCCCCGTACAATTTAATAATTTCAGGCTTTATCTCGTCAAAATCCAGTTCACCACTAATCTTTAAGCAGTAGATGATATCCTCTTTAATGGCCTTCTTTAATAATGGAACCGCTTTCTCAGTCCTGTTCAAAAGTGCATTATATTGAGCATTCTGATACATCGCCTCAACAAAATCAGGCGAAAGCTTAATCGCTTCACTTGTACACTCTTCAGCTTCCTCTATGAGGCCAAAATCGCGTTTGATTAATGCCTTGTATAATAAAGCATAACTTGCGTAATAAGCAAACTGCGATCCGGCATTTTTTACGGCTTTTTCAAAAAATTCCAGAGCTTTTTCTCTGTCTATCTTATGAAAAAGGTAAATTATTCCAAGGCTTATACAAACAGAAAAATCCTTTACAGTATGTGATTCCAATTCTGTAAAATATACCAGCGCATCATCCATCTTACCACCTGCATAAGCACCTTCCGCTTTGTTCCTGAGAGTATTAATTTGTTTATCAGAAACCCCACTAATGGCGGCGATAATTCCCTTCAAATCTTCTCTATCCTTCTCTATTAACCAGACAACATCAGATATTCCCCACTCAAATGCCGCCTTCAACCCGCGCATCCCCTGCCCGATACTTTTTATGTCATATTCAATATCATGAACTACATCGTCTTTTCTTCCCTGACTTGAAATGATTGAATCTGCCGGGGCAATTTGAGCAGAAATCATTTTTTTCGTCTGCTTCTTCAGGGCTTCTTTCACCTCAACGATTTTATTGCCAGGTTTTATATTATTATAATACGCACTTCTCTCTTCCCATGGTGCAAGCTCATCCAGGTAAGTATCCATCCTCTTCTCCAAATAAAAACGTATATTTCTAACAAAACATCACAAATATTGTAAATAAGCTCAGGAAATATACATAAATAAGGTATGACGGTCAAGCCTATATTAATGTCTTAAACACTCATTTCTCAACCGACATCTTGACAACGTTTGGTATTTACAACAAGAAAATATAACAGAATTGCGGGTGGAGTAGATTATTAGTCTGTGTGTATGGACTGGACTACATGAGGAGTGCTTAGGCACAGGTTTTAAAGAAAATCTTCAGCTTATGTCAAAAGATATGTCCAGTACCCTGGCCGAGTGAGTTATTGCGCCAACCGAAATCCTGTCCACTCCGGCATCCGCATATTCTTCAACATTTTCAATGGTAATATTGCCCGAAGCTTCTGTCAGGATGGCCTTACCTGTTCCTGCATCTTGATTCTTTTCGATTTCCTTCACTATGTCAACGGCTTCTCTTATCTTTGTTGGCTCCATATTGTCAAACAAAATCATATCAACACCCGCATCCACCACGTCCTTGATCTGGCATAAATCTTCCACCTCGACTTCGATAAGCATTCCATTTTCTATTTGCTCCCTGGCCTTGCTTACAAGCCTGCTGATAGCACCATTTTCTTTCTCTAATCCCATGGTCTTTAGATGGTTATCCTTTACCAGAATCTGATCGTATAATCCCATACGATGATTTATCCCCCCTCCAACCCTCACGGCATATTTTTCGAGGTAACGCCAACCAGGTGCAGTCTTACGCGTATCCATTATCTGTGTCCTATATCCCTTGATTTTCTCTGCAAACAT
>CAZPAM010000046.1:0-20906 GCA_964584595.1 uncultured Candidatus Scalindua sp. | reverse complement strand
TATAATTAAACTATAGTTATTATTCTTTTTCATGGTTGAATGGGAATAATGATTCGGAGGGCATAAGTGACAGCTTATGTCCTCTTTTTTTTGTAATAAAATATCTATAACAAAAATTTAAAAAAAGTAAAACGGTGTTTTACCGTAATTTAAAAATACTTATTAAGTACTGTATTCTTTTTTTTCTCTTAACCTCAAGAATCTCCATATTAACAACTTCACCATCGCAAGGAAAATACTCCAATTTTCTGTCTGGTGTCTTTGCCTTTCCATGTTTTGCAACATAATCATTAAATACCTGTCCGCATTTTTTACATAGAAACATAAATCACCATACCCTTGCCCTTGTTGTAATTAGTACGACAATTAACTAAAAACATAGCGATATTATTACTCTTGCAATTTTATTTTTTCAGATATATAATTCTTTTTGATTTACCGTATTTTTACCGTACTTTTACAGGATTTACCGTAAAAACAGGCGTTTGTGAGGTTTCTTTGATGGGCTACTGCAAGAAGTGTTTAACTCATAAGTCCTTGACTTACAAGTCATTTGCATAATCAGCGCCAGTAGCTCAGCTGGATAGAGCATCAGATTTCTAATCTGAGGGTCGGAGGTTCGAATCCTCCCTGGCGTATGTTATCAATTCTTAATATGGTGAGTGTAGCTCAGTTGGTTAGAGCACCAGATTGTGGTTCTGGGGGTCGGGGGTTCGAATCCCCTCACTCACCCATCACTTCCTTCGTGGCATCTTCTACTTCAACTGAATGACCGCAGTTATCGCATTTTACTGTAGGCATGGTGGTGTTTTATATTTCTTAATGTTTTATAATTGTTTTTGTTTAAGAAGCTCGATCTTTTCCTTGATAAATTTCCTTTTGCCATCATTAATATCTATACTCTCAAGCCATGAATCAATAAGTGTGAAATCAAAAACTATAACCAAGTATTCATTAAGTATTTCATTAAGTGCTGCTTCAGATTCAGATGTTTCCATATCAAGAAGCTTCTTTATAATACACTCTAGAAAAAGTATTTCTGCTTTATCCTCTAAATTATGTGACAAAGGCAATCCCTTTGTAATACTATCCAATGCACTTTCATATTTACCTGTAATTATTTTCAACTCAGAAATATTTTTAATTGCAGAAACGTTTTCAGGGTCTATATCAATTGCCTTTTGATAGTCTTCAATTGCCTTGTCATACTGCTTAAGAACAAAATACACACTCCCTCTGTTGGTGTAAGGAGGAGAAAATTCAGGGTCTAACGCAATTGCTTTATCAAGGTTTTCAATTGCCTTATCATACTGCCTAAGATAAAGATAAGCACTCCCTATATTATTGTAAGCAAAGGGCTTTTCAGGGTCTAACGCAATTGCTTTATCAAGGTTTTCAATTGCCTTATCATACTGTCTAAGAGAATGATAAATACCCCCCAGATAATTGTAAGCAGAAGAACTTTCTGGGTCTAGCTCTATTGCCTTTTTGAAGCTTTTGATTGCCTTGTCATATTCCATTTTTTTATATTCTGATAATCCTTTGTAATACCAGTCATAAAATGAATAAGCATCTTCCGTTTTTATTTGAGCTACTTTTTGCTCAAATTGCTCTAAGTTTTCAAGAGTTTCTTCTGCAAGTGGCTTGTTTGTATCCAAAGTTTTACTCTCTAATTTATTCCGCAAAGCCAAATATTCATTTTGTACTTTATCAAAGTTAGCAAGTTTTTCTTTTAACACTAAATGTTTTTCCTCAAATTCATTAGTTAGTTCCTCATTCTTTTTCGCATATTTTTCTTCCAATTTTACTTTCTTGTCTTCTAGTAAAGTTTTATCTGCTTCAAGCTTTTTAGTACTTAACTCTAGCTCTTTTTTTTGCTTTACAAGAACATCTTTCTCTCGTTCGAGAGTTACAGTCTCAATTTTCAATAGAGTTCTTTTGTTTTCGAGAATTCCATTTTGAGTGTCAAAATAACCTCCCAGCCATGTTGAGAGAAACGCTATTATACCTAAAATAACAGGTGCAATTGCTCCATAAAACACCGGCTTTTTATACAAAGGCTTTTTGAGCTGATGTAGTTCTTCTTGAAGCTTAAGACTTCTAAGCCGTTCTTCAATTGGAAGTTTTTCAATTTCTTCCTGACTGATTTCCATAGTTACAACTCCCTTGCCTGTTTATACGCCTTTAAAAAAGAAGTTTAGCAAACGGTACAATTAAAAATATAAGACTAACGAAAGCAATACAAACATAACCCATAGAACGTAAGGGTTTTTTGTCTATGTCAAATATCTTTCTTATGCAACTAGCCAATATTCCAATAAAACTTCCTGCTTTAACAATCAAGCCAGATATAATATACAGATATATCCATACAGACGTGAAGAATGTGGAGTAAAACCAAACTCCCATGTTAAGATTATCATTATCAACGGTATTCACATTCATTACAAAGCCGTACCAAAGCAAGCTCTTAATAGATGACAAAGTGAATAAATATTCCTCTAGAGATTCACCAGCTAATATAGTAATTAGAGATACACCTATTGCCACTCCTAGAAAAAAGATGAAAGCAGTAGCCACAATATCAACAATAAGAAAAACTATAGTTTTCGTTGTAGAATTTATATTTCTAAGCTTGCCTATAATATATCTGGTTTCAAGAAGTGAGAAATAATCTGGGATCATATTAAAGATAACACTGGCAGTAAGGTGATAACTCAGAATAACAACTAAATCTTCGGATGAGAAAACTACATAAAAATTATTAGGGTTTAATGCCCACCATAAGATAGTTAGCATCAATACGGCTAAAATAGACGCAATACATGATCTACTAAAACATCTCCAGGAAAAATGTTTCTTACTAAAAACACTATCAAATATTGATGCAAAAGCCGTTGGCCAATTAGCTAATTTTCCTTCTAGATGAAGGTTTTTTAACCAACTTGAAATATCAGTTTTTATTTCAGGCTTTACAAGGTCTTCAGCTTTCGAGAACAGGAGCCATATTCCACCTATAATCCCTGCCCATGCACTAAAATATGGTATTATAGACAATGTGTTTTGCCCTCCCTTGCCCTATAAATTATACTCTCACCTTGCCGTCTTGTTAGTGCGAGCATTTGTCACTCTCCTTGGTTTTACTCTATGGGATATGGTTTGTGTCTTTATTTCAATATGTTAAAGCTTTTTCAAGTATGCTAAAAATTGAATTTAGTTCCCCAGTGGGTTTTTACTTTCTCCGGGTCCTTCCAACTGGTTATTGCATTTCGGTCATCCCACCAAAATTCTTCTTTAAAATTTTCCACTCTTTGTTCGTATTGAAGTTTCGCTAATGTTATCCATTTGTACTCCTTACCTTCTAAGTCTTCCCAGCGTAAAAGGATTTTAATCTTACACCCATTCTCACCACTTTTGTAAATTTCTCTAGCATCTCCCAGAACAGATGGACCATAGCGAAGGCGTTCCCAATTGGCACCAGCCGCGAGAGTAGCACGCTTTGTGATGCGTGCATTGACGCCTTGTTGGGATGCGTTTATGCTTACACCTTCTGCTTTGTTACTGTCGTCAAGAATGATTACATCTAATTCAATGTTGTATGCGGCCGTTTTCCCATCGTTATTGATTGTAATAGGGATTGTAACATAGTCATCAACCCTTCCCCTCCCTTTACCAACATGGACTGGTTCTGGAAGAATCTCCGCAGAAAGATATGGCCTGTTTTCTTGTTCAAATTTCTTAGTTAAGATATCGGTTTGAGCTTTGATGGTTAAGCCTTGCGTGAAAATAAAATATGCCATTATTGCTGTGAATAATGTTGAAACCAGAGGAATGTAACCAGGTAACGACTTAAACCAACTAGGTTTTGCTCTTTGATCGGTACTGCAGATATCACAGTAGATAGCTTTGTTACGAATAGCATGTTTACAGTTCCTGCAACGTTTCATTTTTATTATTTAGAGGCCGACAAGCGGTTATATAGTTTCTGTATATCGCCACTATTGTAATGATATCCAAAAAGACTAGATTACTACTTTATGGAAGAGCATTTGATAAGTCCATATATTACATCCTTGCAATAATAAACTCAATTTATGAAAAGCATCCATCATCCGATGGAATATATCTGTGTGGTATGAAATCTTGTAGATTGTAGAATTACTAAGGATTATAATACTCAGGTAATTGCTGAAATCAAGGGGAAACTTAAACACCAAGTTCAACGTTATATTGAGGACAAGAAATCATGAAAAAAAGATATTTGGTACTAATCTTTATTATTCTCTTATTCTTGTGCTCGATTGCCTTGCTTAATAAAAAGGTAACCATACTTCAGGGCGTTGATGGTAAAGTTTCAAAAATAACACTGCCCCTATACCTCAAGGTATTAAACTTTTATTACCGTCATCTTAATTATAAATGGCTGGCAAAACAAATCACCGGCCATCTGGACACAAGGGAGGACAAAATTCTTCGACTGTTTCATTGGACCTACGAAACTATCAAACGTCGACCAGAGAGTTTACCCAACATGGACAGCCATGTCTGGGACGTTTATGTGCGTGGTTATGGTGGCAGCGACAATTTTCATGATCTATTTACTACGCTTTGCAATTATATCGGTACAGATGCATTTTTCACCCCATTATACAGCAAAGATACCAGTGGTCACGCAAAGCTGTCTTTTGTTCGAATTAAAAGGGGATGGGTTGTGTTTGAACCTTATGATGGAATCTATTTTAGAAATAATAGAGGAGGCTTGGCCACGATCGAGGAAATAAACGAAGACTGGCATATTGTGAACTTAGCCAACCGGGCTAGAACAAAAGCCACCTACGAGCAATATATAGTTGAAAACTTACCAGGAATTGAAGAAATGGGCTCTAGACTTTTAAGAGCCAATACTCAATCGCCCATCAACCGCCTGAAATTCCAACTACATAGATGGTTCTCTGGCGACGCACCATTATTAGAATGATCAGAGGCTGGTAATCACTTTTGCCCTGTACATTTAAACATCAGGATACACACGGATATTACAGGTAAGATGTGGTTTGGGGTGGGTAAGAAATAATAGTTTTAAAAGAATAACTGACTAATTAATTTGAGCATATCTTTTCAAAACTGAAATTATTCTTAAGCCTCCAGAAAAAGAAATAATTCCATTTGTGTGGCTTGTTGGAGATTTGGTCTAAAACAACGTGCTGTGTAAAACCTATAGTAATTCCCATAATCCACGGGTTACCACTTAAAAAGAATGCGTAAATATTCAATGGAATCAACAATTCCCAGGAATGAAATACTACCATAAAGAATAGTATCTTCTTATTGTAATGAACATCAAAGAATTCCTTTACCCTAAAACGTTTCCTAAATTCCCAGAAATAATCAAAAACATGATCAATATCAATCAAAACTCCGCATATAAGTGAAGAGGTAAAAATAATCCAGGATTTGGAGATCGCAAAAAGGAACGCCGATATGATTATTGATGCAGTGACATGGTGCTTTAATATCATTTTTCTTCTAATATTACCATATATCTATGAATAAGAAACAGAAGTATAAACTCATGAGTAAATTAGGCAAGCCTTTTAATTGGCAAGGTATTGATATAGAGGAAATGGATTGTAACACTCGCCTTAAAATGCAGGAGATATTAAGAGACAGATCTTGTTAATTAAGCAATTTCATCTGTTTTGCTTTCACTCTCTATCATTCTTATTATCTTATTTAATTTACGTTCTTTGTTCTGGACACCGGAATAAACCCTTTTCAATTTTAAGCGAGGTCCAATACTAAGTGCAAGAATTGTAAAAAAACATGAAACAACGGCAACAGCTTCTAAAATTAATACGCCGGGCGGTATCCCCATGTATACTTCAATTGATATGATATATTTTGAAAGCAATATTCCAAGTGGCACGGCATAAAGCTGACTGGCAAGTAGATAAAGAAAGAATTTAAAGAAACTTCCCTTTCCCTTCTTTTCTAATAATTTGTCGGCAGCTTCATGTTTCTCCTTCCCCAATCCTCTGCGTATTTCCTTGCAATCAGATAATAACAGTGATATATCGTGATTAAAGAATACATCTAACCGGGAAAGACATTTATCAACTACAAATGTATTTAAGACGGAATCGTAATTAATTAAACCAGCTAATTCATTTTTATTCTCTTTAGGTTGATTGATATCAAAATTGCTTGTAACATTAAAACCTTGTTTGCGGATATTGTTAGTGATGGTGTTAAAGTAATATAACCTTCTATCAAGTTCTTCCAGTTTATGTTTGATCTTTTTATTCTTCGGAATACTGATTTCTTCAAAGATCATTTCTATAGGCTGTCTTATCCCATTAAAGTCTTGTTCATTACTAATTTTCAAGCAATAGAGTATATCAATATGAATTATTTTACTTATTAACGGTATAACTTTGTCCAGTTTTTCCAATAAAGCATTATATTGCGCATTCTGGTAAATTGCTTCGGTAAAATCAGGTGATAAATCTATAGCTCGCCTTGAAGATTCTTCGGCTTCTTCAAGAAGGTCAAGCTCCCGTAATACTAATGCTTTATTCAATAAAGCGTAACTTGTGTAATAATCAGATTGTGATTTAGCAGTTTCTATGGCTTTGTTAAAATTATCTAACGCCTTTTCTTTATTTTTTTCATAAAAAAAACAGATTATCCCAAGGCTTAAGAAAACAGAAAAATCATCTTGATATTTCTGGGACAATTCCAGGTAAATAGACAGTGCATCAGCTATTTTGCCTTCTTCATAAGCGCCTTGCGCTAAAAGTCTCATATTTAATAATGAAACATCTTGAGAGGCATAGAGAACTCTTATCATATCTTTAAAGTCTCTTGTATTTTGCTCTATCTGCCAGACTACGTCTGAGATGTCCCATTCAAATGCTGCTTTTAGCCCAAAGATGCCATTTCCCACTTCCCTCATGTTATAGGTAAGATGGCTGATTACCTCACCAATAATTTCTCTGTTTGCATCTGTTGCACTTACTAATCCAACCTGAGATGTAAGCATTTCTCTGATTTGGTTACTTATATCTATTTTCTGTAAAGTTACTTCCTGGCCGAGTTTTATTCCCTGATAATGTCCTCCTTTCATTTCCCGTGAGCTAAGTTTTTCGTTGAATCTTTCCATCAGTTTTCTCTAATGATGAGATAAGAATTGCCTTGCTAACTGATACACAATCGATATGACATTAGACAAAATACCAAAATATTTCAACTATTTTCTCAATGTTTACTACTCATACCAACATAGTCGATGATTTTCATACATTTTACCTTTTTCTGTACACTATTTACTTATATTGCTTCTGGGAGATCTAAATATCAGGATGCACAGGGATATTACTAGTGGGTTGTGGTTTAGCGTGAGATAAAGTGTTAATTGTGCAAAGTAATAGAAACACCGAATAAAAACGGATACCACCTCACTATGGAGGCCGTATCCGTTCCCACTATACTGTATCTCTTACAAATATTTAACGCACAAACATTTTTTAGATTTTGATATCTTGAGTTATACCTTCCATTAATTGGTTTATCTCTTCTTGTTTCTCTAGAGGGGAAATACCAATTATAATATACATTTCATCTAATTCTCCAAGGATAAAAATCATATTAATATTTGCCGTTTCCATATTTCCTCCTTTAGCCTTGAAATCATCAGTACCATGAACGTATACAGCATATTTCTTCTGTATCTTGGTCGCCTTCTGTTCAGGCTTATTTAAAGTAAGCGACATTTCCCCAATAAATGACTTTAATATGAAGTCTTGGTCTTTTTCAGGAATTTGATTTAGAGATCTTGCATACGGAGGCAAAATTATAGTAATCGCAATAAATGAAACAGATATATCATTTTTTCCATCGACCAAAAGAAAGGTTTCGAAGAAATCAGTTTCATCATCATCTGCAAAACTTTTTTCAAAATCCTTTAACCCAAGCTTATGATGCTTAGTCAACAAAGAATCATTTCTATTAGCACTCTTATAATCAACGACAGAAAAACCATCCGGTATCGTAAACTCATAACCAGAAAATCCCATGGATGGATTCTTAATCATATTTTCAGTTACGATAGCAGGTTTTGTTGTTAAGCAACCTGCTAAAAGAGCAAAACTGACAAACGCTATAACTATATACCGTTTTTTCATCGTCAAACCCCTTTCCATAAAAAATGTGATCAAATAAAAAAAGCCCTTGACGTCCTCATCCTGGACGTTACAAGAGCTTATATATACATCATTCTAATTTTATTATGATGGTATAATTTTGCCATGTCGGTTATTAAAAATACAATAATTGTTACAATTGATTGTATTTATATAATGGCTTACTAGCCTAAATACCACCACCAGAAATCTGATATTTCAAGTCAGATTTGCAAAGAAACTAGCATAATAACCTGTAACTGTCAATTGATTTTCAAGGATATGTTCTGCACTCAGATTTACCACCCTATTACGCTTGATATGTGAAAGGTGTTATAATTCAATCAAAAGGGAATCTAAATATCGGGATGCACTGTGAGGTATTTTGGCTGTGGCCATTAAGCTCAGTTTGATAATTCTATGCTGCCGGGATTTGTTTCTTCGATAATGCTCAGTTTTGTATCTTGTTCGGGTCCCGCACTATTTCTGCCTTTTGCCTGTTCAATCAAATCAAGCTTCGTCTTGTCATAGTCTGAACTAGTAATAAGGTTCTCGTGCCGCAGAACGTTAAGCTCACTAAGCTTCTCTTCAATATTTATCTTGTGCCTGGTTTTCTCTATATAATCTTCATCCAGCAGAAATGTATAGTTTGTATCAAAACCCAACTTTTCGAGACACCTTTCTGAGACAACGTCAGTAACTTTTTCCAGTTGTTCCTTAAGAAAATCCGGAACGGTAAACACAAAGTCAAGAAATTCTTGCGAATCCATCATTATCAACTTCTGCGCCTCAACAATGTCTCTCCATATTACAATTCCTTCTGATGCAGTTGTCATCTTTACATCTATTTTGAGAAAGGCATACGGATCAGAATGAATTCCCGGGTCCTTGATGCCATATGATATTATGCCGATTTCAAGTATTGTATCAACGCCCAGTTCTGTACCTATCTTTTCATAGTCTTTGGAATCTTTATCTTTTTTCTCCATTAGTCTCCATACGACATTGTTTTTCGTAATACTCTCCTGTGGTACAACATGAAAATATGAACACAGCTGAAATTTGGTATTCAGCTTCTCACATAACTCTTCACCAATGTTCAAATCAAATATTACTTCATTAAGGGCTGCAATGTCATCTTGATTCGCTTGATTTTTAGCCAATAGCATAAGTAGCTGTGGTACAATTGCCGGACCCGCCATTAATGACGAAAGGAACATCTCATCATTTCTGATATCTACGTCCATCTCCGGGCTATCGGCATAATGTAATATCACCATATCATTTACATATTTAGAATATTCCTTTTTGTATGGCACCTGAGTAATTTCTGTAGTTTGGCAACCCGCAAAAATTATCAAAGATAATACAAAACAGACATAACACTTGTTTGACATTTTAAGAAAAGGAAAAAGAAGAAAAGAAAATTTAGCCACAGATCGACACTGATAAAACACGGATGAAAAGGCAAAGGAAAAGAAGAAAAACAATAATGTAGGTAAAAGACAAAAAACGAATAACGAATATTCCTGCCCGACTCGTCATTCAGGCGGGGAACAAGGAATTTCGAATTACGAATGACTACTGACTTCATTTACTTTAGGCACTTTAGGTCACTTTAGACACTTCAAACTTGGTTGCGGCTTTGCCGCATTATGCTCTTTATCATTGTTGAATTCTAAGATTCTTTCTTTGTGGCTCTGTAGATATTTCTATATTGTCAGATTCTATATCACTCAAGCTCTTTTCAATTTCCTGAAGATTCGCCAGAATCACGCTTAGATGGTCTTCATTCTCTGTTTTCCCATGGGATCCGGCATAAAACTTGATAGACTTTCTATAATTTATTACGCCTTCTTTTATGTCCCCTTTCATCACATAGAGCTCGCCAAGTTCATTGTAGGCTTTAGCTACCTTCAGGGCAGTATCTATAGACTCCGGCCGATAATGTAGTGCATTTAAAAGGAATTTCAAAGCCTGGTTGTAATTTGCTACCTTTGCGTCAAAAGATAATTTGTCGTTAGGTTTTTGTAAAGCTCTGAACCCTTTGCCAACCCAGTATACATATGGTGTGTTTGTCAGGCCCCGTGGAAGTTCAGAAGGCTTAGTTACTTTCTCCTTCCAATGCTGATAAACCGGAACACTATAAATCATTATGGTTACATCATAACTAACCCCTTTTCTGAGAATAACCAGGGATACTTCGACATTTTTACCCTTCAACTTTCTCGACATCTTCACATAGTCTCCCAATTTCCTTGTTTTCTTACCGTCTATTTCAAGGACTATGTCACCTTTCCTTAATCCTGCATCAAAACCGGGGCTCCCTGATTGAACCTCTACAATCTTTATACCATCTTTCTTTTCCGAGATAATCAACCCGGAGAAGACTCCCTGTGAAAGGCATGGAGAGGTGAATACACCTAATGATATAATTGTCATAAAGATAATAATGTATAGTCTCATAATATTTTATATTCCTCTTATGTTTCTCGCTAAAGCGTTCCCCGCCTGCCTGCCGGAAGCAATATTATACCATCTGTCTATTAAATTTCCTTACGGCAATATCGAGGACTAACAGGATCAGTGCCAGTGGAATTAAATAGTCTGCAAAGTCTTTAGCAATAGTTATTTCCTCTTCTTCAACTGCTATCTCTTCCTTCTCAGGATTATACTTGCCTCCTGTAATCTCTGCAATATTTTTAAGGTACGAAACATTATTGCCCTGAACCGCATATTCAAGCGGCATTGTAACTGTCTTCTCCGGGACCAGCAACCCTTTTGTCTTCATATCTACAATCTTCCCATCCTTTATCCTGGATATCTTTAAATTATAAGTGCCGGGATTAATATCTTTTAGCTCTGTTGAATATCTTTTTGGTGCAATCTGCTTTAAAATAAGTTCCTGATCATCACCGGCAAAATCCGGTGACAACAGGCTGACTTCCAGCTTCGTACCGTCTTCGACCTGAGAGGATGACTCTAATAACAGGGAGATTGCATCCTCTTCAGTCTTAACCTTTATATTATAATTGGCCTTCGATATATCCCTCATAGACCATCGCACTACCTGCGACCAGAACTTGTTAAACATTGCCCAGTTTACCCACTTTGACGACCACCGCGCATTGGCATCAGATGCGTAAACTACTACCTTGCCAAGACCGTATCTCCAATCTGCAAGGATAGGATCAGTTTTCCCGGTTATATTTGTCACCAGTGGAACTTCAACCTTTTCTTTCGCCTCAGTTATCGTATGCCCTTTAAGCGGGGGGAATTGTCTATCATAAATACCTTTCAATATCTCACTTTCCTGGTTAACTTCCGGATAAAAGTGCTCTTCGTGAAAGTCTGATTGTGACACAAAGAATTCCGTGTCCTTTACTATCAATCTCGGCAATTTCATTATGTCAGTTATCTGATAAAATTGCCCTTTTGTCTTTTTTGCTATATCCTGCAGCAGCTTTGTATTAACGAGCCAGGATCCAAGGGCAATGGTTGAAACCGTCACATTTGCCTGCTGAAGCTTGCTGATTAATTTATTATAGTAATAAAAAACAGACCTTGTGTTTCCATCGGAAAGCAGGATTATATGATTTACCTTTGAATCTTTTTGCGTGAGCTGTTTATAGGCAGAATCTATGGCGGGAAATATATCCGTCCCTCCATCTGCCTTTAACATACTGAGTTTCTTGATAATTTCCCTCTTTACTTCCTCATTGGGTTTGAGTTCGACGATAGTGTATGGCATAGTATCGAATGCGACAATACCAAAATTATCATTCACCTTCAGCTGTTTGATTAATTCTATCGATGCCTTTTTGGCAAAGAGCATCTTCTTTCCGAGCATGCTTCCTGACTTGTCGATTATTAAGACCAGGGAAAGCCTTGACTTCTTCTCTTTCCTTGGCGGTTCACCGCCTATTATTTTGACCGGCAGGATTTCCTCTAATTTAGAATCTGTGTATCCGCCTTCAGCCGTAACATTAGTGCCACATGTCATTACAAATCCGCCACCATGATCTTTTACGTATTCTTCTATCAATACCATCTGTTCATCGCTTATATAATCTCTGGAGACATTGGAGAAGATTACACTATCATATTTAAGATATTCCTGCAGTGTACCGGGTATCTGTCCGGGCCCTTCTATGTCTACAAGAATTGTTTTGTCTTCCAGCGCTTCAGGCAGGTACATCTTCTGGTCTTCGGCTCCATTTATAAATAACAGCCTCGTCTTATCTGTAATATTTACAAATGCGGTCTTGCTATTATTTTCCTCATCTTTGTCGAGCGCGGCATCTTCAATGTTTAAATTTGCATTAAACTTCACAAATCCTTTTTCATCGCTTTTGTATGGCACCTCAAATATGCTTATACCACTCTTAAATTCAGTATCCCACTCTTCCAAAGTACCGTCTTCTTTATTCAGTTTCAGATTGCCTTTGATTGCGCTATCATTCCTGTTTTCAATTACTACTTTTACTTCAAACATTTCACCTTCGTTTATCTCTTTAGGAGCAATAACCTTCTTAATCAAGATTTCGCTCTCTTTTGGAGCTGGAGGAGGAGATGCTACAAAAAACTTTACTTCATTACTAGCTGCCATTGTAGCTGCCTTTAAGACTTCACCCAGGTTCTCATTACCATCCGAAAGAAGAATTGCCATTTTCGAAGAATCTTCGGGCAAAATACCCAGTGCAGCCATTATTCCGCTTGCGATGTCAGTTCTATCTGTACTGATGTCTGAACCTGTAATTTCTCCAATCATATCATCCAGTTCCAGGTCTTCCGTGAGTGTTGGCGTAATCACTCTGGACTCACCACCAAAGATTACTACTCCCTTCTTAATCTTCTTATCCAAACCGCCATTTAAGTCTTTTACATAGTTCCACATCCATTCCTTACCTTCCCAGGTAATACTATCAGACATGTCTACCAGAAACACCGCACTGATTTCACGTTTCGACTTCTCTTCCCGGCTAAGCCCTGCCAGCACAAGGACAATAAGCAGAAATACAAGCGAGCGCAAAAAGGTCGAAAGGAGAATCCTGGAAACCGACAGACGATTGTAACCAAAGATTGCTGCTATCCAGAAAATCGGCAATGCATACAAAAGCTTCAGATAACCGGGATTTGTAAAAATATATTCCATAGTTTAAGTTAAAAGTGTCTAAAGTGAGCTAAAGTGCCTAAAGTTGAGGAAAATAACAGTTCAAACCGCTTCTGTTTCTTAACTTTAGATCACTTCAAACTTTAGTTCACTCTAGGCACTTAATTTTGTAAATCCTCAAGCAGTACCGGCCCTTACTTTCTTATAAAACAGCAGCCATTCAAGTAAAAGAAATAACGGCACAAGCAGGAGAAGGTATTTACCAAATTCTGTTTTCTTGTCTTCTACGAGTGTTACCGCCTCTTTTTCCTCAAATTCAAGTTCTGTATCATCGGTTAGCTCCGGCATGATCCTGGATTCTTCTTCATCAAAAAGATTTGCCACAAATCTATTACTGAAACCGGCACCGGAAACCTTGTATTCCCCCATGTAATCTATTTTGTTAAAAACAAAAGGACCTTCAGCATCGCCTTTGAAATCGTAGTTCACTGCTTCTCCCTGGGGATTTAATATTTCAATATTGTCTTTTAAGGCATAATGAGGCTTGTACTGCCCGCCAGTTAATATCTTATTCTGCTCTTCCGCTTCATACGGATTTAACCATTGAATTATATTAAGCGTCAAAATAAGCATCCGCAAATCATCCGATTCTGAAAAATCAAAATCACCCAGGTCAAAACCCAGTGTTACCACCTTCTTTCCTGCATACTGTCCGGCAAATGCAACAGGAGTATCGCCCTGATTGCCGGATACCTTTATTAATGGTGTTGACCAATCCGGGGGTTCCATTGCGAGCGCGCCCTCGATATTTAAATCATCGAGATCGGACAGATGCATCATAGTCGGGTGTGTATTGTCCCAGTCGAGTACCTTTGGATTCACTAACAGGCTCTGTTCCGGGATCAACAAACTGCTGAAGCTATTACTATCTTTTGCGTCTTCTTCCTGAAGACCAAATGCGTACATATTCTGAATGGTGTATAGTGCATTTATGTCAGGACTGACATCAGGGATAAATTCGTGGAAAATAGCAGCATCGTGATCCTTTACAGCTTCCGGTTCATACTCGGATACACTTATCCTGGTCAGTTTAATCCGTCGGGTACCTTGCTCTATCTTCTCCAGTTCACCCTGCAATGTGAAATTATTCGAAACCAATAAAATATTGATAGGCTTTATTTCATTAATTATTGCATAGGCGGTATTATCAACCGCGAGATAATCATCAGTCTCGATACCGGCTTTTAAGATACCGGCAGCGCTGAGATTCTTCACACTTAGAGTCTTCTGTTCGCTTCCTGCCAGTACCAGCTCTTCCTCTTTAATGACTTCATCGTTCAGGAACACACTAAGTTTGACATTCTTGTTCTCACCCGAATAATTCCTGATTGGCACATAAGCCTCACGCTCGGTGTAATCTTTAAACATATCCTGATAAACATCCAGTGACGATATGGCAACATTTGCAGATTTCTCCCCGAACCTGATAAATTTTATATTTTCCGGCTTTTGCCTGACAATGTTTATTGAAGATGGAGGTTGGTCGGTTAACACATACATCTCACCCCTTTCAACATTTTTCAGGAAGGAGATACCGAGGCCTACACCTTCTTCCAGATTAGTCCCTGTATCCTTCGGCTTTAAGTTATTAATTGCCTTGTTTAACTTGTTCCTGTCATCAGTAAAGTTAGAGGCAATCCTGGAAGAGTAGTCTGAGGAGATAACCATCATCTTATCCCATTGACCCAACTTGCCAACCATATTAAGTGCTTCAGTCCTGGCCTGATCAAAACGTGATCCATCATCTTCGGACGTCTGCATACTTGCGGAGGAGTCAATGACGAGGATAACATTCTTCCCTGAAACATTTATTATGTTGGATTTGAGGTATGGATGTGCGAGGAAAAAGACTAGAAGCAGTATCAGGAGTATCTGCAGTAAGAAAAGCAGGTCTATCTTAAATATTTTACTTCGTACAACATCTTCCTTCAGTATATTCCAGGGAATCAGACTGGGAACATGTACCACATTTTTCTTCTTACTAAAGAAATAGATGAGTACTACCAGCCCGATTAATGCTAAATATCCAAACGCCAGTAAGTTTATAAAACCCATATAAGTTAAGCCTTCGGCAACTGCTACAATTCGATGAAAATAGTATATTCCTATTGACATAATAACTTAAGGAATATGAGTTTACAATAATTATTTACCAGACATATGAATTGTAAAACTGCGTTCAGGCAGTATAACTAATAAAAATATACTATGCTGATAAGTATTCATGAGATGATATCAGGATGTGAATTTTTGCGAGGAACAACCTTTTAACAATTACAGTGTCAAAAGTATAAGTCTCTTTCGCCTTGAATGAGAGATTCCATTTTACGGGATGTCAACTTTCTGAGATTAGGGTCCGGAATCTTGTGAATTTCTGAGGTTATAAGGGCCTTTATCTTTCGTGCCAGTTTGGGATTATAATCCAGAAGATATTCTTAAGCCATTACTAACGCTTCCAATAACTATCAACATCTTTTTGAATAGTATTTATAATATCCACCTGCTTTACCGGTTCGAAAAGGTGAGCATACCTGTTTTGTGTTTTGAGATATTCTTCTACAGGTTTAAATTTTGGAATAACAGTGTGTTTCACTTCACCATAAACAGCTTCTTTCAATGGCAAAAGGCCCGTTTGTACTGCCAGCTTCGCGACATCAACCGATTTTGAAGAGCCATAAGCCCATCCCGGAGGACAAGGGGAAAACGCAATGAAAAGTTTAGGGCCTTCGTAGCGGGATGCTTTTTCGAATTTGTTGGATAGGTCAATAGGATGTGATGGCGAAATTGTAGCTAAATAAGGCGGATTGTGAGATCGCCATATCTCAAACAGATCCTTTTTCTTTTGAACTGTTCCCCCAGGATTAAGCTTTCCCGGGAATGAGGTACTTGTCATTGAACCAAATGGTGTAGCACTAGACATCTGAAAACCGGTATTAGAAAACGCCTCGTTGTCATAACAGAAATAATAGAAATCCAACCCTCTATGAATTGCTGCGGAAGTGGACTGCAACCCAATGTCATTTGCGGTACCATCACCAGTAAGGACTACCACTTTTAAATCTTCTTCTTTTTTTAGTTTCCCTTTTCTGATAAGTATGTCAAGCGCGTCTCTTATACCTTGAGCACCTGCCGGTGCACAGGCCATTGCAGTGTACATCCATGACGAATTGAATGGCGTATAAGGATAAACTGACAGTAATGTAAAACAGCCCGCAGCATTTACAATGACAACATTCTTGCCCAGAACCTTGAGTGCAAGCCTTAAAGCCAAAAGCCCACCACAACCGGCACATAATGGTGTACCGGGTGAAATGTTCTCATCCGTAGAGATACCCTTAAAACCTTTATAAGTTTCCGTTTTCATAGATATAAACTCTTAGGAAAGTAAATTCAAGTCTTCCCTGCAACTTTCAATAATCTGTTCATTTGCTGCATATCATTTTCTGTATAGAGAATTTGTGTTTCAGGAACAACACCGGTATCAATACTTTCTTTCATCATCTCAATTATGTAATTAAATTCGGCAGGGCTGATGTCCTTGCCCCCCAACCCGCCAATGAAAGACAATAATACTTCAGGCCTGTGAGTCACATGATACAACGCTGCGGATACATCTTTAAAAAGAATACCACCGGAGCCTGGACTAATGTTCTGGTCGATAACGGCTGCTGCTTTTTTGTTACTTAAGAGTCGCTTAAGTTCTGAATCCGGAAAAGGCCTTATAAGCCTTAATCTCAGAAGACCAACTTTTACCCCCTTTTCCCTAAAGTCTTTTACCGCAGCCTTACCTTTAATAGTAAATGAGTTGCTCATTACCAGTACATACTCTGCATCTTCCATCATAAATGCCTCAACAGCGGGGTACGACCTGCCAAAAATTCCTTTAAATTCACTTGCTGCTTCGTTGTATACCTCTATTGCATTTAAGGAAGCTAAATGCATTTGATACTTAAAGTATGAATACGCGCCACCACCTAAGACTGCGACACCCTGTGCCATCGGATCTGAAGCTTTAAAATAAGCGTGCTTTGGCGAGTATTCAGGTAAAAAATCTTTGACTTCATTCTTGTCTGGTATTAACACAGATTCTCTCGTAAAAGAGAGGTAAAATCCATCCATATTAATCAAAACCGGCAGGAGTACCCTCTCGTCTTCAGATATTCTGTATGCCATCAATATGGTATCCAATACCTCCTGACATGTTTCCGCGTGTATTTGAATGATACCAGTATCCCTGGCAGAAAGAACGTCATTATGATCAGGTTCCAGTGTGATTGGGGCAGAGATCGCCCTGGACACATTAATCAGGACCAGAGGTACACGCCATCCCGCAATATTATACAGCATTTCAAATCCATATAATAAACCCTGGCTGGACGTAGCGGAGAAGACCCTTGTACCGGTAGCAGAAGCAGTACCTGCTGCTGTAATCATTGAATGCTCAGAATCCATATTAGTAAATATTGCATCCATCGCCTCATCATTTATCCATTTTGATAAGACTTCTATTATCTCCGATTGGGGAGTAATAGGAAATGCGGGCACATAGTCCACATCTGCCAACCTTGCACCCCATGCCGCAGCATAATTACCGGTTAACATCTCCTTTACCATGCTCTTACCTCGCGTTCTCTTGAAATAACACCCTTTGGACATAGGTCCATACATGTAAAGCAGCCTTTGCAATTTTCATAATCTATTTGAGGATAACCTGATTCGTCAATAGAGATGCAGCTGTGCGGACAGTGTACAAAACACGCGCGACACATGGAACATTCATCATAATCAATTACCGGTTTGAATAAACGCCAGTTGCCTGTACTCTTCGTAATCGTATTTCCCATTGCGTAAACGCTGGGTGACCCCACACAAGGATTCGCATATTCTAACCTTACAATCTTGTTTTCAATGTATCCTTCTGAATGTTTGAATCCGGATATGGAGATATCCGGTGTATTGTCAAAACAGACCAGCGCTGCCTCAACATTTTTGTCTATAACTGCTTTTTTAAGATTTATATATTCTAATTCCTTGATTACAGCCTCTTTTAAAGAATCTTTTGAAATCATGCCTGTCAATTTACATGCAGAAGCCGACGCAACACTACTGAGAGAGGGTTTATTAATAATTTTTAAGACTATTTCTGTTATATCGACCGCAGCAACTTCTCCATTTACACTATAAGTCTCTTTAACATGAGAAGATGTGTAGTGTGTGTTAACCATTGTTACCGTCCCATTCCCGGTGCCTTGTAATACGTTAGCGGCATTATCATCGAGTAACGTTTCATCGGCTATAATATTGATGTCAGGATTAGCTATTATGCCTCTTTCAAGTATTGGATTATCAGACAGTCTCGTAAAGGCCATAATTGGAGCGCCCCTTCTCTCAGCGCCATAAACAGGAAAATCCTGGGCATAATATCCTTCCATGAACGCTGCAGTACCGACAATCCGGCTTGCAGTCTTCATTCCCTGACCACCTCTGCCATGAAATCTTATTCTTTTAATAATATCGTCCTTTTTCATATACATTATTAATCCAATATAATTTATCTTAGAATAACCCTTGCATCTACAGCCATTACTTTATTCTCATAAACCAACAAGGGATTCAGTTCCACTTCATCTATTATACTTATATTTGATATTAATTCAGAAATAATAATAATTGTCTTAACAATTTGTTTTATATCAACCATTTTTGAACCTCTATAGCCAGACAGGGCCGGATATGCCTTAATCTCTCTTATCATCTCTAAGGCTTCTGCTTCTGTTACAGGTGCTATCCTGAACGACACGTCCTTAAGAAGTTCTACCAACACACCGCCCATACCAAACATAACCGCAGGTCCAAATTGTTCATCATGTAATCCGCCTACGATTAAGTGTGTGGCTTCAGGTATCTGCTTTTGTAATAAGATCCCTGATATTTGAGCGTCCGGCATCTTTCTTTTCAAATTTCCCATAATCTTATTAAAACCTTCTTCTACTTCTTGTACTCCCCGTATGCCTGAAACTACACCACCTGCTTCACTCTTATGAATTGCATCTGATGACGCAATCTTCATGACCAGGGGAAATCCTATTCCTTTAGATACTTCTACAGCCTCTCCAGGTGTTTTAACTAAAACATGGCCGGGGACGTCAATTCCAGACATCTTTACTATATCCAGAGCTTCGTCAGGGAGCGCAACTCTTCTCCCGGACGCCGATATCTTTTCCAAAATCTTTTCTACTTCCATCTTTTTTGTATCATCAACTACCATTCATTCTTCCTCTTTCTACTAATACACTCATAGCTTTTACACATCTTTCAGGTGTTGGGAAGACAGGAAGGCCTTTTTCTTCAAATTTCTTTTTGATCTCCCCGGTATATACGCCACTAACCATACAAATAACCACGGGTTTGCCTGATTCCCTTGACATTTGAGAAATGATATCAACCACTCCCTCTGTCATAGTCGGAGGTGGCATCAGAGGTATTATGATTGCGGCATCAAAAGAATCGTTATCAACCAATGCAGACTTCATCACTATGCCATAATCTTCATCCCCCGAACTGCCGGTTATATCAATAGGGTTTTTCAGTATAAAATATTCCGGGAATCTCTTTGAAAGAGCTTCCCTGATACTCTCAGGTGTGGATGCAACATCAAGTCCGGTATCGCTGCACACATCAGATACTGAAACACCAAACCCTCCACCATTGGTCAAGACAAGGACCTTATTCCCCTTTGCCGGTTTCTGCATTGAGAGCACCTTGCATGCATCCATAAACTCTGTAAGACCATTAACTTCCACGATTCCTGATTTCTTGAAAGCGGCTTTGTATATTTCATACTTTCCGGCAATAGCCCCGGTATGTGATTTCACTGCCTCGATTCCGGAATCCTGCCTGCCTGCTTTTAATGCAACAATATGCTTAGACTTTGTAAAATTACTGGCGGCTTTTATAAACCTTCTTCCGTCATCAACAGATTCCATATAAATCCCTATTACGCGTGTAGATTCATCATCGGTAAGATATTCAATTAATTCTGATTCTCCTACATCTACCCGGTTTCCATAACTGACAACCTTTGAGACACCAATACCCTCCAGAAACAACATATCCAACATTGATATGACATAAGAACCGCTCTGAGACAATATGCCCAGGTTCCCTTTTTCCGGTCTCTTGACCTTTGTCCATGGCAGAAAAGACGTGCTGAAATTAGAATAATTATCGAAAACTCCTATGCAATTTGGACCGATTAAGCGAATTCCCTTTTCCCTACATATCTTCGTTACTTCCTCTTCCAATGTCTCTCCCTTATGCCCTGATTCAGCAAATCCTCCGCTTAATACTATCGCATTCTTTATTCCACATGTAGCCTGTTGACGAAGGACTTCCGGTACATGTTCGGCGGGTATGGAGATTACAGTAAGATCTATCTGCTCTTTTATATCGGGAAGGGAAGAATAGCATTTAAACCCAAACACTTCATCGTGATGAGGATTAACCGGTATAAGTTTACCTGCAAACCCCATTTCAATGAGATTCGTGATAAT
>CAZPAM010000045.1:222-21028 GCA_964584595.1 uncultured Candidatus Scalindua sp. | reverse complement strand
CATCCACCGTTACGGTTCCACTGGTTGCCGCACTTGGAATAGGGCTGGCATCTAATGTCCCGGGACGTTCTGTCATCGTTGATGCCTTTGGACTTATTGCCTTTGCCTCGCTGTTCCCGATTATAACGGTACTTGGTTATGCAATAATAGCAGAACGGATTGCAAATAGAGGCAGGAGGAAAGCTTAATGAAGACATGATATTCTTATATTATTATTCTGTAAAACTTTATTTTAGAAATTCTTTTTTGGAGGAAAAGTTTATGCGTTTTAAAGTAATAATAGCAATGGTAGAACAGGAGCATCAGGAGAAGGTTATCGCTTCGGCGAAAGATGCCGGCGCTACGGGCGTAACAATCCTTAATGCCAGAGGTGAAGGCATACGCGAACAAAAAAGCTTTTTTGGATTACAAATGGAGCAGCAGCGGGAGGTTCTATTGTTCATCGTAGAAGATTTCCACGCCAACACTATCCTGGACGCTATTTACAAAGCGGGTAATTTTGAAAAAGGGCGCGGCATGGCTTTCTCCTGGACAGTTGACAGGGTCATCGGTACAGAAAGTCAGATGGAAGCACTTGAAAAAGCAGCTCAGGAAAAATATATTTAACACATTAGAAAAATAAGGAGAAAAAAATGGTACAACGAGTCAAAGACGTAATGTATGCATATGTTGTAAACATTCATGGGATAACCAAGGTATCAGATGCCTTGAGTACCATGAAGGATGAGAACATCCAGACTATACTGGTCAGGCCAAGGAATGATGAAGATGTGTATGGACTGATAACACTAAGAGACATTGCACGCAAGGTCATAGCAGCAGGGAAAAGACTGGACGAAGTCCACGCTTATGAGATTATGACAAAGCCGGTATTGACGGTTGACGTAAACATGCCGATTATATACGCCGCACGCATTCTTACAAACTTCAATGTGTCCTGGGCGCCGGTTATGGAAGAAGGTGAATTAGTCGGAATGGTTTCCTTGATGGGCATTGTCCTGAAAAGTAAGGATATATAACGCCTATACAAGAAACAAGAGGAGAAGTTCGAACCAAAAACGTTCAGGTTTAATTATCATGATTGAATCGGCAGGGAAGCCATGGACTGACAAAAAGATGGTTATACGGCAACAGTAGTTTCGGTGTGAGAACGCACCGAAACAGCAGATTGGGCAGATTTGAATATTGTTTTATAATAAAACTTCAATACCGGTAATAGTTAATTTCAAACCAGCCTCTTCTGAGAGAAATGGTATATTAGAAATAACAGGCTCATCAGATTCAGCCCTGCTATTATTATACATGACCCCGTTATCCCAAATATGGGGACAAAAAGCACGCCCGTAAGTATAGCACCAATAAAAGCACCTGTATGGTCTGCGCTGTCAATAATCCCGGCAGTTGCGCCAAGCTTCCCTTTCCGCAGAAAATAGAGCTTACTTGATATCGGGAACTCGATACCTGTAAGTACACCGGTTATTACTACAAGAACCATAAACAGATATTCTGAATTAAAGAACAGAAAAGAGAGCTGATTCAAGACTAAAGGCATTACAAAGGCATAGACAACAATAAAGGCCTCCAAAACCATGAGTATCTTTATCCACTCCTTCTCCTTCCTCTCACTGACATTGCCGGGCAACCCTTCTCCCCCGGCAGTTGTTCTCTGCAATATCATCCTGTTACTAAGGCCTCCTCCCATGGCCAGACCGAACATAAACACTGCAATGATCAACCCTATCTTTTCATACACATATCCATATATATTCTGAAATGCATATATCAGGATAATCTCAAGCGCCATCCCGGCAAAACCGGTTGTTGCAACAACAGCTATGCTATTGAATCTCTGCTGAGCATCCAGGCTGCGTCTGAAAACAATAACGTACACTATCCTGCAGACAAGGAATACTAAGATGGGAATAAGAATTATTTTCAGATGACTTCTTTCAAACAATTTAAGGACACTTCCCAGTTGACTGCCGGTGAGCTTGTCCCATAACATGAGATTAAAGAAATAAGTCACGGGTTTTGTATCCGTATTCACACTGAGGTTTTTTATGCTTTTAATCTCGTCCGCAATAAATTTAACCCTCCCCGCCGGCAAAAGAGTATTGAATACATGCTCAGAGAAATATTCGGATTGGATACTACGTTCAACATAACGCTTAGTCAATGCCTGTATATCAAATGTGGCAGTATCAAACGAATTGCTTGCGAAGAAATAATTTGTCTGTCCCGGAGAAACAATTACGTGCGGAAATACACTATGCATGGTCTGGTAAATAGAACCTACATAATTACCCACTTCTTCTCCGAGATAATTTACTGCAGACGATACCCCTGTCGCTAAAACACCCTCCTTCTCAAGGATATCATTCGCCTCCTGAAAAAACTCTGACGTATAAAACCTGTTGAGAAGCGCCGTAGACGGGTCAGGAATATTTACAAATATTAAATCGTATTTATCCGCCTTCCCTGCTCTCTTAACAAAATATCTCCCATCAACATGAAATATCTTTACCCTTTTATCCGACAAGGCCTCTAGCTCATCCGGCGGCAGATATTTTCTCGTTGATTCTATCAGAACAGGGTCCAGTTCAATGTAGTGCAGTTCATCAATTGAGTGCTTCAACATTTCCCTGATTAAACCGCCCATCCCTCCCCCTATCAGCAATACCCGCTTAGGGGCCGGGTGTTGCGTCATTACCAGATGAGCTATTTGAGAATTTTCATAATCATCGGGGAAGGCAAAGTTATACTGGCCATTTCCGAATACACTATATTGATCGTCCCTGACACCAATTACAATATTCTCATACCTTGAGTCTATTGATTCTAAAAGCCTTATATCAGGATTCGAGGAGTTCCATCTTGCGTTTATAAAATAATTATCAATCTTATTAACTGTACCCGAAACCAGTAAAACAAAGGCAACAAAGAAAAGTAACAGACATGCAAAAGAGTACCCTTTCTTAAAGAATCTCTCTTTAAATAATAAAAGTATCAAGAAGATATTTAAAAACATAAAACAATCAAGGATAAGTGTTATCGCAAACGGTTGAAACCTGGAGACCAGAACAAACGTAAATAATAAGCCACCTATAAGACTGCCAACGGATTCAAGTATATACATAGAACCAATGTCCACGGCTGAATCCCGCGTAAACCCCCGAACCACCTTACATGCGAGTGGAAATGCCAGTCCAATAGTAAAACTGAATGGTGTGATAATAAGTATAGAGGAAAAAAGTAATGACAGTATCGGAATGTACTGACCTGCAGGCACGTCGAGGATATACCTTAATACCCTGATTAAGATTAACTCCAGAGGCAGGATTACACACATTAATACCAGTACCAACGTAAATACCGGTACGTGTTCTCTTAATCTGTCTACAATCCTACCCCCTGTTGCCGCACCGGATGCAACACCAAAAAGCCAGGTACCGAGAATTATTCCAAAACAGAGTTCGTTACCGAAGAAGACCACTATAAATTCCCGGATTATCAACACCTGCGCAATCGTTGCGTAACATCCGATGAACACCATTGAGAATAAAACAAGCAACCACGTCCTGTTTTCACAAATCATGCATTTCTCCATACCACAACTTTAGTTCACTTCAAACTTTAGGCATTTTAGGCACTTTGATTGTGAGACTTTGCGTTGAAATATTACGTAACTGTTTATCTCTATTTTATAAATATGTGATACTATTTGGTAATATAAAAAATATTTTTTCGCTCTAGCTTACGGCTCAAGTCCTTGTACATAAGATATTTATACTTGCACAGCCCTTTCTCTCTATAAAAAACCGGCCGAAATATTAAGAAATATTAATCTTTTCAGTCTTTGAGCCGATAATATCAGTGGATTCTTTATATTTACATTAATGAAGACCACAAATCATGATACAAGAAAATATCACTACACCTATATTAAAGGACAAGGGTTTTATCCTCGTAATTGATGATGATGATAACATCCGTTCCATGTTTGCAAGCTACCTGGAAGGCCATGGATACCAGGTCAACATGGCCAAGGATGGGAGCGAAGCCAAGTCCCAGATAGATCAAAACATATATGACATAGCACTACTGGATGTCGGTCTACCTGACTGTAATGGCCTTGATCTTTTAAAGGAGTTGAAGGAGATACATCCTACACTGGAAGTAATAGTTTGTACCGGCAACTCCGAAGATTACGACTTTTTTGGGGCAGTTAAAGCCGGTGCAACAGATTGGATTGCAAAACCGTGCAATCTTCATGAATTACATGCAAAAATCGAACGTATCGTAAGAGAACAAGAACAGGTTCGGGAACTGTCAAAGAAGAATCATGAGTTGGAAAAAGTTAAGAAGGAGTCTGAACACGTCCTTACAGGTATGAAGGATATGCTGAAGAAACAGGACAGGTTTACAGTCAAGAAACGCACAACAAAACGGAAAGACTTCCCGGAAATCGTCGGCGATTCAAAAAATATTGAGGAGGTCCTGGATCTTGTGCGCCTGGTATCGAAAACCAATTCCTCTGTTCTAATTACCGGAGAGAGTGGAACCGGAAAAGAGCTCATAGCCAATCCGATTCATACCATGAGCGACAGGAGCAAGCATCCATTTATACCTGTTAACTGCGGTGCCCTTACGGAGACACTTCTTGAAAGTGAACTTTTCGGCCACGAAAGGGGAGCCTTCACCGGCGCCTCAGCGCAGAGGCACGGGTTGATAGAAGAGGCCGAGGGCGGCACACTCTTTCTGGATGAAATAGGTGAGACGTCACCACAATTTCAGGTAAAACTACTCCGCGTCCTGCAGGAGGGAGAATTCAAGCGGGTAGGGTCATCAAAATCCCTGCATGCAGATATTCGAGTAATTGCCGCCACTAATGTTACACTGGAAGATAGCGTGCATAAAGGAGAATTCCGAGAAGATCTCTACTATCGTCTCAATCAGTTTCGCATTATGCTACCTCCCCTTAGAGAACGTATTGAAGACCTTCTTCTGCTGAGCCAGTATTTCCTGGAGAGGGCGAGTGTAGAATTCTCCAAGGAATTAGCGGGTTTCTCATCTGAGGTAATAGAAAAGTTTTTACGCTACTCCTGGCCCGGCAACGTAAGAGAATTGGAGAACATGGTAACACAGGCCGTCATCCTGGCCAGCCCGCCATTGGTTGAACTCAATGACGTACCATCTCTCATCCAGAAACTGCATAAGAGCCCTCGTAAGACACGGCTTTCTGATGTACCGTTCGCCGAGGCAAAGCAGGAATTTGAAAGAAGGTATTTCCAGACTATCCTCGAAAGGACAAATGGAAACATCTCCGCGGCCTCAAGACTTTCCAAGGTTGACAGAAAACAATTACGTGAAAAGGCACGAAAACTTGGAATACATAGCACGTCACACGCTCAACAAACTTGAACTAACCATTAGAAGGCTTTACCTGCAGGCATAACCGAATCATTTCCTTACACACCCGTCAACCTTTACCGTATTGAAATATATTAAAAAAAAATAAGGCCTCTCCCTGAATGGAGGAAGAAGCCTCTATACTACAGTCTGCAGGCTCTCATGCCTGCAGACCGCAAAAGGTGGAGGGGGATCCACCTTGAAATTAATCAAAGGTCATACACGGAGATATCACTGGTTCAGATTCATTAGTTAACCCTTCTTTTCTTTTCCACTTCTCCTGTTTGGCTCACTCCTTTTATCCGGCGTATCAAAGTTTAGTAGTCTGTAGTCCAGGGTGTGAGATTCCCTGCGCTCCGCAATCTTCCTTCGATCTTCTCTGGGTCGCTGCTCTTTTTCTCCCATAAGGCAATCCTTACTTAAAAGAGGCTTTATTTAGAAAATAAATATTTGACTCTATTGCCATCCATTTATTCATTTTAATATCTCAATAACTACCATTTTACTACTGTTCATCTTCTCCCTGGTCATCTTCTTCACCTGCTTTGGACTTGCCATGATGTGCCTGGTTTTTGGGTGGATGGTCGTGTGTGTGTCTTGTACCATCTGCATGTGTATGATAGTGTGAATGCATTGGAGTATCTCCTGTGGTCGTAGACGTTGTACCACCGCTCTTTAATGTAGTCGGTTTACCTGTTTCGCGATCCTTTACTACTACAATCCCGGAGGTAAGGATTACATCTGACCGGTAACCTGCTACGCTGCCATTAGCACTGGTCTGTACCGTAAACTGTGTACCTCTTACGCCTACGATTGCGCTCGGTGTAACAACCTCGAATTTAGATCCTGACGTAACCTGAACATCTATAGTACCATTATCCTGTACCTTTATTATACTGTACAGGGTACCATCAGCCAGTCGAACAGATTGTACAAGAATACAGCCATAGCTCCCTGAACCATTTGTTACTGTAACGGTACTCCCGTCATCGAATGTCATCACGTCATTTACGCTGCTAATAGTTCTCTGTGTAGTGGTTCCATCAGGCGGTATCTCCTGTCCGTTAGCCAGCACTGTGCCAACCTTGGTAATCTCTGTGGCGCCCGTGGAGAATGAGCTTGTTGAACTATTTCCTCCTCTGTGGCGTGGACAGCCTATGGCAAGTTCATCAGTGTCATAAGAACCTTTTCTTGCCACGTAGTACGGGTCATAACTTGCAAAGTTGCCTGTACTTGTTGCATCGCTATCTTCAGGGCATACAAACGTGGATTTATTATTTATGTAACCTGCAAGGTCTGTAGAAAGAGGGTAGAGATCATCGCCATCGTCAGGGTAACCATCGTCGGGGAAGGACATATAGTCATTATAGTACAATTGCAGGCCCTGAGATATCGCTCTCAGGTTACTTACACACGTTGCCTGCTGATTTGAATTCCTTATCTTGCTGATAGCTACAACTCCTATGCCTGCTAACGCTGCGACTATACCAATCGTTACAAGCATCTCTATCAGCGTAAATCCCTTGTTTCCATTTTTGTACTTTTGCTTCCACACAACTTCTCCTCCTTCTACTATCTTCCAGTTCCCTAATCACACAAGGCTACACGTCCGGACGGTACACTATATGATACATCTTTAGCTCCAGACTTCCTAGGTAAATTCTTGAGCCCCAGGAAGCAAATGAATTCCTTCAACAGTTCGGCATCAAAACAATTTAACATTTTATTCTTCATTTCTGCCAGTACAGCAAATGGTTTCTCTGCAAAGGCATAATGCCTCTCTGTCGTCATTGCATCATAAGCATCAATTATCCTGGATATATGCCCTAATAAATGGATATCACTGCCTCCAATTCCATAAGGGTATCCGGTACCATCATTGTTTTCATGATGTTGTATAACTACTTTCAAAGACCGGGCGTCAACGTCTCCTCTATGACCTAAAAGCTCCAGTCCTGCCTTAGGGTGCTTTTTCATTTCCTGAAACTCATTCACTGTAAGTTTGCCGCGTTTCCTGATAACTGTTGGCGGAACTGTTGTTTTGCCTATATCATGCAGTAACAGGCCCATTCCTAGACAATTCAACTCTTCCTGTTTTAGAGAAAGATATTTACCAAATAGTAACCCGATTACTGACGTATTAACTGAATGAGTATATATACGGTAATCGTGGGTAATAACCTTAAACATACTCGAAAATGTATTCTCGTTTTCAAGGATGTGGTGTACCGTGTTGCCTACCCACGAAGAGGTCCGTTCGATATGCTGGCCTGATCTTGGATTATCCAGCAGCTCCTCAGTTAAATTTTCTGCAACCTGATAAAGTACTCCTGATTTTTCCTGTGAACTCTTAGTGTCATCTTCAATTATATGCCTGAGGTTTTCCTCCTGATATTTCAGGTATTTGCCGGTATCATCTGAAGAGATAAAAAGCTTCTGCTCATCCCTGCTCATCAATTCTTCTCTTCTTTCAGGACTGAACAGTTCGTCTCCGCGGGAAAACAGTACATAATTGGATTGCCCATTGGAACCGCTTTTTAAATAGAGATCAAACTCTATCTTTGTACCCTCTATTAATGCATTCTTTGTTATAGCTGTATATTCACTCATTGTTCAATATCCATAAATTTTTCGCTTATAGCTAAGTAATTAATCAAAAAGTTAATTCTTCTCTCCTATGTTTTGGTGTGCCAGCAACGATGCATTGCTCGATCCACTTTCAGAAGCAGACGGAGTTGAATATAATGTATCATTAGCTCTTATTTCCCTGCGTGAATCTTTGGGTCCCAGAAAACCGATAAACTCTTTTAATAACTCCATATCAAAGCAACCGGGCATATCATTCTTCATTTCTGCCAGTACGGCAAAAGGCCTCTTTGCGGCAGCATAAGATTTTTTTGACGTCATTGCGTCGTATGTATCAATTATTCGGGCTATGCGAGAGAATAAGTGCAACTCTTTGCCGCTCACCCCATAGGGATATCCGGTACCGTCATAGTTTTCATGATGTTGTATCACAACCTTCAGAGACAGGACGTTTACACTGCTCCTGTGTTCCAGGAGTTCCAGGCCTGCTTTGGGATGCTTTCTTACTGCCGCCAAATCATCCCCGCTGAGATGACCGGGTTTGTTGATGACATTCATGGGGATTGTTGTCTTACCTATATCATGCAGCAGCAGACCTGACCCGAGGCGGTTTAGTGTATGTGGTTCAAGGTTAAGATACTTGCCAAAGAGTAAGCCGATTGTTGACACATTAATAGAATGTGTATATATATGGTAATCTTGCGAGGTAAAATCAAATAGACTGGAGAAGGTGTTATCATCCTGAATGATATGACCTACTGTGTTCTGGACCCATCCTGAAACTCGTTCCATGCCCTCACCGGATTTTGGATCATCCATAAGATCTGAAATCAGGTTCTTTGCCACCTGATAAACTACGCCTGATCTTTCCTTGCTGCTCTTGGATTCGTCATTGACAATATTCTGGAGATTATCCTCCTGATACCTGAGGTATTTATCTGTATCTTCTGCAGCAATATAAAGATTATCTATATTTCTGCTTAATAACTCTTCTCTCTTTTCCTGGCTGAATCCATCTTGTCCACGGCAAAACAGTACATACTTTGCGTGTCCGTTTGAACCGCTTTTTAAATAGAGATCAAATTCCAGATTTGAATCTTCCAGTAAGGAAGTACCGGTTATAGCTGTATATTCACTCATTGCTCTAATCGTAGTTTCATTTAGTGATAATAGTAAATTAAAATGTGCTTAAGTTCCGATTTCATTTAGTGCTTATATATGCAAAATTATTAACTCTATAATAAGTGGTCTATTTTGTTGCCGGACTCTTTAGCTGTATCATCCTGCCCATCCGTCTTTGATGATATACCTGAAGAACCGAAAATACCACTTCTCTTGTCCGCCATTTTAAGCAGTTTAGATAATACACCTTCATCCATGTTTTGTGCCGTCTTCGTTTGAGTCTTCCCGTCGGCCTTCGACCCACTATCGGATTTTGCCGCTTTGGCAAGATCTATGCTCTTCTGGCTGAGCTGGACAGTATCACTCTTAATTGCTGCTGATTTGTCAGCAGCAACTTTACCATCCGCTTTCTTTTTACCGGCCGGATTGTCTGCCTTATCAGCCTTTGACAAGTCCGGGTTTCTAATTATTTGTTGATCTGAATTTGTTATCTTCAATATTTACTTCTTCTCCAAAAGGCTTAATATTTACTCTTATTTTCAAGACTCAATAAAAAATCGAGACCTGGTATTACATCAATCCCCAGAGACTAGACCATCCTAGTCCATCTTAAGATCGAGTTTTTCTTTGAATTGCAGGGCTACTCCCAATCTGTTACCATGAGTGGTAACATTCATTACGTCATTCCTGACAACAGAACCTTCTCCCTTAAGACTGAGATCTCTTTTTTCAAAACCCGGTGTGGTTGTAGATGCCTTTATCTGAACAGGGATTATTGTCCCCGGAGCAAATGCATCCATATCATCTGTTACCACTTCGAAATAAACTCCGGTCGCACTAATGTTTATTGTCTCGCCTCTCTTGCCGGGTACCGCTATTTCTAATTCCAGATCTAATCGTTCACTTACCCTTTTGCTGGAACCATCTTTTGTGGCTGTCATACTATCCCTCCTCTTCTATATGAAATTACAATAAGCCTCCTGCTAATAGCCCAGGAGTAAGGCTTTTACTGATTGTACTGGTATATACTGTTACCCTGGAAAACCTTCTTCTTTCTTCTTTAGAAAGTTTTTTCGAGTCATAAAAAATTAAAAGTACCTAAAGTGAGTTAAAGTTGTGGAAAAAATACTCTTCTAACTTTAGTTCACTTAAGTCACTTCAAACAGTGAATTCATTTAATGCTAATTCCATCTCTTCCCTGGTAATAGCCCCAAGCAGGATTAATACCTCGCCGATTCGAATATGGCTTTCCTCCTGCATCTCAAGAAGGGTGTCAACATCATCCTGACTTAAGAAACCCAGCTCAACTGCCAGTTCGCCAAATAATCCTGTCCCTCTAAGTCTCTGATAATCCATAACAACACACAATTGCCTGTCATCCAGAAAACCCTCCTGTACTGCTAATACCCCAATGGTAAGATGTTTCTGCTTCTGGAAATTGAGTGCCAGTTCCAGTTCATATGCATCTATCCTTCCTTCATAAAGCAAATATTCTCCAAATGCTATTTTGTTCCCTTTATCACCATAATCTTTACAGATTGCGACCCTTCCTGTAAGTACATCGAATGTATCATTTTCGTGTCTTAATTCTTGATCGTGCCTTGTTTCACATAATGTAGTAGTCATAATCAAACTCCCCCTTTTAAATGTTTAACTGTTTTTCTCAGCAGTAAGGATGAGCATGTAAAGTCTCATCTCTAACAGCACCTTCTGCAAACTTTTGTGCAACAGCCTTAAATCGTATGGATCTTGATTTATATAGTGAAGCCAACCTTTTCAATGTTTCAGCCCTGGTAACGAGTACATCCTTGTGTGCTTCATCCAGGTTTTCAACCAGGTTGCATGATTGCGTAATAGCCTCGGCTACTACCATCAGGTCGCTACTGCATGCCGCAATCGTCTGCACCGCTTCTGTAAGCACCGGTGCAGATAATTCATCTGTATTGTTTGTATTATTTTTCATATAAAACATAGTTTATCTCCTCATATAAGATCCCGAAGGATATAGGTTTAGGCCAATGTACCAACAGCTTCTTTAGACTCATTTCCAGCTGCCTGCGCATCCTTATAGCTATTAAGTGCAGCACTGAAATTATTGGCCAGCGATGAAAAGCTTGCGGCATTGGAATTACCACTGCCTCCTTCTCCGTTGCCGTGTCCGTTGTCAGACGACTGGTTGCCTGTCTCCTTAGTTACCGGAGATACTCCCAGCCTGTGTTCGACATTCTTTGCAGCAAGAGACACACTCTTCTTACTGAGCGTGACTGTATCAGTCTTGGCTCTTGGCGACTGAGCTACGGCGGCGCTATTATTTGCATTGTTATTAGTGCCCTTTTTAGTCGCATTAGTCTTTGCCGCAATCTGACTCTTTGTTTTATTTACTTGTTGAATTGTGCTTGGTATTTGCATAATTTATTCTTCCGTCTTTAAAAAACTAAAATACTTTAATTTAGTTTACAACCGTAACAACTTGAGACATCCACCGGCTTAGTCTGATCAATCAGGCCGGCGGATATCCCTATTCTCTCTATCCTCCATTCTTCCCGGAGGATATTGGTTTAAGCCACTGTGCCAACAGCTTCTTCCTTAGCTTCCGCTTTAGCTTGCTGCTGTTCTACTTTGTCCTGCACTTCCTTATAGGTATTAAGTGCATCATTGACACCACTAGACATTGAGGACATGAAGCTTACGGCATTGAAACTACCACTGCCTTCTCCAGCGTCACCTACACGGTTAATGGCTCCGTTGCCGTGTCCGCTGTCAAACAACTGGCTGATTGACTCTTTATTCATCTGAGCCATTCCAAGCTTGTGTCCGACATTGTCATTTTCATTTCCGCCAAACGCCTTATTTATTTTTGAGAACATATCATTCAGTCTGGATGCGAATTTTACTGTACTCTCGCCTTTGTCTTCACCTTTGTCTTTGCCTTCAGCTTCATCCGCAGCTCCATTGATCAAATTGTCAATGTTATTGAAGAAGTTTACCATCTGGCCAAACGCATTACCCGGACCGCCTGGACCTTCTGGGCCACCCAGACCTTCTTGCTTTGCCAGACCCGGAGGTACAAATCCTTCCTTCTTTGCAAGACCCGGAGGTGTTGTCTTCTCTTTCTCTTCTACCCCTTTCTCTCCTGCGACTATATTTCCATTTTCAGTCGTTACTTCTTCCTTCTTTTCAAGACCCGGAGGTAATTCTTCCTTATTTGCCAGACCCGGAGGTACTTCCTTTACTTCTTTCTCTGAAGTTTCAGCAGCTTTTTCCTTTGTAGCTTCTGCGTTTTTCTTAGCTTGTGCCTTAGCTGCACTCTTTGCATCTGTTATCTTGGTTTCTTCTTCTTTAGTTGCTTTAGCATTTTCCTTTGCTGCTTCTGCGCTTTTCTTAGCATTTGCCTTAGCTGCACTCTTTGCATCTGTTATCTTGGTTTCTTCTTTTTTAGTTGCTTTAGCATTTTCCTTTGCTGCTTCTGCGCTTTTCTTAGCATTTGCCTTAGCTGCACTCTTTGCATCAGTTATCTTGGTTTCTTTTTCCTTAGTTGCATTATCTGACTTAGTTGCATTAGCGTTTTCCTTTACCGCTTCTGTCTTTTTATCAGTTCTCTGAGCAAGGGCATCCTTCAGTGAGGCAACTATAGTATCCAACTTCTTGACGGCAGAACCGTATAGTTTGTTAGTAAACTCACTCCTGTTGATCTTCTTGCCACGGTAGTCCATATATGCCTGTTTCATTTCTTTGCCGATAGTCTTATTAGCTTGCCTGTTGGCAGACCTGATCATCGAATAAACGTCACGTCTACCCACGCCAGCTTTCTTAAGATTCTTAACGACATTACTGAGTTCTTTCTGGCTTTCCTTCATGGATTGACGATAGTTAGCTCTGGTGATTGTCTTAGTCTTCACCTGGGCAGTACTCTTATCAGTAGCCGTAACCTGCTTAGCAGTCTCTTCTACCTTAGGCTCGCTCTTTGTAGCAGTCGCTGCCGCCGTTTGTGTCTGCGTTCCATTGGAAGAGCTGTCTTTCTTTGCTGCTGCTGCAAGAGCTGCGCTCTTCTCACTAACTGTGACAGTATCAGGCTTGACTACTTCTTTTGTCTGAGCTGTTGCTAATTTAGCTGCTCGAGCTGCTGCTAATCTAGCCGCTAATGATTCTCTAATAGATGCATTACTATTACTATTACCATTTACACTATTTGCATTACTCATAATTTATTCCCCCATCTTAAAAAAACTAAAAATTTTAAATTTCGATTTATTATCACAACTAGATTTAATTTGTACTGTGCACATAATTTCTCAAATTCGCTATAACATTAATATCCTCATCAGCGCTCTGATTTATATTTACATTTGCATCCAGATCCGGAGTTAAGAATACACTTCCGGATGATGAAATATTCTCTAACATGACCAGATCCCTTAGTATCACATTGTCAACTGTTGTTTCTTCTACAGTAGAGTCTATTGGCTGCTGTCTCAGTGCCTTCTCTACATTAAAAAGAAATCTTTCCTTTTTTACGGCTAGTTTATTTTCCATTGTTTCCTTCCCCCCTTTTACAAATGTTTGAATAGTTTGTTTTCTTTCAATTTTCATAACCCTTCTTATCTCAAACAATGTGCCAAAGGTATTTTTTCCACTTAAACAACCAGGATGACTACGCCCTAACACATTGATGATACGTGACTTAAAAAATTAAAAACTTGCCCCTGAGGGGGTGATGGTGCACTAATTTAACTTATGCATGGTGGGGTGGTTCCACCCCAGGCAAACCGGTAAATTATCGCTAAAATTTGCGGTACTTAACCGAGTATAAACAGGTTACGAAGAGCGGGTGAAAAAACCTCCACATGGGGTGGAACTACCCCACTTTTTGGAGTATGAGGTTTGGGTGATTTTGATTTTAGATTAATATCATTGAATTGAGACATAGCCATGTCTAGGTGTATAAATGGAAGGACAAAGATGTTCTCTCACTTGTGCTTGGCGTGAGGAAAAAAAGAAGTTTGGCTGGTATATGATTGATTGTTCGGATCTTAGATCAGGCCGCTACTGCGACAAAATCATCTTTTGGCAGTACCTTCTACAAGCTTTTGCGCAACTGCCTTAAATTATATAGTGAGGCCAGCTTTTTCAATACTTCAGCCCTGGCAACGAATACATCCCTGTGTGCATCTTCTATGTTTTCAGCCAGATTAATAGCCTCTGCAACTACCATCAGGTCGTGACAGCATGCCACAATCACTTCTACCTCTTCTGTAACAAGTATCGGTGCAGATGGAACTTCTTCGCTGTTTGAATTATCTTTCATATAAAACATGATTTATCTCTCCTCGCTAACGCAGTAGTAATAATCAAATCCCTTTTAAACTTTTTAAATCTTCCGGCCTTAAATCAGGCCGCTATTACGACGAAAACCATCATCACCGGCAGCATCTCCTACAAGCTTTTGCGCAACTGCTTTAAATCGTACAGACCTTGTTTTATATAGTGAAGCCAGGCTTTTCAATGCTTCAGCCCTGGCAACGAGTACATCCCTATGTGCTTCATCTATGTTTTCAACCAGGCTGCATGATTGTTTAATAGCCTCGGCAACCACCATCAGCTCGTTACTGCATGCCGCAATCGTCTCTACCGCTTCTGTAAACGTCGGTGCAGATAATCCATCTTCACTGTTTGTATTATTATTCATATAAAACATGGTTTATCTCCTCATCTGGAATCATCGTAACAACTTGAGACATCCACCGGCTCGAAGGCCGGTGGACGTCCCTATCCCTGGGGGGAGGGATATGGGTTTAAGCTACTGCACTGACAGCTTCTTCTTTAGTAGGCTCTTCTTTAGACTCCTTTTCAGCTTTCTGCACATCCTTATAGCTCTCAAGTCCTTCATTGATGCCATTAGATAGTGAGGACATGAAGCTTACGGCATTAAAATTACCACTGCCTTCTCCAGCGTCACCTATACGGTTAATGGCTCCGCTGCCGTGTCCGTCGCTGTTAAACAACTGGCCGGCTGTCTCCTTCTTTACCTGAGCCATTCCCAGCTTGTGTCCGACATTGTCATTTGAGCCTCTGCCAAACGCTTTATTTATGCCGGAAAACATATCACTCAACCTGTCTGCAAAGTTTAATAAACTATCGCCTTTGTCTCCACCTTTGCCTTCAGCTTTATCCGCAAATCCATTGATCATCTTATCAATATCACTGAAGAAGTTTACTAACTGGCCAAACGCATTACCTTCGTTTCCTTTACCATTGATTGGCTTTGCTCCTGAACCTAAGATTCCATTACCTTTGCCTAAAGCTTTACCGTTGCCACCTTCTTCAGCTGTCTTGGTCTCTTTTGTCTTCTCTGCTTTGACTGTATTTCCGTTCTCAGTCTTTACTTCTTTTTCTGAAGTTTTATTAGCGTTTTCCTTTGCAGCTTCTGCACTTTTCTCAGCATTTGCCTTAGCTGCATCATCTGCATCAGTTACCTTGGTCTCTTTATTTGCACCAGATGTCTCATCTGACTTAGTTGCATTAGCAGATTCCTTTGCCGCTTCTTCGCCTTTCTCAGCATTTGCCTTAGATGCATCATCTGCATCAGTTACCTTGGTTTCAGCAGCTGGCTTAGTTGTCTCATCTGACTTAGTTTCATTAGCTGTTTCCTTTACCGCTTCTGCATTCTTATCTTCTGCTTCATCCGCTTTCTTTACCGGTTCCGGCGGATCCATAGTCTCTATCGGTTTAACTGCTACAGGTTCACTCTGACTAGATGCCAGTTTCTGTTCATAGGCATCTCTCAGTGCGGAAACCAATCCATCCAACTTCTTGACAGCGGCTCCATACAGCTTATTGTAGAATGACTGTTTATTAATCTTATGTGAACGAACGTCATTGTAAGCCTGTTTAATCTCCTTGGCGACAACCTTATTAGCCTTTCTATTGGCATTCTTGACTATCTTACTGACTTGCCTCGAACCCATGCCAAGTTTCTTAAGGCCCTTAACGAGCTTTCTAAGTTCCTGTCGGTTTTCCCTCATGGCTTGGCGAGCGTTCTTTCTCTGGTCCTGAGACTTCTCAGCGGCCGTAACCTTCTTATTCGCCTTTTCTACCTTAGGGTCACTTATTTCAGCAGTCGTTGCCTCCTGTGGCGTCACCACTACTTTGGAAGTGGTATCAGCCTTTGCTGCTGCTGCAAGCTCTAAACCCTTCTTACTGACCTCAACCTTATCAGTCCTGGCTGCTCTTTCTGCTGCTTTTTCTGCTCTTTCTGCTGCTCTTTCTGCTGCTTTTTCTGCCGCTGCTTGAGCTTCTGCAACGTTACCATTACCATTACCTACATTATTTACATTACTCATCTTATTTTCCTCCTTCTTAAAAAAACTAAAAGATTCTAAATTTCCCTAATTTTCACAACCCTTCTTATCTCAAACTATGTGCCAAAGTTATTTTTTACGGCAAAACTATTGAAACATCTCCCTCCTATCACATTGATGATACATGACTTAAAAAAACTAAAATTATGGCATGGAGAGGGTGATGGTGTTCTAATCTAACGTATACAGGGTGGGGGGATTTCTCCCAGGCAATTCGGAGAATTGTCTCTATGATTTGCGGGAGTTGCACGAAAACAAACAGGTTATGAACGACCCCCAGGGAAATCCCTCAACTGGGGGGTTCCACCCCACCTTTGAGAAAAGGAGGTTTGAGGATTGACTATTGGCAATTCCCTATTGTAGATCAGGAGGCTGGAGACAGGCCTGTAGATTGCTTCAGGGGCGTCCTCAGGCGACAGGCGACTTATACAGCCAGGCATGATGCCCCTTGGCCTATAATGTTATTCCATTGACTTTTGGAGAGTTTATTGATAGCATCACTATTCTTATATATATACATCACCCTCTCTTCAAACTTACCTTCTGTTCATCTGATATCAATTTTAGTATAATTAAATTGAGCTATCTGTGTTTCAGTAACTAACTTATTTAAACAGCAACAGAGTATTTTGACCCGGAGACAATATTAATGATCAAATACAGACGGTCCTGTCTTAAGTTCCTTTTCCTGATAGTACCGCTCTTATATGGCTGCAGCAGTACATATGTATCAACGCTGCCGCCGTATAAACCTAAGAAACCAAAAACCGAAGTAGTTATTCCGAAATCTATCATGAGTGAATTAAATAAATTCAAATTAAGGCCATGGAAATATGTTGTCATACATCACAGTGCTTCTGATTCAGGAAATGCCGCTTCGATAGGCAAGTATCACAAAGATGAGAAGGGATGGGTAAACGGCCTGGGCTATCATTTCTTAATAGGAAACGGAAACGGCTCAAGAGACGGCCAGATAGAGGTTGGAAACAGATGGGATGACCAGATAGATGGTGCACACGCAGGCAAAGATGAATATAACAAGCATGGCGTGGGAATCTGTTTAATTGGTAATTTTGAAGAGGGCTATCCGACAAGCTCACAGATCTCGTCTCTAACGTATTTAATAAATTATCTCCAGGAACGCTGCAACATACCCAGAAACCAAGTCATAATGCATAGAACCTTTCGTAAAACAGCATGCCCGGGCAGGCATTTCCCTTACAACAAAGTATTGGCAAGTCTAAAATAGACAGTAGTAACTGAGCTTCGGGGATAAGTCGTTAGCCTCTTATAATATTATAAAGCGATAATGATACCCATAAAAGACAGAAATCCATCAGGTACATTTCCCTATGTCACAATAGGGATTATTGTCATAAACGTTCTCATATTCCTGTATGAACTTTCCCTGGGACCAGGTTTAGGCAAATTTATAATGAAATACGGTGTAGTACCACTTAAAGTCAGTTATTATTCCCAGGCTTCTGACTTAACATTTATAAATACATTTTTTCCGTTCATTTCATCATTGTTTCTGCACGGAGGGTTTGTTCACCTTATCGGCAACATGTGGTTTCTCTGGATATTCGGTGATAATATTGAAGACAAACTGGGGCACTTTAGGTTCATACTCTTTTATCTCCTCTGTGGCGTTATCGCTTCATCCGTTCACGTCTTCTTCAACATCCAGTCAAAAGTTCCATGTGTAGGTGCCAGCGGAGCAATTGCAGGTGTGCTTGGGGCGTATATGATAACGTTTCCACGTGCAAGGGTTGTCACCATAGTACCTGTGTTTGTTTTCATACAGGTAATGGAACTCCCGGCAATGGTCGTCCTCGGCTTCTGGTTTGTTATTCAATTCTTCAGCGGTGCAGCATCTATCACGGCATCAACTTCAGGTGCCGGTGTTGCATGGTGGGCACATGTAGGGGGGTTTGCGGCAGGGGTAATAATACTGTACATCATGCGCATATTCTTTGCGAGAAAACCCGTAAGGCGGAGATAATGAGTCTCGCCTACATCTGCTCCGGCACTTCTTCATCATAATGCGATATCTCTCCGAAGCTCATTCCCTCTCTCCAGAGAAACAGGAGTCCGACTATTGTAACAGGTATGACACTCAGCGCCCACAGGATTATTGCGAAACTCTGCGCAGATGACAAGCCGACACCAAATATAATCAAGGTCTTTTGAACAGCAATGTGAAAAACCCCAATAAAACCCGGCGCCTGTGGCAGTGCTATAGCCAGGCACAGACAGACCAGCACAAAACATGCACCTGCAAATGATAGATTGATATCAAAGGCGTAGCATAATATGTATATAGGCGTGGCATTAAAAAACCATATAATGAGAGACAGCACCCCTATCCATAACAGCTTTGTTTTGTGGTCAAAGACCTGAAGGCCGGAAATGAATGAATGAAGCAGGTTAACCAGCTTATCTTTTAGATGATGCGGAAAGAAGAAAAGCAGTTTCTCAAAAACTGCACCCGCCTTTTTGGGGTATAATGATAATAAGAAAAGTGACGTTATTGCAAGTATCCCAAGAAATGCCATTACGATTGACCATTTCTTCAATTGCTTTATTGTATTTGGGGCCTCTGCCTTACTCTCCGCATTAACATTTTCTGACCTTACAACTTCTGCTGACGCCTCGGCATGGTTAATCACACTGACGCTCTTGTCCTCTAATGTATTTGCAGGCAGGAAGAAGAAAAGCAGTGATGCAAATACTATAATGCTTAACATATCAAAAATTCTTTCCATCACAACCGTAGCAAATGATGCGGTTATCTTAACCTTCGCTTTCTTTGCGACCATGACAGGCCTTATAATCTCTCCAATCCTTGCCGGTAACACACTGTTTGCCATAAAACCAATCATTGTTGCAGAGAACAGGTGCAACACAGAGACTCTCTTTATTGGTGCAATTAATGCAGACCATCTGACCGCCCTGAGATAGTGACTCACAAAGATGAGTATTAATGTAGGTATGATATATATATATTTTGCATCCTTAAGTGCCACACTCAACTGAGACCACTCAATCTTTCTCGCAAAAAGCCAGGAGCAGATAATACTTATCAGTATCCCTACAATAAATATGATCTTCTTCTTGTCCAGTTTCATGTTCAGGTCTTTCGTGAAAATACCAATGTTCTGCACTTATATCTATAAAATGAAAAAGCCGGGTATATCCCGACTTTTTCATTATTAGTTCTTCAAGAATTCCGGTAAACAGTTGGGAAAGCCTATAACACCTTATTCTTTGACCTCATAATCTGCGTCAATGACGTCCCCCTCTTTACCTTTCTTAGAGTCCTTTCCTTCAGATTCACTTCCTTCCGTTGCCGCACCGGGATCTGCATCTGCACCAGCTTCTGCACCCGCACCTGCTGCGGCCTGCTCCTTCTGTGCTGATTCCTCGTACATAGCCTGTGCCAGTTTATGGGAAGCTGTCTGTAGTTCCTCTGTTGCTTTCTTGATCTCTTCTACATTAGTTCCCTCTTTCTCCTTCTTAAGTTTTTCCAGCGCCTGTTCTATGTTGGCCTTCTCTTCCTCACTAACCTTATCACCATGTTCTTTTAAGGTGTTTTCAGTCGAATAGATTGCCTGATCAGCCTGATTCAACACATCTACTAATTCCCTCTTACTTTTATCTTCTTCGGCATGCGATTCAGCTTCACTTTGCATCTTCTTGATTTCTTCTTCAGATAATCCGGAAGACGATTGAATCTGGATAGATTGTTCCTTACCCGTTCCAAGATCTTTAGCTGAAACATGAAGGATACCATTTGCATCAATATCAAAAGAGACCTCAACCTGCGGAACACCTCTTGGGGCCGGAGGGATTCCGGCTAATTGGAAGCGCCCAAGTGTCCGGTTATCGGCAGTCATTGGACGTTCTCCCTGCAAAACGTGAATGTCTACAGCAGTTTGATTATCTGCCGCAGTTGAAAATATCTCTTTTTTATTTGTCGGTATTGTAGTGTTTCGTGGAATCAGAACTGTACAAACATTTCCAAGGGTTTCAATTCCCAATGAAAGCGGTGTAACATCCAATAACAAGACATCATGAACTTCACCGGCAAGAACAGCGCCTTGAATGGCAGCACCCAATGCAACAACTTCATCCGGGTTTACGCTCTTATTCAGATCTTTCTTAAAAACCTCTTGTACCAGTTTCTGTACAATAGGAGACCTTGTCGTCCCGCCCACTAGTATTATCTCGTTTATATCTCCGGGACTGACTTTTGCATCTTCCATTGCAAGCTCACATGGCTTGCGGCACTTCTCGATAAGATGATTTATCAATTGTTCAAATTTAGC
>CAZPAM010000045.1:0-212 GCA_964584595.1 uncultured Candidatus Scalindua sp. | reverse complement strand
GTTATAAACGGAAGATTAATCTCCGCAGTCGTCGAAGTTGAAAGTTCGCATTTAGCCTTTTCAGCAGCTTCCTTAAGACGTTGCAAAGCCATATGATCCTGCCTGAGCTCAATACCCTGCTCTTTTTTAAACTCGTCAGCAATGTAGTTAAGTAGTACCTGATCAATGTCATCTCCGCCAAGATGTGTGTTACCATTCGTAGAGAGAACCTC
>CAZPAM010000044.1:0-21150 GCA_964584595.1 uncultured Candidatus Scalindua sp. | reverse complement strand
GTATCTCAGCAGCAATGTTCGGCATAATTGGTAAAATAAATAACGAAATAATTCTAATAGATTCAACAAGATTATACAAGACTTCATTAAGTTTATTTTTCATACTCGATTCTTTCGCCAATGCCCAGGGCTTCGAGATCTCTACATATTTATTAACCAGTCCGATGTAGTTCCAAATCACTTCCAACGCCTTACTGAATTGCAGATCACTCATCGCAAGTTCAATCTCATCATTAAGTTTCTCTGCCCTATTAACTAGCTCCTTACCTTCAGCCGACAAACTCCCGGCTTCCGGCACTATACCGTCACAATATTTTTCAACCATAGTCAATGTTCTATGCAGTAGATTTCCTAAATCATTTCCCAGGTCACAATTTATCCTGTTCACCAGGGCTTCATAGGCAAAATTACCATCCAGTCCAAACGGCACTTCTCTAAGCAAAAAATATCTATAGGTGTCTATACCATAAGTATCCGTAATCTTAACAGGATCTATTGCATTACCCAGAGATTTTGATATCTTCTTCCCTTCCAATGTCCACCAGCCATGAGCATATACTTGACAAGGTGCTTCTATCCCCAACGACATCAACATTGCCGGCCACACAACACCATGAAACCATAAAATCTCTTTCCCTATTATATGTACATTGGCAGGCCAATATCTCTTCAGCCTCTCAGAGTCATCATCATATCCTAAAGCCGTTATATAATTAAAAAGGGCATCAACCCACACATAAATAGTATGTTTCCTATTCATGGGTACATGGATGCCCCATTCAACTGCGGCCCTGCTTACACTAATATCATCTATACCCCCAACTATCCTTCTGTGCAGTTCGTTTCTTCTTGATTCAGGCTTAATGAAATCCGGATATTTTTCGAAGTATTCTAGAAGCGGTTCCTGATATTTCGATAATTTAAAGAAATAATTTTCTTCTTTTATTTTCTCAACAGAACGCCCGCATTCAGGGCAATTATCTGAAGACAGCTGTGATGAAGTCCAGAAACTTTCACAGGGAATACAATACCAGCCTTCATACTCTCCTAAATAGATATCCCCCTTCTCAAACATTCTCTCAAATACGTTTTCTACTTGTTTAACATGACGATCCTCTGTTGTTCTAATAAAGTCGTCATTAGAGATATCAAGGGCCTTCCATAAGTCCTTAAATTTCTCGACCATCCTGTCTGCCAACTCAATAGGACTTTCATTATTAGCCTGAGCGGATTTCTCTATTTTCTGGCCATGTTCATCCGTTCCGGTCAAAAAGAAGACATCATAACCTCTCATCCTCTTATATCTTGCTAAGGTGTCAGCCGCTATTGTAGTGTATGAATGCCCTATATGCGGAACATCATTTACATAATAAATTGGCGTAGTAACATAAAAACTTTTCTTATTTACAGTCATTCCTGCTTCCATGATCACAGGCAGATTCACATCCCTTTGCCGTACCTGCCCGCGCACCACTTACTTGCTCTAAAATCTCCTTTTTTGTTACAACAACCAATTTTTTGTCTTTTGATTCCATAGTTACTTTCTGTTGTAAGATATCATAATCTACCACCTCTCCAACTCCCTTTGTGGTAGCTATTAATGTCCCTTTCTTCGGAAGCGTGTCTTTCATTTCTTCATACGCTTCATCTTCATATCTCAAGCAGCACATCAGCCTGCCGCATCTACCTGATATTTTTGACGGATCGAGTGTTGCTTTCTGATTCTTCGCCATCTTCATAGTAACCGGCTCTAAGTTTCTCAAGAATGTTCTACAACAAAGCTCCCTACCACAATGTTCATATTCTGCTAACAGCTTAGCTTCGTCTCGAACACCAATTTGCTTCATCTCAATCCTGGATTTGTACATCTTGGCTAAATCCTTAACCAGTTCTCTGAAATCAACCCTCCCTTTAGCCAGGAAGTAAAATATTATCTTCTTGCTCCCAAAAAGGTGTTCAACGCTGGCAAGCTTCATTGGCAACTTGTGCTCTTTTATTCTTTCCTGACAGTAATTATATTCTGATGGGATTGTTTCTTCTTCAATCTCAATCTGTTTCTTCTCTTCGTCCTCTGTAATCTTATGCAGTACCTCTCCCATATCCGTAACAACTGCCTTATCATCCATCTCCTCTGATGGTGAAAGAGCTACACCAAATTCTACACCACGTGAAGAACGTATAATAACCTTATCACCTTTCCTCAGATCTGAAACTTGAGTAAAAGCATTTTCAACGTTCCTTAAAATACCATATCTTATTGCCACTTGATATCGCATGGTTTTTTCCTACTATTTGATATTAAAGTCAAGTTACCAAAGTGCTAATAAAATTAACATAAAGAAATTAGATTGTCAAGCTCATCCAACTGTAGCATTGTTTGAGAAGATGAAATGTGCAGCCAAAATAACTGCAATTTACAGTTCCTTATTTTATTTTTTAATCACAAAAAAAGTAAGTGCCATAAGCTGAAAAATAATTGCAAGGAGTAAAGCAGAATGCACATCACCACTCTTATTAGTATAAGCAAATACTAATGCACCAAAAACAAAACATTGTGCCACAGCACCAACGATATTCAGCCATGAACCTGACTCATACGTTAACACTCTACCAATATTCTTAACTTCTCTTAGAATCGACTCAAAGAGGAATTGTATTTCATCCGCCCCCCCCTTGTCTTTCTTCTTACTAAAGGCCTCTGAACATTCCTTACAAATTAATTGTCCATAACGTTCTGTAGTTACCCCCGCTTCTATATCTTTTCCAGGAATACTTTTTTTGCACTTACCACATAATCTGATTTCGGCCATTATTACCTTCCTTATTTCAAATTATACTTTTCCAGTTTTCTGTAAAGAGTCCTTTCTCCAATCCCCAGTATCTTTGCAGTCTCTCCTCTATTCCCACCCACATATGCCAAAGTATTCTTCATTAATTCCTTTTCCATTTCCTCTAACGTTATCCCTACAGGAAAAACAGGCCCGGTCAAAGCGGTTCTATTACTTTTATATATATGCTCAGGTATATCATCTATATCAAGTATGCCATTTTGATCGAAAACGATCATACTTTCAATACAATTCTTAAGTTCTCTGACGTTTCCAGGCCAATTATACCGGAAGAGGATCTTCCTCGCTTCCGGAGTTATATCTTTAATCTTCTTGCCATTCTTCTTCGAGAATTCCTTAATAAACGTATCCATTAACAGGAAAACATCCTCCTGCCGTTCTCGTAAGGGTGGCAGTCTCAGGCATATTACATTAAATCTGAAGTACAAATCTTCTCTAAATTTACCCTCCTTGACCAGCGCTCCTAAATCTTTATTTGTAGCAGCTATTATCCTTACATCTATCTTTGTCGTTTCATTGCTGCCAATACGGACAATCCTCCCGTCCTCTATTACTCTTAACAGTTTTGCCTGAGTTGTAAGCGGCATATCCCCTACTTCATCCAGAAACAGAGTGCCATTATTTGCATATTCAAATTTCCCTTTTCTTTGATATAAAGCCCCTGTAAAAGCACCTTTCTCGTGTCCAAACAATTCGCTTTCAAGTAAAGTTTCTGAAATTGCAGCAGAGTTTAATTCGACAAAAGGATTATTCTTACGCGGCCCATTGTAGTGAATCGCCCTGGCTATTAGTTCTTTTCCTGTACCACTTTCACCCACTACCATGACGGTCGCAGTGGTTGAAGCAATCTGTTTAAGGATATTAAATATTCTATGCATTTGCTGACTATTGCCAACAATACCAGCAAAGCCAAATTTTTCTTCGAGCTGTTTGTGCAATTCTATGTTACTTCTCACTATATCCTGATTCTCTACAACCTTATCAACTGCAGCCCTTAAAAGGTTTATGTTTATCGGTTTTAAAAGATACGTCGCCGCCCCCTTTTGCATTGAAGTAACTGCGGTTTCAACTGTACCGTGACCGGTTATCAGGATAACTTCTGTGTCCGGTGTCTTCTCTTTGATTTCCTTTAAAATCTTCATCCCGTCTATATCATGCATTACCAAATCCGTAATCACCACGTCTATCCTGTCTTTTCTAATTATATCGACCACTTTATTACCACTCTCGGCCGTTGAACATGTATATCCAACATTTCTCAAGCTTTCTGCTATCGCTTCGGCCTGATCTTTTTCATCATCGATTATTAATATGTTTGCATCCATAGCTATATTACTCTTCCTAAGATTTGCTATTTACCGGCAGCTTTATTAAGAAACTACTCCCTTTGCCGTCTTCACTACGTATACTGATTGTACCTTTATTCTCCTCAATGATTCTCTTGGCAGCAGGCAGCCCAAGACCGGTACCGCTCTTCTTTGTTGAATAGTAAACCTGAAATATTCTATCTATTTTGTCTCTTTGAATACCGACTCCGGTGTCGGTAATATCTATAAAAATATCTTCGCTGTTTCCATAGGTCCTCACTATAAGTTCTCCACCTTCAGGCATTGCCTGTTGAGCATTAAGTATCACATTTAATAAAGCCTGTTTTATTACGTTACTATCCAGATTACATTTTGGCAATTTTGTATCATAGCTTTTAAGTATTCTTATAGAATTCTGCATGGCTTCAGGGCTTATAAAATCTAGTACACTATCTATAACTTCATTAATATCACATGCCTCGAAATGAAGTTCGTGTCTCTTTGCAAATCGCAGAAAATCACTAAGTATACTATCCAGCCTGCTAACTTCATTCTGCAACAGCCTGACCCTTCTCGACATTTTTGAGTCTTTCTCTATATTAATATTTTGCAAATCTTCATTTAGTAATTGCAAATTTATGCTTATGGCATTCAAAGGATTCTTTATTTCATGTACTAATCCAGCGGCCAGTGTATTCAGAGAATCTAATTCAGCAGAATCTATATTATCCTTTTTATTCTTTGTCATCCCTTTCAGACTTTTAAAATATGCTTAAAAAAAATAAGCCAGGAAAGCATATTCATTTACTTTCCTGGCTTTGGCTTTTAATAATAAATAAAGATTTATGCCTGCACTTCTCCGGCCCTCACAACATTTTCAGCCTGTAACCCCTTATCACCCTCCACAACTTCAAATTCTACACTCTCACCATCTTCTAAAACTTTGAAACCACTTCCCGAGATATTTGAATGGTGAACAAATACATCGTTACCGTCATCCTGTTGAATAAAACCAAAGCCTTTTTTTACATCAAACCACTTTACAGTACCTTTTATTGCCATTTCTACCCCTCATTTTTCATAGTACATTTACAAATATATAAAATAATGACTTGCCCAAAAACCCTTTCTTACATTCTTTTTCTTACGTTACCTCCTATAAAGATTTTCTTAATGATGTAATAAAATAACAAGTCCCAATATTTTTTAACTATTATGTACTAGTTGTAGTTTGAACAGCACTTTCTTCTTTTAAGGCAGCTTTTCTACTCAGCTTTAGTCTTTTTTGATCATCTATTCCTATCAATTTCACCTTAATTTCGTCACCCATTTTTACCGCATCTTCTACTTTCTCGATATAATCATTAGAAAGTTCAGAAATATGTACCAAGCCTTCTTTTCCAGGCATTATCTCAACAAAAACACCATATTCCTTGACTGAAACGATTTTACCATTATATATTCTTCCTATTTCTGCATCGTCTGTGAGCCCTTTGATAAAAGTCTTCGCAAGCTCTACTGATTCCAGAGTAGGAGCTGAGATTATAATGGTTCCATCTTCTTCTATTTCCACTCGTGTTCCTGATTCTTCTTGTATTTTCTTGATATTCTTGCCACCAGGGCCAATAACCAAACCAATCTTCTCAGGATTAATTTTAATCTTAACGAGTTTTGGAGCATGAACTGAAATTTCGCTGCGAGGCTTCTCAATAGCAGTTAGCATTTCCTTCAGAATATGCATTCTTCCTTCTTTCGCCTGAACAAGCGCATCCCTCATAATTTGCTCACTTATACCTGATATCTTGAGATCCATCTGAAGGGCGGTGATGCCATCTTCAGTCCCAGCTACTTTAAAATCCATAGCCCCCAAATGATCCTCGTCTCCCAATATATCGGACAGAATTCGAACTTCATCACCCTCTTTTACTAATCCCATTGCTATACCGGCAACCGGCCGCTTCATAGGTATCCCTGCATCCATCATACAGAGCGTACCGCCGCACACGGAGGCCATTGAAGATGAACCGTTTGATTCGAGAATGTCGGATACTATTCGTATGGTATATGGAAAGTCTTCGTAAGCAGGCACCATTGGCTCCAGGGCCTTCTCAGCCAGTGCACCATGGCCTATTTCTCTTCTGCCCGGTCCTCGAATAGGCTTCGCTTCGCCTACGCAGAAAGATGGAAAATTGTAGTCCAGCATAAACTTCTTGGTGTATCCATCCACCAGGCCATCTACACGCTGTTCATCGATTGACGTCCCCAGAGTAGATACTACAAGCGCCTGTGTTTCTCCTCTCGTAAACAGAGCAGAACCGTGTGTTCGCGGCAAGAAGCTGACCTCACTCGAAATCGGCCTTATATCTTTAAGGCCTCTACCGTCTAATCTTTTATTCTCTTTAATAATCTGTTCCTGTACTGCTTCTTCTACAAGCGTACCAAAGATTGACTTAACTTTGCCCTCTCTCTCTTCATCATCTGTATCAGCACAATCTTCTTCAATTAATTTATTGCGTAATTCTTTTAACGCCTTTTTACGGGCAAACTTTCCACTGACTACGGATTGCACCTTAATATCTTCATATATCTTTGCCTTTATTTCATCAAAAAGTGCAGTATCTACTGTTGGCTCCTCATGCTCCTGTTTTTCCTTCCCGCACTTTGCAACCAGCTCTTTTTGCATTTGTACTATCTTTTTAATTTCAGCAAAACCGAACATTATCGCATCAACAAACTTGTCTTCAGTGACCTCCTTTCCGGAAGCTTCTACCATCATTACGGCATCTTCTGTCCCGGAAACAACCAGATTCATCATACTGGATTCAAGTTCTGAATTTTTTGGATTGATTACAAATTCATCATTTATAAGACCTACCCGCACCGAGCCCGTAGGACCGTTAAATGGTATGCTGGATATAGCTACAGCCGCAGAAGCTCCTACCATGGAAATTACGTCAGGATCGGTGTCTTTGTCTGCAGATAATACTGCCGACATTATCTGGATCTCATTTGAATATCCTTTCGGAAAAAGAGGACGCATCGGCCTGTCCGTCATCCTCATTGTCAATATTTCCTTGTTGGTGGGTCTGCTTTCACGCTTAAAAAACCCACCGGGAAATCTTCCAACAGAATAAGTCTTTTCTCTATAATCAACCGTCATTGGGAGGAAATCAAAACCCTTCGACTCTCCACATACTGCCGCAACCAGCACAACCGTATCCCCATAACGGACTATAACAGCACCATCCGCCTGCTTTGCAACTACACCGGATTCAATACTCAGGGTTTCCCCACCAACAGTTTCTTCAACTTTAGATTTCACTTTCAGATCCTTTCAACAACCGATTTAACGACGTATGCCCAACTTCTTTATCAGGCTCTTATAACCTTCTTCATTCTTTCCGTTAAGATATTTCAGTAACGTAGCCCTTTTACCAACCATCATAAGTAAACCGCGCCTCGAAGTGTGATCTTTTTTGTGTTCTTTAAGATGATCACTCAGATGCTTTATCCGTTCTGTCAACAAAGCAATTTGTACTTCCGGCGAGCCTGTGTCGGTATCGTGTACTTTATTACCTTCAATTATCCCTTTTTTCAGCCCTTTTTCTATACCCATCTCCATCTCCCATTTAAGAAACAAATAATATATCACAAAGGTATTCAGATTGCCAATAAAAAACTTAGCCCTGATTCTCCTTAACCCTTGAAATAACACCATTAACAGCAGATTCCGAGTCTTTTTTCGTTTCTACAAGGAACGTAATCACTAAAAAACTATTTATACAGGATATGCTGCTATACTTGCCTTTCAAATCTTCAAATGTATGCAATGTGTCAGTTTCAACACTGTCTTCACCCCATGATTCTCTTAACTCAATAAAACTCTTAAAAGATTCCTCTGCATCTGACTTTTCAGGGTATTTGACTATTAATATTTTGAAAGGCAGACTGCTCTTGTCAGATTTATAATCAGCAACTACTGCATCTGTCTGTTCACTTAGATTTAATACATTTCTATCAACAAACTTGTCTGAAATGTAAATATTATCCAGGATTATTTTTTTGTGAAAATACCTTGAACTTCCCTGGATATATCCGTCTTCCGGTAAATACATTAGAATAGCCGGTAAACTAACCTTACCGGCAGGTATATTGTCTACAATAGCAGTACCAATAAAAGTAATATCATCAGGGCTGACATTCCCTATGTAGGGCTCAAAACTCATGAAATACTTACCTTTCCATACCCACAGATAATTTTCATATAACGAGGCTTCGTTTCCAATATTTACGTCTTGCCCTGCTTTATCTTTTGCAAATATACCGTAGGCATCATCAGATCTGTCAAATTCCCAGATATCCACCTTTACAGAATTATCAGTACCCTTCATTACATACACAGCTTTTGACACCTGGATAAATGAATAAGACAAATAAACCTCTGCACCACCATTGATGTATTCAAAAAGTTTATCTTTACCGGCATACACAGTCGGCTTTCCTTTTCTCTTCCAGTCTTCAACAGATACAGGAAAGAAATCATTTTCCAACATACCAACTTCGCTTGTCATTACCTGGGGCTGTATCCCTTCAACAACTATTGCAGAACGTCCATTTACAGGACAAACTTTTTCACAGAAACCACATCCTATACATGCTTCTTCTCTTACATAAACCCTTCTTATCTCCTTACCATTATCATGAACATATGTATTGAAATGGATTGCTTTTGTCGGAACAGGACAAACCTCTTCACATACGCCACAACTGACATCCTCCCAATTCTTGTCTAGGTCCGGTAATCGCGCATAGCCTACCCACGGGATGCACCTGTTCCTGTCTATCCTCGCTTTTCCTATTGCCAGCTGTTTCTTCTTCTCTTTAGGAAGCCTAGTAATTGCCCCTGAAGGACAAACTCTTGTACACAGTACGCAATCATGGGCGCAATACCCAATCCGTGGGATTAGCTGTGGGGTCCACATTCCGCTCAAATCCGCCTCTAGAATTGTAGGATGCAGGCCATTTGTTTTACACACTCTCATACACTCGCCGCATCTTATACACTTCGCCCGGAATTCGTCTTCAGGAACTGATCCGGGGGGACGAATAATTCCAAGGTCACCATTACTCTTCTTCTTCTGAAAGTTAAGTGATAGAAGAGGAGCTACCGCGGCACTGGAAACACACGCCGTTATAAAACCTCTCTTTGTCAAATTTACAGGGACTACCTGTTCCGGCGGCTGTTTAGATGTAAACCTGACTGCTCCTGTAGGACATATATCCTGACACTTCATGCATAAAATGCACTCACCTGCCTGTGTTTTCTTTCCCGTATCATCAATCGCCCCCATCTTACAATCTACTGTACATCTGTCACAGCTATCACAAACATGCTCACCCACAACACGCTTAAAAATAGACCAATCGGAAAACAGGGAAAACAGGGCACCTAATGGACACAGATTCCTACACCAATATCTCTTATAAAACAAACCTAAAGATATGATTGCAGAAAGTACTATCAGAAAAATAAAATGTCCTCTGAAAAACGGCGCATGCCTGGCAAATAATGCTTCATTTATAAAAACATGGACTTTATCGCTTACAAAACTTATCAGATAGAATTTATGAAGGAAGTTGAAAAATGAGTTGATTAGAGAAACGAGATAAGGATGGATAACAATTGTATATGCATTTGTTACAATACTGATTGGATCAAGCCAACCAACCATCTGGTGGCCTATAAACAAGCTTAAGAGAAGGAAGGCCAGTATATAATATTTCAGCCTTTTAGCATCATAAATCTTATATGAAACCCTGCTTCTTTGTTTCTTCAGTAAACGATCTGTAATATCAAGTGTTGTCCCGAGAGGACATATCCAACCGCAGAAAAAACGGCCTAAAAATAGAGAGGCTGCCAGTACAATAATAGCAGGCCAATACCTTACTATAAATTCCTTTGCCGCTACCATTGCACCAATCGCAGAAAGCGGACTCATGCGGAGAAAGATATCTACCGTTCCATCCTTTTCGGCAATGGGGTCTGCATATATTAACAGACAAATGAATACAATAAAAACAAGTATTTGTACCGCTAGCCTGATCTTGTAATTTATTGAACCTTTTTTTGTGTTTACATTACTATTCCCTGTCATTCTTAGATTTTCTTATCCGACACTATCTAAATTGTTATTTCTCCAAAGCCTCTTAATTTAAAGTCAATCTCTCCCAGTCCCGCCTCGTACGACTCCCGGATAAAACCTATATCCCTGCCATGATAACCAAACATGGTGGCACCGTATGAATCCACTGCCACAGGGTCAACACAAAACACTAATCTTCTGGCATTTTCATAATTGTTATCAACATCCTCCAGCCTTCCACCCGTAGGACCATTTCGTTTTAAGATTCTGAATGCGTCCAGAACAGTAAGGTCAACCTTCACAACTTTATTAAGGTCTGCTATTTTGGGATGTATATCCTTGTGTATCGAACCTCTATTACCACCTATCATCCCCATAGTATTCTTAAGTGCCATAGATAATCGTGAAGTACTATGCTGCTTTGCTATAGGAACATTAATTAATACATCAGCTTCATCCTGATATATAAACTTCTCATAAAAAGGCCATGAGTCAAGTAGCTTGCCACCAGGTATCTTGAAATCCTTAAACAGCCTCTCGTTAACAAATCTGACCTCTGCACCAACCTCTTTTGCAGCTTTTTCAATTCCACTATTTATATATGAAGGGCCTGGATTCTTTGCGCAGGTATGGTCAAGCACGCTCACTCTACTCGCCCCGACTTCTATACACATTTCAGCCAATGCTGCAACAACAAAGGGATTTGTATTTACTGCATACTCAGGCCGCCTGTCCCATGCTATGTTAGGTTTGATAACAACATTATCACCCCTTGAAACCAATTTGTCCATTCCGCCAATGGCTTTAATACCCCTACTCACCATTTCTCTTATTATGGAGCTCTCATCACTTTTCTCAACAATATCACCATGCACTACAACCAGCTTCTTTTTTAATTTATTCTCTTTAAACGTCTTCAGTGACCTTGGCCTTTCAAACGAACTCAAATACGAGAGGCCATAAAGTCCTGTTCCGACTGCAATACCAGTCTTAAGAAAAGTTCTTCTTGAAATATTATCTTTCATAATATGCGAGTTTTATATCTTACTTGAGGATGTCTGGAGAGAAGAAATCAATTGTAAAATGGCGTGTATTCTATGCTTTCTTTTCTAATCAAACAAAGCATCCACAAACTTATCTGCATCAAATTCCTGAATATCATCTACACCTTCACCAAGGCCAACATATTTTACCGGTATATCTACCTCCTTACGCATACCCAGGATAACACCGCCTTTTGCGGTCCCATCAAGTTTTGCCAGAAATATTCCCGTAATATCAACTGCACGTTTAAATAATTTTGCCTGTGAAATTGCATTTTGCCCTGTAGTGGCATCCAGAACCATTAACACTTCATGAGGAGCATTTTCAATCTTTTTCGATATTACCCTTTTAATCTTTGACAACTCATTCATTAAGTTCTCATGAGTATGTAAGCGTCCGGCAGTATCAACTATCAAGATATCTATTCCCCTGCTCAAACTGGCTTCAAGTGCATCAAACGTTACGGCAGCAGGATCTGCACCAGCCTGATGCTTTACTATATCGGCGCCGATCCTTTTACTCCATATATCCAGTTGTTCCGTAGCAGCAGCACGGAAGGTATCACCTGCTGCCAGCATAACTTTCTTGCCCTGCTTCACAAATAAATTGGCAAGCTTTGCGATAGATGTAGTCTTGCCAACACCATTAACTCCTGCAACCATAATCACAGTTGGAGATGCAGACGCAACCCTTAAAGCAGAATCCCCATTTCTGAGGTTTTTCTTGAGATCCTCTTTTAAGAAATTGTAAACGCCCGGTGTATCTTCAATCTCTTTAGATTTCCAGGCAACTCTAATATCCTGAACTATCTCAGTCACCTGGCTAACCCCCACATCTGACTCAAGCAAAATAGCTTCCAGTTCACCAAGAACACCTTCATCAATTTTCCTTCTGAACGACAACAGATCCTTGAATCTGCTGGTTATTTTGCCTCGTGTTTTAGCCAGGCTGTTCTTTAGCTGCTGAAATGGAGACCAGGATTTACCTTTTACGTCTTCTTGCTTCGTTGTAACCGATTTCTTCTTTGAGAACCAACCCATTATTTAATCTGTATAGAAGCCGTGTTTTGACATGCCGGTATAACAAACTGGAAGGAACCATATAACTTTATTAAAATACTCTCTTAACTTAATACACCAACCAGATTGTCATGTCTTTCCTTAATCTTGTCAACCAAACCATCATCTATTTTTGTGCTTCCTAACTTAGCATCTGGTTTTCGGTCACCATGACAGTCTGAACCACCGGTAATTACAAGATCGTATTTTCTTGCTATTCGCTTATATTTTTTTATAGCTTCTGGCAGGTGTGATGGACAGTAGACCTCTATCCCTTGCAGTCCATATTCAACCATCTCGGGAATCAGCATATCTCTTTTGGTAATGCCAGGGTGTGCAAGAACAGGAATACCGCCTGATGAAATGATAAGCTCGATAGCATCTTTTAATGTCAGTGCTACTTTAGGTACATAAGCAGGGCCATGATCAGACAGGTACTTTTGAAAACTTTCCCTAATATCTATGCAATAACCTTTTCTACATAATACGTCAGCAACATGCATACGCCCGGGTGACCCCATCTCTGCAACATCGAAGACTTCCTGATGCTCTATATTAACACCCATTCCTCTAAGCTTGCCGGTTATCTTCTTAATTCGCTCAACTCTTTCAAGGCGCAGCTCAGCTAGCTTTTCCAGAAGCATACTATTCTTTATATCTAAGAAGTAACCTAAGAGGTGAATATCAACAGGATGATAATAAGAAGATAGTTCTATTGCGGGAATAATATTTATCCCCTTCTTATTACAAATGTTTTGGGCAATTTCAACAGCATCTACACTATCATGATCTGTTATTGCGATCGTACGGAGGTTGAGTTTAGATGCTTCCTCAACTACTTCTTCAGGTGACATGGTTCCGTCTGAAAACTTCGTATGAATATGTAAATCAGCACCTACTTTTTCTTCCAAGCTTTTATTATCTCTGATATTTGTGGTAACTTCCTGAACCCCTTCATTATTCTTTATATATGTTGAATATACCTTATCCAACACTCCATTTACAAACAAGCCTGACTTTTCAGTACTATATTTCTTAGCTAAGTCAATTGCCTCGTTGATAGAAACCTTTGGGGGAATATCATTCATATAAAACAACTCATAGCATGCTAACCTCAGAACATTTCTATCTACAACCGGCATCCTGTGCAAATCCCAATGTTCAGATAGTTGAGTTATCTTTTTATCTATTACTTTTATTTCCTGAATACACCCTTTAGCTAATATCGCAGCAAAATCACTTATTGCGGCATCTTTACCTTGTTCCTGGCAAAATGTATCTATCTCATTTAAAACTTCATTGCCACGAACCTCTAATTGATAAAGAACCTGCAATACTATCTCACGGGAATGCGTTCTTTTCCGCATCTACAAATCTCCACAACAAAAAAATACTATTTCATTTTATCAAACAAATTCACCATCTCCAGGGCTGCAAGTGCGGCCTCTGCTCCCTTGTTGCCACCTCTGGCTCCCGCTCTATCTATAGCCTGTTCCAACGTATTAGTTGTAATTACTCCATATATTGTTGGGATACCCGTTGTAAGCCCCACCTCAGAAATACCCTTCGCTGATTCACTGGAAACATAATCAAAATGAGGTGTCTCACCACGTATTACTGCCCCGAGACAAATGATACCATTATGTTTTGCATTTTTAGCCACTCTCATAGCCGTAATCGGCAGCTCACAAGCTCCCGGAACCCAGAACACCTCGATATCGTCATCCTTAATGCCATGTCTAATCAAGCAGTCCTGAGCACCTTCTAACAGTTTCTTTGTAATAAAACTGTTAAACCTGCTGACAACAATACCAAAGGTCTTATTCTTACCAATAAGGTTACCTTCAAATGATTTTACCATGGAATTATCTCCTAATTAAGAGAAAGAGTGACAAGGCTTTAGAATCAATAGTATCAAAAACAAACTACCCTTGCAAGGCTTTTCTGATACCCTCTCCCAGCGTATCCAGCCTTATACGGCATATTGAATCTTGTAATTTAAACCCTATCCTAGTATTATAACCACACCTCAAAATGAAGGTATTATTTGAACGATTTGTGTCTAAACAACGACAAAATTTTGTAGATATTAGTCCTTTGCTAAAGCAAGAACGATACTAAAGGTAATGGAAGAAAAAGAAATTAGCGAAAAAAGATTACCCATAAGCGAACATCTTGAAGAGCTGCGATCAAGGATTATAAACTCAATTATCGTAGTTGTTGTACTATTCTTTATCAGTTGGTTCTATAAGTTAAGAATTCTTGATATTATAAAAAAGCCTCATAGTATTACCATGGAAAGCCTGGGGTTATCACAATCGCTTCAGGTACTGAGTTATCAAGAAGGTTTTTATGCTTATATAAAGCTATGCTTAATGACAGCAGTTTTCCTGGCATATCCTGTAATCTTATATCAAATCTGGAAATTTGTGGAAGCCGGTTTATATAAAAAAGAGCGTAGATACGTAAGAATCTTTGCCCCCATCTCATTCATCGCATTCATAATAGGTGTATTGTTCGGATATTTCTTCTTAATACCCTTTGGCCTTCAATTCCTGATAAAGGTACTGGGAGGGGGAATACAGCCTATTATTACAATGAGCCAGTATATCTCGCTTGTAACTATGCTGACACTCGCACTCGGCGTTGTTTTCCAGCTTCCCCTTGTAATGCTGTTTGTTTCCAGGATTGGAATGCTTAAAGCAGAAGATTTTGTTAAATGGCGAATGTATGCCATCCTCATCATATTTATTCTTGCCGCAGTAATAACGCCACCGGACCCGTTTACACAGGTTATGACGGCTTTACCTATGATCATTCTTTATGAAATAGGCATTCTCATAATAAGACCCACAAAGAAAGCAGTTACACAATTCGGTCTTTTATTAGGTTCCGGTATAATACTGATATATATTGTTTTCTTAATATTCACACTTCCAACGAAAGCAGACTTTATGAATTCAACCGGTACTGTTAAAATACTCCCGGACTCACTCACAAATTGGCAACCTTTTTCACCCGAATCCAAGATTCACAACGGCACCTCACTAAAAACAGAAGAAGGCAGTAAAGCCTCCTTCCGCCTGAAAGATGGTACCTATGTCATAATGGATGTTAATACTGAAATCAAGTTTGTTAAAAACAGAAAACTCGATCTGCTAAATGGACAAATACTCCTCTCTATAAAGGCAGATGAGAAACCATTTATGATAGCCGCCAACAATAACGTCATAACTTCAAATGCCGGCAATGTTGATATAAGGATTTCAAAACACGTGGTCTTTGTTACGGTAACAGAGGGAGAAGCAATAGTTGTTGCAAATGGCGAAAAGAAAAAGGTGTTTGAAGGAAGGCAATTGAAACTTGTAACCGGAGGCGAACCGGCAAATATAGACAATATTATAAAATGGGCCAAAGAAATGCGAAAGAAACTGGAAGAACAGAACAAACTGAATTTAGGCCTGTAGAAAATCAGATGTCTGAACCATAAATTTCAGATTGGAACCAAACCAGCTATTCACAATATTAGACTGAAGGAGGCCTTCCAAACTAAATTTAGACAACTATGACAATTACTGTAAGGAATGAAAGTAATACAGAAAAGTATAAACTCAATGAAAGATTTCTTACGAAATGGATTAATGGGAGGTTGCCAGAGATGAATTCTTACGACTAATCAAGAATTGATTATATTATAGTCTGCCCTGATCCTCGTACTTCATAACTAATTCTTCCTGCTCGATGGTCTCTATTGAACCTGGCCTCTTCATTCTGACTTCTTCTATTGCCTTTGCAGCATTGTATCCTTTGCTGACAAGGTAACATGCCAGTACTGTTCCAGTTCTTCCTATACCCGCATCGCAGTGAACTACCAGCTTTTTGCCCTCGGCACGCGCTTTCACTGCGAATGCTATAAAATCTTCAATCTGTTCCAACGTCGGAGCTTCAAAGTCTCTAACCGGAAGATGCTTTACACTAAAACCAAATTCCTCTATCAATGTTTCATTAAGGGGAAATTCAGTAAGTGATACTATTGCTTCAAAACCATTTTCTTTGAGGAATTCAAAATCATACACAGAAGACGCTGGTTTGGCCATACCAGCAATTTCGCCTTCTATTAACCAGCTAAAGTTTCTAATCACTTTTATAGTACTACATTTGATTTAAAATCTATTTTTTTTCTTCTGACACTGTCACCTTGGGAGCAATCTCCTTTTCCTCTTCAACTTCCTCTATCAATTCAAAGATAACCCTGCTGGCATTGTCTCCCAGGCGATTTCCAATGAGACGAAGCTTTCGCTCAAAACCTTCCATTTTATATTCTAATTCGGGTATATCTCCTACGCTGCTTCCGGACAATACTCCCATTCTACTTCCTGAAAGCCTGAGTATTCTGGTATAGCCGCCATTACGGTCAGCATATCTTTCAGCAATACCTCCAGACTCGCGCCACTTTCCCTCGCCAAATAATTTCCTAACCACCTCTTTATCATTAAGCTTTGACAACACCTGTCTATATTGATGAATATAAGCAAGCTTATCCGTTTCTTTCTTTGTGATACCTTTTTTTGCTGTTGTAATCAACTTCTCAACAAATGGGCGAACATATTTCGCTTTCTCCATAGTCGTTATAATCCTGCCATAAGTAAAGAGACTTTTAGCCAAATTATTTCGCAATGCTTTTCTATGACTGGATGTCCTACCAAGGTGTTTGTCGTTTTTCCTATGCCTCATAAGAAACTTCCTTTCCTTCTCGACTTACATCTTCATTAACCTTGAATGACAAACCCAACTGATTAAGTTTTTTCTTAATTTCAACTAACGTTGTCTTGCCAAAATTCTTCAACTCTAACAATTCATCTTCTTCTTTTGTAACAAGCTCACCAAGTGTTTTTATTTTTGCATACTCAAGGCAGTTGGATGCCCTGACCGACAAATCCAGCTCGGTAACCGGTACGGCCATTTTCTTGTTTACTTCGTCAGCAGAAGCTTCTTCTTCCACTTTTTCAATCTGCTTCTCACCGGCCTGAGGAAGTTCTCTACCCAACTCAAAGTAGTGTACAAATGGATTTAAATGCTTCCTGAAAACCTTTGATGCCTCTGCCAACGCCATTTCAGGAGAGACTACACCATTTGTCCATATCTCAATAATTAACTTGTCATAATTAGTTCTTCTGCCCACCCTGGTTTCTTCAACACGTATCTTTGCCTTACGGACCGGGGAAAAAATTGAATCTATGGAAATAACACCTACCTCATTGCCACTATCCACTCCGTTTTCTTCAGCCGTTTTATAACCTCTCCCATTTTTAACGTCCATCTCAACATTAAATTTTATATTTTCAGAAATAGTTGCTATATAAAGATCTTCATTGATAACATCCACACCGTCGTCCGTAATTATATCCCCAGCCGTGATTTCTCCTTTTTTCTTCGTTTCAATTTTTATTTTCCCTGGTTTGTCTGAATGTAGCTTTACGACAAGATTCTTAATATTTAGAATAATATCAATTGCATCTTCTACTACACCTGGAATTGTACTGAACTCGTGTTCAACGCCACCAATCTTAACCGAAGTAACTGCACTCCCTTCTATTGAAGATAACAAGACTCTTCTCAGTCCATTTCCAACTGTAATCCCAAAGCCTCGTTCAAAAGGCTCAGCAATGAATTTCCCATAAGTGTCAGTATGTGTTTCTTTTTCTATACTAACTCTATTAGGTAATTCAAACTCCTTCCATCTGATACGCATATACACTCCTCCTTCCTACCATTAAATATCTCTTTGAAAAAGTCTTACATAGAAGACTTTTTTGTTTTGATTAAATCATTATGAACCGAAAAACCCTTCGTTTTAATAAGACATCCAAGGTAGGATTTCATAAATTAATTGTGCACTCTTATACTTTATTAATTTAAAATGGCTATTGAGTTTATTTTGAGCAAAGTTCAACTACCAGCTGTTCCTGTATGCTTACCGACACCTCATCTCTATTAGGGAGCTGCAGAACACGACCTTCTAGCTCATCACCTCCCAGTTCTAGCCACGATGGGGGTGTTCGGCCCTTACTTGAATCTATATTTGTTTTTATCATTTTAATACTATCTTCCCTCTCAACAGGTCTGATTACATCACCCTGTTTAACTAAAAAAGAAGCGATATCAACCTTTCTGCCGTTCACTGTTACATGGCCATGATTAATTACCTGCCTTGCGTGGCTACGTGAAAAACCATATCCGATATGATATAAAGCATTATCAAGCCTTCTTTCTAACAATATAAGTAAATTTTCTCCCGTATTACCCTGTTTTCTTTCAGCCTTATGATAATAATTCCTAAACTGTCTTTCAAAAACACCATAAAAACGCTTTAACTTCTGTTTTTCCCTAAAATGTATTCCATATGAAGACAATTTCCTGCCTCTTCTTGACATTTTTCCACCCGGCAAGCTCTTTCTTTTAGTTATACTGCATTTTGCGGTTTCACAGCGGTCTCCCTTTAGATACAATTTCACGCCTTCTCTTCTGCACAATTTACATTTAGGGTCTATGTGTCTGGCCATATTATTCCTTATTCACAAATCAAAAATTATACTAAATTTACCATTCTAAAAGCCTCCCCCTCCTTTTCTCTTTTAGCAAGGAAGTGGGAAGTGCCTGTTAAACTCTTCTCTTTTTTCTGGGGCGACAACCATTATGAGGCAATGGCGTAACATCCTCAATAGCTCTAACCAGAAGCCCTGCTTCTTGTAAAGCAGTTATTGCAGATTCTCTTCCAGGGCCTGGCCCCTTTACTCTGACTTCAACCTGTTGAACACCAAACCTTTTCCTTGCTCTCTCTGCAACATTTCTGGCTGCTCTCTGCGCTGCAAAGGGAGTACTTTTCCTTGACCCTTTAAAACCAACTGTTCCTGCGCTAGCCCAGCACAAGGTTTCACCATATATATCAGCAATAGTTATATATGTATTATTGAAAGTTGCCTTGATATGCACAACGGCCTTAGCGACACTACGTTTTGCCTTTTTCTTACCCATTTATATATTTCCTATCATTAAAAAAAAGAAGCTCGCTTCTCTCTAAAACTAACAAGTACAAGCTAAAGTATCATTTAAAAAGCCTTGCAAGCTTAAGTTCGTATTAAACATATTATTGAGTTGATTGTATCTTTCTAAATTTCTTTTGTTCTTTCCTTTTTGTTTCCTTGCGGATATTAAAATATTCTTAGGAGTTAATTTCGGGGATACTATCTCTAAAAGCTCTACATAGTATCCATTACCGGAAAGAAATTGTGATCTTAACGCATCTGTCAGTATATCCGCAAATTTATACCTCAGCAAACCAAACTGAGTTACACTTGTTAAAGGGTGATGAGATTTAATTTGAGAGCGCAATTGCCCTTGGCAACATGGTACAACCATAATATACTTAGCACCCATTTTAATACCTTTGGCGATTGCTTCATCAGTAGCTGTATTACATGCATGTAGTGCGATAACTACATCAACCTTTCTATCAAAAGAAGAATCAATCGTCTTTCCATGCTTAAAGACCATATTATCATAACCTAAAACAGATCTGGTCTCCTCACATCTTTGTATAAGTTCTTTATTGGTATCTATGCCGAAGAAAAAGGGGGTTGTGCTAAGCTCACTCTCAAGAATATAACTTAAAACAAACGAAAGATAAGATTTACCGCATGAACATTCCAGGAAGACAATTTCTTTTTCCCTGTCAAACTTCCTGACCACCTTCAATATTTGTTCACAAAAACCGGCAATCTCATTAATCTTCTTGTTCATCTCCTTTTTTAACAGACCATTGTTGTGCCTGAATCCAAGGGGATTTGTTATGTTGTCTTCTTGTTCTAAGAGATTTAGTATTTCTGCTTTATTTGTTATTCTCATTACTTATACTGATAAAACTCCTATCCTTTCATTTCCTTTACACTCTTTTTCACTGATACTGTTCTCTTCTTTCCCTTTCGCGTACGTGCATTAGTCTTTGTTCTCTGCCCCCTCACGGGTAATCCTAAACGATGACGCAGGCCCCTATAACATCCTATATTCTTCAGCCTTGTTATGTTCTGTGATTCCTGCCTTCTCAGTTGACCTTCAATAGAGAAATTCTTTTCTAAAAAAGCGCCCAGTGTACTCAAATCATCTTCTGAAATATCTTTAGCCCGTATATTTTCGTCAATTTTAAGAGCCTTTAGCGCATTTTGTGATAAGTGTTTACTGATACCATAAATATATGTTAATGAAACAACAATCCTTTTGTCTCCAGGAATATCAACTCCAGCAATTCTTGGCATTTAAAATAATCCTTTCAAAATGTAAAAAAAATAGCCTACTCAGTATTTTATTTCCCCTGCCTCTGTTTATGACGAGGATTGACACAAATCACACGAACAATTCCTTTACGTCTGATTATTTTACAGTTTTCACATAGCCTTTTTACAGATGCTCTAACCTTCATAAATCTTCCTTCTTTCAACCCTGACGATAAATTATTCTTCCCTTACTAAGGTCGTAAGGTGACATTTCAATTGTAACCTTATCACCGGGAAGAATACGAATAAAATGCATTCTCATCTTCCCTGATACGTGTGCAAGTACTTCATGTCCATTTTCCAGCCCAACACGAAACCTCGCATTAGGTAAAGCTTCTTTTACTACTGCTTCGACTCTTATCGGTTCTTCTTTGGCCATAAAATAAACATTAACATTTGCCTATTATTGCAAGCGAGAT
>CAZPAM010000043.1:0-21779 GCA_964584595.1 uncultured Candidatus Scalindua sp. | reverse complement strand
GGCCGAAAGCGACCGATAAAGTTAAAGTGCATTATCGCGGCACTTTGATTAACGGTAAAGAGTTTGATAGCTCATACAAACGCAATCAACCGGCGGAGTTTGAATTAAATCAAGTCATAAAAGGATGGATTGAAGGCGTACAGCTTATGAACGTTGGCAGTAAATATGAATTTTATATTCCTTCAAGTTTAGCTTATGGCTCAAATGCCCCACCAAGCATAGGCCCGGACCAAACTTTGATCTTTACGGTGGAGTTACTCGATATTACAACACCATGAACTCCCTCGGTAACAATCAACCCTATGGGTGTGCTGATAATTACTTTGAGCTTCAAGCCGGTATAACGTTTTGCCGGCATTAACACATATCCTTAGTAGTGTTTAATAAAGATATGTTTAAGGCTTGGAGCTTTCGGAAGCCATCTTAGAAAGAAGTGAGAAACCTAAATCAGTTTCCTCAAGGCGGCGGGCAAGCATCTGAAGGAGACTGTTCACAAAATCACTGTTGTTTTCAATGTTTGACATAAATGCCTCCTTGTCCATAACGTGAAGACTGCAGTCAGTAAACGCTATTGCCGAGGCGACACGTTTGCTTCCGGTTATCAATGACATCTCTCCAAAGATAGCACCCGGGCCAAGGTTACGGTATGTAATGTTTACAACTACATCGTCTATCGTTTTCACTATCTTAATCTCTCCTGAATCAATTAAATACATTTCATTCCCTTCGCCCTGTTCATTGAATATAACGTCACCCTCTTTGAAATGTAAATTCTTCTTGGTAAAAACCAAATCTTTTGTATTCATAATTAGACCGAATGTTTCTACAGGCTACAATAATCTATTAGAGCAACTGTCATTCTTAGATTTTTGTCTAATCCTCAAACTTCTTGCAAGCAAGTTTGAAGTGCCTGGAGTTTGAGCGGCTTCCAGGGCAAGACCGGTTATTTGGAATATACTTGACACCTTAAAAACGTTTTTTATATAATCTTGCCCTTGTTTATAACGTATCTGAAATTCTATAACATTTCGAATGAATTTGCCCTTCAGGTCAACCATGCGGGTAATCATACCGATAGCATTTATAGATACTCCAGAATATAATTGGTTTGAGGCGGCATGGCCAAGTGGACTAAGGCAGTGGATTGCAAATCCATTATCCAGGGTTCGAATCCCTGTGCCGCCTCCATTTCTTTGAGATTTAATGGGCGGGTGGTGGAATGGCAGACACGAGGGACTTAAAATCCCTTCCTCGCAAGGGGGTGAGGGTTCGACTCCCTCTCCGCCCATTTCTTAAAACCTTAGCAGTTTTATTCTTTGAAAAAACTTAATACAAGCTATTCCCTGCTAACTATAAATTGCTTTTTCACGTGCGATACGTTTAAGCTCCTGAGTATAAAAGAGTTCGTCCTGATCTCCTGATTCAGTGCCTCCGCCAACATTTTCCAGATGTTTATTCAGGTTAACTATTTTACCTGTAACCCGCTCTACCTCTTCAATATCCTCACTTTTCCTCCCACTTGCCTTTTCTATCTTCCCCTGCACGTTACCCTTCCCCTTCAGTTCAGCAAGCTTTGCCCGTGCATTTCTAATCTCCTCAATATCTTTGTTTTTAGACGCGCCCTTTCCATCTGATCCATTGCCGGCCTCTACTTCACTAATATTCTTCTCTAGTTTCGAGGTAAACTCTTTTACTTCAGATTCTGAAAACTTACCCACCTCACGTATATGTTTATCTACATATTCATTCATCGTGTTAAGACCTTCTCGAAGTTTTTCAATCTCAGCAACATAGCGCATTATTGTATCAGTATATTTTCTCTGTCCTTTAAAACTTTTCAAATTGACAAGTTTATCTTTCCATCGAGAGACATCTCCCAAAAGTATCTCTATCTCACTTCTTACCAAATTCTTCATATGAATATCCTGCTTTAGTTTTTTCTCAATAGCTGTATCTGCCATATTACCCTCCATTCACAAGCCATATTTTAATGTTTAATACAACATTTCCTGATTAAACATTTAGACTAACTCGATATCGTCCTCGCCCATATGCCGTTCGCAATAGTGACACCTTATCCTTATCGGATTTTTATTTATCACATGAAATCTGCTTTGTACATTCTGATGATTGCTGACACAATTCGGATTAAAACATTTCAGGAATTCTTCTATGGAATCAGGTATGGCAACTTTAAACTTTTCTACAACTTCGGAATCCTTGATAATATTAACAGTCGCATCCGGAGCAATTAATGAGATCTTATTTACTTCCTCCTGAGTAAGGAGCTTTCCCTCAATCTTTATAATACCTTTACTGCCCAGCTTCTTACTCGATAAATTATATCCGATCAGTACTACCTGATCTATACCCTGGATGCTCAATATATTGGCAACTTTGAAGGTGCTTCTACTTGCAATCTGGTCGATAACCGTACCTTCTTTAATTGCTGAAACTTCATATTTCTTCATTGTATGGCACCCAATACAGTGGCTAAAAGTGTTTCTCTTACAGGAATACCACTATGAGCCTGCTGAAAATATACTGCATAGCTTGTATCGTCCAGGCTTTCATCCATCTCATCTACACGTGGGAGGGGATGGAGTATCTTAAGATCGCCCTTAACATCTAATTCATCCATAACCGGTTTACTGAGTTTGTAAATACCTCTTACTTTTTCATACTCTACCGGGTCTGAAAACCGCTCCTTCTGTATCCTTGTACAATAAAGAATATCTAGTTTGCTGCTTACTTCGTTTAGAGACTCCACCTCATGATATGTAACATTTCTTGATTCCAGCTCCTGCAGATAATCTTTAGGAATCCTGAGACTTGGTGGTGAAATAAAGTACATCTCTGCACCAAAATTGGACATGGCGTATGCCAGTGAGTGTGAGGTCCTGCCATATTTTAAATCTCCAAGAAACCCAATCGACAGGTTCTCAAGTTCACCTTTCACCTTCTTTATAGTATAAAGGTCTACAAAGGTCTGGGTTGGATGCTGACTTGCTCCATCACCGGCATTAATAACCGGTATACTTACGGAATCGGCCGTAAGCCTGGAAGCACCTTCAAGAAAATGCCTTAATACAATAATATCACAATAGCCTTCGATAATCTTGACGGAGTCTCTTAATGATTCCCCCTTTACGGTAGACGTTGTGCCAAGTTCATCAAACCCGACAACCTGTCCGCCAAGCCGCTTCATTGCCGTTTCAAAACTCAATCTAGTACGCGTTGAAGGCTCAAAGAAAAGATTTGCAAGCACCTTCCCCTTTAGAATCTCAGAACTACCTCCTTCTTCCATCTTCTTTGATATATCAAGAATGTATAATATTTCTTCTTTTGTGACGTCCAGGATGGAAATTATGTCTTTGTTTTTTAAACTTATCATTGCTCTAGGTTAACTTGTTTGCCGGTAATTGTTTTAAGATATTATCAAAGAGGGTCTGACATAACAAGAAAAAACCCCCGGGAAGTTGTGGCAAGTAGTGTCCTTCGCAACATTTACATTCAAATTATATTGATATAATCATGGAGGTCTGTTATATTTAACTTTTTGACTTTTTTTACAAACAAGCTCTGGACTCCTTGCGAAAGCAAGGTTACCTCCCTTTCAGGAGGAATCCAATCCTCATAATATGAAATATTGCATCATCATTCCTGATGGAATGGCCGATTATAAACTGGAGAAACTCAGCAACAGAACACCACTGGAGGCGGCAAGAACACCTAATCTGGATAATATAACATCCGGTGGAGTGCTTGGACTTGTCAGCACCGTACCAAAAGGATTCAAACCGGGAAGTGATATTGCCATCCTTTCAGTATTAGGTTACGACCCGGCAGTTTACTACACTGGCCGTGCACCGCTCGAATCTGCAAGTTTAGGTATAGAGCTTGGAAAGCAGGACTGCGCCGTTCGCTGTAATTTAATCACAATAAATGATGGTATACTGGAAGACTTTACTGCAGGACATATATCTGATAACGAAGCAGAGCTAATCATCGGATTATTAAATGAAGGCCTGGGAAACAACAACATCAGCTTCCATGCCGGCACGAGCTATCGAAACATAATGGTTTATAAAGGAGATAGCAGGATAGAAGCTGATTGCACTCCCCCTCATGACATAATCGGCAAATCAATAGAACAATACTTACCAAAAGGAAATGGCAGTGAAATATTATTAGATTTAATGAAGAGTTCATATCCTTTACTTGCGGATCATGACGTAAACAAAGTAAGGATAGACCTTGGTGACAACCCGGCTAACATGATCTGGCTGTGGGGGCAGGGACAACGCCCTTCTATAGAGCCCTTTGAAAAGTTGTATGGAATTTCAGGTGCAGTCATAACAGGTGTAGATTTATTAAAAGGCCTTGCGACTTATCTTGGCTGGAACAGAATAAACGTGCCCGGTGCTACAGCATATTTAGACACCGATTATGGTTCTAAGGCACGATGTGCGATTAAAGCAATAGAAACACATGATCTGGTTTTAGTACATATAGAGGCGCCGGATGAAGCAGGCCATGAAGGGAATATACATGAAAAGATTCGGGCTATTGAAAATATCGACAGGAAAATCATCGGTCCGGTTTTCAATTCACTACAAAAGTATAAGGAATTCCGTATGCTTGTACTTCCAGATCATTATACACCGATTAGTAAAAGGACTCACACTTCAGAACCTGTACCTTTTACCATTTACAGCTCAGATTCAGTTAAAGAAAGCAAACTCTCTTTCTCAGAATCAAATGCGAAAAAAACCGGCCTGAAGGTAAAAAAGGGATATAAATTAATGAGTCATTTTATCGAGGGCGATCTCGCTTAAATCACCGAAAAGTGTTAAATCTGTTGAATCCACAATTTCAATATTAACAAGCTTGCCGGACATTAAAGAGGATATGTCAGTTTGGTTGCTTCCTTCCGGCAGATCAAAGGCAACTATCTGATTCTGCCTTGTCCTCCCGCTTAATCTGCCTGCATCAGATTTACTCGTCCCTTCCACCAGGACCTCAACAGATTTTCCAACCATTTTCCTGTTTTCTTCAGTGCTTATCTTTTTCTGTAAGTCGAGCAGTATATGATTTCTTTTCTTCTTTGTTTCTTCCTGCACATCATCAGGAAATTCTGCTGCTGCAGTTCCGGTTCGTGGTGAGTATTTAAATATAAAACTATTCTGGCAGCGCACATCATTTAACAACTTCACCGTATCTTCAAAATCCCCCTCTGTTTCACCTGGAAAGCCCACAATAAAGTCACTGGCAACTTTAATATCAGGCACTAAAGACTTGGACATCTCAACAAGCTCTCTATAATGTGCAGACGTATATTGCCGTCTCATTCTTTTCAATATTTTGTCTGAACCGGACTGTGCAGGCATATGCAGATACTCACAAACCCCGGGCAATTCTCCAACAGCTTCTACGATCTCCCTGGTCATATCTCTCGGATGAGAGGTAACAAAACGGATTCTTTCTATACCTTCAATTGGATCCAGTTTTCTCAGCAGGGTAGCTAAAGTAACGTTCCCATTCAAACCCTTTCCGTAAGAGTTTACATTCTGCCCCAATAGGGTAACCTCTTTACAATCATCGTCTGCAAGTCTCTTGACCTCATCTATGATATCGGCAACAGGTCTGCTGAATTCACGGCCCCTGACATAAGGCACAACACAATAAGAGCAGTAATTATCACAACCCCTCATGACAGACACAAAGGCATTGTATCGATTTTGTCTCTGAGTAACCAGCCGATCAAAACTTACTTCCCCATCTTCATCAACAGCAATGATGCGTTTATTGGTTTCGTTAATTTCTTCGAGTAACTCAGGAAGTTTAGAAAACATCCTCGTTCCGCAGACAAGATTAACGTGAGGCATCCGTTTGAATATTCTGTCTCCCTCGTTTTGTGCCATGCAGCCAAGGACGCCAAGAATCAGCTCCGGGTTCCTTTCCTTCTGGTCTCTTAAACTGCCGAGTTGAGAATACACCTTGTGTTCAGCCTTGTCGCGTACACTGCAGGTATTCAGGAGAATAACGTCCGCGTCCTTCTCCTCTTCGGCAAAAATGTAACCGCTCTTCGCAAGTGAACCTATCGACAACTCTGAATCCAGTTTATTCATCTGGCAGCCATAGGTCTTAATAAATACTTTAGGTTGATTTGCATTCATAGATTTTTCTTTGATATTTCTTTTATTATCATTTTATCTATACTATATATTATATGGATATTATAATACCTTGAATGGTCAAACTGAAAAGTAAAATATCTTTTCTTTCCATACCCGGTCTTTTATATCATTTTTTTCTTTTACCAGAATGCAGTTATGGCAGACACGGCTGTATTAATATATGACAAAGAATGTAGCTTATGCTGTGGTTGTATGAGATGGCTTAAGTTGCATGCAGTTCGGGGCGATGATTTCGAATTTATCCCATGCCAGTCCAAGAAACGTATGAGTCTATTCCCGGGTTTAAATGAGAAGGCATGCCTGGAAGAGTCACACATGGTTCTTCCTGGCGGACAAATCCTTACAGGCGACAAGACACTACCGGAAATCCTTAGACGGCTGAGATATTTCAGATGGCTGGCTTTCTTATTTAGAATGCCTGTAATCCGCCTGTTTTCGTATGCAGTCTACCGCTTGATAGCTAATAACAGATACATTATCTCAAAAACAATATTGCCTCTGACAGAAGAGAAAATATAAGGTTACACAGTGTACTGTTTTCAAGATTGCCTTAATCCATGTGGCCGCATACTTCTTTGATTAATGGGAGAAGGGCTTCTATCTCTTCTTTGGTCAATCTTCCCAACTTGGCAAACCTGTAACCACCCTGACTGTTTCTGTTCTCCCTGGTGAGCTGCAGTTTCTTTGTACCCTTATTGTAGGAATAAATACTTGCAGTCAATCGTTCAGCATCATTTTCCCAGGACTTTGCGAACACACATTCATCCAATTCTTTATCATACGGCATATTTAACCTCCTGCTATTAAGTTAAAATATTACCTTTTAAATGTATATAAGATCAGGTTCCTTCCTGATTCAAATATTAATTATCTGCAATAAACAGATTCTTCCCTCTTTAGGACTCTCAATACATTTATTTAAATCACCGGATGTGTGAGATTCGAATGAATATATTAAATACAGCAAGTCATAATGTCAATGATTATAATTGCTTATTAATATTCTTCAGCGGGGAACATTATCTTGCTTTTCAGGAGGTATTGTCCTCAATACTGCCTCTTTATATGATATTGGTTCAAACGGAAGATATTCCTTGATGGATTCATCATGGCAGATAGCCTCATTCTCAAGCCCTTCTACCAGGCATCTTGTTATTGAGTTTGGTATCGGCGTAAGTAAACTTGCCAGATATGTATAAACCCTGATATTAAAAAAAGGAAACGGTACAAAGACTGTTCTTTTATCAAGAAGGTTGGAAAGCATTTTAAGCATCTTTACATATGTCAAAATATCTTTCCCCCCGATATCAAAATCTTTCCCTGCAGTTTCAGGAACTTCCAGTACACCGACAAGATATTTGATTACATCACTAATCGCCACAGGCTGGCATTTATTTCTTGCCTGACGGGGAAAGGGAATAACAGGCAGTCTCTTCACAAGATATTGCATAATCTCATAAGAAGCACTCCCGTTACCAACAATAACCGCTGCACGGAGAGCAGTTACCGGCGTCTTCCCTTTTTTTAATTCTCTGGCCACTTCAATTCGATTACCAAGATGAGATGAAAGGGAACTTCTAACATCTTCAAGGCCTCCCAGATAAATCAGTCTTTTAATGCGTTTTTCTTCTGCCACCTTTCTAAAGTTAGCAGATGCCCTGATATCTGCGGCCTCAAAACTTTTGGGTCCCAGGCGTAAGGAGTGAATTAAATAATAGGCGGTATCGATCCCATCAAGAGCAGTTCTCAGATGTTCTTCATTCAAGGCATCTGCAATAACTATTTCAGCCCCTGCCCATCTACTCTCGTATTCAATTTTTCTTCCCCTTACCATTACCCTCACCTTATATCCCCTTGCCAATAATTCAGGAATCAATCGACCGCCCACATACCCTGAAGCACCGGTAACCAGGATTGCACCAACATGAGCAAGAGGTTTTGATGGTAAATCATGGCAAAACAGCCTTTCTTTCTCAGGTGTATCAGTAACAGAAGAATTATTCATCTTTTTCATTATACCAAAATCTTCTTAAGGCAATTCAAATGTTGTGTAATTAATGAGGTCAACTTGAAATGTTATGTGAAATGGAGCAGTAGATTATTTAAATCAGCAGCGCCTGCCTGCCAGTAGGCAGGGAAACCTTATGCTATTCTTTCCTCTCGATACATTTTCTAATACATCTTGAAAGTGCACTCCTTGATGCATAATCTACCCCAAGAAACGATATTCCTACATCATATTTGCTGGCATTAGATTTTTCAATACGAACAACATCCCCTGCAACCACTAATGGCTCAGCATCAGCACCGGTTGGTATCCGAAGCTGCACTTTAGTATCTATATCAATCGGATAATTACTTTCGAAAAGAATTCCCCCGGCGCTCAAGTTTTTACTGGTTGTTGTCATAGCGCCTATCTTATTATCAGGGTCAACTACCTGAACCTGAATGTCAGCAATAAAGTCTACTCGAATGTAACGTCGTTTGTGTTCAGAGAAGATTACAATATTGTTTTTACCGGCTTCTTTGGCTTTATAAACAGCAATATCAGAATTCTTAATTAGACTCTCTGTATCAACAGCATCTATAGGAAAGGATGCTACTCCCCCACTAATAGTCAAACTGATATCCTGGCCTTTATGGTCAAGTTTTGTATTTTCCACCCTCTCACGAATTCTTTCCCCTACCACAAAAGCATCAATTTTTCCTGTTTCCGGCAATACAACCACAATCTCTTCCCCTCCATATCTAACAGCAATATCTATAGTTCTTAATTCTCCCATAATTATCCGGGCCACATGCTTCAGTGTCTCATCACCGGCCAAATGCCCGAAGTTATCATTTATTTTTTTGAAATCATCAAGGTCAAAAAATAAAACTGCCAGTTCAAGCCCATAACGAGTAGCACGTTCTGTTTCCCGCAAAAACATATCATCAAAAGTACGCCGTGTATAAAGACCTGTAAGACTGTCGTATTTTAAAGAAAAGAGCGCTTCCTCAAGTACGCGAATCTCAATAACTATGGGATTCGTCATGTTTTTACTGATTGAACAAAAGTAGTCACATATCGCTGTTCTAAAATTAACATTCCTACCCAAAGATTTACTCATACTGTTGCGATGAGAGACAATTTGCTTCCAGTAATCTTCAGCTTCATCAGCTGTTAAATTGAGATGTGTCAATACACTGAAAATGACTTGATACGCATCACTACCCCTTTCCTCGATAATGCCGTTAAGCTCCGAGACAAGCTTATCATCATCAGAAGAAAATTCATCCAGACATTTCAACACTGACTCTCGTATTGCTTCCACGAATAAACCTCCTGTATGCTACCGTTCTAAAAACAACCAAAACATAATGACTTATAGTAGATATGAAAAAATTAAAATCAAGTGGAAAAATGGTTTATTACCCAAATAACCCCGGATACAGGCTCATTTAGTTTCAGTAATCAATCCCCGGCTGGGGTTCAATTTCCTTTCTGTAGGCATGTTTAATTTCGTTAATTTCACTCACCGTATCTGCCAATTCAATTATTTCAGGGTGTGCATCACGCCCTGTCAGTACAAGATGCATGAGGGGTGGTTTACGTTGAATGATATCCATGACTTGTTCCAGATCTACCAAACGGAGCTTGAGAGCATTATTTATCTCATCAAGTATAAGTATGTCAAACTGGCCTGACTCCATCTTCTGACAAGCAAGTTGAATAGCATCCTGAGCATTTTTTCTGTGCTCTTCATGCGAATAGGGATTCCCCTGTATACCACAGAATCCTTTGCCGGTAGAAATCAATTCTACTTTACAATCCATCTTCTTTATACCATCCCACTCACCGGCATAGAGATCTCCCTTCATAAATTGAATAATAGAAACCCTCATGTCGTGGCCGCAAGCCCTGACAGCGATACCGAGAGCAGAGGTAGTCTTCCCCTTACCGTTACCGGTAATGACTACTATAAGGCCCTTTTTTTCTTTGGGAACAAGCCGGGTAATTTCTGGCATCTTGGATTATAATAATTGAATGGAATATTTACAGATTTAGGAATTATGGGGCTAATCCTTCAATTCCTAAATCAGCTGAAAGAAGTTTGTGCAGAATTGTTTTGCCTGTGCCTTGTAAGCCTCAGATTTTGCCTTTGTATCAGAAATAATCTGGTCAGGATCCACTATACCCTTTAAAGAATCCACCTCATCTCTATAGGCATCTATCCATTGATAAATCATTTCATCAGTTACTTCAACATGAAACTGCAGGCCATAAATATTGCTGCCTATCCTGAACGCTTGATTTGAGCAAAGTTCTGATGATGCAAGTTTAACAGCTTCATTGGGAATCTCGAACGTATCACCATGCCACTGAAAGACGTCAATCTCTTCCCAAAAACCCCTAAATACTAGATCGCTAGGGCTATTCTCACCCAACGTTACTTTAAACCAACCTATCTCTTTTTGAGGGGCCTTCTTTACAATTGCCCCTTTTGCCTTTGCAATTAATTGAGCGCCGAGGCAAAAACCTAATGTCGGCACCTCTTCTATTATAACCTTTTTCAGAAATACATCTTCCTGTTTGAGAAAAGGGTATTTATCCTCTTCATATACATTCATCGGCCCTCCAAGTACAATAACCGCAGAGATACCGGAAAGGGAAGCTGGTAATGGTTGGCCATCGTAGACGTTGATTATCTGGTAAGGGATGTCGTTAACATCCAGAAAATCACCGATTGTTCCCGGCCCCTCTATGTCAATATGTTTAATTATTATTACTTTCATCTGCCACTTTAAACACACAAAACTCAGCACACATTGAGCACACGTCTACATTCTGAGGCGTACCTTTCTCTCTGATTTTTCTTGCATGCGCCGGATCAATACATGTTGAGAATTGCCCTTCCCAATCGCGCTTTCGCCTGAGCTGAGACATAGTCCTGTCCCAATCCCACGCCGATTTTATACCCTTGGCAATATCGGCAGCATGTGCCGCGATCCTTGTCGCAATAACACCATCATGCACATCATCAGGTTGCGGCAGGCCCAGGTGTTCTGTAGGTGTAACATAACACAGGAAATCGGCTCCAGCAGATGCTGCTATAGCACCACCTATTGCAGACGTTATGTGATCATATCCCGGTGCAATATCTGTCACAATGGGGCCAAGAACATAGAAAGGAGCTCCTTTGCATAGCTCTTTTTGAAGCTGTATTTGTGACTGTATCTGATTAAGCGGAACATGCCCGGGGCCTTCTACTATTACCTGTACATCCGCATCCCACGCCCTTTGGGTAAGCTCAGCCAATACGTTTAGTTCATATACCTGCGCCCTGTCAAATGCGTCCGCCAAAGCTCCCGGCCTCAATGCATCTCCCAGGCTCAGAATCACATCATACTCATGTGCAATTGATAAGATTTCATCAAACTGTTCATAAAGAGGATTTTCCTTTTTGTGGAAAGACATCCAATCTACAAGAAAAGAACCTCCCCTGCTTACGACGCCACAGATTCGTTTGTCATCTACCAGATGTTTTAATACTCCCTGCGTCGCACCGCAATGAACCGTAATATAATCAATCCCATCCTCGCAATGACGCTTTATCGCGTCAATCATACTTACTGCTGTCATATCTCTAACGGAATGTTTTTGCTTAACGGCATCAACTGCAGCTTCGTATATTGGCACACTGCCAATGGTAATTGAACAGTTTTCCATTATCTCCAGCCTGATTTCACGAAGATCTCCACCCGTACTGAGATCCATCACGGTGTCTGCCTGCGCATCCTCTGCAGCACGCAGTTTTTTTAACTCTTCTTCCAATCCATGATAGTCGGCTGATGTACCAATGTTTGCGTTAACCTTAGTCCTGAGACCTTTGCCAATACCACAGATTTTCTTTAACGAATGCTTCCGATTGCGTGGAATCACTACCGTTCCATCAGCTATATTTGACCTTAATGTTTCAACATCGCAGTCTTCAAGCTGTGCAACCTGCTCCATTTCAGGTGTAATCTTGTTTAGCCTTGCCTGCTTTAACTGAGTCATTTATACCTTCTCCATCTTTCTTTTTTTTAATGTATTAACAGGAACAGCCAGTGAGTATAAACTCTTGACCTCTACCTTATTTAGAGACCTGTATTTTCCAACCTTCAGATTTTGACTCACTTTCAGAGGCCCGATTCTAATTCGTCTCAATGAGACTACCGGATGATCTATCTTTGCAAGTATACGTCTGATTTCTCTATTTTTACCTTCTCGGAGTGTTATCTCCAAGACACTGAATTTAGATTTCCTATGTAAAACCTTAACCCTGGCCGGCAACGCCTTACCCTCAGAAATCCAGACACCCCTTTTAAGAGCACGTATTGTCTCGTCAGTTACCCTTCCTTTAACCTCTACCAGGTATGTTTTCTCTATCCCATACCTTGGATGAGAAAGCAGGTTTGCCAATTCGCCATCATTGGTTATTATGATAAGCCCCTCACTCTCTTTATCCAACCTGCCTACAGTATATATTCTTTGTTCTATATTACTCAACAAATCTATGGCCCTGGGAGCCTTAGAATTTTCAACATTTGTACATACAAACCCTCTGGGCTTATTGAGAAGATAATAAATTTTCTTCTGCCTTTTTATTGGCTCTCCATCACAGTAAATACTGTCTTTAGTTGAGTCTGCCACCTGGCCCATCTTCGTAATACGCTTACCATTAACTGATACACGTCCGGATGTTATCAGTATTTCACATTTACGCCTGGAACCAAGCCCTGCCTCTGCCAGAATTTTGTGGAGTCTTTCCATAATGTTTTATACGAAATAATAGATTAATTCGTTAGTAATTTACTGTACCCTGGAGCCGGGTTTTACGTCTTTCTCTGGAGTAAGCAGTACAACTTGATCATCATCCTTTGCAGCAAGGAGCATACCCTGGCTTTCCACACCTCTTAAAACCGCCGGTGCAAGATTATTAACAACAATGATCTTCCTACCAACGAGTTCTTCTGCGCTATAATGATTCTTTATGCCTGCCACCAGTTGTTTCTCGCCATCACCGGCATCAATCTTTAATACCAGCAGTTTGTCCGCATCCGGGTGTTCTTCAACCGTCTTTATCTCTGCAACCCTTAAGTCTATTTCAGAAAAGTCCTGAATACTTATCGTCATTATAATCCCTCTGCATTTGCATTAAAATTCCACTTTTTTTCCGATTTTTGATTCTAACAAATGTCATTCTTGATTAGCAAGTTAAAACTCTACGTCAATACTTAACCCTTAAAAGGCATAAACCATTTGCCGGAACAGTATTTCCTGCCTTTGCCCTGATTCCTGATTTTACTGTTTCCCTGAATTTTCCTATTGTCATCTTCCCCCTGCCAACCTCAAGCAGAGTTCCGACTATCGCCCTGACCATCTTATAGAGAAATCCGTCTGCTTCTATGGTGAAGAACAGATATTCTCCCTTCTTTTTGATCTCCAGCTTTTTTATAGTTCTTACACTACTTATAACATCAGATTTTGATTTAAATGTACTGAAGTCGTGTTTACCAATTAAGGCTTTTGATGCCTTCTGCATTTTCTCAGTATCTAAATCCGTTGCGTAATAATGACAATAATTCCTGCCTATCGCATTTCTGGTTTTGCTGTTTAAAATAGTGTAACGGTAAACTTTCGACTTGGCGCTATATCTGGAATGAAACTTCTCTGGCACTTTTTTCGCGGATTTAACTACGATATCTTTCGGAAGATAATAATTTATTGCCTGAACTAAATTATAGAAAGGAATGTTTGATTGAGTTTTAAAATTTGCAACCTGGCCAATTGCGTGAGTACCGGCATCTGTCCTGCCTGCGCCATGAAGCTTTATCTCTTCATTAACTACTTTTACAATAGCTTTATCAAGCGTGTGATGAATTGTCTTACCATTCTTCTGCTGCTGCCAGCCGGCATAATTTGTACCATCATACTCTATAACAAGTTTTATATTGTTCACGAGAAATTCCCACAAGTAGTGGTTACACCGTTCATTGCATTATTAAAACAGTGCTATCTGAAAGAGTGATTAATGAATTGTAGATTTCGCGAGGATTAAAAGAGGGGTGTTTGGCGGCGAAGCTACCCAGATCAGCCCAAAACTGAGTAAGATACAATCAAGGCTTTTCCCCGACACCAACACCCCACTGTAATTAGAACTCAACGTCTGTACTCTTAAAAACAGCTAGCTTACAAAAGTGAATATCCAAGCAACCGCAACGCATACACCTGAATCAGCAAAGACACCAGGTAAGTTAGTATTCTATTTACTACCTATTTGTTTGTCAACCATGAAAAAAGCACTAAATGTATAATACGCCTGATCTAAGATGAAAATCCTTGAGAATGACAAGCTTGTATATTAATGCAAAGCAAGGGGAGAGGAAATGGAAGCTGTTGTTTGTAGAACTAAATACCTAATTACACAGGTGTTCTCTCTTATACTTATCCATATAACTCGTATAGTTTGAGAAATAATGATGAGCTTTTTTATTCAGTAAAGAAGAGCGGACATTAATCTTGCCATCTTTAGATACATTGTCTGACAGCAGCAGTCTAAGTTCATCAAGGTTTGCATTATCCGGATCGTTATTCTCCAGATACTCAATACGCTCCATGATAGTATTAATAAGCGCAAAATAAGCCTTTTTATCCATCATTAGTGTTCGTCCTTATTTACGAATAAACTCTTTTAAAAGAAATAAGTATTACCGGTACAACCTTACCAAAGATTATCCAGATTGTTTTTATTAAACAAATCTTACATAACTTCCATGACACTTGATAAAATCGCTCAATGCACTCTCTGCCACGGTACGCGCATCCTCAGGTTTTTTACATATAAATTGTGCTTCGGCCCTGAACATAGACAAAAGTTCCTCTACTGTATATTTCGCACATTTATTAAAAGTTCTATCCTGTTTATACATTGTTATATTACTCCGTATGCAATAAACCTTAACAAACAGTTTCTCTTATTATCGTCAAATTCACACCAATCTTTACCTGAAACCCCCTAAAATACCATTTTTTTTCGTATTTATTTCAACTTAACCATGCGTTGAGACTTCACAAGTCAGGCACATTCAGATAATAAATCGTTAGATTAAGCTCAAGCCTAAGTCTGATTTAGAAAATACTTGCCTATTTCCATAGCGGGCTTATAATTGAATTTATTATGAAAAAACACTTAATAACACACTTCTTAATTATAATGTTTGTACTCTTTTCAATCCCAATCGTACAATCAGGAGGAGAACCACGCATAAACCTGCGTCCGTATTATAAGCAATTGTCTGTTGCTCAGGTACAGGAAATGCCTAACATCTCAATACGCAAGAAAGAGGTATGGGGATTTCATGGACATAGTACAATTGATAGAGATTTTCACCTGAAAACAATCAATGATGATCAGGTTATAGTGGACCCTGCCACCGGCCTGATGTGGCATCAGTCCGGTTCTGATAAATATTTTAGCTGGAAAAGAGCACAGAGGTGGATTGACAAATTTAACAAAGAAGGTTATGCGGGCTTTCACGACTGGAAATTGCCAACTGTGGAGGAAGCAGCATCACTTTTAGAACCTGAGAAGAAAAGTGGTAATCTGTACATAGACCCTGCATTTGATAAAAAACAATGGAGCATCTGGACACGCGACAGTCATATTTCTGATGAGAGTCTTACTCTGAATGGTGCATGGCGCATTTCCTTCAGCGATGGCACCGTATCCTGGGGCAGCAACAACTTAGATTTATTCTATATTCGCCCGGTACGTATAAACAAATGATACCCGCCTTGATTAAGACACTATTAATGTACATTATATAATTGACATCTTTTAAAAGGTTTGTTAACCTGCTAGGCCGTAGGTCAAAATTACATTAAAAATTAAAATCAAAAAATGATTACACTTTTTTTTCGTACTATATAAACTCTATCCAAGAGATACAAGGAGTCCTGAAACGGTATACCTGGCTTTCGCTTTCGGTTTTATTGTGCTTGTTTTCACAAGTTTCGGTATTGAAAAGCTATGGTCGAAGCATACAAACGCAAAGGCCGTCAGGTTTTTTCTTTTTCCCGGCGCTGTAATACATGAACTCAGCCATGCCTTCATATGCCTGATTACCGGCACTACCATAAAAGAGCTGAATATATTTAAGCTTGAGAATGGTAGTATTCAATACGACAGACCAAAGATCCCATTCCTCTTTGATTTCTTTATAGCAACAGCTCCTATCTTCGGCTGTGCTTTCATCCTGATACTAATCTCCATAATCCTGGGGAATCCCATTCGTGTAGAAGAATCCTTACCTAATGAGATGACACTTTCTATCAAGTTAGTATTTGATTATGCAAAAAACTTCCTGGATATGATATGGCTGACGCTCAATGCATTCTGGCAAAACGGTTTTCGTAGTGTAAGCTCTGTATTATTCATAATAGCATCAATCATTTTCACTGTAACCATGGCTCCACACAAAAGCGATATAAAGTATATAGTGTTGGGCTTCATCATCCTGGGATCAGCTTTATTTGCCCTGGAGTGGTTCGGGGTATCTCTGTTGGGTTATAGGTGGTGGGATAAAGCGTTATACGACTCGTGGAAAATACTCACTTACATCATTTCAATATTACTGACCATCCTCTTTATATCTTCCATAATAATTGGCATAATAAAGGGAGTGAAGCTGACTTTTGGTCATAAAGGTTAATGAGAGATATTACTAGTTATTCCTGCCTTGACTCTCCATTCGGTCCTGTGTTTATTGCAAAAAACATCAGGGGAGTATGCTTTATCAATCTATCAAAAATTTCCGAGTCCAAATTTCAATCACTTCTAAAAAAGAGGTTTCGGAAGGATGCAATCCTGGACGACAGAAAACTAAAGAATGCAATCCGTGAACTATCCAGTTACTTTAATGGACATCGGGTAAATTTCAAATCTATACTGGATTTAAGTATTGGCACAGAATTCCAACGAAAGGTTTGGGAGAAAGTGGGTGAAATACCCTATGGAGAGCTGAAGAGTTATAAATGGATTGCCAATGAAATTGGCAACCCACATGCCGTCAGGGCTGTTGGTAATGCAGTAGGAAGAAATCCGGTACCTCCGATAATACCCTGCCACCGTGTAATACGTTCCGATGGAAAGCTTGGAGGATTTTCTTCCGGAATTGCACTAAAGAAATGGCTCTTGAAATTAGAGAAGTAACACCTGCGCAACATATAAAAAGCAAACAGCAGAATAAACTCCGGACGGGGTAAGGGTTTGATAACTGGCGGAGAGGCCGGGATTCGAACCCGGGGTCCCACTATCAGCAGGACAATGGGTTAGCAACCCACCGCTTTAAGCCGCTCAGCCACCTCTCCAATGATGATGGTTTAAAACGCATTTTTCCCTATTTGATTTGGCGGAGGGAGTAGGATTCGAACCCACGGTCCCGTTGCCAGGACTGCAGTTTTCAAGACTGCCGCCTTCGTCCACTCGGCCATCCCTCCTGTAGTATTACTCTACAAAGCTGAGTTTGGAACTGTAAAAGCTTCTTTTTATGCCGATTCTTTGAGTCTGATAAAAAGTTAGACTTTGCCGCACTATGATATTAAATGTTTTCCCACTTACAGACCTCTTCCAGAACCGTCTTAGCCACATATATTGGTGTGTTGCCCTGCATGGCCAAAGCGATGGCATCACTTGGCCTTGAATCTATCTCTAAAGCACTGCCGTTTTGACTTATGATTATTTTGGCATAAAAAGTATTGTTTTTCAGATCACTTATTTCGACTCTATCTATGCCGCCACTTAACTGTATTATCACATTTGAGAGCAAGTCGTGAGTAAGCGGCCTTGGTGTTGGGATATCCTTAACCGCTCTATCAATAGCCCATGCTTCATGCAAGCCTATAACAATAGGAAAACTTCTTTGGCCTTCTTTTTCCTTAAGAACAATTATCTGATGGTCGCTCGTTTCAGATATCATTATCCTTGATAATTCCATGTGAACCATCACAGTATTTCCCTCATAATCTGTCCAAAATACTACAAAAATTCTAACATACAAGGTATCATAGTCAACATTATTGTCAACATTATTTTGAAATACGCAAAATCAGACCACGCTAAAACTTGGGAGTGTATTATGCCTCTATTCGCCGTGTATTCTTTACCTCACATATAGGTTAGATTTTCTTTCCATCAAGGCAAAAATAATTGACACTAAATATAGCGGTTGATATACTTGGCATCCTTTCACCTGCCACAATTAGCCAATATTAGACAATATCCCAAGTAAATGTTAATAAAATCAATAATACTGGGTGCAATACAGGGACTAACAGAATTTCTACCAATCAGTAGCTCCGGTCATCTTGTGATCTTCAAAAGTTTTTTAGACATAGAAACCCAGGGTGTTATTTGGGAAATATCATTACACTTCAGTACTCTTCTAGCTATCTTTGGAGTCTTCTACAAAGATATATTTATGATTTTAAAAAGTATTTGCCACTCCTTTAAAAAGTTAATATCTGGTGAAAGTATTACCAGCATCTTTAGAGATGACATTCATGCCCGTACATTCCTTCTTATGATAATAGGTACAATACCTACAGTAATAATAGCATTTTCCTTTAGAAGCTCATTCGAGAGTCTTTTCAGCAAACCGGCAGTCGCAGGATATATGATGCTCGTAACCGGAACCGTACTCTGGTTTACCAAATATAGTTTAAAGGCAAATGGTAATAAGAAGAATTTAGGTATTATTGATGCCTTGGTAGTCGGCACCGTACAGGGACTTGCAATTACCCCTGGTATATCACGTTCAGGTACAACAATCGCTGCCGCCACTTTCAGGGGAGTTGACAGAGAAACCGCTGCCAGGTTTTCCTTTCTACTGGCAATACCCGCGATCATGGGTGCAATGGCAATGATGGCGAAAGACACTGTTACTCTCAAAAACGAAGAAGTTTCTTTTCTCATAATTGGGAGTGTTGTCGCCGCCATAACGGGCTACATCTCCCTGCGCATATTAATAAAAATTGTTACCATCGGAAAACTGCATTTTTTCTCTTATTACTGCTGGCCAGTCGGGTTGCTTGTAATTCTCTTCTTCCTATGAATGATTATCTGACTCGTTCAAGAAATCTACCGAAAAGCTTTCTTTTCATTCTGCCCCTTTTAGTTTTTTATGAGGTCGGCATAATCTTATACGGCTCAGAAACAAAAAATACGGCTGATATCATCATAAAAAAACCATTTGAAATCTTTGGAAATCACGCTACCCTGGTATTTAATTCCTTAATCATCATTATCTCTTTCTGTTCGATATTTTATATTGAGAGAAAAAACCGCTTGAGCTGTGGAATCTTTATTCCCATGTTTTTAGAAAGTGCTGCTTATGCCTTCTCCCTCGGGTACGTAATTCTATTCTTTGTACATGGATATTTACCATTTAATATTACCAATTTACATGTACAGAGTTTTATAAACGTTGTAATTACTTCTTTAGGTGCCGGAATCTATGAAGAGATCCTCTTCCGGCTTCTGCTATTAAGCATTCTTTATCTGGTTATAGTTAAAGTTCTTAAACTCAATGCAATAATAGGCTCTCTTCTTAGTATACTGATATGTGCCTGCATTTTCTCTATTATGCATTATATAGGAATGGCAGGTGATAGTTTTACAGTCAGCACCTTCTTGTTCCGTGCAGTCGCAGGGTTTGTCCTGTCGGCAATTTTTATTTTTCGTGGTTTGGGGATCGCAGTTTATACGCATGCTATTTACGACATCTTAATAATCCACAAGGCTTATACATAGTACAGCACCTGCCCGAAAGACATGGTCAGGCGGGTAGCCACCCATCTGACAATCAGTTCTGGCAGGAAGTCAAAAATAAAGAGAGTAATTGATTAGTAATTTATGTTAAAATTTGTAATAATACTGAGAATAAAAAATGTGATTAGTTAAGTATAAAACAAATTTTTACAGACTTAAGACGTAATGGAGTACCATTCAAATGGAAAACATAATAGTAGGCATTACGGGAGCTAGCGGCGTAGTTTATGGGCAACGTCTTTTGCAGGCTTTGAGTGATAAATCCTATCCTGTTCACTTAAGTGTATCCGAGGCCGCTGTAAAAGTAATTGAAAGTGAATTAAATCTTTCCCTAAGCCTGAAGGAGTTCGATGTTAGTAAATTTATAGACAGAAACAACCATAGTGTAATTTACCACCATATATCAGATATTGCCGCGTCCATCTCAAGCGGTACATTTAAAACCAAGGCAATGATTATAGCACCATGCAGCATGAACACACTCTGTTCAATAGCAAATGGGATTGCATCAAATCTCATTCAGCGTACTGCCAGTGTAACTCTGAAAGAGGGAAGAAAATTGATTGTTGTACCGCGTGAGACCCCACTATCACCTATTCACCTGGAGGGCATGTTGAAATTATCAAAGGCGCAGGTTTGTATTCTACCTGCTATGCCCGGATACTATTACCATCCGAAAACCATCGATGATCAGATAGACTTCATAGTAGGAAAGATCCTCGACTATATCGGCATAGAATATCCACCATATACAAAAAAAAGATATGGGGAATTGGGATATATGGATCCAGAATTGATGATTAAGTAAACAGACAGGATAAAAGATTACTATATAGTTTAAAACTTACAATGAATGACAATAAGAAAAAGAGTAGAGTAGGTTTCTGGATTGCAACTTCACTGGCAATATTCTTCTTTTTTTGCAGTGTGGCATTCTTTTCTTCGTTGATGGGGCTTCTCGTGATCAAAGGTGCACTCTCACCACATGAGGAAGAAGGAAAGACAAAAAAACTAGCCGAAACCTTAATAGAAGGATCGGGCACAGATAAAGTACTCATAATCCCAGTGAAAGGTGTTATTACAGCACAATCATCCATGAAACTTTTCCAGGAAACACAAAGTGTGGTTGAAAGTGTAACACAACAACTTGATCAGGCACGTAATGATAATGACGTAAAATCGGTGATACTGGAAATCAACAGTCCCGGCGGTGGAATTACAGCAAGTGATATCATTTATAAAGAGATCCTGGAATTCAAAGAGAGGACAAACAAAAAGATAATCGTAAGTATGCAGGATGTTGCAGCATCAGGTGCTTATTATATTTCGGCAGCCGCTGATCAGATCATCTCTCATCCAACGACAGTTACAGGGAGTATAGGTGTAATCATGCCTCTTATTGATATATCTGTTCTGGTAGAAAAATACGGCATTAAAGACACTTCTGTAAAATCCGGAGATATGAAGAACATAGGCTCGCCACTTAAAAAGATGTCTTTCGCAGAGAAAAAGGTTTTACTGGATATTGTAGACGAAATGTATACAAGGTTTCTGAATATTATTGCTGACGGCAGAAGTATGGAAGTAGAAGAGGTTAGAAGGTTGTCGGATGGCAGAATATATACCGGTAAACAGGCACTGGAAAATGGCCTGGTAGACCAACTGGGCTATATGGATGATGCAATAACTTTAGCTAAAGAAATATCAGGTTTAAAAGAAGCAAAAA
>CAZPAM010000042.1:0-22106 GCA_964584595.1 uncultured Candidatus Scalindua sp. | reverse complement strand
CTGATACAGGTGAAGTAGTGACAGAGACAGAGGTAGTGACAGAGACGGTAACAGAGACCGAGACCGTTGATGCTGAAACAGGCGAAGTAACAACAGAAGCTGAAATAGTAACAGAGACAGAGACGACAACTGTTGATGCTGAAACAGGTGATACAGTGGTAACAACAGAAACTGAGACGGAAACGGTAACGGAGACAGAGACCGCTGATGGTGATGTAGAAACAGAGACGGAGACTGAGACGGTAACAGAGACAGAGACTACTGATGCTGAAACAGGTGAGACAACAACAGAGACAGAGACGGAGACGGTGACAGAAACTGAGACCACTGATGCAGAAACGGGTGAAACAACAACAGAGACCGAGACAACAACCACTGACGCTGAAGGTAACGTGGAGACAGAGACGGAGACAGAGACCACCACTGAAGCAGACGAAATAGAAAGTGGGGATGCAGAGCCCGGTGAAGCAGGTGACGTTGCAGACGTAGATGATGTAGAGACAGATACAGAAGTAGAGACAGACGTAGATACCGATGTAGATACAGAGACACCGGTAGATTTGTTAAACGAAGAAGACGACACAACAGACACAGGTCCGGTGGACACTGATGGAGACGGAGTTAATGATGATACCGATTTATTCCCCAACGATGCGAATAGGGCATCCGGTGACGACTTCGATGGTGACTTGATAGACGACGAGTTCGACGACGACGATGACGGAGATGGTGTAAGTGATGTAGATGAGAATTCAAATGGTACAGATCCGCTGAATAGCGACAGTGATAGTGACGGGGTTCTTGACGATCAGGATGCGTTTCCTCTTGACTCCGGCGAAACTACAGATACAGATGGAGATGGAGTTGGTGATAATGGGGATGTATTCCCAAGCGATCCTACAGAAGATAGCGATAATGATGGAGACGGAGTGGGAAATAACGCTGATGCATTTGAAAATGATCCTACTGAGACTACAGACACAGATGGAGATTCTGTAGGTGATAATGCAGATGCATTCCCCAACGATGCTACTGAGGATACAGATACAGACAGTGACGGAACAGGTAATAACGCAGATACGGACGATGATAATGATGGCACCCCAGATACTTCAGATGCATTTCCCTTAGATGATACTGAGGATACAGACACAGATGGAGATGGATCAGGAGATAATGCTGAGGCTTCGGCTGGTACTGATCCTTTTACTGACGACAGCGATAGTGATGGAGTTCTTGACGGTCAGGATGCGTTTCCACTTGACTCCGGCGAAACAACAGACACAGATGGAGATGGAGTAGGTGATAATGGGGATGTATTCCCAAACGATCCTACAGAAGATAGCGATAATGATGGAGACGGAGTGGGAAATAACGCTGATGCATTTGAAAATGATCCTACTGAGACTACAGACACAGATGGAGATTTTGTAGGTGATAATACAGATGCATTCCCCAACGATGCTACTGAGGATACAGACACAGATCTAGATGGTACAGGTGATAATGCAGATGCATTCCCTAACGATCCTACTGAGGATACAGATACAGATTTTGATGGTGTAGGTAACAATGCGGATACGGACGATGACGATGATGGTTTAAGTGATACAGCTGAGGCTGATGCTGGTACTGATCCGCTAGTAGCAGATACAGATGGAGATGGTGTGCAGGATGGAGCTGAAAATTCAAACGGTACAGATCCGCTGGATAGTGACAGCGATGACGATGGGGTAGGTGATAGTTTAGATGCATTCCCTAACGATCCTACTGAGGATACAGATACAGATGAAGATGGTACAGGTAACAATGCAGATACGGATGATGACGGTGATGGCGTGCTGGATGTTGACGATTCAGACCCCTTAGATCCTGATGTGTCAGCGGCAAGCCCTTCAGTTTGAGGTTTCACATATCCAGCGTAATCAGGCGGTAAATCTGAGATGTCATACCTTAGGAACTGTTTTATCAAAATGTTTGTATAAAACTAAAGAGGGAGGAATACCGGGTTTGTGATGTTAGCAGCTAGGAGGGCAAAATGTATAGATTATATAAAACTATTCATAATATAGCCCTTGGGTGTTTGTGTCTGGTTTTTGTTGGTTGTTCATCTACACCTTATCGTTATAGTTTTTCACTTATTGATCCACAAAACGAAACAATGAGTTTTGAGGATGATAATGTCCAGTTCAGTTTTATTCCGTCTTCTGAGAGTATCCGGGTGACAATCGAGAATAAGACTGACCACAAGATAAATCTTGTCAGAGATAACGCTGAATATATAGATTATCTGGGAGAATCCCGCATGATTCATTATGGTTATGATTACGTGCAGGAAGTAAGGAATTTTGAAGGTTATAGCTCGTATGTTTCACCAATAACGATAGACCCTGATTCTGAAACATCTGGATATGTTTGGGTCAATATCTGGCCTGATTTCTGTATAGGACAGGACAGACATTCCATTACAACGGCTCAGATAAACTATTTAATGGAACCTCTCTTCCCACGATACAGCTTTGAAGGAAAGGGTGAAGATTTAAAGGATTCAACATTTAGTCTGATTTTGCCGATTGACTTTGATGGATACATATCCAACTATATGTTTACATTCATGATAAATGATGTAATAGAACAAAAGAGCTTTTAATCTGACAACATTGACAAAAGTCTGGTTTGTGCTGGATACGGATTAGCAAACATAATTAATGTGATCCATTGTTTTCTGTTTTATTTTCTTCTACCAGTTCCTTTAAGAGTTTCTGCCCCTTATTATTTTGCGGGTTTATGGACAATATAAAGCGAAGTCTTTGCGTAATTTCCTCTTTATTAACCCCATTAGATTTTGAACGATACTGAAAATATTGTATTTCGGCTAAATTCATGTGGGTTTCTTCCTGAAAAGGATTAAGTGAAATTGATCTTTTGAAGGTTGACACCGCTTCAGGATAATTTTCTACTCTTTGATAAGCGGAACCCAGGCGATACCATGTCTCTGCATTGTCTGAATCCAACTCTATTACCCTTTTGAATAATTTTATAGCTTTTTCATTCTCACCAAGCTGTATACATAGATTTCCCATATTGTGGAGAGACTTTAAATGATCAGGGTCATTTTTCAGAATATGTTCATATTCTTCCAGGGCTTCTTCAAACATATCATGTTGGTCATAGAGCACTGCCAGGCAGAAGCGTGGCGAAACGTTGTCCGGATCCAGGCTGATTGCTTTTTTATATTGTTCTACCGCCTTGTGATAATTCCCTTCCAGTTCCAGGACTTTAGCAATATTAAGCATAGCTTCAACATTCCGGGGGTTAAGTCCTAGCGCTTGTTCGTAAGTCCGTTTGGCTTCTCCGAATCGTCTCATTTTTTCGTACACATAACCAAGGTTATTGAATGCTTCAGGATTATTCGGCTCTAACTCGACTACTTTCTGGAAATATCTTACTGCTTTTCCACAATTCACTTTTGCAGCATAAGCAAATCCCAGATTCACATAGGCATCTGTAAATGTGTCATCATATTTTATGCTCATTTTGTAGGCATCTATTGCCTGGTCAGGGTTCGATTCGAGACGATCGTATCGGCATCCTCTCATAAACCATCTTCTTGCCATGCTCTTTTTGTCCATAAAACTCGTCTCTTTATAAATCGGAAAAATACCGGGGATAAATAAAGTTAAAAAACTTTAATTACCTTTTTATCTTTTGGGCAAACTTGTTAAGTACAAAACTCTTGATTTCACTCCATACAGGAACAGGATCGGCGGAGAGAGATTTTGCCAATTGCGGGTTTTTCTTGAGTGTTTGAGCGGCTATTGTACCGGCCAATTTCATGCATTGTTTATGGTCGGAATATTTAGCCTGTTGAATGAGACGGGAAGGGAAATTTATCCAAAACCTGCTGTCTCCAATTTTCAATTCCTCCATATCATCTTCTTCGGCGGCCAATTCAGTCTTTGGTATTCTATTATGAGGGATTTCCACTGCTTTACACTCTTTATCTTTAAAAGCCGATGGAGTTTCTGAAGCTTCTTTCTTCACATTAACCGATTCAATAATCATATCAGTATTTCTTTCTACAGATAATGTAGTTTTAGTCTCATCTCCCATTGCTGTCACCGGCTCTGCTTTATATTCACTTTCTTTAGAAATTGCCGGTATTTTTAATTTTTCCTCCTTTTGCATAACCAGTTCAATTTCTCTATCTTCCTGCATTCCCGGAATCCTTTTCGGTATGACGTCTTCCTTAATATGTACGGGAGTTATTTCTTCTCCCTCTCTTTTTCTTGGTTTTCTCTTTGGAGTGGCAAGGCGGGTTACTTTCTGGAAACGCTCTCCGACTTGTTGGATTATTTTGCCGTTTATTTCATCAAGGTCATTTGTTTCTCCGGCTTTTAAAGATAATTTGCATATCTTATTGATAAGACGCGGCACCCCGTGTTCAGAATATTCCCATATATGAGGAAATGCATCTTCTATAAAAACCTTCTTTGTCCCTCCGGCACGCATCAGCCGTGTCTCGACATAGTTCTTTACTGATTTCTCGGAAGGTATCTTTTCGATCCGGCAATAAGTTCCGATCCTTTGAAAAAGGTTGGCTCGTTTTGGATGTTCCAATCGTTTCCTCAGCTCATTCTGGCCGACTAGTATCATTGTAAACAGATTCCTATGGTCATCCTGCATATTTGTAAGCAATCTTAAATTTTCAAGTTTGGCCGCTGAGACGACATTTGCTTCGTCAATAAATATGAGAATCTTCTTTCCCTCATCAACGGTTTCAAACAAAAGCCTGTTAAATATTTCCAATAGATCATCTTTTTTTCTTTCTTCACAAGGCTTTCCTGTTATCTGTCCAATGATCTCTCTTAACATCTGAACAAAAGTTGTGCTCGGGTTGGTAACTAATGCAATTTTATATCTGTTCTTATCAAGCGAATCGATAATAATGCGGATTGACATGGTTTTGCCCAGTCCTACATCGCCAACAATCACTGAAATACACTCTTCCCCCTCCTCTATGGCAAACAGGGTTTCCGCAATAGCGTTTTCCATGGAAGCATGACAAGCTGTATACATTGTCGGATCCGGAACATTGTCAAAAGGCGGTTTCTTTAAATTCCAATATTCATAATACATGAGCTTTTACCTCCGTAAAAAATGTTATTACTTTTCATTGTTCTCAGTTAGATAATTAAGGATATCTTCAAGTGAAAAGCGCCTGAGCCTACCCAGTTTATAGCTTTTAAGTTTATTCCCTTTTACAAGTTTCATTAAGAAACCGGAACTGACCTGCATCATCTGGCAGACTTCTTTTGTCTTAAGCAGTTGTACCGTGTCAGGTTCCCTGAAATGGAATTTGAAAACAGTTTGTTCCTTTTCTTCTTTTTGCATATTCAGGACGAAACTGTTTGCCTCTCCATTTAATAAATAATTGATATGCTGGTTTGATCGAATTAACTCAGATTGTTCATGCGTTAAATTAAATGATAGGCCATGATTCCCGCCCTCGTCTGGTTCTTCAAATACATAATTTTCTTCACTATGGATACCACAGTTATTCATCAACGCATAAGTATCCTCTTTTTGCAGTTCGTTGGATATATCGTTTCTCCTCTTTACAATACATATTTTTTCCATAAACTCACCCGTTTGAAAAATTTGTCTGATAAAATGAGGTTCTGATTCTGGGTATAACTAACGAATTGATAACAAAAAGAGTGCCAATTGCGGAAATAAGAGAGTAAGCTGGCCATAACCAATTATACATTTGAAACTTATAAACATTGTTTAAAGAAATTATGGCAATGTAAAATATTATGCTTATGTAATGTTCTGGAACACCTCATGGATGTTGTACTGAGTCAATACGAAACAATGTTTTTCATGCATACATAGAAAAACGTAGTTAGTCCCGGTGTAATCAATCGGAATCCACGGGAGCCGATAGAAAAGAAGGAATTTATATGTCATTGTAAAATCAAGTGGCAACGGTATAATAGATACAGGACGAACACTTATAGGATTATAAAAAAAGAATTTCTTTATGATAGACATACACGCACACATACTACCTTCTATAGACGATGGGCCTGAAACTATCGAAGAGGCGATTGAGATTTGCAAAATTGCAGCGAATGATGGAATTAAGAAAATCGTGGCAACACCCCATTCAAAGGATGGAGTATACGAGTCAAAAAGTGATAAGATACTGGAGGCGGTTGATGCGCTTAATCTAAAGCTGAAAGAGAATCAAATTGATATCGAGATACTGCCCGGATCAGAGACACACATCCATGAAGGGTTGGTGGAGAGTATAAGAAGCGGGGAGGTGCTTACGATCAATAATGGCGGGAAGTTCATCCTTTTTGAACTTCCTTTTGTATTCATACCTCCGGGAACTGATAAATTCGTATTCAATCTCAAGTCCAACGGTATTGTCCCAATCATTGCACATGCAGAAAGAATAGCTGCATTCCAGAAAAAACCTGAACTTGTGAGCCAATTGGTTAAGGTTGGAGCCCTTGTCCAGGTGAATGCACTGGGTTTTACAGGCCGGGCGGGGCCAGGAGAGAAAAAATGTGCCGAATGGCTTTTGAAGAATAGACTGGTGCATTTTATTGCTTCTGATGTCCATTCGCTTACAGGCCGGCCCCCGATCCTGTCTAAGGCAGTAGACTATGCTACCAGGATTGTGGGGAAAGAAGAGGCCAGGGCGCTTGTATGCCATAATCCCGAGCAGATAATAAACGGCCTTGACATCTGAATGAGTCAAAAATCTTTCTGTAATCAGTGTTTGTTTATTCCGGAATGTTTATTTATCATTATTTTTCTTTTTTAACATTTGAAATGTAGTAAACAACAGGGATGACAAATACATTCAGAAGGGTAGAGCTGAGTAAGCCACCTAATATCACTTTTGCCATTGGGCTCTGTATTTCATTTCCCGGCAAGTCGCCTGTCATTGCTAATGGAATTAATGCCAAAGCAGTAGTTAAAGCAGTCATTAGAATTGGGTTTAGTCTATCTAAAGATCCTTTAATAACAATTTCAAACAAGGCAATACCCTGACTTTGCAATGCCTGATAGCGTGACACCAGCAATATTCCATTGCGTGTTGCTATACCAAACAGTGTAATGAAGCCAATGATAGAAGGAATGCTCATTATTCCGGATGTAAACCGAATTGTTAAGACTCCGCCTATCAACGCCAGTGGTAAATTGAGGAAGACAATTCCTGCAAGCTGTAAATTCTTAAATTCCTGATAAAGCAGAAGAAAGATGATGAGCAATGACATTAAAGAGGTGAGAAACAATATTTTCGATGCTTTTGCTTCACTCTCAAATTGTCCGCCGTAATCAATGTGATAGCCTTCCGGCAATTGAATATTATAGTCAATTCGCTCTTTAATCTGGGTTACTACATTCTTTAAATCACGTCCTGCGACATTGGCTGATACCACTATTTTCCGTTGCACGTTTTCTCTATTAATGGTGTTGGGCCCTGTTGTAGAGACAATATCAGCCACATAGTGCAAGGGAACTTTGAGTATTGAGTACTGAGCTTCCTGTGTTGTAGGCTTTATGTTAGTATCAATTAAAACGTTACGAATATTCTCTATCTTACCTCTGTTCTCATCATTAAATCGTAATACCAAATCAAAGCTTCTGTTGTTCTCAAAGACTTGAGATACTTTCTCACCTGCAAGGGCAACATCAACAAATTCTGTAAATTGACCTATTGAAATTCCATATTTAGCAAGCATGCCACGCTTTGCCTTTATCTGTACTTGCGGAATTTCAATCTGTTGTTCTACGCTAACGTCTACAAGCCCATCTATGTCTTCAATATTGCGCTGTATTTGATTGGCAATAGAAAACATTTTGGATAAGTCTGTTCCAAAGAGTTTTATCGCAATGTTAGCTCGTGTGCCTGAAAGCATATGGTCAATACGATGCCCTATGGGCTGCCCTACAGTGATGTTTGCTTCTGAAACAGCACTCAGTTTTTCTCGCACCTTTTTCATGAATTCTTCACGGCTGCGATCTTCTAAAACAAAAGGAGCATCAATCTCTGCTGCATTTACACCTTGTGCATGCTCGTCCAATTCTGCTCTTCCTGTTCTGCGTGAGGTGATTGAGATTTCGGGAACTGACAGCAGAATATTTTCAATCCTGTTTCCGATTTTATTTGATTCTTCCAATGATGTGCCGGGCATACTGACAGCACCTATTGTCAAAGTTCCTTCATTGAATTCCGGCAAAAAACTTCGCCCTAAAGTAAACACCAGGGAAATCGCTGCAATAAGCAACGCGATGGCCAATCCAAGAACTATCTTTCTGCTTTTCATTACTTTTCGTAATGCGGTACCATAATGCCGATTAAGCCATCTTTCCAGCCTGCTACCTTCTGCCTGTGTTAAAAGCATTTTGTCATTTGTAATCATAAAACTACAAAGCACAGGGGTAAGTGTTATTGCAACCACCAGGGATGCAAACAGAGAAACGATGAAGGAGACACCCAGAGGCTGCAGCATCCTCCCTTCCATACCGCTGAGAAAGAACAAGGGAATAAATGCAACTATAATGATAAGAGTCGCATTAAATATTGATGCACGAATCTCATTGGAGGCATCATAAACTATACTTAGTGCACTCTCTCGCACTTTAATATCTTTCTGCGCATTTTCCTTAAGACGTTTGAAAGCATTTTCAACATAAATAACAGCATCGTCAACCAATGAGCCAATGGCGATTGCCATTCCGCCGAGAGACATTGTATTAATAGTAAATCCTAGAAGATTAAGGGTAATAATGGAGACGGCGAGTGACAAGGGAATCGCAATAAGTGAGATAATGGTGGTTCTAAAGTTCATTAAGAACAGGTACATAATTATAACTACAAAAATTGCACCCTCTATCAGCGCTTTTTGAATATTATTTATAGAAGCCTGAATAAAATCTGCCTGACGAAATATTCTGGTGTTGATTCTAATGTCAGAAGGCAGGGCACTGGCAATCTCCATAATAGCATTATCAATTTTTTCAGTAAGCTCCAGAGTGTTTATTCCCGGCTGTTTTGTCACGGTCATAATAATTGCCGGACTTGCCTTAAGCGAACCATCACCAATCTTAGGGATTGCTCCTCCAATTCTAACCTCTGCAAGGTCATCAATCTTTATCGGCATGTTATCAACAACCTTGATTACAGCATTGCCTATTTCATCCACTTTGTTTGTTCTGCCAACACCTCTTATGATGTATTCATTGCCAAACTCGTTCATAAACCCACCCGAAGCATTAAGATTACTTTCTTCACTTGCTTTCAGTAATTCTGTTAATGAAATGTTGTAATATTTCATCTTTTGAGGTGATGCAAGAATCTGATATTGCTTATATTCTCCACCTATGACAATTACCTGCGAAACCCCTCCTGTCGCCAGTAACCTTGGCCGGATATTCCAGTCAGCAATGGTTCTTAAATCAATTGGGGATGTACTGTCTGAGGACAAACTTATAAGCATAATTTCACCCATGACGGATGATTGAGGAGCCAGTGTAGGGCTGCCAACGCCCAGCGGCAGCTTTTGTGCAATCATTGTCAGCTTCTCACTGACTACTTGCCGTGCCTTAAAGATATCTGTTCCCCACTCAAACTCTACCCAAACAATTGATATTCCTGCTGCAGATGATGACCTTACACGACGAACATTGGTGGCGCCATTGACAGTAGTCTCGATCTGAAAAGTTACTAATTTCTCGACTTCCTCCGGGGCCATTCCATGCGCCTCGGTTAACACAACAACTGTTGGCGCAGTAAGGTCTGGGAACACATCAACATGCATTTTAAAAGTTGTGTAAGCCCCTACTACCAAAAGCAGCGCGGATGCAACAATAACCATCAGACGATTACGCAAAGCGTATTGTGTGATTTTGTTTAACATGATAGAAATTCTAGATTTTGAAAATTGGAATTTGGAGCTTATTTATAATTTGTATTTTGTCATTTGTGATTTATCAATGTCCGTGCCCATGAGCAGGTATTTTGCCTGACATTGTTGCCAGTTTGATTTGGTATCCACCTTTAACAACAACTCTTTCACCTTCTTTTATGCCACTCAATACCTGTACATTCATACCATCATTGACACCGATGCTTAATTCACGTTTTTGGAAGCCTTCACCTGATGTTTGCACATAAGCAAAATAATTGCCCTGTTCCTCTATGAGTGCTGAATAAGGAATAACTAAGGCATCATTAATTACATTGGTTTTTAGAAATATATCTACAAATGAACCCGGAACAATTTCACCGTTATTATCAAGTTCAAAGTATACGGGAATATAGTAAGCTTTATTGTTAGTGCTTCTACCATATGAAATGAGTTTCCCATTCAAGCTGTCAGTGCTGTATGTTTTACTACCATATTCAGTTCTAAAATTAGCTGATGAGATTTTGTTGAGCTTTGAGAAATGTTTTTGAGGAACTTCAGCTCTCAAAGTGAGTTTTATATTCTCAGAGACGCTGGCAATGGGCTGTCCAATTTCAGCATATTCACCTTCGCGTACCATTACGCTTTTCACATAACCTTGTATTGGAGACACAATTTTATGCCCTGAAATTACAAATAAGGTTTCTCCTGCACTTACAGCAGAACCAATTAGTTTCTTATTCTTTCCAAACGTTATGATACCTTTGCTGTTCGCTGTTATAGTTGTCTCGTTCCCATATGCAGGCAAAATTTGTCCGGTCGTCTTGATTATTTCAGCAAATGGGCCTCTTATTACTTTCTTATTGGCAAAATCTATTTTCCATGCCTGTTCTTTCAAATAAACAATTTCTTCGCCGATTGTTTCTTCTTGTACATTTTCCAGTGCACTTTCTGTATCAGAATAAACAGTGATGTCTGGTATCTTTACAGTGTCTGAATACTCCTCAGTCTGAATGTCAAAGACCAATTGATATATACCAGAGTTTTCAGGTGTCAAGGCCAGTCGAAACATACCTGGAGATGATGGTTTTTCGGCTTTATCAGTTGGTTGTTCCCTGTCTCCTATCAGGCTAACTGTTACAGAACCATCTGTGACGGCTTTGAAGCTATCTCCTAATCTGGTAAAGTGGGCAGCAAACTTCGAGGTTTTTCCTACTATCAGAGGTTTAAACTCCACAAATATTTCTGTTTTATCTGTGTAGAGAGTGTAGGCAAGTGGCTCAGCCTCTACACCAGTATGTGATTCCTCTGCGTAAGCAAGCCCTGCCTTATCGGAACATATCGCAAAATAACAGACTGCAAGTGTAAATGTAAAAAGATATAAAAACTTCAGCATGTTCATTCTAATCACCTCTTATTAATTTAATCAAAAACAATGGTATATCGTATTTTTAAAATAAGACCGACGTACCTCTGCTTCCTTTGGTGTTAGTCGCATAGAGACATAATCCCGTAGTGCAAAATCTCCTCAACCGAGACATACGGATGAACGTACAGAGACCACTAATCTAAATGGATCACGTAAGAATGGAATTCTAGAAAGCAGAGAATAGTAGAAGGAACTGTCTAAATCAGATATGATGATTTGAGTTGATACAGATCATGAGTGCAGAAACTGCACTTGTTTGAATAATGCAGAATTCCTGAAAAGCTGTTATACAAATTATAACAGTAAGTTGAGGAATGACAGGAGAGTAAACAAGGGTTAAGGCTGGAAAGTGTTTTAACCGGGTTAGAGGAATTTACTACCACATAATCAAGATAAAATATAGTGTCTGCATCTTTATGATCTGATTCGCCAAGGCCGTGGTCTCCATCGGCATGATGAACATGAACATGGCTTTGATGAAAATGGACTTCAGATCCATATAGTACAGAACCGCCTATTGTTATACTTGAAAGACAAAAGGCGGATATAATCAACAGTTTGAAATATTTATTATTAATTACTTTTCTTCTCATTGGCGTATGGCTAATAATGTTCTATAAACTTAATTTGATAACACTTTTAAGATAACTCAGAGAAAAATCCTTGTCAATAGATAAATCCCGAGCAGATTATAAATGGCCTTGACATTTATTAATTTTAAGTATACTTTAACCTTATGTTTATGATAATGAAATTAAGGAAAATCCGCATATTAAAGGTTTGTTTGATATTGGTTTTAGCTTTTTCGGTCCTTCCGGAGGTTGTTTTCTCGCTGGAGGGTACTGACGATAAAGTAGAAATAGTTTCTACCTCTTCAGAGGGAACAAACTCCTGCGATGAACAAAACTGTCCTGTTTCTCCCGAAGAACCTTTCGGTTGCGGCACTGTCTGTTGTGCTTATTCTCATTTTTTTATAAATCAATCAAATGGGATCATTTTTCTTTTCAATAATACATCTCAACTTTCTTCAATTACTGAAGACGTTTTATACAAAAAACTCTTTGCGAAAACTCTCTTTCGCCCTCCACAATCAATTCTATAGTCCTCCCATTTTTATTTAAACGTTTCACTATTAAGGTTGCTTAAACTTACTAAATAGTTTGCATACGTCTATCCAGAGATACGTGCACTCTCATGGGTGTAATTAGTATCTGTTGTGGAGATTCTGTGCATCAGTCGTATACAACTTTAACAAGAGGGAATAAATGATCTGTCCGGTACATCACATTAAATATGTGACTGTTGTCACATTAATAGCGTCCGTACTCTTTCTGGCTTCTAATAAATCAGCGGCCCGGGAAGAGACAACAACTGAAACTATCAATCTTAAGGAATGCATCGAAATAGCATTTGAGAACAACTTACAGCTTGTTGCTGCAAGAAATAGATTGGGAGTCGCAGATGCGGACCGCCTTAAGGCAGCATTGCTTTTGCCTTCAAATCCTGAAGTGAAAACCGAACTTGGGGCAAGAGAATCATCTTCTTCTGAACGACATACGGACTATACCATCGCATTGTCTCAGGAGGTTGAAGTCTATGGCCAGAGGCGAAAACGAATAAACGTAGCCAATAAGAAAATAGAGAAAGTGAAATTTGAGATTGCGGATGTAGAAAGAAATGTTATTGCGGATGTCAAGACCGGTTTTTATGAGGTTTTGACTTCTCAGGAAATTGTAAAACTCCAGAGCTATGTTGAAGATATATTTAAAAAACAATGGGATGCAACTATGGAAAGATATAAAGCGGGAGCAATATCCGCTTTAGAGCTGAATTCAATCAAAATAAGATATGGATTATCGAAACAACAGCTTCTTGCTGCAAAGAAAAATAATCAAAACCGCCTCTTGAATTTGAAATTACTGTTGGGAAAGTCTAAAGATGAACCATTGAGTATAAAAGGTGATTTGACTTACCGGGCATTACAGGTAAACCTTGAAGACCTTTTGGCATCTGCCTACGAAACCAGGCCAGATTTAAAGGCAATGGAGCTGGAAAAGGAAAGGGCATCTAAAGAAATATCGCTGCGTAAAGCAGAGAGGATCCCGAATCCTGACCTTTCAGGATTCTTTACAAGGGAAGAGGGAGGTGCAGACGATATTGTAGGCGGAGAGATATCTATATCAATACCAATATGGGACAGGAAACAATCAGAACTTAAAAAAGCCCGAACGGCCAAAGATGTGGCCGACATAAACATAAAGAACAAGTATCTGGGGATTCAGAAGGAAGTGGAAGCTGCATATCGTTCCTTCATGGCAGAAAAAGAGGGGATATCGATTTACACGGATGAAATTATACCGCAGGTTGATGAAAGCCTGAGGCTGAACGAGGTATCATATAAAGAGGGCAGTACAAGCTTTATCGAATTTCTTACGATACAGAAGGATCTCCTGGAAACCAGGGCCGCATATTTAGATACATTGCTTGATTATAACAAGGCCATTATAGGTATTGAAACAGTATCAGGCATGGATCTAATATCATTAAATTAATTCTTATCAAGGTTGTTATTAATATCTGGTACTTTTCAATCCACTTAATAATCTACCCATTATTATCTCAAGAAGGAAATAGTTATGAAGAAAAACTCAAATATCCTGATTTTTAATATGATCCTTTTAATAGGGATCTTCTTTTCAGCATCTCTTTTATCTCCATTTAATAATGAAAGAGCTTTTGCTGATCAAAAAGAAAAAGACAATTGCTGTCCTCCGAAAAGACTGTGGTGTAAAGAACATAATGTTTATGAGGATGAATGTGCTATTTGCCGTCCTGAGTTAGGTGCAAATACAGAAAAGTCCAGGCATGATCCAAAGCGGTTATGGTGTAATGAACACGACGTTTATGAAGACGAATGCTACATTTGCCATCCCGAATTAAAATCCAACAAAAGCGAAGAACCCCCGGCAGGCCTTCAATGCAAAGAACACAGATTACTTGAAAGTGAGTGTGGAATCTGCCACCCTGAGTTGAGTGACACGCTAAGTATTGGACAGGGATTAAAGGTCCGCCTGGAAACTCCTGAATCTGCTGTAAAGGCAGGCATAATTACCAATGTATTAAGTAAGGGGGAAGCCATGCCCAGGTTTACTGTTCTGAGCAGGGTTATTTATAACCAGAATCGCTTTGCACACATTACGTCTTTAGCATCCGGTATATTTCAAAAAGTCCTGGTAGATGTGGGCGCTTTTGTTCCAGAGGGTGAGGTATTGGTTGAAATAGCCTCTCCGGACGTTGCCAGAATAAAGGCTGAATATTTAACCGCGCTCACCAATGAAAAATTAAAAAAACTGGTTTTTGAAAGACAGGAAAGACTTTTCAATAAAAAGGTAGCTTCACAACACGAATACCAGATAGCCCATGCCGAATATGAAATAGCCAGGAATAATACTAATACAACACACCAACAGCTTCTGAATTTCGGTTTGTCAGAAGACGAAATTCAGGACATTGAAGAAACACAAACAAGCACTTCTGCCCTGCCTATACGGGCGTCTTTCTCCGGTACGATAGTAGAAAGACATGCTGTTGTTGGTGAATTCGTGAAACCGGGAAATGTAATATTTTCTCTGGTAGATCTTTCAACAATGTGGCTGGAATTATCAATCCCGGAATACAATTTACCCTTTTTTAAAGTTGGAGACAAGATAGAGGCAAGTTTCAAGGAATACGGTATTAATAAAATACAGGGTCATATAACCTGGCTTGCTTCAAATATAGACGAAGAAAGCCGCATGTTAAAAGGACGCGCAGTAGTTGAAAATACAGATGCCTTCTTAAAGCATGGAATGTTTGGTGAAGTACAGCTTTTATCGCAAAGTTATAGTAAGAAATATAATGTCCCTGTCAAATCTGTGCAGCGATTGGATGGAAGAAACTTTGTTTTTATTAAGCTGTCAGATGATCTTTTTGAAGCCAGAAGGGTGGAAACCGGTGAAAGCGACAATATAAATATACAAATTTTTCAAGGTCTTTCCCCGCTGGATGAATTGGTTGTAGATGGCAGCTTTACATTAAAATCGGAATTACTCAAGTCAAGGTTTGGAGAAGGTTGCGCGCACTAACAACGGATTATTAATTCTAAACCACAATAAATACCTTTTAAACTATACTGCTCTTCTGACTTCCAACATCAATGAATAAAATTATAGAGTTTTCACTGAAAAATAGAATATATATCATATTATTTTTCATAATATGTTTTGGGTTTGGTGTCAGAACAATATTTCGTATTCCTGTTGACGCATTCCCGGACACTACACCTATACAGGTACAGATTAATACAGTTGCTCCCAACCTTAACCCATCTGAAATTGAACAACAAATTACATTACCCATCGAACTTTCCATTTCCGGCCTTCCAGGCCTTATAAATGTACGCTCTATCTCAAAGTTTGGCTTATCTCAGATCGTTGTTACATTTGATGACGAGACTGATATGTATAACGCAAGACAATTTATATCAGAACGAATTGGAAGTGTTGGTTTGCCATCCGGTATAGACAGGCCTGGTTTAGGCCCTATTTCGACCGGTCTCGGAGAAGTTTTTCATTACATTATACGATCAACAAATCCCGAACGCTCCCTGGATGAACTTCGTACTCTTCACGACTGGGTTATAAAACCAGAACTCAGTAAGGTGCCCGGTGTCGCAGAAGTTAATTCATGGGGTGGTTATAAACGACAATACCAGGTAATCGTCTCACCGGAATCCCTGGTTAAATATAACCTGACTTTGAAAGAAATATTCAGGTCACTTGAACAAAATAACCAAAATGTAGGAGGAGGCCGCATCGTATCCGCAGGACAATCGTTACTTGTTCATGGATTGGGCAGAGTAACTACAGTGGAAGAGATTGAGAATATCACGATAAAGGCACATAAGGGAAGTCCCGTCCGTATTAAAGATGTAGCTGATGTGGCAATCGGACACGAGATCCGCCGCGGCGCGGTTACAGCTAATGGTAATGGAGAGGTTGTTATGGGGTTAGGTTTTGCCTTGATGGGTGAAAACAGTAAAAAAGTAACTCAAGAATTAAAGGCTAGTCTGAAAAATATCCGGAAATCTCTGCCTGATGATGTAACAGTGGAAATTGTCTATGACCGAACCGGACTTATTCAAGATGTTATAAACACAGTTAAAAATAATTTAATTTATGGGGCAATATTAGTCATCATCGTACTATTTCTGATTCTTTACAACCTTCGGGCCGGCCTGCTGGTTGCAATGGTAATTCCATTTTCCATGCTTTTTGCCATTATCGGCATGTATGAGTTATCCATTGCCGCCAGCCTCTTGAGTCTGGGGGCTATTGATTTCGGAATTATTGTAGACGGCTCTGTTGTTATGACAGAAGCTAATATGCGAAAATTAAGAGAAAAGCAAGGTATATTGAAAAGGCCTTTAACAAATATGGAGCGTCAACAGTGTATTATTGAATCAGGCAGGGATGTGATCCGTCCAATTATCTTTGGCGTAGGAATCATAATACTTGTGTTTGTTCCAATATTAACCCTGGAAGGAATTGAAGGCAAAATGTTTAAACCCATGGCATGGACATTTATCTTTGCAATGGTTGGCGCTCTGGGGATTGCAGTTTTTCTCTCACCCATACTTTCTTTTTATTTCCTGCCGGGAAAAAGGCGCATAAAAGAAGGAGTAATAGAACGTTGGTTAAGAACAGGATATGACTTTTTACTTCCACATTTTATCCGTTTAAAGAATGTGTTATTTGGTATTGTACTGACATTACTGATTGCAACAGTATTTGTCGGTCTTAAACTCGGAGGCGAATTTATACCAAGACTAAATGAGGGTACAGTAACCATTAGTACAATACGCCTTGCCGGAGTATCCATAGAGGAAGCGGTTGATTATAATTCTAAAATTGAAAGATTGCTGCTGGAGGCTTTCCCTGATGAGATCAGGCATGTCTGGAGTCGTGTAGGAACAGCCGAAGTGGCAACAGATCCTATGGGAATAGAATTGACTGATATTTTCATAACACTTAATCCGAAAAATCAATGGAAGCGAGCTAAAACCCAGTCACAACTGGTCAAGAGTATTGATGAGAAACTTAGTGATTTGCCGGGCGTAAATCTGGTTTTCACGCAACCCATAGAGATGAGAATGAATGAGATGATCTCCGGTATCAGGTCCGATATTGGGATAAAAATATATGGTGATAATTTTGAAGAATTAGTTGGTCTCAGCAGCAAGGTACAAAATACACTTACAAAGATTAAGGGGGCTTCAGATATTGCCGCAGAGCAAATTACAGGGCAACCCACTCTCAAGATTAAGGTAAACCAGGATCAAATTGCAAGATATGGAATACCCGCGCGCGATGTATTAGACATGGTAGAATCAGTTGGTGCAAGACATGTGGGGGATATCTTTGAAGGGCAGAGAAGATTTCCTCTTGCAGTTCGCTTGCAGGATAAACATCGTACAGACATAAATACTCTTGCCAATACACTTATCCCTACAGAGCATGGCCATCTATTACCTCTCAGGAAGTTAGCTGATGTTGAGGAGATAGATAGTCCTTCGACGATAAATAGAGAGTGGGGGCGGCGCTTAATTAAGATCCAATGTAATGTCAGAGAAAGGGATGTAGCTTCATTTGTACAAGAGGCGCGTCATAAAATTGAAAATGAGATAGAATTGCCCGAAGGTTATGTAATCGAATGGGGCGGCCAGTTTGAACATTTAGAACGTTCTAAAACACGTTTTATGATTGTTGTTCCAATAACACTTATGCTTATTTTTGCAATGTTATATTTCAGCCTGAAGAATTTAAAAGATGTCCTTATCATTTATACCGTTATACCTTTTGCCTTCGTAGGCGGCATTTTTGCTTTGTTGAGCAGGGGTTTGCCTTTTAGTGTGAGTGCAGCTATTGGTTTTATAGCTCTCAGCGGTATTGCCGTTCTTAACGGACAGATTTTAGTATCCACTATCCATAACTTGAAAGAAGATGGATTAATATTAAAAGATGCTGTTTTGACAGCAGCCAGACAGCGTTTAATACCGGTAATTGCAACTGCTGTTACTGATGCAGTGGGTTTTATACCAATGGCCATTTCAACCGGAATAGGAGCCGAAGTTCAGAGGCCACTTGCCACAGTAGTAATCGGTGGTGTCATCACTTCAACTATACTAACCTTATTTATACTTCCAACGTTATATATTACTACCGGAAAGGAAAGAATTCTCTCGCTAAGGAAAGCAGGAAGTTAGAGGCAAAAGATGTTCACCGCAGAGACGCAAAGTACGCAAGGAAAAAAGAAATTTAGCCACGGATAGACACGGATAAAACGCGGATGTTTTTCAATCAACAATTGACAATCAACAATCAGAAATCCTTAAAGCTTTAGCTCACTTTACACTTTAAACTTCAAACATGTTTGGAAGGACTGGAAAATGACCCACAAATTCAAATTTTTAAAGTTAAATACTCTCAAATTTTGCACTTTTCTTTTTGCATCATTTGTTTTCACTCTTCTTGCGGCATCTAGCGTGTTATCAAATGATACTTTAGATTCATATAGAGTTAAGATTGCCGGCCATGATTTCAAGAAATGGCAGCATAAGAAAATAATAATGAACCTGGGAGCGAATAAGCCATGCAAAAGTGGCAAGTATTATAAGTTTTTCAATAACGGAAAACTGGAAATAGTGCAGTGCCTAAAAGGGGCCCTAAATGTAAAAGAAGCAAAATGGCAACTTGCGATGAACGGCGTTGATTTCGAGGTAGTCTTTGAAGGCATTAGATACAAAGCTATTTATTCAAAAAAATTTGACGAAGATATTGAGGTCTTAAAATTAAGGATAGTTGGCGCTGAACCGGAGTCTACTATTGAAATTAGATTGGTGTGCATTCCTTAGCTAAGATACCATTGATTTAGGTTAATACTCACTCCAAACTTTAGTCACTTTAAACTTCTTGCCCGACGTGTTGTTTGGCGGGTAGCTCACTTTCCGCCTAACAGACCGGCGGACAGGTAGGCACTTGTTTTAAACGATGCTTTTCTTAACTGCATTAAATAGGTATGGTGTCCCCCGATTTTTTGAAAATAGGCGGTGTGATAAAAATACTTCCTTTTTAGTCGATTTCTTCAGCTAAACTAAGCTGATATTCATAGCCAGGTTCTACTAACTTCTGTGGTTTGGGACAAGCTTTAACTTCATGCAAGACAAGCGTCTTGACACCACTCGAAATTGTTTCACGGAATGCTTTGGCACCTATAGGAATTGCTGCTTGAGTTTCCCAACAAACATTCCCAAGATGGATTAGATTACCTTCTGGCTCCTTTGGCCAGATACGCATAGGGCTAAGACTAGGATGAAAAAACCAAACAGCATCAAATGGGTTTGTTTCTTCCTTTGCCTGTCCTTCTAGGTATTCTTGTGCTAAACAACCACTATCAGTAGTAAATACCTTGCCATTTTTAATCGCTCTTGGTACTGCATATGTTGATGTTGAGCATACAACTAGCCAAAATTTTTCCTTTCTCATTGCATAATGTTCTACCTTCTGCTGAATCAGAATTTGCAAATATTTTGATTTTTCATTTCCTCCTTTGACGACAACGATAGGTATATCTTTTTGAAGAGGATTATCAATTTTGTTTTCCACTACAGTATCGACAAGTTCAGTTAGCTCAACCACTATCTTTTCACCATTATGTACATCAACACATAAAAAATCATTGTCTGTGCTCTTGTTATCCAATCGTTTTTCGACTTTTATAAATCTGTGAACATCTTCCAAAGCCTCTAAAAACATACCGATATTCCAATCTTCTTTCAGTTCTTTCTCTTTCGGGATAGTTTCACGTGAAGTAGAATAGCCACCGGATTTTGGAAATGTACTAATTTGAAACTCATTTGTAGGCTTGCCTTGAAGTTTTTTTCGATCACTCATGTCTAGTTATATATTCGATAAGATAAAATACAATTATCAATTGACAATCAACAATATTAAATCTTCAATTCTTTTGCCGGGCCTGACCCCATTATTTTCTATGTGATTTCTGCAACCTTACAGTGTCCTTTCATTTTTATTGTATCTTCCTCCCATACTCCATCCCACTCCACTTCTATAGTAAGCTCATTTGACTCAGCAGTATCTGAAACAGCCTTAAACACTAATCTTGTTGGTTGATTTGGCTCAATTGTTTCTTTGAGATTGTTGGGGTAGTAATACAACTGCAAAATAAATGATCTAGCAGATTTTTCCAAATTTCCAAATACCGCAGAATCTTCAGGACCAATTGTTGCATACATTGAACGATTCAAGTGCAGACTCCATGTGACCTGTACAGGCCCACTAAATGTTTGCTCCAGCCAGAAACCATCAGGACTTTTCTTTAAAACCTTGGTTAAAAGCACGCGGACATTGTTTGCAGGTGATAACGTTTTTGTATTAGTAACAGCAATATGATAATACCAACATTTATTTCCATTGGTTATTTGATTGAGATTCTGAACGCGGAAATTGATTTTAAGATTAGGCCTGATCCAATACTGACGGAGCCATTCACCCCAAATGGCAGCCATGCATATAATTACGGTTGTAACTGCCACAATAGCACCAACTACCAAACTATAAAATTCATAATCTGTCATCTTACTTTTGCCACCATATCACAAGTTAATATAGTTTCTGTATAACACTACTACTTGATAAATAGGGGGTACACCAGATCTATTTAATTGATTAATATAAAACGAGGTCATTAAAATATAATTTTGTCAACTGGGCAGGCCTGACTCTATGTTTCTTTTGCAACTTATCAATCTTTCTGCGGTCTGGGCATAGATGCCTATTCATTTATTTTCAGCTCTAGTTTATCAATATCGGTTTTTATTTTATCGATAAAATATGTTTGCGGCTTACTTAATTCCGTATTATCAAAAATAATTAATTCGTTTGCTTCTGTTATAAGTTCAATTGCTGAGATCGAAGGCTCAGGAAGAGCTCCTGTGATCTCAAGAGTGATCCCAGGCTCAGGAGGAGCTCCTGTGATCTCAACCTTAGGACTGGTTGCTGCTATTGATACCAGTGTAGCCGCTTTAAGCAGTTTGGCATCGGTGTCATCTGGGTCATCCAATAATCCAACGGTTAACGTTCCTAATGCATTTTCATAATCTCCCACTCCGTAATATGCAGCGCCGAGTGATGAATTAAGTGTGCTTGTCGCTACCGGCGAGTCTTCTATCGCCGTAAGTGCATCACTAAATTTTTTCTTCTGTTGTTCAGGTACTCCTTCTGGATACAAATAAACAAGTTGTATTGATTCTTTTTCAATGGTCTGGCCAGCTCTCCAGCCCTCTTCATATTGCTCGTATTCTTTTCTTTTAGAATCTGCTATATTTTTTGCGCCACGTTCTTCCGCTGATTTTATTTGTCCCTGATAACTCGCAATCATTTGTTCGTGACGGTTATATTTATCTTCCCGAAAATCATTAATTAAAGCAATGCTTCCAGGTATAATGGCTATTACACCTGCTATTATAATGGCTATTAAATTACTATTTTTGTCCATTACCATCCTCTCTTGCTTAATTTGCCGCGGATAAATAGGGACAGCACCCATATTTAAGATATTAGTGACCGTCACGCTTGCGAAAAAATGTATGTGAAAATCTTACTCGTATAAACAAGTAAAACTATCTT
>CAZPAM010000041.1:7852-22146 GCA_964584595.1 uncultured Candidatus Scalindua sp. | reverse complement strand
CCTCATTTATCAGATAATGAAATATAATAAAAATGTTGTATTGAGCGGTATTTACGCCAATTAAAGCTTCACAGCAAATACCCCCTACCCCATATCGAGTGGAGGAATAGCATAGAAGATTCAATTAATTATGTCAAAGGAAAATGTCTATGAAATAAATTGGCAAGAATTTCCTTGTTTCCGTTGTGCTATTTACTAAAACAATCGTTTTTTTCGAATTTATTACTTCAAGGTATAAATTTTGCGCTATTCAAATGCACGTTTAGCGATTTTACCCAGATTTATTCTCTTAAAATGAAATTATATGGATTAGAGCTACTCTTATTTCTTTTCAAACACAACATAACATCATAATGTAGTTATGCTTAACTCAATTATGGAGGATCTAAAATGTATTGCTTATTAAGAAAAAAAACATTTTTCTTGTTTTCATTAACTATTGCAATGGTGATTGTTTTTGCAACATTTTCCCAGAAAAATGTTCTGGCCGGGAAAAATGTACACTCATTTCATCTGCCCAGTGTTTTCAAGCAAGGCAGTGATGTTCGGAACAGGGAAATTTCATTCGACGTAAAATATCCGGGTGATATTAAGATTGACGCTTCATGGGGTCTTGATCATAAAAAACCACTGGTTAGAAAACTAAGGATTACACTATATGATCAGGAAGGAAATTCTCTGGTCAGCAAAAAAGACGTTAGCCCTGTCCACCTTGTTTACACATATACTCAAGAGCATTTTAATAAAGCCAGATTTCTTGGCAACACCTTCAGGATTGAGATTTCAAAATCTCCTTTCAAGACTATAAATGGAAGTGTCGAAATCATTACTCCCGGTAAGATAGCAACACAAGAAAAAAATCCAATTAACGCTCGCGGCCCGTTCGGAACCTTAGTCGAAGAAGAAAAATAAGAAGATTCAGAGAACTAAAACTTCTGAGAATAAAATCTCTCATCTCAGTGTAATTAAACGCATCTATCCGTGTTGATTTGTAGCCAGGCTAAAAAACTTGTTCCTTTCTTTTCTTCCTTCCGGCGGTAAACCTTGAGGAGCCTTACACTGTCTTAAAGGTTCGTCACATTGCCCGCACACCAGAAAAGGCATAGAGCCTTTCAAGACATTTCTTTTCCTTTCGGCTATAATAGAGACATCATCATTTACCAAACTCCCGATTCGTGTAGCACCAGTCAGATCATGGCAGCAAGCCAGCACCTCCCCTTCCCAGGTTACAAAGGTATGAAACTGAAAGAGGCTGCATATTCCGGATTCGAGTCCAGGGGATTGTAGTTCATATACCCCGGGAATCCTAAGATTTCCACCCCGCCCGTGACATACCGTCATACCGGAACCTACACCCCGCTCCTGCCAGAAACTGACATACTCTTCCTGTTCTCCACTGTTGATACCGGTTATTATACCAGTCACCCTTAAACCTACATTTCCCCTAGCAAGATCTATTAATTCCAGAGTCCGTTTAAACGCATTATCATAAGATACTTTTGGGCATAACTTTTCAAAGACACTTTTTCGTAAGCTTGGAAAGGAGAGTGTGATAGAATTGGGACTTGACTTAACAAGCTTTTGAGAGATTTCCTTATTTAATGATGCAGGATTTATCACTATCCCCACATCAACACCTTTCTCGCGGATGCAGCAAATCCACTCAAATACATTTGGGTGTGATAGAGGATCACCCATGCCGGAGAATGTAATAAGACTTCCTTCACCGATAAGCTTCTCCGAGACTGCTTTGAATACACATTCTGACATCAATCCTTCAGGCCTTGTTATAGCTTCGCGGGGACACATGAGGCAGTCGGTACTACACCGGTTGGTGAGTTCCATGTCTACGGATACAAATGCCCAATCAGACGGCATACTGTTTCTCCTTCCTGACTGCCTCGAGCCACGCGGTACCGAATCGTTCGTCCGGTTCCAGATAATGGCCTTCACTCCACTCGTTCCACGACGCTATGAAGGATAGTTGGAGTTTGTTAAATTCTCTTGTGTAGCGAATTGCCCGACCAATAAAATCGGAAAAGAGTGCGGGATCCTCATTTACAACAACAGGCCACCAGGGATAACGCTCCTGTTTATGATAACCGTTTGTGGCAGCCCGCGGTGTGGCGTCCCATCCCGGAGATACAGATGGAAAGTAAGTAAGCCCTGACTTATCAGCAAAGCCCTCCCATTCTCTGCTTCGCTTTTTGACCAGTTTACCATAATCCTGCTGGTATTCACCCTTCCAGTCGGGGAGCCAGACGTAGTGGCTTATGCTGTCAAACCCGGACCTCTTGAACTCTGCAATCATAGAAGGTGCCGGATTGATGGCCACCAGATGAAGACCTGAATATCCTTTCTTGATAAGATAGTCTTTAGCTTTGTGGATTGCCAGAGACGCCAGACTTGGCCCCAACTGCCGGAGAAAAAAGGTGCTGTCAAAAATGGAGAACAGCGGCATACCGTCTATACGCAGGTAGTTTGATCTTGAAAAGTACCTTTCCTCAAGAAATTTTATCAACTCCACAAAATCATCAGGATCAGTATATACTAACCTTCCGGGATCAATCCCGGGGCCGTGTTTGTATTTTACTGGAAGAACTCCACGGGGCGTACGGTTTGCCCACATGAGTGCAAATGGAAAATCACCACCGCCATCTTTACCCAGGAATCCATTATCAAGGGCCGCCTCGAAAACTCGTTTTCCCCGTGACCAGAAAAAACCGTACACGAAGAAATCTACACCATACTCACAGGCCAATCCAACCTGTTTCTGTGCAGTGGAGGGATCTGAATCATCGTACGTCCCATCAGCAGGAAGCCGTGGTTGATTATGATCCGGGAAGCGGGACGGGGCATTCAAAACAAGGTCCCACTCACTCCAACCCGGTGAAAAATGACAGTCCCGCTCGGGACAAGAATGCCAGCCCGGATATACATATGCGCCAATTGCTACACTCTTGTGAACCATTCTATTCACCGATAATTTTCACTAATACCCTCTTCTTCCGTCTGCCGTCGAATTCACCATAAAATATCTGTTCCCAGGGACCAAAGTCCAATTTGCTCCCGGTTATTGCGACAACGACTTCACGTCCCATCACCTGCCGCTTAAGGTGTGCATCACCATTATCCTCGCCGGTATTGTTATGGCGGTATTGTGAGATTGGCTCATGGGGCGCCAGCTTCTCCAGCCACTCTTCATAATCCTGATGAAGGCCAGACTCATCATCATTTATAAAAACTGAAGCAGTAATGTGCATAGCATTTACCAGGACAAGGCCTTCCTGAATACCGCTTTCCTTGAGACAGGTATTGACCTGAGAAGTAATGTTTATAAACTCCCTCCTTTCAGCCACATTGAACCATAGTTCTTTACGATAATTTTTCATTTCCATACACTCCTTTTATAATTATAAATATTTCAAGTTTACATTCTCACTTTCCATTCCTCAACAACCAATTATAACGATTGACAACATATTTCACCATACTATAGAATAACCATGATGTGTTAAAAGTGCCTATAATGAACTAAATGAGGTTTTAATCATATGAACACTCTGTTATCAAAAATTATTAATTATGTAACAACTGACATATGGAGAATTCGTCTAAAAGACCATCCTCGCAAAAGAATATTCTTCATTAAACATCTAAGGGTTGTTCTTTTGGCATTACGTGGATTTTATGAAGATAAATGTAGTTTAAGGGCCTCAGCTCTTACTTTCTACTCTTTGCTTTCAATTGTTCCCGTTGTTGCTCTCATATTTGGCATAGCAAAGGGTTTTGGTTCTGATAAATCTCTTGAAAAACAACTACTGGAAAAGTTTCCCGGTCAGGAAGAGGTGCTCATGCAGGTTATGGGATTTGCCCGTTCACTTCTCGAACAAACCAAAGGAGGGATGGTGGCCGGTATCGGCCTGGCGGTTCTTTTCTGGATAGTAATAAAACTATTAAGCAACATCGAACACTCATTCAATGATATCTGGGGGATAAAAAAACCAAGAAGTACGGTAAGAAAAATAACAGATTATATTTCTATAATGCTTATTTGTCCTGTTCTTATAATTGTGTCAAGTGGTCTTACCGTATTCATAATCACACAGATAACTCTCATAACTGAAAGGTTCGCATTTCTGGGATTTTTCAGTCCACTGATATTCTTCTCGTTTAAACTTCTGCCTTATTGCGTAATCTGTGGCGCCTTTACTTTCATTTATATCTTTATGCCTAACACGAAGGTTAAATTCTGGTATGGCCTTATTGCAGGTGTGATTGCAGGTATAACTTATCAAGCCGCACAATGGGGCTACATCAATTCCCAGGTTGGTGTGGCACAGTATAATGCTATTTATGGAAGTTTTGCGGCATTACCTCTTTTTTTAATATGGTTACAGATTAGCTGGTTGATCGTCCTTTTCGGAGCGGAAATCTCTTTTGCCCTTCAGAATATAGACACATATGAATTCGAGCCGGATTGTTCTCGCATAAGTCGCTCATACAAAAGATTGCTTGCTTTGCAGATAACTCACTTAATAACAAAGAATTTCTCTAACGAAGTTAAACCCTTAACCGCAACCCAGATTTCTCATGCCTTGGAAATACCTATCCGACTGGTACATCAAATTCTTTATGAATTAGTCGAGTGTGGAATTGCCGCCGAAACCAAAACTGAAGATGACCAGGAGTTCGCATATCAGCCTGCGTGTACTATTAATTTGCTCACCATAAAGCACGTAATTGATGCTTTAGACAAGAGTGGAACTGACAATATACCTGTCGCCCAAAACAGAGAATTAATAATATTGTCAGAAACACTGCAAACATTTAATGACACAATTGAGAAGTCCTCAGCAAACAAGCTTTTAAAAGATATATAAAAGCCTTTAGATATAAATGCATAATAAGCGGTCTTGAAGGCAAATTTATGTATAGACAGTAAATCTGAGATGTTATTGACTCTTTTTTCTCTTGAATTTGATATTATTATAGCTATATAATCCACCCAATGATTGAATGGGATGACAAATATAGTGTAGGTGTATCAATAATTGATGAGGAGCACAAGAAACTCATTAACATTATTAATAAAGCTATTGTTGCAAAGCAACATAGTAACAATCCTGAAGAGGTATTGGAAATATTAAATGATATGATTGAATATGCACAAAAACACTTTAAAACTGAAGAAACATATATGATAGAGTTTAATTATCCAGAGTATCAAAACCACAAAAAAGAACACCAAGCTTATTGCATTAGAGCATTATCTTATCATACTAATGTGACTCTTGGTGATTATCAAGATGTAAATGAAATACTTGAATATGTAAAGCAGTGGTGGGTTAACCATATTCAAAAGACAGATAAAGAATATACCGACTGTTTCAATAGAAATGGTCTTAAGTGAATTATTAGAAAAGTTACTTCAGTTGTTACCCCACACCAAACCATATTCCACCTGTTATATCCCTGTGTATCCTGATGTAGACATTTCACATATCACGCGTAATCAGGTGGTAAATCTGAGTGCAGAAATATCTCTTTGAAAAACAATTGACAGTTACAGGTTATTATGCTAATTTCTTTGCAAATCTGTCTTGAAATGTCAGATTTCTGGTGGTGGTATTAAGGCTAGTAAGCCATTATATAAATACAATCAATTACAATAATTATTGTATTAATAAAAGACATGGCAAAGTTATACTATCATAATAAAATTAGAATGACGTATATATAAGCTCTTGTATCGTCCAGAGTGAGGACGGCAAGGGCTTTTTTTATTGTTTTTATCTTTTATACAGAACAATATTAAAAATGATTGAATGGGACGATAAATATAGTGTTGGCATATCAATAATTGATGACGAGCACAAAGAATTTGTTGATATTATTAATATGGCTGTTGCCATAAAAGAAAACAATGACAATCCAGAAGAAATAAGGAAAATATTAAAAGAAATGATTGGTTACGCTCTTACGCATTTTCAAACTGAAGAGAATTGCATGATAAAATTCAATTACCCAAAATATCAACACCACAAAGAAGAACACCACGCTTTTTTCACTAAAACAATTGCTTATGTCGACAAAATGATTGAAGGCGATATCCAAATAGCAAATGATTTACTTGAATATGTAAAGCAGTGGTTAGCTAGCCATATTCAAGGCACTGATAAAGAATATATCGACTGTTTCAATAGAAATGGTCTTAAGTGAATTATTAGAAAAGTTCTTCAAGTTGCAGGAATAATATCTTCACCAAATCAGACTTTTGTAATCTTTTAAGAATCAATGCCTTTACTTTCTCCAGGGTCTTTTTCTACTGGAGCTTATTTCGCATCAAGTTGACAAACCCAATCCCATTCCGGCGCAGGCTCCATTTGTTTATTCTCTTTGCACCTCTGAATATACAGCTCTGCCGGTTTATCTTCCGGTTCCAAACGCAAGACCTGCATAAATAAGGAACTTGCTTCTTCCCATTGACGATCGCGATAAGCATATAGACCTGCTTCAAAATATTCAAGAAGAGTTGTTTTCTCTTCGTCAATTTTACCTTTTTCTGCCACAAGCTCGAATATTTTAACAGGCTTTTCTTTACCTACCACCCGAATGACGTCTAATTCCCTTGTAATCAGTATATCCTTTATGTGCACATGGGTTTTTTCTGAAATGATAATCTGAGTACCATAATATTTATTGACTCCTTCAAGCCGGCTTGCAAGATTGACTTCATCCCCAATGATAGTATATTCGAAACGGGAAGATGATCCAATATTTCCAACAACCACCTCTCCCGTGTTGAGACCAAAACGGTAAGTTCTGGGAGGATATCCGAACGAAACCCACATTTTCTCCAAATAACTTAGAAAATCCTTACACCTGAGTGCTGCTTTACAGGCAAGTAAAGCGTGGTCTTCCTGAGAAACGGGTGCCCCCCAGAAGGCCATGATACAATCACCCTGAAATTTATCAATTGTTCCGTCATGTTCCAGGATAGCAGCAGTCATTCCACGGAAATATGTGTTGAGATCTCTAACCAAATCTTCCGGCTCGAGCGTCTCAGATAGATTTGTAAAATTTCCAATATCCGTAAAGAAAATGGTCAAGGTTTTTCTCTCTCCGCCGAGACGAAGCATATCAGGATTTTTGATAATTTCTGTTGCCACATTAGCAGACACGTAACGTTCAAAGGTGCTCTTAATAAAATCCCGTTCTTTAAGTCCTGTTACCATACCATTAAAAGCATCCCCAAGGTGTTCTAATTCATCTCCTGTACGTATATCGACCTTCGTTTCCAGCTGGCCCTTGCCTATTTCTTTTGCAGCCAGAGACAGTTTCTTTACAGGCTTTGTGATACCTTTCGATAAAAAGAAGCTGAAACCAATGGCAATAAGAAGAATGACGCCCCCCACAGAAAGGAGGGTTATACGAAGTTTTGATACAAATTCGAGTTCCTTCGTAAGAGATTTGAGGACAATGAAGCCACCTTCTTCTAAACGTGCCTTCGCAAGTATCGGAAGAGGCATGGATAAGAAATTTTCATTTTCAAGAATGGTTTCGTGAACATCGCGGTTTATTTCATAATCCGAAGATTTTATGTAAGTAGTGAGTGCTTGCATCTGTGCTGCTGGCAAGGTAGAAGAGTGAACCCCTTCAGTAGAATAAAGCACTAAATCTACTTCTGAAATTCTCTTAATACGTGAAAGGGTATTCTTGTCAATGCGGTCTCCACAGATCACTACACCATGGATTTCTTCTCTGAATACTATTGGTTTTGCAATCACCTGATAAACAGCATCTTTTTCAGTGGGAATAAGAAAATAATATTCTTTTTGCATATCGGGATACCATACATCGGCTGCCACACCTTCTTCTGCCAGCTCTTCAAATAAACAGAGATTTGTTAAATCATCCCCAAATCTCTCCAGAGATGCCTTTGAGAAGAGCAATTTACCTTCTGCATTGGTCACAATAAAGATGTCTGCTTCCCGGTACATGGAAAGAAAGGGGAGAATCGAGTACAGCCTTAGATATGCTTCTTTCAAGAGTACACCTTCTTTACCAACCTCGCCAAAGCCCATGTCATCGCCACTTACCGAGGATGTCGAAAGGACCGACCTAAAATGTGCATTACTTTTAGTAAGATTATTTATGGTATCAATGGCGAATTTTGCTCTCAACTTTTGAAGGTGCCTGAGGGCCACACGAGTACTTTCAAATTTATCCTTGATATTCTCCTGTATGCGTTCTTTCGTGGTTTCCTGAAGGATGAATAAGATGCTCATCGTTGAGAGACAAACCACTGCTCCCAGTACTATGAATAATTTTGTGTGAAAATTAATCTTGATCTTCATATATGTAGTGACCCTGCAAAAATCAACGAAACTATGCGGCCAACTTACGGAGAATTGCATAATACTCCGTTAATAGACTGTCTACTATTTATAGGTCAGCTGGATCATACTCTACCTCTGCAGGATATTCTGAACCATCTTTTCGTTTATGAGGCTTCATTTTAAGGACCTCTTCTATTTGCAAATGTATTTCTGTTTTCTGCCCGGGTTGAACGACGATTTCCTGGCTGACACGTTTCGCCTGTGGTAACCATGCATTGACGTTGTAAGTACCGGGAGGCACATTCCCTATTTGAAAGGTTCCACCTTTATCTGTTATGGCGCAGGCATTATTCTCTAAAACGACCACATAAGTAATCATTTCTGGATGGATATTACAAAAGATTGGTACAAGGCCGGGCTTTTCGAAGGTCACCAATTTCGGTGGTTCTTTTCCTTTATATTGTCCAAGGTCAAAAGACTTTATGGGGGATATGGAAAAGACATTATGGTATATCTTGTCATGATTTGGAAACCTAACCTCTTGCCCAACCACCACCGGCAAGATACCAGGAGAAAATTCCTTGTTTTTTTGAACAATGTCTGGGACTTTTTCAGGCGCTTCATTTTTAAAACCTGTGATATAAACGATCACCCCGCTCATATCTTTTTTCTTCTTAAGTTTCCCAAAACGCTTTTTCTGAAAGACTGTAATATCTCCAGTTACGTGACCCAAATCTGGCGATCCATAGCTCACTGAAGCAAAAACAAAGAATATCACCAAAAAAGGAACAATTGCTATTACACGGACAGAAAAAACAGTTCTAAAAAAAGACATTTTCATGATCCTCCCCCCTTCATAAGAAATTTTGTTTTTAAAGAAAGCTGATACTGAACTTAAGCATTTTGTGCAGATAGTAGTATTGAAATATCTAGAAAATGAAGTAATTGACTCATATTCTTCTATATTGTAAAGTCAAAACCGTTATTTGATAGGTTATGTATGTATGAAATGAAAACTAGTAGATTGTAGAACTCAAGTCATTATAATAGTAATGTTAAATATTAAATCAAGTTTAAAATAATTCTAAGCCTTGACTGGTCTGAACTTAAAGAAGCATCTTTATTATGATCAACATTAAACTAACCATTTTCATCATCCTGTTATTTATCACACTCCCGGGATGTCTACACGGCCCGGGGTATCTGGTCAAATATGGTGAAGAAAGACTCAAGTATTTGGTTGATATTACAGAAGAGTGGGAAAGAGACGATGAATTTTCAACTTTAACCGAAGATAAAATTAAGTGTGAACTAGGCAAACCGGGATTTTTAAAGCCCATTTATGAAACGAATCTTGTCTTGGCTTCAGACAAAACAAAAAAAACATTACGTGACCTGAAAAAAGACAAAGGTGTTGCACTAAAACATTATCCTGATGAACCACCTGATGACCTATATGATGTGTTGTCAGGCAGTAATGGAAAATTAAAGAATTTGAAATTACTTTCGTATGTTTACGACAGGATGGGTTTCGAGGATCCTTCTATAACGTTTTATATAGGAAGCTTTGAGGATCCCCGGAAAGGTGGACCTAGGGTATTTGGATGGGATTATGTGAAATACGGCACTGAAACTGGATTTACCTGCAATGGGGAAAAAAGGGGGTTTGTTAATTATGATAAAATCGGTGGCCCTGCAGACTATTTGAGATTACCCTATACAGTTCTGGTAGACACAATTATCGGACTTAAGCAATTTGCAGGTGAGATTATCAAGTCTCCATTCTCTTTTATTGAAGCAGAATTTTATAAAAATATCTTTATTGAAAAAAAGATTCCATTTTATAAGTTCGATGGTTTTAAGGCCGCTCGAGAAGACTGGCGTAATGGAGTCACTGCTCTTACATACAGGCACATGGTATACAAAAAACAGGGTATACTGGCGACGACCCAGAATTTGTTGGGAGAAATTCCCCTTGTAGGCTCGGTATTTGATCAATGGTACAAGAAAGATAGTGGTACTGCAAATAAGCTGTTTCTAACAAGGGGTATTTATGGTGGTGATGACTCTGCCCAGAATATGGCTCTGTGGGCTAATTATTTAACAAACCCACCAGTACAAGGATGTCCGCCAGGTCAGTCTGATAGCATCACTCCGGATATAAAAGTAATACCATATAGACAGGGAGGTATCTTTGACGTTTTCTGGGCTCTGATTAATCTTTCACATGGTTATGCCTATGAAATGGCATCAGAGATTGTATTGAAATGCAATGTGAATCCGGATGAGTCTATTTACTTAAGCGGACATAGCGGAGGTGTGCAAAGAAGTATTGCGACAGCTAGGATTCTCAATGATGATGGGATTAAGGTGAAGAAAATACACGGGATTGCAGGCCCTGCACTGGGATATGCCCCTGTCCCATGTAAAGAAACAAGGGTGGTATTAAATAGCAAACTACTACAAGACCCGGTTACCGAAACAGCTCGATTCCTAAGATATCTTTTTTTAGATTTTTTAACTTTAAACATAGATTGGGTCACCGATGATCGCACGGCTGGAAATAATAAAGATAAGGAATACTATAAACATAAAACCCCCGGCTTTGTTGATGGAAAAAAAAGGTTAAAGTATGATGGGTATTTATGTGATAATCTTAAGTATCTCTTCAGATAGCATAGTCCTATACAAAGAAATTAAACTAAAATGAAAAGATTACTAAATATTATTGTCTTTGCAATTCTGGTTTTACCAATATTTATAATAAACCATCCAAAAAGTATCTTTGCGGAAGTAGCTGTAGTTCACGCGAATGAGGCGTGGCAAATAACAGACATAATCTTGAAGGAGAATCATACTCTTAAGTGGCAGGTAAAAGAGGATGATTACTGGAGTTTTAATACTGCAATGTTCCCTGAAGGTCATAGTGCCGATGGAATACCTGTACCTGCATTGGGGAGCTACGCCTTACCGGGAGAAGATATAGGCATGCTGCTTGGCAAAACTGGTGAAGGCAGGGTCATATCGATGGGACTGTCCGGTTCAGATAATGTCAGGCCTGATGAGGGAGGAAGCTGCTTATATTTAACCATTAACGATGACTTGTTAAGCGCATTTGGAAAAGGATTTAAGGATAATAATGGTGAAATACTGGTTACGATAACACAAACCCCAAGAAGAGTGGCCAAAATAGGCATTTTCTTTATTGAAGGCTGCCCCGGAGTCTTGCCTGCCGCAAAGCATATTAAGGAGGTTATTGCGGAGGAGAGTATTGATGCGAAAATAAGTTTAATTCTAATTGAGACACCAAAAGATGCGCGGCAGTTACATTTTACCGGTTCACCCACAGTAAGAATTAATGGAATAGATATAGAAACTAATATTAAAGACATTAAAGATTATGGCTTAAGAAGTCGTTTATACACAATCGATGGCAAGAATTCAGATTACCCCTCTAAGGATATGATTAGAAATGCAATTAAAAATATAAAATAATGCATAGTAAATGGCAGCAAGAATATCAGATTTATAAGTTCTACAAATACAATATTTATGCTTAAAATAAATATTCTTACTTTTTTAGAATCCTTTTCGAGAACTATATAATGATAATCAAAAATGTTGTAGTTGGTCCTTTAGATGTAAACTGTTACATATTGGGATGCGAAGATACAAAAGCAGCGGCTATTATCGACCCGGGTGATAATGCAGATGAAATTATTAAAGCCATAGACAATGAAGGCCTCAACCCGGAATTTATCATAAATACTCATGCACATTTTGACCATATTGGCGGCGTGAAAGCTATACAGGAGCATTTCAAGATAGATTTTTTCCTTCATAAAGAAGATTCATTTCTTGTTGAAAATGCCAGTGAACAGGCCACTGCTTTTGGACTTAGCCCCATTCCAAAACCGGATGTTAATAAATTTGTCAATAATGAAGACAAGATTTCTTTGGGTGACAAAATTATTAATGTCATTCATACACCCGGACATTCACCAGGCGGTGTCTGCTACCACGTAGATAATAATGTCTTTGTTGGAGATACCGTGTTCGCCGGTTCGATAGGAAGGACAGACTTACCGGGTGGCTCGTACGAAACTTTGATAAATTCAATAAAAGAAAGGCTTTTCCCTCTGGGTGACAGTACTATCGTATATCCCGGACATGGCCCTTCAACAACAATAGAGAACGAAAGAGAACATAACCCATTCTTAACGTAAGAAAATGGAGGATTCTTCTATGAAAAAGGTTGGAGTTTTAACAGGAGGTGGAGACTGCCCTGGATTAAACGCAACAATTCGTGCAGTTGTTAGAAAAGGCATAATAGACCACAGTTATAAAATGTATGGTATATTGGAAGGATGGAAAGGTTTAATAGATGGAAACATGAGAGAACTTGATATGAATAGTACTGCCGGAATACTTCACAGGGGAGGTACTATAATCGGTACGAGCAGGACGAATCCATTTGGGAAAGACAACAAAGGGGATCCGGAACGTATCCTGGAAAATATAAAGAAGCTCAACCTGCATGCTATTGTAGCTATAGGAGGAGAGGACACTCAGGGTGCTGCATTCAAGTTATCTGAAATGGGCGTCAACGTTGTTGGAATCCCTAAAACTATAGATAACGATTTACCGGGTACTGATTATACATTTGGTTTTGATACCGCCGTAAATATAGCAATGGAAGCTGTAGACAGACTCCACACGACTGCAGAATCACACAACAGAGTGATGGTAGTAGAAGTTATGGGAAGACATACGGGATGGATCGCTATGTTTGCAGGCATTGCCGGAGGTGCTGACATTATTTTGATACCGGAAAAACCTGTTGTTATGGATGAAGTTTATGAAACAATCAGAAAGCGGCACAAGCGCGGCAGAAACTTCAGTATTGTAGTCGTATCAGAAGGTATAAAGCTGCCTATTGAAGACAATGAAGAAAGCGGGTTTATTCTTCAAAGTACTAAAAAAGACGCCTATGGACATGTAATGCTGGGAGGCGTAGGTTCAGTCATTGCAAAGATGATTGAAGAAGGTACCGGTTTCGAGACACGATGCACAGTACTAGGTCATACACAGAGAGGAGGCTCCCCTACCGCCTTCGACCGGATGTTGAGTACCCGCTTTGGCATAGCCGCAATGGAATTGATACATAAAGGCGAATATGGAAAGATTGTCGTCTTGAGGGGAAATGAGATCATACCCATAGAGCTGAAAGAGGTATTGGGACACTATAAAACAGTTGATGACTACTGGTATGATCTTGCAAAGGTATTTTCTGTATGATACGTGCGGATGATCTACAGTGTGGATTAAACAGAATACATCCGCTTTTATTATAACGTTCAGTTATTTAAATCTCAAAAAGGTGGAATTTATGACTGCAGTAATTCTTGCCGGTGGCAAGAGTAGTAGAATGGGCTCCAACAAGGCATTTCTTAAACTTAAGGGCAAGACGTTTATAGAAAGACAAATAGACTTGCTCAGAGAAATGTTTGATGAAATTTTCATTTCTGCCAATACACCATCAGAGTATGAGTTTCTGAATCTGCCTGTCTTTAAGGATATCTATCCTGAAAAAGGGCCACTGTGCGGAATATATACCAGTCTTGTTAATTCAGATAGTGCCAACACCTTTATGCTCGCCTGTGATATGCCTTTTGTTGAACCAGGACTGATAAAAAATCTTAAAGGTTTTACAAAAGAGTATGATGTTGTCGTCCCAAAAAGTGAAAGAGGCCTGGAGCCGTTACATGCATTCTACTCAAAGAATTGTATTGATCCAATCAAGAAGGAACTTGACAGTAACAACCTGAGGATAATCAGTTTCTTTCCTCACGTAAAGGTAAAAATAGTAGAGTTAGAAAGCCTGACTTCACCAGATAGTTTTAAGAACTCAATTAAGAACCTGAATACCAGGGATGAATACGAAGGCATTAA
>CAZPAM010000041.1:0-7752 GCA_964584595.1 uncultured Candidatus Scalindua sp. | reverse complement strand
AAATACTATGCAGATCACAGAAAAAGATTCTAACAGAAGAACTAATGAAAGATTATATCTCTCACTACAATTATCGTTACCTGATCAAAAGAGTAAGACAATAGACGTCAGTGCAAGCGGAGTTTACTTTGAAATAATAACAAACAACATGAAAAGATACTCTCCCGGGGCAATAATTCCATTTCTAATAACCACTGCCACTACCGGTGACTACGAAACAAAGCTCAAGATTGCGGGAAGAGGATTAGTTGTCAGGAATGACATAAGACAGGTCACCAATCATGGCAACAAATTGGGTGTAGCTTTGGAATTCAAGGACAAACTTAATATTTCCGTTGATTAATCCCAGAATAATGGCAATTCAGATCAAACGGCAAAGGGGTTCCAGATGGGTAGATACTTCTTTACGTATGAGTTGTTATTCCCGGCTATAGTTCATTGCATTAAGGGATATATCCTCTTTTGACAAGCTCTTTTCTTGCGACCTCAAGGTTTGCTTCAAGCTTCTTTATCTTCTTAATATCACCGTTACTATAACCACTTTGCGAACTTCCAGACCCACTGGGGTACTTTGCCGGATTATCTTTTGAAGCGGCACGTTTCACCATATAGATTTGAAGGTCGATTTTATCATACCTATCTGCCAGCTCCTCATCCGTCAGCTTTTCTACAGGTTTAAGTGCAACACAGGCAAAGAGGAATACCGGTAACAAGATGGTTACTATTATCTTTTTACTCATTTTAGGTAATACTGCATAATTAACAATTGGCACTAATCATTCAAATCCTTATGTTTCCAATATTTGGTTCCTTGAAGTGTGGCCTGTATAGCAGCTCCGGCCTCTGTTAACTGGTAGGTTATGATATCAAGGTCTACTGATTGAGACGCAGAATAAGCATCTCCTTTCTCACCCGATTTAAAAGCCGCATCCGCCTGACCTCCAAACTCCCAGCCTTTCTCAACGAACACTTCAAAATCTTCACGCTTTCTGAAAATAATCACGGCCCGAAAATCCTTTACACCAACTCCAAGTCCGGCTCCAAGGGTCCTCATTTTCATATAAATGGGTTTCTTGTCTTCATTGTCAGTGAGCACCCCATAACCGCTTCCGGAACTCAGGAGAAACAGATTAGTATTAATATTACTGAATACACCGTATCCGGCAGCCTTTTTGATCTGCTCCTTTGCAATAGGAGTCTCTTCGTAAAGACGTGCGAGTACTTCTTCTCTCATATCAAGCACATACTGCCTCTGATCAGCAACCGTGTTCCCCTTAATTGTCGCACATCCGGCAATCAAGACTATTGCTAGAAGAATCAGTAATGCATTGCTATTAAATCTCATGATATTCCTCCTTGTATTGATGTTGATAAAAGATTAAGCGAAATTATTACCAAATATAGCAACTAAACGCATACCTGACAATATCTTTTTGGGATGTACTGTTCGGTACGAACATAAAGAGGGATCACTTCGCTACCTGATACAATTTAAATCTAATGTGTTTGTTTTTACGAGGCCTCTCAATTTGTCTGAATTCAACGAGACATCACCAATACGCGGCGGGCCATTTTCTTCCTGATGCCGCATTCTTCCGTTAAGTAAATCAGGAGAATATCCTCCCCTTTCCAGTACATATTTACCAATGTCGTAAAGGCTCCATGTTTTCTCTCCACCCAGATGAAACAGCCCTCTTAATTCAAGGGCAAGAGCGGCCACAGCCATTTCGGCAATTTTCTCGCAATCAATACAGCTCCGGTATTCATCGTAGAAGAGCGTAACCGGCAGGTTGCGCCTGAATCTGCCCTCTATCCAATCAATCGCCCCTTTGTTGCCGAGGATTGAATCGCCTAGCGGCAGCCCCAGCCTGACAATACAATGATCTCTACACCTTTGAATATGTTCCTCTGCACCGGCAAAGGTCTTTCCTACAACATTGATGGGATCAGGCTTATCATCCTCCGTATAACCGCCTAACGGTGAATTGCAGCCGGAGAATACGAGGTCAGTACTCATGTACAGAATGGGTATGTCATTTCCGAATACATCTGCAACGGCTCTTGTACCCTGAACATTAAGGGCATGAGCCCATTCCGGCCGTTCTTCGCAGACGTCCAGATCACAGACACCTGCACAGTGAATTACGTGTGTAGGCTTGAATTCGTCTCTTATTCTTTCTAATTCTGCACGTTCGGTAATACAAAAAGACGAAACATTGTCTGAGTCAGGAACATCTGATTTGGGAGGTCTCAGGCCATACAAAGAGGACTCTGGCAGCAGTCCACTTAATTGAGTAAATATGGGCCATCCGTGTATTGAGGTGACTCCTGTCACCAGGATTCTCCATGAATTGGATATTTTCATTTGATCAGAATATTTAATAAGATACTGATAGTCAAAGATTTTTTGTGATGGAAATAAAAAATGGACATACACATATTGAAATAGTGTCTGTCCATTTTATTTAAAAAGTTTTAATCTGTGTTCAATTTGGTTTACTCTGAGACCTGTCCAAACTCAACGATTGCATCATACCTGTAACCGCTTCCGAAGTCTTTATCCGAGAACAATACCCCTTTTACGGTAACTGTATCTCCAACCGACGGAAGGTCCATTGTTGTTACAACCATATCATTATTTCCTTCTTGTGCGCTTCCGGTTCCATCCTGGATATGCAACCAGTTTTTATTCATGATTCGTTCCGTAACCTTAACTACTTCTCCCTTGAGAATTATATCTTTATTATCAAGTTCTTTTCTTTTTTCAAAAAGCTCGGCAACGGTGTAGGCGTTTGCCCCTGTAGCTTTATCAGACTTTATATTTCCCTTTGCTGCCGGCTTGGCCCCCTCACTGCCTAATGTCTTTTTTTGAGCACCGGCACTCCCATGAGCACTACCCTGTCCGGCAGCGGCACCTCCTTGTGTAATCAGCCCCTCGGAAAAGATAATTGAATCAAAGGTACGGTCGAGAGTCGGGCTCTTGTACTCATGCATTTCAAAACCAGGTGCCAGGACTACATCCTGTCCAACGTCTACCTTCGTTTCAGGTATTGCAGCCCACAACATATTTGACTTAGTTTGAAGGAGGATATAAGTATAACCGCCACTGTTCATAGTCTCTGCCACTTTACCCACGTGCGGGTCCTGTGCGAGAGCCTGAGAGCTGGCTTGTTCTTCCTCATTTGACAGTGAGTATTGTGATGCGTAAGCACAATTAACAGAGATGGTTGCTGCAAGCATCATGATAAAAGATAAAATAGCTGCTTGTTTAATCATTTTAATACACCTTTCTGATCTTATAGTTCTTCACAAAATAAATTGAATAGGGCTTATATTTGACTAACAAAAGAAAGTGAATCCCGGTTCCCGAATCTATAAATAAAATATACTACTTTTATATAAAAAAACAGTACAATATTCAAAGCCAAAATATTTTTGTAAGACTTATTTGGTAACTGCATGAAGTCATTCCTAATCTGTCATCGTGGAGCACTTGGAGATTTTGTACTTACGTGGCCATCCCTTTTTTACCTGCGTAAAGCCTTGCCTCATCATCAATTTATCGGGATTGGACGTACTGAATATATGCGTCTGGCTATCAGCTTTGGTTTATTGGATACTTATATTGATAAAGAATCGGCAGGTTTACTTGATTTCTTCTGTGGAAAATCAATTCCTGAAAAGATAGGTTCACCGCATGGCGCTGTCCTCTGGCTCACAGAAGGGCAAAATGTAGTCGATCTCTTAAGAAAGTCTGCCTTGCTACCAGTTGTCTCTATCACTCCCTTTCCTGATAAACAGACACACCTGGCACAACATTATTGTTCGGTCATACAATCTCACTTCCCCATAACTGTCCCTCAAGACCTTACTGATTGTTTTCCTGCCATAGCAGCGGAAGGACAATATACACTGATTCATCCCGGAAGCGGAAGTCCCGGGAAAAACTATTCACCGCAATTTTATTGTATTTTAGCAGACGAATTAAGACAACACGGTTATCCTGAGACACGGTTTATTTTCGGTCCGGTTGAAGATGAAAAAATGAACGCAGTGGACTTTGCCGGAGAGCGAATAGAACGCCCACAGGATGTAGAGGTGTTAGCCGGTTTATTATCAGGTGCATCACTCTATATTGGTAATGATTCAGGCGTGAGCCATCTTTCCGGATTTATGGGTACGCCAACAATAGCTCTCTACAAAAACACAGATCCGGATAAATGGGGTGTCTTAGGTAAAAAGGTAGTTCATATTTCAGAAGCCAACGAGGAATCGGCTATGCGTAAGATACAGGAATGTTTGAATAGTTGGGGAAAAGAAAGTTGAGTTTTACTATCATTATGGAGATTGCAGGCATAATGGTTATATAGAAACTACTTACATATGCCAATTCACAAAATAGAAGACCATCCACATTCCAAATAGTGTTGCGTAGAGTATTATTTTTATCTGTGTCTCTTTCAAAATTGCCTTTTCTCCTCCTGCTGTATGTAATAATTGGGAAAATTATTCTTTGACTACATCCCCGTTTCAAAACAAGACAGGTTTGAAGTAATATTATCGTCGAAACCTCAAATATCTTTAGTATTAAATTAAAAAAAGAATAGGCGTGATGTACTCCATAATTGATATTATGAATGTTTAAGGGATTTGTGACTGACAACTGTAGATTGGCGATTGAAGAGTGATGATGATTGACGAATGTCAAATAGCAACTTTATCAAGCCTCGTCATGCTTCCTGTTCTTTCTCTTTTAGATACAGATACTATAAATATGGAGATATAATATCGGCTTGAAGACCCTCGCTCGGATAGTCGTTGCAGAAAAATTGCCACTCATCAGTTGAATTGGGTTGTTTAATTTCCTGTTCCAGCCAGGCAATACTTTCATTACTAACGCGACTAAAACTGAATACTTTCTTATCCGCTTTGCTTATATAAAAGTCTCTATCATCTATAATGTAATTATTATCTTCTAAGATTTTTTGTTTATTCATCTCTACAAAATCGTACTCGATCACTTCAATTTCTCCTTTATACATTCAATTTACCAGTTCAATTACCAGGGAAAGGGGACAGTTTTCAGCTTAACTGTAAATCCCTTTTTTACATCCAGGCACCTGTATTCACCCATTAGCGCCGCTTCAGCGGCGTTAATGGGTTTTTCAATATTTTCATTTACCTTCAGAGGCCAGGAATCCAGCCTGTCTTAATGCCTCGATGAGCGCTGCATTATCCACCTTTCCCTCTTCTGCATGCAAGTGTGCCGTACCATCTTTATAGTTTACCGAAACATCGCTGACACCCTCGAATGAGGACAGAGTGTTCTTTACACTGCATTCGCTGCCGGCGCATGTCATACCTCTGATGTTCAGGACTACATCAGCAGCATGTTGTGCTGCCTCTTCGGTGCTACAGGATTCTTTTGCATCCTCACATACACCGCAGGCCTCCTTTGCCAATTCTGCTGCTTTCATCGGGCATACCTCTTCTTCACACGGCTCACCGCAGCATGTCACCACACCCGCCTGCAGAGCTGAAAAGGAAAGTGTAAATATAAACATCACAGCAAGGAAAATTATACTACTCAGTCTCAAAGCTTTAAACATTTTACAACTCCTTTCATAATAAGAAATTCTCCGACTACATTATTTGGCAACCTTATATGCGAACATATTGACTATCTCGATCTGGTACAGCTTATTAAGGTCCTGACAACCTATTGCCGCACGTGTTGGAGAGCACTTGATATACTTCCTGTAAATATCATTCATCTGTCCCCAGTAATCAATATTCTTCATGAAAATAAGGGAATTAATAACTCTGTCCATGTTGCTGCCTGCCTTAATAACAGCGGCCTTCGCATTGTCAAACACCTGCTTGATCTGTCCTTTTGGATCCAGTGTAGGAACTTCACCGGTTGAATCAACCGGAATAAAACCTCCAAAGCATAATTTCACTGCCTTAATTTTCTGAAGACGGACGACATCTTCCTCAAACCAATCACACATCAGGCCCACCTGCCTTTTAGGCTGTTTGCCTCCAATCTTCCTGCCATCAGTAATTACCAGATCAAGAAGCTTATCCCTAACTGCAAACGGAAGCTTCTGTGCTTCATCTGTTGACATCTTGTCTAACTCCTTTAAGGTATATTTATTCTTCACTTTCTTTGCCATCATCAACCCCTTTCTTCTAAAATATTTGATATAGTTTCTAAATCTTCTTCTGGAATATCCCAGCCGACTGCGCCTGTGTTTTGCTCAACCTGGTCCGGGTTCTTTACCCCAACAATGGCCGTAGTCACTCCCCTTTGATGGAGCAGCCAGTTTATGGCCAGTTGAGCAGTCGTCTTACCGTGCTGCTGTGCAATCTTTTCAATCTCCTTAACTTTTCTAATATGAGAAACAAATACATCGCCGGTAAAATTCCCAATAATACCGTGCCCGCGCCAGTCCTCAAATTTAGTGTTCTCATTGTACTTTCCTGTCAGCACTCCTGATGCAAGAGGGCTGTAGCAGATTATACCAATATCGTTCTCTATACAAAATGGAAGGATCTCTTTTTCTATGTCTCTCTCCAGCATACTGTACATTGGTTGAAGAGAAACTACCTGGCCGTATTTAAGGCTCTCCTTCATTTGATCAATCGAATAATTACTCACTCCAACAAATCGAATCTTTCCGGACTTCTGAATCTGCAGGAGGGCATCCATTGTCTCTTCAATAGGTGTGTCAACATCCGGCCAGTGCACCTGATACAAGTCAATGTAATCAGTACGCAATCTCTGCAGGCTCAGATCAATTTCTTCTAATATTGATTCCCTGGTTGCCCTTTTCTCAAGAGCCTTTAACTCTTTCTTGCTCCAACGTAGTCCGCATTTTGTTGCGATTATGACATCTTTACGTTTTGAATTCAGGGCCTTGCCTAATAACTCTTCAGAGTATCCAAAGCCGTACACAGGAGCAGTATCAAAGAAGTTAATCCCAGAATCCATTGCCTTTTCAATAGAACGAATGGAATTTTCTTCACCTTCAGTTTTCCAGAAGGGCTCTCCACCGATACCCCATGCACCATAACCTATTGCCGAAACGCTTAAATCGCTTTTTCCGAGAATTCTGTATTCCATTTACGCAAAATAAAGTTTGAAAAGAAGGCAGTAAACAAGTTTTTAAACAATAATATTAATGGAAAGCAATACTAAATGAAAGTAAATTCTACCAAGTAATCATTATTATTTAGTTTTAACTGTAACAGATAACCTTCGAATTGCAGGAATGTAGAAACTAAATATAATTGGTAAGATTATATTACAACCTACTTTGCAGCTTTCTCTCCCTCAACAAGTGGTACGAATCGTACTGGAATAGTTTTTTTTGTGTCAATGTTTCCTGCTTTATCTTTCTCCACAATCAGCAGGTCCTGGCTAGAGGACGAATTGTTGACCGGAATAACCATCCTTCCGCCAGGTTTCAGCTGTTTTACCAGAGGATCAGGAATCCTTTCTGCTGCTGCCGTTACTATAATAGCATCGAATGGTCCCTTATCAGGCCAGCCGAGCGAACCGTCTGATATCTTGAAATTCACGTTATCATATCCAAGGCGTTTTAACCTTTCATCTACCAGTATCCCCAATGCCTCAATTATTTCAATTGTGTATACTTCCCTAACAATTGTAGATAAGACTGCTGCCTGGTAGCCTGAGCCTGTTCCTATTTCAAGTACTATATCATCATTATCAACATCTAGCATTTC
>CAZPAM010000040.1:0-22201 GCA_964584595.1 uncultured Candidatus Scalindua sp. | reverse complement strand
ATCCGTACTTATATGATGGAATAGCTGGATGTTGTCCATATGATTTCTTGCAACTTCTAAAAGGTTAAAGGTGCCTACTATGTTTGTTTGAATAAAAGTGTCAGGCTTAACAATAGACCTGTCTACGTGAGATTCTGCCGCAAAATGACAAACGCTGTCAATCTGGTAATTTTCAAATATGTTTGCAACCTCATCCTTATTGCATATATCAATCTTAGCGAACAGATATCTATCTGGAAAGGCACTTTCAATTCCACTCAGGTTCTCGGGATTTCCGGCATAAGTCAGCTTGTCTATGTTTATTATCCTTCCTGAGAAATCAGAATCCTCCAGAAGATAGCGGATAAAGTTTGCTCCGATAAAACCGCATCCGCCGGTAACTAATAAGTTCTTAAACATCTACATCACCTTTTAATTTTGTGTATAAAAAAGGGGGATTTAAAGAATAATCACTTAAATCCCCCCACCATATGTTTGTCTTACGAAATATATCTTACTTCAACAGTTTGAACAAGGCGAGTCTATGGATTGTTTGCCCCCTGTTTCTATCAGAATGCATTTACGCTAGAAAATCAGTGATACTCTATTATCAACTATTCTATATTGAAGTAAAATCTATCAGTGAGGGATCATCAAATCCCAGTCCTAAATTCGCAGCAGTTTTAATATACTTTGGCTCTCTTCCTGCATCTTTAAGGGATGGCATGTTTACCTCTCTTCTTTTTCTCTCGATAATGTCCGCTCCGATACGATCAAGTGCAACCGGATCCGTGCTAATCAGTATTCCTCTAAAATCCCAGGCCCATTGAGGTTTAAAGGCTGGTCCACCATTGTATTGGGCTTTCAGGGCGTCGCAAATTACTAATCTAAGTTTGTCCTTTATGTACGGATGACTGTTAAGGTCGGCAACATAGGGGTTGCAGTTTCCATCGTGATACTTGTTGGGATTGTGTATGATTCCGTAGAAGTTTTTCATCCCTATAGATACTCCGGCAAGATCATGGTCTTTCAGGATAGGTATATTTACGATTGCTGTACAGAGTGATGAGGCTATTTGGCTGAAACAACTTCCGACACTGCCGATAATCTGTGGTTGTGAATCGTATCCTCCGGAAGGAAGTGCATCTGTACCAAAGCACTTGAAGCCACTGCCGTGTTCTCGAATATTGAATCCGGCATCTTCTAACTCTCTATTAAATCTTTCGAATATTATTATGTTACTCTCTTTTACTCCGGCAGACTTTATGCCGTTTATAACAGCGTCAACTATTTCGGTATGAGGTGAAAATCTCTTCCCTGCAAGGCAATTAAGCTTTATACCTACTATATCATCTTCGTTAAAAAGGCTTTTCCATGCATCCAACGGTTTTCGTGAACTGGTAATTTTCATTAATGCACTATCAATAGCCAGGCCGATTAAAATGGAATCTGCTTTTCCATTAATATTTACGAATCTTTTATCTTTTGCCAGTATTACCCTGGATTTATGTGAAATACCCTCTCCTGCGTGGAGAGTTCTGAGAACATTATTGTTTGATAGGAGCAGAGAAGATGCGCAAAGTCCGGTGCCTATTGTAGCTACTTCTTTAAGAAAATCTCTCCTTGATCTTTTGATAGACATTGCTTTATGTATTGTTTTTGTGGTTACGTGTCTTAATATTTGTGAAATTGCAGAAAATTATAAAGCTTTCTGGTGTCCCCGCATTTCGGTTGCTAATTTGTTAGGCTCTCTGCTTTTACGTGAATGAGCACATATCCAAAGACCCAAAATATTATAACAAAATCCGGCCTTGTGTCAACGAAATGCTGTTATAGATGTGTTTTAACGAAGTGCTGTTTTGGGAGTGTGCTATATTTTTACAGTGTTCAGGAGGGTGAAATCATTATGGAATTGCCCGAACTTTATAAAGCTCGGTTGTGTATTTCAGGAAAGTGGATTACATTCTGAAGAAGGTCATTGGCGGCCCCTTCATTGGTTCATGAAGAGGCCGTTAGTTGGTATTACTCCCAGACATTGCCTGAGGGTACCTTCTCGCTGCTCACTTCAGGTTCATGTGTAGCTTCTTCATGTGTAGTCTCATGTGTAGTTTCATGAGAGGACTCAATCAGTGTCTCTTCGATCTCATCCAACTCATCAATATTAGAACCTCCATCATTTGTACCAAGCTGACTTCTCAACTCTTCTACCGCCTGTCTTGCCTCTATAAGATTCTTTGTGTAACCGGCCTTATCTGTTTCCAAGACAAGCTTTGCTATTGTTACGGATGTTAATTCTCTCTGAAGTTCATTCAGTTCTGATGTCATCTCTTCACCTGACTCAGTAAGATCAGCGACCTGACTTTCTAAATCTTTATTCGCTTTGTCAGCAACTCTTAGTTTTCCTATTATCTCAGGCACCTTCATTACCTCACTTTTGCCTGCCAACATTTGCATCTCCATGTGGTGAACTCTCTTCTTTTGAGCTGTGAACTTTCCAATTGATGTTATAGATAGAGTAAAAAATATTATAGCTAAAACAACAAATAAAGCAGTAGTTATGGCAAAAAACTTAGAATTTCCCTGGGCCATTGTTTACTTCTCCTTTCAACGTAATTTCATTTAATAATAACTGGATATTTATCGAAAATTCAGGCTAATCTATCAAATAGCCAATTTTATGTCAAGTACGAATTTATTGTTTAAGAATAAATTATAAACTTCTAGTATTTATATCTTTATGATTGAATCTGATAGTTGTTCTTGTTTTAATTTAATATGATCGTTTTATTAATGATCTGTATCATAAACCGGCTTTTTATGATATGAAATGACAAGAATTAGATATTGCAGGTTTTTATGTTGGAACAGGTAAGCAATAACAACGGTAATGTGAAATCAGGCCTTTATAAGTACCTGGTTCAGGAATTTGACAGGACATATTTCCGGTTATGTCCTAATAGAATTAGGGCGGATCATAAACCGCATACTTACGACTTCAGTTCTCTGACCAGAGAAGAGTATTTAGAAAATCCTGAATTGTTTTACAAAAAACCTGATAAGATCCCTGAATTCTCTCAAACTAAAAAAACTGAAATAGGAGGTGTCGAGGTTTTTGATGTTAAATTTCCAAGTCCTGTCCAGACAGTACATGAAGCGAATAACGTTGCTCATGGATATTTCTACAAGAATAAAACTAAGAAGAGTCAGATTTCATTGATTATCATTCATGGATGGAGAAGGTCATTTCTATATAGCGAGAAAAAGATTGCATTAAGACTGGCAAAAATTAATATAGATTGTTTTATCCTTAAGCTTCCCTTTCACATAGAGAGGACCCCTAAGGGTGCATCAAGCGGAGAGTACGCTCTTACCGGAGACGTATACAGGACTGTTGAATGTACACGGCAACTCGTTATAGAAGTAAGGGCGGTAAAGTCATGGCTGCAGAGAGAGACAGAGAAGATTGCAATCATGGGCATAAGCCTTGGTGGGATGATGGTGCATCTGGCAATGGCAGTTGAGAAGTTTGATGCAGGAGTGTCTATTGCGGGAGGCGGCAATAGTGCTGGCATTATATGGGAGGGAATAGCCACACAGGAAGTAAAAAAGAACATAATAAAGGCAGGTATTACACGTGAGCAGGTAGATCACATTTTTCAGATGATCAATCCTTCCGTTCTTGCAAGACATAATAAGACAAAGAATACGTTAATGATGAATGGTATTTACGATGAGGTAATACCAACAAAATTTACAGTTGAATTGTGGGAGGCTTTGGGCAGGCCGAAGATAAAGTGGTACCCATGTGCCCATGTAAACATTGTATTTATTATGAAGAGAGTTGTGGGTGATATGATTAAATTTATTCAGGAAACGGTTTGAATCAAAATGTCTGATTATTTTGTTTGTCCAAATTGTGGAGCAGAGGTGCCGGTAAAGGCATTGTCATGTCCTGAATGTGGTTCAGATGAAAAAACCGGCTGGTCTGAGGATACGATGTATGATGGCCTTGACCTCCCTGCGTTTGAAGAGGCAAGGGATAGTCCCTCAAAATCTCTATTTCAAAATAAATTCCTTTTGTATGTTGTGGCAATCATGACTATTCTGGCCTTTGTATGGTTCTTTGTAATGTAAAGTTGTAGTGTATGGACAAGACAAGCAAGTTGAAAAATCCCAAAACTGATCTTGCCGGCCATAGTATAGGATATTTCGTTTCACCCCATGGGTTTGGTCATGCCGCACGGGCATCTGCTGTTATGGAAGCCATGCATTGCATAAATCCCTCAATAAGATTTGAAATATTCACAACTATTCCTGAGTGGTTCTTTCTGCAATCTCTTTCAGGGCCATTTACGTATCATAGCTTCCTGACAGATATCGGCATGGTTCAGGAGACGCCTCTGCGTGAAGACCTGGCCGAGACTTTTCGAAAGTTAAGTGATTTTCTGCCTTATGATAGATCCAAGATAGAAAGTCTGTCAAGAGAAGTAAGCAGGACAAAATGTAGATTAATTATCTGTGATATATCACCGATGGGGATTGCCGTAGCACAGATGTCCCGGATTCCTTCTGTATTAATTGAGAATTTTACATGGGACTGGGTATACGAAAGTTATGTGGGTGCTAATTCTTCCGTAAATCAACATATTGAGTACTTGAGGGAGCTATTTAATTCTGTAGATTATCACATTCAGGCAGAACCGGTTTGCCAAACTCGGAATGCAGTCCTTACCACAGCTCCGATCAGCCGAAAGATAAGGGTCTCTCCACAACAAATACGACAGAGGCTGGGTATTCCTGATGGAGTTAAGGTAGTGCTGATTACGATGGGTGGAGTACCGGAAGAGTACAAGTCTTTAACGCGACTAAAACACCAGGATAATATATATTTTATAATTCCAGGTGGTAGTCAATCCATGCAGGTTATTGATAATTTAGTGCTATTGCCCCATCACTCTGATTTTTTTCATCCGGATATTGTCAATGCTTGTGACACCGTGGTTGGGAAGCTGGGTTACAGCACGCTTGCCGAGATCTATCATGCCGGTGTTCCCTACGGTTATATCCCGCGCTCTACTTTTAAGGAATCAGATGTACTGGAGGTGTTTGTAAAAAATCAAATGAACGGCTGTGTCATTTCTGAGTCACAATTTCAAGAGGGGGGTTGGATGTCTTTTCTTCCAGAAATTCTGTCTCTGCTACGGATAAAGCGAAACGGTACAAATGGGGCAGTAGAAGCAGCAGAGTTTGTTTGCAAAGTACTTAACGTTAAATCTTAGGCACCGTTTGGGAAACAAGTGTAACCCTTGTGCTAATATGTATATATACCAGTAATCCTTTACGATATAAAAAAGAACACACCGGTTCGTTTAATAATTAGACAGCGGGCTCTTTTGTGTACTAAAAACAAAGGGTAGAATCATGGCAATATTTGAGAAATGATCACCTAAGTGATAGGTACATAGTCAGATATGGTATTCGCAGAAAAATGTTTAGTTTGTATGTCTTAAATTAATTTTTGGCACATAAATAGCATATTAATTGGTATTCTACAATATATTGATTAAAATCTTTAAGTTTAGCACTTTTGAAGGTATTTTATAAACTGTTGACAAACTTTATTCGAAATAGCAATGGATGATATAAAGAAGACGGCTGTTCAATTTGATATCCTTGATTACTCACCAATTGGTCAATTTGTTCTCAGGAATGATAATATAGTTATTTTTTGGAACAAATGCCTGGAATCCTGGTCTGGTATTTCGAGGGATGAAATTGTTGGAACTGATCTGACTACTCACTTTCCACATCTTGAAAGTGATGAATATGTAGAAAGTATAAAAAAAGTATTCCATTCCAGCCAACCCATTGTATTTTCGTCCCAGCTTAATGAATATTTTATTCCGTCACCCCTGCCGGGCGGGAAATTTCGTATTCAAAACACCTTTATTACCCGCATTCCTGCACAGGAGGAGGGAGAATATTATGCTTTTTTTGCAATACAGGATGCGACTAGTTTTATTGATGTCAATGAAAGTAATAAACGTGCTCTCAGTCAGCTCAAAGAGGAGATAGAAGTTCGTAAGAAGGCAGAAGAACAATTAGTACAACTCGCACGTTATGATAATGTAACCGGGTTGGCTAACCGTACACTTTTACGAGAAGGCCTGTTAAGGGCTCTGGCTAAGACACGACGTTATCACAAAACATTTGCTTTGATCTTTTTGGATTTAGATCATTTTAAAGACATCAATGACACTATGGGGCACGATGTGGGTGATTTATTGCTTAAAAGTGTTGCTGAACGGTTAAAGGGTCGTGTGCGTGAGAATGATCTTGTAGCTCGTATGGGGGGCGATGAATTTGCCATACTTATTGACGATTCCAATTCTGACGATGCCGCACATGTTGCGCAAGGTATACTTGAAGCTCTTGCTCCATTTCATAAATTAGATAACAATGAAGTCTTTGTAAGTTCCAGTATCGGGATTGCAATGTGCCCGGAGGCGGGTGAGGATCCTGAAAGTATCTGCAAGTCTGCCGACACTGCAATGTACCTTGCAAAGCAAATGGGAAGGAATAACTATCAGTTCTTTTCACATGAATTGCATGAACAGACAATGGAGCGTATACATCTTGAGAATGATCTTCGACGTGCTCTTAGCCAAAATGAGTTTATTCTTTTCTATCAGCCCAAGGTGGATATGAATGCCAACGTTATTGGTGTGGAAGCCTTGATTCGCTGGCAACACAGCAAATTAGGGATGATAAATCCGGATAAGTTTATCCCTATGGCAGAAAAAACAGGTATAATTTCTTCAATCAGTGAATGGGTATTAGATACTGCATGCAGGCAACTTCGTGAGTGGCAGAAAAGAAACTACTTGTCAATGGATGCAACACTTGCCGTAAATGTCTCTCTCAGGCTGTTGAAGCAGGAATCATTCTGGAGTACGATAAAAAGAGTTCTATATGAAACAGAGCTGGGCCCTCATTTTTTAGAGCTGGAATTAGTTGAGAGCTCTATTATGACTGATCCTCAAGAAACTATTGACATACTTGAGAGAATACACAAGTTGGGTGCACGTGTTGCCATAGACGATTTTGGATCAGGCTACTCTTCCTTGACTTATCTAAAGCGTTTGCCAATTGATATCATAAAGATCGACATGCCTTTTGTACATGGTATTGGTAAAGATCGTAATGATGAAGAAATTATTAAGGTTATAATCTCTCTGGCCAAAAGCATGGGGTTACAGTCAGTAGCAGAGGGTGTAGAAACAAAAGAGCAGGTCAGTTTTCTGCATGAGCATAAGTGTGATGTTATGCAGGGTTATTATTTCTGTCGACCCATGCCGGCTGAAGTTGCTACACATGTTCTGGAGGAAATATTATCAGAGGACAAATTAAAAGAATCACAGTGCTCAGCCACGAGTTGAATAAAAGCACCATCTGCTACCATTTCTTTTCAGCGGAGTTCAGTTATCAGTAAGAATAAGCCGTTTCCCTGTGAACGTATTATTAAATGACTTGATCGGGACTGCGACAGGGTCGAGAGGATCCACACCAGGAGAAAATAATTTGCCCGAGAGCTCTCCACTCACTTGCTGATACGCATTGTCGAATTCGACAGTGAAGTTAAACAGTGCCGATCCAACACCATCTTTTAAGGAAATGAAATCCAGCGTTCTGGCGGTAATTTTTCTTTTTCCTGTATTCTCCCATACTCCCTGTTGGTTACTGAATTTATTGTCGAACTGTAACGAATGAATACCTAGCCATCCGCCATCCGCAGTGATTGTAACAATCCTGGAACCACCCTTATCATCCTCCACCAGTAGGTATGTGCCGGCAATTTTCTTGCCGATTGTTGAATCATTATTATGCGCTCGGGCCTCGTTTGAGTATAAGACACATAAAAGAAGTGATACGGACAAAATGATCGGGGTATAAACAGAGAATGTTCTGTTGTGCTTCATTGCTTCACTTTTCCTTATTGACATAATTTATTGCAGTAAATTGTGAAATATCTCCTTCAACTTACCAATCAGGTATCACGGTCAGCCATTGCTTTCTTGACACGGCTTAATGCCATTTTCACTCCTGCCTCTCTGGGCGACAGGTTCTCATTCTTTGATCTTTCCAACGTTTCAAGAGTATTGGTACGGATCTTTTCTTCAATCGTATCCATAACCTGACCTTCTGACCCTCCGCCATATTCAACTGCTGCACAAATGACTCCACCTGCGTTGGCAATAAAGTCGGGGATATTCAAAATACCCCTTTTATGCATCAGCTGCTCAGCAGTTTCAGTGGCTGGTATGTTGGCACCATGAATAATCAGTTTTGCCTTGAGTTGATCTACGTTGCTTTCTGTCAGCACATCCGGCCGTGCTGCCGGAATCCAGATATCACATTCTATACCAACTAGTTCATCGCTGTCCATTGGCTGACCGCCGGGAAATGTCTGTACCGGCGAACCTTCCATTTTATGATTGATAAGTGCGTCAATGTCCAGGCCGTTCTGGTTTTGTACTGCGCCCCGGCTATCGGAAACAGCAACCAGTATTGCGCCTCGTTTTGCAAGAAAGTTAGAGGCATGCCTACCAACTGCACCAAATCCCTGAACGGCGAAATGGCTTCCTTTGAGAGGAATTCCAAACTCTGAAGCCGCTACTTCAGCAGCCACAGCGACTCCAAAGCCTGTAGCTCCTATCTCGTCTAATGGTATACCTCCCAATGCCCTTGGGAGGCCTATTGCTCTACTGATTTCATCTTTAACCCAACCCATGCACTCTTCGTTTGTTCCCATATCTGGTCCGGGGATATATTCTGTAAGCTCCTTGATCATACGGGCAAAAGTACGTACCAGTTTCTCCTTTTGCTCACGACTGCAGGCTGGATCAGCAATGATTCCAGATTTAGCTCCTCCATGTGTGAGACCAGCTGCCGCATTCTTCAGTGTCATGGAACGAGCGAGTCGATAAATCTCTTCAATAGTTATATCCGGCGCCATGCGCAACCCTCCTATTGCCGGCCCACATGCAATGTTGTCAACAACTACGATGGCTTCCAGGCCTACGCGTGGCTGTCGTAACAACAGTATCTTTTCCGGCCCGATGTCGTCGCCTATATTGTGTATTTTAATTTCCATTTCTTAATAGAACAGCTTTACATGTTTTGGTTTTTTCCTTTTTCATCAAAGTGAACATTTTATCAAAGCATCTCAAGATTTCAACAATTTTCAGGTTTTGTTCCAGTACCCTGTCATAACCTGCATTTCACATCTATAGATCTAACTGATATATTCATGCCTTTGTGGTCAGTTGTAAGGTTAGTGTTATAGGCCGAATCACTAATATAAGAACTTGCTTAAATGAGTATAAATTTCTATTATGATATTGTTATAAAAAGTTCAAACTTGGTTGCGGCTATGCCGCACTATGAGGTGTAGAAAGGTAATTATTTTAAATGAAAAGTACTAGTAAAAATGAATATAAAACAGGCAGAGATGATATCGATAAGATTATTGCCGATTTGGCAAAGGCCTGCCATCCTGACGATAATGTTGATCTCGTAGAAGAGATGCTGACAACTATTGCAAAATTGGGTCTCGAGAGTAATGATCGAGGTGATATGAAATTGATAAATATGGCGTTGAAAGAACTGCGTTATGCATCAAAAATATTTGCCTCGTACAGGAATGAGAAAAAGGTTGTAGTTTTTGGCTCTGCTCGAACCCGGAAGGGTTCAGAAGAATATAAAATGGCAGAAAAGCTGTCTAAGCTGGTAGTCGAAAATGGTTTTAAGGTGATTACCGGTGGCGGGCCGGGAATAATGGAGGCTGGTAATAAGGGGGCCGGACGCGAAAACAGCTTCAGTCTGAACATCAAACTACCTTTTGAACAAAAACACAATCCATACATAATCGGTGATGAGAAGGCAATCAGTTTCAAGTATTTCTTTAACAGAAAATTGTTTTTCCTTAAAGAGTCGGATGCAACGGTACTCTTTCCCGGTGGATTTGGCACCATGGATGAAGGCTTTGAGAATCTTACATTAGTCCAGACCGGTAAAAGCAAGCCACGTCCGATCATCTTGATCGAACCTCCCGGTTCGCAATACTGGAATCACTGGATTGACTTTGTTGCAAAAGTATTGGTGGAAAGTGGTTTTATTTCGCATAATGATATGGGCTTGTTTGTACGTGTTAATACTGTTGAGAAGGCTATTGATGAGATTCTGCAATTTTATAAGGTTTATCATTCTATTCGATACGTTGGAAATAAGACTGTTGTCAGGCTCAAGTCGCTTGTGAGTAGCGAAAATATTGAGAAACTTAATAAAAAATATGCCGATATCCTCCGTTCAGGAGAAATAGAGCTGACCGAGTCTCTGCCTGCAGAACAGAAGAGCGAGGAGTTTCTTGATTTGCCGAGGATGGTAATGGATTTTAATCGGAGTGATTATGGTAAGTTTTACGAAATGTTAAAGTATTTGAATACTTTGGGGGTACAATGATTGAATGTTATTGAGAAGACCTGCCAGCTGCCAGCCATAAGTATTTATGCATAGCAACTGGCAAGTATGCTATCAATTACTTTTTCTTCTTTGTTGTTTTCTTTCTGGTAGTTTTTGCTTTTGTCTTCGGCTTCGCTTTTGGTTTTGCTTTAGCCTTGGCCTTTTTCTGTGGTATTGCTCTTGGTACACATACATTACTCTTGCTCACGGCAACCCTTCCGCAATTTGCACAGTAGTATTTAAGCTTGAGGACTTTGGGTGCACAAACATGTCTTGTATCGGTTTCTACTGCTCCGCAATAATCGCAATAAACAGTCTTTTTCTGTGGGACCGGGGCACACAAATGGCCTTTTGCTGTAGTAACACTTCCACATGTTTTACAGGTATATACTTTCTTGGCAGCCATATTTATCTCCTTTCAATTAAGCTTCAGTCCCCGGTGTATATCCGGGGCTAAGATTTAAATCAGTGACCACTCATTCCACAACAACCTGTCCCGCAGGAACCGGATGATGGCGGCATGCCGCCTCCACCTGAAGCTGATTCGGATGATGAACTGCTTGCAAATACTGAGAAGAGTTTATCTAATGATTTGCTTCCACAATGGGGACAAACTATCTTTTCGTTATTTCTCTGCAGTATCTCAAAACTTTTTTCACATTCACTACATTTGTATTCATATAACGGCATATCTGTTTTTCCTCCTATAAAAGTCTCAAGATAACAAATAATCAATATAATGTCAAGGTGATAGCGGTGCCTGGCAGACGCAGAAAGGGAGCAGGTGCAAAAGGCTACTTATATGCAAGTTCCTCTTCTTTGAATGCAAGTTTGCTCTGCTCATATTTTTCGCTTGTGTCCTCCAGCTCTTTGTATAGTGTGTCAGTTTCAGTGCGTGTTTGCTTAAGTGATTTAGACAATCTTGAGATAGCGTTTCCGTCCTGTTCATGTGATGCCTTAATCAAAGCCTGTGTATCGTTCTGAAACTGTAGCTCAAGTTTTTCTATAGTTTTTTCAATCTCCTTGATTTTCTGTTGGTAGGGGGTCAGGGTTTTTGAACGTCTGGCAATAAACTCGGCACGAACTTTCCTTTTGTCTTTCATGCTGAGGCTTTTCGTACCTTCCTGTTTAGACGATTTCTTCTTGAATGTGATACTTTCCTGATCGTCCCAGCCTATTTGATCAAGAAATTCAGAGTACGTTCCATGAAAAAAGAATACTCTGTCCTGGTGGAATACGATTAACTTGTTTGCAACCCTGTGGAGAATATGCTCATTATGTGTAACCATAAGCACTGCACCGTTAAAGTTGTCGATGGCGTCCATCATGGCTTCACATGATTGCATATCAAGGTGGTGGGTTGGTTCGTCAAGCAAGAGGAGATTAGTTGGCATAACGAGCAGTTTTCCTAAAAGTGTTCTGCATTTTTCACCACCTGATAATACCTCTATTTTCTTAAGAGCGCTGTCTCCGGAAAACATCATTGCTCCACAGATATCTCTGACTCTTTTCCTCTCTATGCTTGAGACACCGGAGGATATTTCTTCTTCGACCGAGAGATTATTGTTAAGGTTTGCAGTATTGGCCTGCTCATAATATCCGATCTTCGTCTGTGGGTGATTTCTGACCTTTCCTTCCCCTGGAGACAGGATACCGGCTAACAGCTTCAGCAGGGTTGTCTTGCCTTTTCCATTCTTGCCTATAATGCATATCTTATCATTACTCTCTACGCTGAAGCTAAGGTGGTTTATCAGTGGTGAATGCATACCGTTATAAGAAAAAGTTATATCCTGTGCTTCCTGAATGCATTTGGCGGGGAATGGAGCAGCATTGAATGAAAATGAGAGAGTGGATATTTTCTCAAGTTTTTTCAGTACTTCCTGCTTTTCAAGGGACTTTATACGTGACTGTACAAGACTGGCGTGCCGCGCCTTGGCCCTGAAACTGTTTATAAATTGTTCCGCCTGCTTGCGTTTCTTCTCATCGTTGAGACGCCTCTTTTCATGTACTTCCTCTACCATTGAAACCTGGTCATAATAATCCTGTGTGGTTCCCGCAATTTTCTTGATTTTATAACGATGAATACCAATGATGTGCGTGGCGACGCTGTCCATAAATCCCCTGTCGTGACTTATGATGATAATTTCATGTTTCCAGTTATTCAGGAAATTGGTCAACCAGCGTATAGAAACAATATCCAGGAAATTTGTAGGTTCATCAAGCAGAAGCAGGTTCGGGTCAGAAACCAGAACCTTCGTAAGGTTCAGCCTGATTTGGAAGCCTCCTGAAAATTCTGCAGGATCACGGTTGAAATCGCCCTCGGAAAACCCCAGACCTGAAAGGACTCTTTTCACCTTCCAGTCATCCTCCTTCTGGTCATCAGGAAGACCACAACAACCTTCCTCCAGCACAGTCGGCCTGGAGAAATTAATGTGTTGATCCAAATATCCTATACGGTAATTATTTGGGATTGCAATTATACCCTCATCGCATTCCTCCTGTCCTATGAGCATACGAAACAGAGTAGTTTTACCGTGTCCATTCCGGCCTACCAGGCCAATTCGCTCACGCGGACTGAGGTTGAAAGATATCTTATCAAAGACAACCTGATCGGTATATTGCTTGCTTATGTATTGTACTGAAATCATAGTTTAAGATTATGTAATAAATTCATTTATATTTTTTAGATCTTTCGACCAATTTATCAGCTATTTCACCCCAATTGTTTTTGAAGTTTATGCTTTTATCATCAATATAAGCGACACCTATAGGCTTGTCCGGTTCCCAGATTTTATCAAACGGTAATTTATAGTGTTTCATATAATCCTTTATCCTTTCGAACTGATCACCCCCGAGCAGATTTTTAAACTTAAATGATGTTCTGCAGGAATGGATAACAATGCGGTAGCCCGCTTTTTTTAGTGTATTCAATGCTTCCTGAACTCCTTCAGAGGGTTCTCCGACATCAGGGAAACGGTGTTCACAAATAACACCATCAAAGTCAACTATAATTGACTGTTGTTTTTTCATAATTGTCTCCTATCTAAGTGTAAGTAGATTCGGTTCCTTGCGGTTGTGAATTTGGAATGTTAGCATCACAAAACAGATTTAGAATATAATATTTTGCACTAATGAAAGATAACAGCAGACGGCGTGACATGCAAGGGAAAACAGCCGATTCCAGCAGTTGAGTAAGAGGAAGTTTTGCCTCAATGTAAGTGTAGAAAGAAGGTGGTGATGTAAAGATGAACTTTGGAATCTATTATAATTGATTGTTGAATGTTGAACTCTTGCTGCTGTTAAGGCATGGTAAATTTCTGATCAGATTTTCTCACTGTTAATACGGGGCATGGGGCCTTTCTTACAACTTTCTCCGATACGCTACCCATCATCATGTGTGAGATACCGGTTCTTCCGTGTGAACCTAACACTATCATGTCAATATCGTTCTTTTTTGCAGTAGCTATAATCTCTACAAAAGGTATACCCTGAACTACATGGGCCTCTACATCCATGTCATCTCTTATTTCTTCCGGTATACAATCAAGAAGTTTTGTTTTTAGTTGAGCCAGTGTTTCATCGTCAGGTATTTGCGGTGTCATTGCATTGATACTCTCATCAAAAGCTCGTATGTCAATTACGTGCAGCAGGTACAATTTTGAGTTATCTTTTATTGCAAATGATACAGCGTATTTCAGTGCCTCTTTTGAACAATCTGAATGGTCAATAGGGCAAAGTATGTTTTTAATGTTTATCATTGTGCTCCTCCAAATCAGTGCTAACCATATTGTACAATAGTGGGCCTTACTTTGGTGACTGCTGTGTAAAGTGACATTGATAAAAAGAGATTTATCTGCATAGCAACACCGGGCAGGTTACTTTTCTCATAAGCTGTACGGTGGTATTCCCAAGGATTAATTCTCTTATCTTGGAATGGCCATAGGCGCCAATTACCAATAAATCATACGAACCTTCCCTGCAGAGATCCAGAATTCCACTCACTGCCTCACCATCTTTAAGAACCGTGTCATACTTAATGCTGCAATCTTTCAGGTTTTCAGCCGCTTGAGAAAGAGTATCTTCTCCTGACTTCTTATCATCAGATACTGTAACAACTGTCAGGGGAAGGCTCATTTGCTGCGCAATATCCGCACCTGCAATTAAAGCCTTGGTCGAGAAAGAACTGGCGTCATATGCAACCAGTATTTTTGTAATCTGCTTATATTTTTCAGGGGTTACCAATACGGGCTTGTTTGTTTGTCTTGCAACAGATTCCAGGTTTGAACCCAATAAGGCATCACGCAAGAATACATGCTCGCCGGCCATGCCCATTGATATCATGTCGCATCTTTTGGCCGATTCGAATATTTCCTTGCTTACAACGCCCTCTTTTACTGTGCGTGTGCATGGAATACTTGCAGAGTTACATTTTCCCTCTAATTCATCCAGGGCAGCCTTGCACGTATCCTCAAGAAACTTCCTTACATTCTGCTGAAAGTCACCATAAGGAACCATACCGCCTATGCTGGTGCCAAGGTCTCTCATGAATGGCCCGGCAAGTTTCTTTGTATCAATTATTGAAATACCGGTTATCTCCGAGTCAAATGACCTTGATAGCTCGATTGCATAATCAACAGCCACAAGGCTTGTGTCCGATCCATCAATTGGCACTAGTATTGATTTAAACATCTTAATCTCCGTAAAATGTTACAAATTCCGGTTGAATCTGTTAAGCAGTCAGAATGTATGGGTAAAGTCTGCTTCTATAATTAATACTACTACACTATATATTTAAAGTCTATATATAAATCAGCCTTATTATTTAACCCTCCAAAAGACACATCTGTCTAATTTCTATAAAACACATTTAGAAATAAATCTGGTATTGTGTAAGAAATGTAGTTTCATTATTTTCTCCAAAAAACGCACCACTTAGCTCTTCTTTTTCATGAATGAAATTAGCCTGGATCTTGTGGCCTCTCCCATGGAAGAAATAATTTAATCCTGCTGTGTAGAAACTTTTATTATCTATTCTCCCAACTGTTCCTGCTTCGGGATGTTCATTGTCGAAATCTATAACGTCATACCGGCCTGTTATCTCAAGACGTTTTGGTACTATAAAGTACCCGGCCTGTGCAAAGAACCCCTGATCATGCAGTTTTGTTTTTGCAGGAAGTCCTGCAATTGCACTTGAAAGGCCGAGAAGAGTATTATCGCCAGCCTCAAGGGCATCCAGTAGACTTCTTTTCCTGTTATGATATTCACTTACAAAAGATAGGCCCTTGTATTTAAAACCAAATTCAGCAAGGAGCTGAGTATGGTCTACTTCGTCACCGGTAGCGTCTGCATTATTACCAATTTGCTGGAAACCAAATCCCCCGCCGATATGAGCCTTAAACGATTCGGTATATTCATAGTCTGATTCCTTGTAGCCTTTGTAAGGTCCAAAGGGATAGTATGAAGCCCTTGCTGTATATAGGAGGGTGTTGATAGTGTTATCGTCACCTCTTCCTTGAGGGTTGTGTGCACCAACCATGTAATCAATCTTGCCATCAAGTATATCCTTGCTGTGAACTGCCACACCGCGCTTATACTCGTCCTGCCAGAACCTGAATGTTTCACTGACCTGAGACCTGTCTATCATCTGAAGCGCCCCGGATGATGTGAGGAACTGTCTGTTAAATACCTTAAACTGGCCGGCCATGATATTTGCCCATGAGATATGCTTTACATCAACCCATGCATCCTTCAGATCTACAGCATCATCTGATGAGGCAGAATCAAACTCCAATTTGTATTTAATATTCTTGCTATATGCATGACCGGATATCTTTGTCCTTATGCGTCTGTAATCAAAAGTTGTTATATCTTCATCTGTAGCGCCATTCGTGCCTATATCTTTGTCATTATACTGAAACTTAAATTGCATCCTGTTATTTATCTTGGCGGAGAATTTGTCATCCATAGTCTTCATGTAAAAACCCTTCTTATAGCCAACTTCTACATTAGGTGTCAATCCGGCCTTTAACATTTTTTCTCTGGTATCTTCCTTTGTGAGGTAATCGTCTATTACATGTTCAATTGTATTAGTCTCTATTTCAGAAACAGAGTTATGAGCGACTGTTTCTTTTGATTCAATTTTTTCTTTCAGGGCATTAATCATTTCCTGCTGCTTCTTTATTGTCTCTTCCATTAATTCCAACTGTTTCTTGAAATCTGAAAGGTCAGGATCCTGATTACCCTGTGCGTTGGTTGCCAGAACTATGCCGGGCTGGAAGGTAAACGAAATGCTAATAAGAAAGATAAATATTGATAATGTGGTTAAGGTTAAATTCCTCATTTCTACTACTCCTTTCATAAAATAAATAACTCCGATTTCTTTGTGATATATTTTAATTTAAGCACTAATTTGCATGATCCGCCTTTTTCTCATTGTAACACGGCTTCATTCTGAATGGATTGTCCGGTCTTACATTGTGGCAAGTCCAGATTACACTCTTTAAACATAAAGCATGTTTTTTTACAGATCGAGACAAGCATGAGCATCAGGGGGACCTCAATCAAGACTCCAACGACCGTAGCTAACGCTGCACCTGAGGACAGGCCAAACAGCATTGCAGAGGTTGCAATTGCAACTTCAAAGTGATTGGATGCACCAATCATGGCAGAAGGAGCGGCATCTTGATAAGAGAGCCTTAATACTCTTGACAAAGCAAAGTATCCGAGAGCAAAAATGAATATTGTCTGGATAAAAAGCGGGATTGAAATCCATAATATTGTAAGTGGATTCTTTAATATAATTTCACCCTTAAAAGAGAATAAGAGTATCAATGTGGTTAATAGCGCAATTATGCTGACTGGCGTAAGCCAATGCAAGAACTTTTCATTAAACCATTCGCGTCCTTTAAATTTTATTAGCAATTTACGTGAAAAATATCCGGTAACAAGGGGCAAAGCTACGTAAATCGCCACAGAAAACAATATAGTTTCCCATGGTATAGGCATGGCATTTATTCCCAGCAAAAAGCCTCCAAGCGGTGCGTAGAGGACAAGCATAGCTAAAGAATTTATGGCAACCATTACGAGGGTAAGGCCATCATTGCCTTTTGCCAGGTAGCTCCACATCAATACCATTGCCGTACAGGGTGCAATTCCCAGCAGGATTGTACCTGCGATGTAACTTCTCCACAATTCGACTTCCTGGCCGTTTTTGAGAATTTCAGTTCCGGGAAGGAAATCCTTAAACAGGTAGCCCAGGAAAAACCAGGCAATCAGGAACATGGTAAAAGGTTTTATTACCCAATTAATAAAGAGAGTCAGGCCGACCGGTTTAGGAGTCTTTGCAGCTTTTAATACCTCTGCAAAATCTATCTTTACCATAATTGGATACATCATGAAAAACAGGCAGACGGCAATGGGGATGGATACCTGATATACTGAAATAGAATCAAGTTTAGTGGCAAGGCCGGGCATTACCTTTCCCAGTCCGATACCGGCGCCTATGCAGACAATGACCCAAAGCGTCAAGTATTTCTCAAAGATGGATAGTTTTTTGATTTCAGGCATTCTCTCTTTAGTGTGAGAAAAGAAATGAAAAATAAGAAATGGGTATTTAATAATTGCATCTAATGCTTAACAGGTTTTTTCTGCCTGGATTGCTTCCTGTGATAAAAAAGAACCAATGGCTTTTTGCGCTTCATTCCATTTTTTCAGGTCTATACAGTAACAGACTCTTGGGCCGTCAATATCTCCTTTAATCAGTCCTATGTCTTTCAGCTCCTTTAAGTGTTGGGATACTGTAGATTGTGAGAGGGGGAGTTCGTTGACGACATCACTGCAGATACACTCTTTATTCTTGATCAAAAAGTTGATAATAGCGATCCTTGCCGGATGGGCCAGTGCCTTGCAGAGCTCTGCAATCTTCTGTTCTTTGATGCTGAATTCACTGGATTTTGTTGTTGCCATGATTTATATCCTATATCGCAAATATACGATATATCATATTAATGTCAATGGCAATTTAAAAAATATTTAATATCCCACTTCTTGTCTTAATTCCTCACGCCAAGCCGCTAAGTACGCAAAGAAAGAAACTTTAGCCACGGATTTGCACGGATTAAAAAACCCTTCTTTTTTTAATTGCTTTTACTACTTACTAAAGTATTATACCGCTAGTAACTTACGACCTACCAAATTTATATACCATCAGATGATGGATATGCTTTTCATAAATCAGATGAAAGGTAAACTATGCCTGTAGATATTATTCGAGGAACAAATAGGAAGCCTGCAGCAAGTGATGCCCTTGCCAACTTCTTCGAAACGCATGACGAATTGGAGGGACAGATTTTCCTTGGCTACCCAATTATGGGTACAGCTGAGGGGCGTTTTGCAATTGATGCCATATGGTTGACTCCCACGAAAGGAATCATTGTTTTCGATTTGGTTGAAGGACTAAATGCCGAAGAGTTTCAAGGTAGGCAAGACGAAGCAGCTAACTTTCTGGAAGCAAAGTTGCGGGGTCATCGCGAACTCACATCTCGTCGTGACCTCCTGGTTCCAATTCATACCCTTACGTTTGCACCAGCTCTTTCGCATAGCATAGATGACACCGAATATCTCTTCGCAAGCCAAAATGATTTACCAGAAAATATTCAGAAAATTGATGATTGGCATACTGAAGAAAATGACATTTTTGAAAAGACATTGTCTGCCATCCAGAGTATTTCAACGATTCGTAAAGGCCGCACCAAAAGGCAGATCGAGAAAGAAGATTCTAGAGGTGCCATACTCAAGCGTCTAGAAGACTCTATTGCAACCTTGGATGCACAGCAAGGTAAAGCAGTTGTTGAAACGGTTGATGGCGTGCAAAGAATACGTGGCTTGGCTGGTTCAGGAAAGACAATAGTGCTTGCTTTGAAAGCAGCCTACCTACATGCTCAACATTCAGATTGGCGCATTGCCATTACGTTCCACACTCGTTCACTCAAAGGACAATTCCGCAGGCTAATTAATACTTTCTGTATTGAGCAAACAGGGGAAGAGCCTGATTGGGAGAAAATAAGTATTGTAAACGCATGGGGTGCATCTGGTGTGGAATCGCGAACCGGTATGTATTATGAATTTTGTCAGGTGCATGATGTTGCATACTATGACTATGGTTCAGCTAAATCTGAGTTTGGGCGTGGGAATGAATTTGCTGGAGCTTGCAATGTTTCACTTGGTTCAGTCAAAGAATCGAAAGCAACTTATGATGCCATACTTATCGATGAGGCACAGGATTTTCCTCCTGTGTTCCTCAAAATGTGCTACGAGTTCTTGACAGAAGAAAAAAGGCTCGTATATGCATACGACGAATTGCAGAACCTATCTGTAGAATCACTACCTCCTCCCGAAGAAATATTTGGCAATAAGCCAGATGGAAGTCCGTGTGTTATATTTGATTCAATAGAAGAAGGGAAGCCCAAAAGAGATATCCTTTTAAACAAATGCTACCGTAATTCCCGCCCTGTTCTCGTTACTGCTCACGCGCTCGGCTTTGGTATCTATAGAAAGGCACCTCCTGGACTCAAAACTGGTTTAGTTCAGATGTTCGATCATCCTGGTCTTTGGGAAGAGGTAGGATATCAAGTTAAAAGTGGAAGTTTGGAGGAAGGTAAAAATGTAGTTTTAGAAAGGACTGGTGAGACAAGTCCTAAATTTCTTGAAGAACATTCGCCAATAAAGGACTTGGTACAGTTTTATTGTTTTCCGTCAGAAGAGAAACAAGCAGAATGGCTTGTAAAAGAAATACAAAAAAACATTAAGAATGATGAACTACGTTATGACGACATTATTGCAATCAACCCTGACCCAAAAACTACACGAAGCAGAGTAGGCCCGATCAGAAAAATGCTCTTTGAGATGGGTATCAATTCTCATTTGGCTGGCGTCGATACTGATCCAGATATTTTTTTCAAGACCGCGACTGACTCAATCACTTTTACTGGCATACATCGGGCAAAGGGTAATGAAGCCGGTATGGTATACATCATTAATGCTCAGGATTGTCATTCCTCCAAGTTTAATCTATCAAGTATAAGGAATCAATTGTTTACTGCTATCACAAGAAGTAAAGCATGGGTAAGGATTCTTGGAGTAGGAGGTGCAATGGATAAATTAGTCAAGGAATTTAATAAGTTAAATCAGAACCATTTTGAGCTCCACTTTAAGTACCCAACCGAAGATGCAAGAAAGAAGCTCAAGATCATTCACCGTGATATGACTGAACAAGAGCGCAAGAGTTTGAGTGACCGGAATAAAAACCTTGCTGATGTCCTAAAAGATCTAAAAAGTGGCAAAATTAATCTTGAGGATCTTGATGAGAATATGGTTAAACAATTTAAAAAATTACTCACCAAAAAAGAATAGACCTTATGCTGACATTCAGGGATATAAATACACAAATTAATTGCCTAATAATAAATCTTATTGAGTTAGGCTTAGCAGATGACCAGAACCCATCTTTTGAAAAACAGTGTGGTGATGGCTTGGTAGAAATCACCTTTCCGGGAGCTCAATACACGTCCGTTGCTATGAAGGATACCACATATGTAGAAATATATGATCGGCTTAAGGAAGAAAGGGCGTATATCGCAAAAATGGCTGATGGGTCTATGATTCAGATGATGTATGCTTTTAGAAATGGAGAACTAGAGCGTCATAGGCTTGCTTTTTTCCCGTCACCTTATTTGGAGGAATTCCAAAATTCTCCGGAAATCTATTTATTGGACGAGATTTATGCAGAGGTTGTGGCTAAAAATATTGTACCTTTCCCTATTCGCTTCGATTTTGATGACGGTGAAGAAGTATATGAAGAAGTTGTTCATCCAAAATCTCACCTTACTCTAGGGCAATATAGGAACTGTAGAATTCCTGTCAGTAGCCCATTAATGCCATTTCATTTTATAGAATTTATTCTTAGAAACTTTTATCACACCGTACATAATAAATATAGTCAGGAATTGCGTAGAATGCACAGTAACGTGTTTGATTCTTCTATTCAACAAGCAGAAGAAAACATTGTCCATGTGCAAATACCACTTTCATGATATTATATTGCCTTCTGCTTCAAAAAAATAGAAAAAGATGTGGTCAGGCCTGCCTTTTTTTGTTGACCGATTGAAGGATTAGTTTTAAGCGCTAATTTAATTTATGAACTATAAAGGGGTTTATGATGGAATTAAAACACTTAGAAGAAAGGTTCGGTTTAACAATTGCCGAAGAGGACTTTCTCAAACACTCAAAGACCGTACAAAAAGATGATATAAATCAATCAAGAGTTATTTCAGAAATGTATTTATCGAAAACGATAGATACTGTTGTTTATAATATCATAGAGTCTAACAAAGAGCTATCAAAATCAAATGAACGACATAGTAAGTGGATGAAATGGCTAACCATTGCTCTTGCAACCGTAGCTTTTGTACAATTAGGAGTAAAGATTTATGAGGTTATTGCCAATTAGGAATAAGAAAATAGGGACAGACACTATTTTTAATTAAAACACAATCAGTTCGTGAAATCGTAAGTAAAGCATCGTGATAGACCGACTAATCAAATCCCTGCCTACCGGCAGGCCCGCCAAACAAACCGTCGGGCAAGCAGGCAAATGTCAAAGCTCAAATGCCAAATCAATGCTTTAAGTCCAAATGACTGAAAT
>CAZPAM010000039.1:14721-22355 GCA_964584595.1 uncultured Candidatus Scalindua sp. | reverse complement strand
CTGTAGCATATTATTTTTTAGTAATCATTGGATATTGATTCACGTTATAACATGAGTGAAGTAACAGGTAACAGTACAATTGTTGAGAATAAAATCCAACTGGAAAGCGACCAGGAAGCTTCTATTTTGTTTGGCAATCATGATAAGAACCTCAGAATTATGAGGGATGTCTTCGACGTAAAGATTGTTGCCAGAAATGGGGTGTTAAAATATGAAGGTGAGTTTGATAGAGTTAAAAAGCTGACTGATGTTTTTAACAGCCTGTTAAAAATAATAAGAAGGACTGGCAAGCTGGATGAAGATGACATTGATATTGTTATTGCGGACACAGACAGGGGGATAGATCATTCAATACCAGAACGGTCAATTGATGTATTTATAAAGGGGCAGACGGTAACACCCAAGACTGAGGGGCAGGCCAGATATGTTAATGCTATAAGTAATAATGATCTTGTCTTTTGTATTGGCCCTGCCGGGACAGGAAAGACATACTTAGCAGTTTCACTGGCTCTTTCTACAATGAAAAGTGGTTATCTTAAAAAGATCGTTCTTGCTCGTCCGGCTGTAGAGGCGGGAGAGAGATTGGGTTTCCTGCCGGGTGATATTCAGGCAAAGGTAAATCCATACTTGCGGCCGTTGTATGATGCCCTGGCTGACATGATTGAGATTGGGCAGGTAAAGAAATATATTGAGAACGATTTAATAGAAATACTGCCCCTGGCTTTTATGAGGGGCAGAACACTTGATGATTCTTTTATAATACTGGATGAGGCACAGAATTGTACTGCAAAGCAAATGAAGACTTTCTTGACACGTTTTGGAATAAGGACTAAAGTTGTGGTTACGGGTGATATAACTCAGGTTGATTTGCCAGATGGAGAGAAATCTGGACTCATAGACGTCCAGGAAAGATTAAAGGGTGTATCCGGGGTTGATTTTGTATACCTTACACGCAGGGATATTGTACGGCACCGGCTTGTCAGGGATATTGTCGATGCGTACGATAATTAAAAGTGAATGTAGAGATAGCTAACTTACAAAAGCATTATGAGATCAAGAGTAGTAAGATTAAGCGTGCAGTTAAAGAGGTATTAAGCAAAAAGGGAAAGGATGCTAGGCTGAGTATTGTCCTTGTCGACAATAGCAGGATTAAAGAGCTTAATAAACAGTATTTTAACTCTGATGAAGTTACAGATGTGATATCTTTTCCATTAAATGATAATATGAATTTCTTAAGCGGAGAAATTATTGTTTCAGTAGAAACTGCAGTAGACGTAGCAGGCAAAAGAAACATAAGCATTGAAGGTGAAATTGTCTTATATATTATACATGGTATATTACACTTATTGGGATTTGATGATGGCAATGAAGGAGATGCCAGTGTTATGCATGAAGAGGAATACAAAACACTAAAGGCCCTGGGTTATAACATACCAAGAGTAGAAGATGGATTTTTGTAAAACACCTGCTATTACTTTAAGAAGGACAGATTATAAAGATTCCAGTCAGATAATAACATTCTATACACGTGATTTTGGCAAGATTCAGGCATTAGCCAAGGGGTTAAAACGTTCTGTAAAGGGCATAAGCGGGGGTATGGATTTGTTGACATATAATCAAATAGTGTTTATTCAAAGAGCGAGTTCTTCTTTGAATATTTTAACCGAATGGGCGCTGCGCGATAATTTTCATTTACTGAGGAATAATTCAAGAAAATACTATTCAGCTCTTTATATTCTTGAATTAGTAAGAGAGTTTACTGAAGAAAATGATAAGAACGAGCCTCTCTTTGAGCTGTTTAGAAATACGCTTTGCGAGATAGCTGATAAAGGTGATCCTACTGTAAATACCATTGCATTCGAGGTGCAATTGCTTGCTTTACTTGGATACCTCCCTGAAATGAGTAGTTGTGCGAGTTGTAAAGCGAAGGTGGATGCAAAACGACTTTCTTCTTTCAGTGCATCAGAAGGGGGTGTGCTTTGTACTGATTGCAGCAGGAGGATTAGAGAAAAAGTAAAGATATCCGGAGGTTCTATAGCAACCATTAACTATTTGGCTGGAAAGAAGGTTCAAAATGCGGGCCGTTTATCTATACAGTCGTCGCTCCAAGTAGAGATCAGGAAATTGTTAATTTATTACTTATCATTTATCTCAAATAAAAAACTAAAGATGTGGAGATATATATGAAAAGACAAATACTGGTGTTTTTAATTCTTGCTGCGTTCGTTTTCATTGTTGCAAGGGAGTCATATGCAAAATGGGTGTGGAGCAGCGAGACAAGCTGGATTGATCCTGATAAACTATCAAGAGAAACTGCGGACCAAAAATTCAGGTATGCTGTTACACTATTAGTTAACAGAGAATATATAAGTGCTGTCGGCATTTTTAAGGAGATAATCAAGAATAATCCCGGATCAGAACTTGCAGATGAATCTCAGCTGAATATTGGCAAGGCATATTATCTGTTCGGTGATTACAAGAGTGCCTTTAAAGCATATGAGTATATGATAGAACAGGATCCCGGCTCCCGCAGGTTACATGAGATATTGAAGAAGGAATTCCAGATTGGCGTTGCCCAGATGGAACGCGACGAAAATGGAGCTATCAAGGTATTTGAGCGGATAATAGAACGGAATCCACTTGGTTTTATCGCTGCCGATTCACAAGTAAAAATTGCAGAATGCTATTATCAATTGCGTCAGTTTGAAGAGGCAGAAGCCAGCTATCTTAGCGTTATGGAAAATTATCCAAATAGTGAATGGGTTCCGTACGCTCAGTTCAGAATTCCGTACTGCAAATTGAGTAATATCCGTATTCAAGAGAGAAATTATGACTTGCTTTCCGGGTCTCGTGATGGCTTTGAAATATACCTGGCCAATAATCCACACGGTGCTCTGGTTAATACCACGAAGGAAATTATCGGGGAAATAGATATTGCAATGGCAGAGAGGGATTATAAGGTAGGTGAATTCTATTTGCGCAAAAAAAGACCAGATGCCGGTCTCATATATTTTGAATCCGTGATCAAAGATTATCCGAATTCTGAATGGGCAGCCAGGGCTGCAGAAAAGATTGAAATGCTTAGAAAGGTAGGGGCAATAAGATAACGGGATAAAACCATGAATATAACAAATTTAAAACAAAAAACTAACCTGATGTCTTGTATTAACAGTTGTTTATTGAGACAGCTAATTTGTGTTGCGTTTGTGTTTGTATTAGTATCAGGATGCGGGTATTCGCAAAAATCGCTGTTTAGCCGTAAAATAAACAGCATTTATATTTCTATCTTTGAGAATAATACGTTCGTGAGAGGTATAGAATTTGATATTGCGAAGGCAGTGAAGGACGAGATTATGTCAAGGACAAGCCTGAGAATTGTCCAGAAAGATAGTGCAGATATAATAATGACAGGCACGATCGGTAGTTCTGGACAAAATGCGCTTTCGCAGAGTAGAGATAATATTGTAGAAAGCTCGGTGTCTATATCTGCTAGTATAGAGCTTTTGGACACGAGAACAGGGAGAACTATGGGCGGCGGTGCAAATGGGAGTGCAGCGTTTATTGTAGATCGTGGCGAAAATGTGCAGACTGCGACTGAAGAGGCGATTGCCATCCTGGCCAGGAATCTAGTTAACAGTTTAGAAGAAGAGTGGTAAGGTTTCTTGGTAATAAAACAAGATAAAGGCTGTCTGGAGTTTGGTAAAGAAATAATTGTAGCGGGTGTGTTGAATGTGACACCTGATTCTTTTTATGATGGCGGGAAAAACAGTGATCTGGGCAGTGCGTTAAGCCATGCCCGAAGAATGATCGAGGATGGTGCTGACATAATTGATATTGGCGGTGAATCTACCAGGCCTGATTCAAGTTATGTTTCAGCCGATGAAGAAAAGCTGAGAGTTATACCAGTCATTAAGGAATTAAGCAAAGAAACACATATACCAATATCCATAGATACTTATAAAGCTGAGGTTGCTGAAGAAGCTATTAAGGCTGGGGCCCAAATCATCAACGATATTAGTGGATTACAGGCGGATGATGAGATGGCAAGAGTTGCGGCTGAGAATAACACGCCCATAATTATCATGCATATTAAGGGCCACCCACATGATTTTCCTAAAGATCCTGTTTATGATGATCTGATTCCAGAAATTATCTCATTTTTTGAAAGAAGAATTGAGTATGCTGTTAACTCAGGTATAGCGCATAATAATATAATAATTGATCCGGGTATCGGCTTTGGTAAGAAGCCTGAGCACAATATTGCAATTCTTAGACAATTGGATGACTTTAAATGTTTAAATCTCCCAATTATGGTAGGTACTTCCCGTAAATCATTTATCAGTAAAGTGCTGGAACTTTCAGATGGACAGAACAATCCAATGTCTGATTCCAGACTTGCCGGAACATTAGTAACGCTGATAATTGCCGTAATTAATGGTGCAAATATTGTCAGGGTGCATGATGTCAGGGAGACTGTTCAGGCTATCAAGATGTATAGAGCCATTGAATCTGCAGAACGCAAGGAGAAAACCTGATGGATGAGTTACTTGGGTTTTTTGGGAATCTACATAGTATTGTTCATCCCTACTGGTGCAATGGCTGGATGTTGATTAAGTCATGTGGGGAAACATTTATTATATTTGTACTTTTATATTCAATTCTGAAAATAATGCAGGGAACGCGTGGGGCTGGCATACTTCGCGGTTTGGCGTTTACGTTGGTAATAATTACTTTAGTAATACTTTTTATAATAAAAAAACTTGAGCTTTACACTGTTAACTGGTTTATCATTGAATTTTTACCTGTTTTGATTATTCCGGTAATTATTCTTTTTCAACCAGAATTCCGGCGGGCACTTATTAAATTGGGGCATAGTCCGTTTTTCAGAATGTTCGTAAAGTCAGAGATACAAGTTGCCAAAGAGATTTTAACGGCTGTAACAGCATTGTCTGAGAATAAAATAGGAGGTTTGATAACAATCGAACGTGAAGATGGGCTGGACAATTATATAGAAGGTGGCATAAAGGTAAACTCTAACATTTCAAGTGATCTTATAAGTACAATTTTCTGGCCGGGCACACCACTTCATGATGGTGCAGTTATTGTACAAGAACTTAAGATTGCCGCTGCGGGATGCTTGTTTCCGCTAACAGAGAATGAAAATATACCAAAATCCTGTGGTACTCGCCACAGGGCAGGTATTGGTATTACAGAAGACACGGATGCAATCTCGATAATTGTTTCTGAAGAGACTGGGTTGATATCCCTGGCTGCTGGAGGAGACTTCAAGGAAGATGTCAATCAAAATGAATTAAGAAGAGTATTGGAAGAGATGTCAACTACGGCAGTTAAAGGTATTCGGAGTAGTTAAACTTGCTAAAAAAACTATTATTTACTAATTTGAGAGCCAAGAGTATGGCCATGATAATGGCTATAGCTCTCTGGTTTTATGCCATTACTAAACATACTGGTGACCTTACGGAAGATATTCAGCTGACAATTAATGCCCCTCCGGGCCTTACTGTTCTGGATACCAGCAGTAATATGGTAACTGTTGGCGTGAGTGGTACTCAAACAACTATTGATAGAATTTCTGACATGATTAAGGACAATAAGATTACGGCAAGGTTTGACATACCTGATATAGGTGATGTCGATGAAGATAATTATAAAAGGACTATTCGTTTAACAAAGAGGAATTTTAATTTTCCGCGAGAGGTAAGGTTGAGTTCAATAGTTCCCGGCGAAATTGATATTACGCTTGGTAGATTGGAAAGTAACTATATTGATGTACAGATACAAAGAAAGGGAGTTCCTGCACCTGGATATGAAATAATCAGCGAATTCTTCTACCCCAACAGGGTTCTTGTAACAGGGCCCGTAAACATACTCAAGGAAGCTGATACAATTAGTACAAGTCCAATAGATATGAGCGGAATAACCAGTGAACAAAACAGGACGTTTCCCTGGGCCGTAGACCTGGAGGATTTTATATCTGTTACAAGGGACGGTAAATATGTTTCTGTACCGGTTCAGTGTGATGAGAAAATAAATGTGTGGTTGCAGGTGTCTGAACAAGTGGATACTAAAGTATTTGAAAAAGTAAAGATTAATGTATTTCATCCGGTTGAGTTTGATTTTAAGGTGAAGCTTAAAGAGGAATATATTAATCTGAGCTTGAAAGGTCCAAGGTTAAAGCTGGAGGCGTTGAATCCAGAAGATATTATGGCATATATTGACGTTAGTTCACTGCGCCCTCCCGGGCCATATAATCAATCGGTTATTTGCAAGATTCCTGAGGGACTGAAACTAGATGGGGCTCCACCTGAGGCTCATATTGATATAGTAGAACCGATTTTAGAACCAATTGCAGAAACGAAATAATATTTCGAAAAACACCTTTCTTATAAAATATTATGATTAAATTGGGAGTCAATGTTGATCATGTTGCTACATTAAGGCAGGCAAGAATGACATATGAACCTGACCCGATAACAGCAGCTGGACTTGCAGATCTGGGTGGGGCTGACATCATAACAATACATCTCAGGGAAGATAGAAGGCATATTCAGGACAGAGACCTTGATTTGTTACGTCAAACAGTTTTTACTAAACTCAACCTGGAGATGGCAACTTCTCAAGAAATTATTGATATTGCTATCAGGCTAAAACCTGAGCAAATAACTCTTGTGCCTGAAAAAAGACAGGAGGTTACTACAGAAGGGGGGCTGTCTGTCACTTCACAAAAGAAAGTGCTTACTGATATTATTAAGAAATTCAAAGACAATGACATATATGTGAGCCTTTTTATAGATCCTGATAGAGATCAGATAATTGCATCTGGTGAAGTTGGAGCGCAAGCGGTTGAGCTTCACACAGGAAATTATGCCAATGCAAAGAGTGAGAAGCAAAGTTCTGAAATGCTGGAAGTATTAAAGGAAGGTGTAAAGTCGGCACAGGATGCAGGCTTAAAAGTGAACGCCGGTCATGGTTTGACATACAAGAATACCGGTCCTATTGTTGAAGTTATGGATGTAGAGGAGCTTCACATTGGGCACAGTATCGTTTCAAGGGCAATCTTTGTTGGACTTAAAAGAGCAGTAAAAGAAATGAAGGATATTATATACAAGCATTATCTTATAAAGCAAAACTTCTGAGCATCTCCTATAACTGAAATTATATAAAAAAGGAGGAGTTTAAATTTATGTTTACTGGATCGATAGTTGCCTTGGTTACGCCATTCAATGATGGGTTGGTAGATTATGATGCGCTTGGGGAACTGGTAGAATATCATATAGAAAATGGTACAGATGGCATTATACCGTGTGGTACGACAGGTGAATCTCCTGCCTTGACACACAAGGAACATGGAGAAGTTGTCGGAAAAGTAATTGAGAAAGCAAATGGCCGAATACCTGTTATTGCGGGAACAGGTTCTAATAATACGGATGAGGCTTTAAGCCTGACCAGACATGCTAAAGAAATGGGTGCCGATGGTTCATTGATGATTACGCCGTATTATAACAAGCCAACACAGGAAGGTCTTTATGAGCACTATAAGGTTATAGCAGAGGAGGTGGATATTCCTATAATAATTTATAATGTGCCATCAAGGACTGCTGTTTCAATAACTC
>CAZPAM010000039.1:0-14679 GCA_964584595.1 uncultured Candidatus Scalindua sp. | reverse complement strand
TTATGAGATAGAGAACATTGTGGCTATTAAAGAGGCAAGTGGCAGCCTTGATCAAACAAGTCATATACTGAGCCTGTGTGATATTACGGTATTGTCCGGCGATGATTCTTTGACTCTTCCAATAATGTCTGTTGGTGGAAAGGGCGTTGTTTCTGTTGTAGCAAACATTCTGCCTCAAGAGGTTTCAGAAATGGTCTCAAGCTTTCTTAATGGTGAGATTGAGAAGTCCAGGCAAATGCATATGAAACTCTTTCCAATATGTAAAGCTATGTTCATAGAGACAAATCCGATTCCAGTAAAAACCGCTATGAAATTGCTTGGCAGGATTAACGGTGAATTGAGGCTGCCCCTCTGTAAGATGAGCGAAGGACATGAGAAACAACTTCAGAAGACATTAGAAGAGTATGGCCTAATTTGAATCTTGACTACAAATGTTGCTGATATTAATTTTTTTGTAGATAGTGTGATATGGATAAAAAAAAGATAATGAAGGGCGTTACACTGTTTTTAGAGGGGATTGGTGAAGACCCAAAACGTGGAGGCATCAGGGACACTCCAAAACGTGTTGCTGAGATGTGTGAAGAGATTTTCGCTGGGATCGGTAAGGATGCGGGAAAGCAGATTAAAGTTTTAAAATCTGAAGACCATGATGAAATAGTTTTATTAAAGGATATTCCTTTTTTTTCTGTTTGCGAGCATCACTTGCTGCCTTTTATAGGTAAAGCTCATGTTGCATATATACCTAACGGTTCCAGGGTGACTGGCTTAAGTAAGCTTGCAAGGGTAGTAGAGGTTGAGGCGAAGAAATTGCAGGTACAGGAACGCCTTACCACAGCGATAGCTGAAGCTCTAATGAAGGCACTTAGACCAAAGGGAGTAATGGTAATTGTTGAAGCAGAACATCTTTGTATGGCCATGAGGGGAATTAAGAAAACTGGCAGTATTGCCCAGACATCAGTGGTAAGAGGGATATTCAGGAAAAATCCGGCTACAAGGGCCGAGGCGATGTCCCTCATTAAGGGAAGATAAACTATATGTTGTGTAAACTTAAATACATATTAACGACAATTTTAGTTCTGAACATAATAATATACGCTAAGACAGATGTTGAAGCAGGGAATGCCTATGTGGAGGCTCTTAGAGAGATACTGAATGTAACTCCTACAGACAAAATAGAGGCAATAGAGGAGAAAGGCTCTGATGTAGCATTTTCCATGAAAGACACAAAATTTCTTAACCTAACATTAAAAGACAGTATAATCATGGCCTTGCAAAATAACTATGACATAAGAATTGCAAAGATTGATCCGTTGATTAAGGAAAAAGATATTACTGTTGAAAAATCAGAATTTGATCCAACATTAACTGTTACTGGTGATGTTAAGGATTCTGAAACACCATCCAACAGCCAATTGCAGCTTGGTACAGGAGCTACCGCTGGAGATTTTAGAAGTGATACAAATACCTTAAATGCAATAATTGAAAAGAAAGTTGAAACAGGCGCCACATTTACTATGGAATATAATATTGAGAAAGCCTTTCTGGATCCGCCTCCTTTTGCAATATTCAACCCATCTTCTGAGGCGTATATAGAGGCGAAAATAACTCAACCCCTTTTAAAGAGTGCCGGGATTTTTTATAATCGAAGTGATATTTATATAGCAAGGAATGACAAGAAAAGGTCTGTATTAGAACTTAAGGAAACGGCAATCGAAGTAACCAACTCAACGCAAACAGCATATTGGGAGCTTGTAAAGGCAATAGAAGAATTAAGAGTGAGAAAGAAATCATTAGAAAGAGCTGAGGATTTACTGAAGAAGAACAAGATTCAGGTCGATGTTGGAACTTTGGCCCCTATAGAGTTACTAGTTGCAGAAGAAGGTGTTGCCAGCCAGTTAGAGGGAGTGGTGGTAGCAGAAAATGATATAAAAGACAGAGAAGATGAGCTGATGCAGGTCATGAATTTAAGCAACAATCCTATATTATCTGATGTTTCAATTGTGCCACTTGACATTGCCTCATTTCAGGTTAGAGATGTTTCGATTAATGAATCGATTAAGATTGCACTTGAAAAAAGACCGGAAGTATTTGAGCAAGGCCTGGACATAGCAAATGCCAGAATTAAAGTAAAGCAGGAAAAGAATCAATTACTTCCTAAACTTGATTTCGAAGCAGGGATTCGCTACAGTGGACTTGCTGCAAATTATGGGAATGCCAATGATTCTGTTTTCTCTGAGGATTTCCAAACTGAGTTCTTTGGAGTAACGATGGAGGTTCCTCTAGGTAACCGAGAGGCAAAGAGCAACTATTCAAAGGCTAAACTCGAGGAAAAACAAACGGTATTCAATACCAGGAAGGTAGAGCAGGAGATTGTTGTCGAAGTCAGAAAGGCAGTTCGGCAGATAAGGACAAATGCAGAAAGGATTAAAGCGTCAAAGAAAGCAAAGGAATTATCACAGGAAAGACTTAAGGCAGAGGAGAAAAAGTTTAAGGTTGGAAGATCGACCAGCCTTGAAGTAATACGTGCTCAGGCAGATCTGGCAGTTTCAGAAGGAAGGGCTACAAATGCAATTGTTGATTACCAGATTTCATTAGGCAATCTGGATGCAGTACTTGGTACTATTCTGGAAAACAACAATATCATAATAGAAGATACAGGTGTTTAGCAAATCAAACAGATTGATCAATAATAATGAAGAAAGAGAAGGGTATGTGGGATGTCAGAATTTACTGATGAACAGATTGATAGATATTCCAGGCACATAATTTTGCCTGAAGTGGGGGGAAAGGGGCAGAAAAAGTTACTTGAATCCAATGTGTTCCTGGTTGGCGCAGGAGGGCTGGGTTCTCCTGCAGCGTTTTATCTTGCAGCAGCAGGTATTGGGAAAATTGGAATTGCTGACAATGATAATGTTGATTTTTCAAATCTTCAGAGGCAAATATTACACTCAACTAAAGATGTTGATTATCCAAAGGCTCAGTCTGCAAAGGAAACGATTGAGGGATTGAATCCGGATGTTGAAGTGGTACCTTACACAGACCGCCTTAATTCAGACAATATTATTGATATTATCAAAGATTACGATGTAATCCTAGATGGTTCAGACAATTTTCCAACCAGATACCTGGTGAACGATGCATGTGTTATGCTTGGTAAACCTCTATCACACGGTGCCATTTTCAGGTTTGATGGCCAAGCAACTACAATTATACCGGGTGAAGGTCCATGCTATCGTTGTCTTTATGAAACGCCGCCTCCACCTGATCTGGTTCCTTCCTGTCAGGAGGCAGGTGTACTGGGGGTGATTGCTGGAACCATCGGAGTTATTCAGGCAACTGAGGTTATTAAGTTGATTCTGGGCAAAGGAGAGCTTCTTAATGGTAAACTTCTTCTTTATGATTCTCTTGGAATGGATTTTAAGAAGTTGAAAATACAACGTAATCCTGAATGTCCAATTTGTGGTGAAAATCCTACAATAAAAGAACTGATAGACTACGAAGAGTTTTGCCAGGTACATCTTTAATAAATTGTATAGTCAGATTAGCTAGTGAATTAACATTCTGCAAATTCCCCATTAAGCCTATCTCCCTGGTTTCTGGAAAAAAAATCTTGAAATAATATTCTTGTTTGTTTAATATCTTGAATTAAGTGTTAACTTAAACGACTTATATTCTATAGATTATATTATTCAGCACTCACCTCTTTTATAGCAATTTCTATAATATGAATTTTTTTGTAGAGTTTACGCCACAAGAAAAGTTGTGCCAGGAACTGGATTCTTTGCCTCCAGATGTACTTTCTGTTCCAGATAAGTTTTATTGGATAGATATAGAGGAAAAGAATGCAACGGAAGAACATGAAATATTAAAGACCTTGAACATTGAGAAATCTTCTTTAGAAAACTACTTTTCTGATAGCCCTATTCCTCTATATGAACAGACAGACAATTACATAAATCTTGACTTACTCAGTTTTAAATTACATGAGTCTAAAGTTACTAACTGCAAATTTAAAGCAGTCATAGGGAAGAATTTTATCCTCACTCTGCATGCAGAGCCTTTAGTTGTAATAGATCAGATAAAACAGGAATACAAAAAGAACTTTTTGATTGCAGGGAAGACTACTGGGTTTCTTGTTTTCTTAATCTTTGATTTTTATATAAGTGATGTTCTTCAAACAATGTTTGGTTTTGATAGAGAGTTGGAAGATATAGAAAATGAAATATCCGAGGGCAGATTCACAGAGCAAGTTTTTCAAGATATTTTTCGGATAAGAAGGAATATACACTTAATTAAGAAATCAGTAGAACCGGCCAGCAGTATATTAATGAAGATATCGACACGTAAGACACCTTTCATCTCCGAAGAATGTCTTTCGTATATGAAAAATCTGGACAGTAACATGGAACGTGTTAGCGCTGATTTGGATTCTTTCCGTGAAATGATTATGGGTATAATGGAATTTCATATGTCAATAGCATCAAAACGCATGAATGAAGTTATGAAGCTCTTGTCTCTCGTGGCAACCATAATGATGCCAATGACCTTCCTGTGTGGTCTTTATGGGATGAATTTCGAACATATGCCTGAATTGGGATGGCGTTATTCATACTATGCTTTTTTAGGAACTATGGGCATTGTTGCTATAGCACTCTTTTTCATATTTAAAATTAAAAAATGGTTCTGAAAACAAAGTTTTTCTTATATAAAGATTTATTCCTGCGTTTCTAGTCGAACAACTATTCAGTCCTCTCTAATCATTCCTTATTTCTTCCTGTATGGCTCACAAAAATGTAATTCCACGTAATAATCTCTTCTATATTATCATTCAGTCTTACCTTATGCACCTTTTTGCTCATAATAGTCGTGACTGTCATTGGTATCATTCCTTGAAATGGCTTAATGTGAGTTACTTGTAATCGACATGATCTGCTATCTATTATTGAGATTGTAGAGAGGAAATGCAATTGTAATTCTGCTATTATAGCGTTTATGAAAAATATGTCACTTCTTGATACAACCGGTATAATTTTTATGGGAGTTTATTTACTTTCTCTCCTTTTGATAGGTGTTGCGGGCAGGCTTGCACGCAAGGAGAATTCTCCGGCAGATTTTTATTTGAGTGGACGCGGCATGGGGCTGTTCGTTCTTTTCCTCACTCTTTATGCAACCCAATATAGCGGTAACACGTTGATTGGAATGGCCGGCTCGGCATACAGGCAGGGTTATCTCTTCCTCGTGAGTATAACATTTATGATGTCAGTCATTGGGGCATATTTGATATATGCCCCAAAACTTCATAATCGCTCAAAGAACCATGGATATATTACAGTTGGGGATTATGTTCAACACAGGTTCGGATCTCCGGTCTTGACAGTTTTTATTACCATAGTCTGTATAATTGCAGTTGGCAGTTATATACTCACTAATCTGAAGGCAATTGGTTATATAGTAGAGGTAACCACGGGAGGTCGTGTAACCTTTGTGCAGGGAATAATTGCGCTGTCACTGGTTATGGTGATTTATGAGACACTTGGTGGTATGCGTAGTGTTGCATGGACTGACGCAATACAGGGTATCTTACTTATAGCAGGGTGTATATTTATATTCTGCGGGATTGAATACCAGTATGGAGGGATATCTTCAGCAGCAAAAACCCTTGTAGTATCACGACCTGACCTGTGGCATCCACCTGATTTTGAACAAAAACGATTATGGCTTAGTACGATAATAATCATAATGTTTGGTATCTCAATCTACCCGCAGGCTATTCAACGCATCTATGCCGCTAAAAATGCAAAGACCCTGAGACGTTCGTTTCAGATAATGGTTTTTATGCCTATCGTAACGACATTCTTCCTGGTCATGGTGGGCATAGTTGGCCTTGCGAGATTTCCCGGTCTTGATAAGCAAGGCAGTGAGGAAATAACTTTGCTTTTATTAAATGACATGTCTATCCATATTCCGGGGGTTAAATATTTTATCATCCTCTTTCTTTCTGCTGCAGTTGCAGCCATAATGTCTACTGTGGATTCAGCACTTCTTGCGATCTCGTCTCTATTTACACAAGACATATACAAGCGTATTCGACCGGGGGCATCTCAATCCAATCTAACAGGAACCGGAAAGATATTCTCATGGGTCATAATGGCTTGTATGGCTTATTTTGCTACCAATCTTCCACAGACAATCTGGAGATTGACTGAGATTAAACTTGAAATTCTGTGCCAGGTGGCGCCTGCTATTTTTCTGGGGCTGCATATTAAATCACTGCATGGCAGATCAATTCTGTTAGGGCTTTCAATCGGCATCTGTATAACGTTATTTATTATGTTCTCTAGTTCAATCGGGCTATCCATTGAGCCAAAACCGTGGGGAATACATGCAGGTGTGTGGGGACTTGCGGCTAATTTTTCGACTGTCGGAATAACTTCTATCTACAAGAGAATGCCTGTGAAATGTTGATTAGTGAAAAGAAATGATGTATATTTGAAAGAGAGAAAATCTATGACAAAACTCAGGGTGTGTTTCATATCTGCTTTACTTATTATAGCCTCTGTCCCATGGTTTTTTACTGAATTTATGCCAGGCAGTATTCTTGGATTACCATCATGGGCCTTTTATAGCCTTTGTATTACGATATTATATGCAATAGTTACAGCCTGCTTTTTTCAACGCTACTGGTCTCTGTTCGCAGATAACGATCATGATTGATATATATAAAAAACTACCGGGAACTAATTGTAGAGAATGTGGAGAATCTACGTGCATGGCATTTGCGTTGAAGGTGAAAAATGCACAGCGTAAGATGTCGGAATGTCCTTATGTTAAACATGAAGATGAAGAGGATTTAACTGAAGAGGTTGTCGTTACAATGGAGAATAATTACAAGCGCGTAAGCAATGAATTGGAGGAAGAGATTAAGTGCGTTGACTTAAAAGAGTCTGCTGCTGCCATTGGCGGGAATTATGAAGACAGAAATGGTGGGGGAGTCATAAGGCTCAAAATGATGAATAACGAGTATGAGGTACGCAGCGAAGGATTGTTCAAAGACAACCAATATTGTCAGGACTCATGGACAAAGATCATAATCTATGACTATGTTCGCATGAAAGGAAACATTTCTTTAACGGGAGACTGGGTTTCACTGGGACACTTTCCAGACGCAGCCTCTCATACGAAGGCGTTTCAGAAAAAGGCGGAGAGTAAAATAGCAGAGAAATTCAATAGTAATATAAGCAGCCTTAAGAAGCGTTGTAAGGAGCTTGAGGGACTAGAAACCAAGAGTGATATTAAGGCTGATTATATTTGCGGATTTAATCTTTTGCCTCGCGTGCCCATGTACCTATGCTTTTGGGAGGCTGATGAAGAATATCCGGCAAGTTGTAAATTACATGTAGACAGCAGTGCAGAGGCTTATATCGATATTGAATATCTTGCATATCTTCTTGAATGGTTTGTCAAAGTGTTTGTTGAATAATAGCCTTTGTTGTGTTGATACTATATCTGGATTCTGCTTTTAGCACATATCTCTTTAAGCTGGCTATCACTAATATCCATAAACTGTATTCCTATGCCGGGTACAGACATTTTCTGTCCCCAATCAACCTTCCATTTTACCTCACCTCGAATAGGCGTCTGGTCTGTTAGTTCCTTTATTATAAACCATGCATCGGAGCCGGCTTCCCATTTATGATTTGAAAATATGAAGCAGCCCCTCTTTGAAATATTCATGATTACAGTCTTTTCGTCATCTTCGTGGCTTACTTCTTTGCCTTTAGATAGGATCACGTTGAAGACAACTGCTTTTCTCCGTTCTGAACGGATGGTTCTAGCCTTGGAGGAATTACAGCACTTGTCTATAAACTCCTTCAATGTTTCAATGGAATTACTCTGTCCGGAGGAAATGGTCCTGATCTGCCCGGATTCTTCATTATAAATAAGTTGAAGAATTGGGAACAAATTAAAAATATTAGAAGCACTTTCCTTATCCATACTGAGGGCTTTTAGCTTGGTTGGTACGTCAATCATCATACCATTGTATGGATTGTTTATAGCTGAATCAAGAAGCTCCTGGTACGTTGATGCTATATCTATCGAGACTTCCAATCCCTTGCATGCATCCAGATATTTTTGACGTGCAATCCCTTCTCTGCAAACAAGTAATATCCTGATACTCATAATAGATGTCCGTCTTTGTAAAATATGATTTAATTTGTGACTGCCCGAAAAGAGCTATACTTCGCAAGTTCCGTTCTGGTAGCGGACTGCCAGCCATATAGTCTCATCATTGGTATCAGTCCACTCTACTCTATGTTTCTGGTGAGCAGGTATGTTAACATAGTCACCAGGTTTCATAATAACCTCTTCGTTGTTGTTTTCAAATAGCAAACCGGCACTTCCCTTTAGCAAGATCACCCATTCGTCTACGTCCTGATCATACCATTTTCCTTTATCAGTCGACTGCCCGCTGGAAATAATTCGCTCTATTTTAAATTGATTTGTCTTGATGATTGTCTCAAATATCTCTTCAGAAGATTGGTTTTCTGTGCCTGAAAATATGTTCTTTATATCCACTGTCATCTATTCAATACTGTGCCAATTCTAATAGGATCCCATCCGGTCCCCAAAAGTAGACCAGGCGCTTACCTGTCTTGGGATAAGTATGGATAGAGCTGATGAATTTAATGCCTTTACCTTTCAAGTCTTGAACTATCTCATTGATATTTTCTACCTCAAACGCAATATGGCGAAATCCCATCTGGTTCGCCTTGCTCATATTAGGATCTTGTTCAGATGGTGGTGAAGTGTACTCAATTAGTTCTAGATTTGTCTCTGTGTCTGGTAGCTTCAATGTGGCATATCGTGCCATGACATTCGGCAGGTCAACTATAGAAGATATCCACTCTCCTGACAGTTCGGACTCATCTCCTACTGTAAAGCCAAGCTGAATAAAAAACGACTTTGCTTCATCAAGATCACTGACAACCATATTAATATGATTAATCTTCTTTAGCATTTTATAGCATTGATATAAGAATCAAATTAAATCAATTCAGGAATTATCCAATCCCTTAATCCCTAAGATTCGTCTTTAAAGCCTGGTATCTTTTTTCCTATAGAGAACGCCTGGCCAAGGGGTTTTCCAATTCCGTGATATGTACGACTTCCCGTTGAGTAAAGAAAAGGCATAGCCTTATCAATGTCAGGAAGCCCTTTTTCTCCTCCAAGTACAGATTCTTCAGCCTTAACATCCATTATTTCACCAATGAATTGTATATGTAACCCGATTTCAGTCTTATGGGTCATCCGGCACTCTAATATTACCGGAAATTCTTCTACGTAAGGGGCGTCGACCAGGTCACTCTTCACAGGAGTGAGACCTGCAACTGCAAATTTATCTGTCTTTCTGCCTGTGGCAATCCCGAAATAATCGGCTTCCATAACATGCTTTTCAGATGGAATATTTACAGTAAAGGCTTTGCGCTCAATAATACTGTCATAAGTATAGGTTGCCTTTCTCAAAGATACATTAACACATGCGGGCTTTGAACAGCAAATCCCACCCCAGGCCACTGTCATTACATTCGGTTTACCTTCTCCGTCATATGTTCCGACGATCCAGACAGGCGTTGGAAGGGCGAGTGGTTTTGCTCCTAAAGATTTCTTCATGAATTTTCCTCCTTTTTGTTTGAGTACTGTTGGTGCTCATTGAATTTGTAAACCAGTTCGATACCAGCTTCCCTGAACATTTTTTCTGAATCCTCTCCCTGGTGATATTTCCGCTCACAAACAACTCTCTTAATACCACAATTGATAAGTAGCATCGCACAAGTCCTGCACGGGGTCATTCTTGTATAGATGGTAGCGCCTGATATTGAAACTCCAATTCTAGCCGCCTGGCAAATGGCATTCTGCTCGGCATGGACGGTACGCATGCAGTGTTCAGTAACTTCGCCATCTTCATGAGTTACCTTCTTGATCTGGTGCCCCGCTTCATCACAATGCTGAAAACCGGTTGGAGACCCTACATAGCCAGAGACGATGAGTTGTCTATCTTTTGCAATTACACAGCCGCTTTTCCCACGGTCACAAGTTGCTCTCTTGGAAATGGCATTAGCCACTTCCATAAAATAATCATCCCAGGATGGTCGAGCGTTATTTCCTTGTTTTTTATCTTGATTTGCCATACGAATTAAAATACTTAAAAACCTGATAAATCTAATTCAAGTCTATTTGATGGACTGCAATAATATTATCTAGCTGTTTAAGTTCTTTTTGTACCGTTTCATCTGCCGGTTGATCAATATTAATAAAGGATACGGCTTCCTGCAGGCTTTCTGTGTCGGATCCAGATTGGTCGGAGTTTTCCAGGGTTAATTGCATGCGGGAAATATTTATTTTATGATCTCCAAGGATAGAGGTAGCTTTTCCTATCACTCCTGGCCTGTCGTAGTTATGAAGAATCAGGAGATAGCCATCCGGAATGACCTCCAGATAAAAATCGTTAAATCTAACAAATCGATAATTTTTGCTTCCAAATACAGTACCTGCAATCAGATTAGTCTGTTTTTCATCAGAAACTGAAAGGATTATCTGGTTGGCAAAATCCTGCACGTGATGTACGACATTCTCTTCTACCACAATACCTCTTGATTCAGCCAGACTGAGTGCATTTACAAAATTAACTGATGCGTCCAAAATGGTATTCAGGAATCCATGTACCAATGCAGATGTCAGTACTCCGGTGTCATAGTCTGTTACCGAACCTGAGTAGCTGATGGTTAGTTTTCTGACCTCCGCCTGATTTTCCCGATAGATTTGCCCTTGAAAAGAGCCTAATTTATCACATATTGTCAAGTAGGGGTTGAGTAGTTTAAGCATTTCTGAACTGATAGATGGACAATTTACTCCATTTCGTATTTCTCCAGTTTTAAGATAATCTCTAATCTGCTCAGCAGCCTGAATAGCAACGTTGACTTGTGCCTCTGCTGTAGAAGCTCCTAAATGGGGCGTGCATATAACTCTGTCATGCGTTAAAAGTGGATTATCTTTTTGAGGCGGTTCCTCTTCGAATACGTCAATAGCCGCGCCCGCAATCTTTCCGGAGTTCAAACCATCCAGAAGAGCAGATTCATTGACAATTCCGCCACGTGCACAATTGAGTATGCTGACTCCTGTTTTCATTGACTGAATGGTTTTGTGGTCAATCAAGTTGTGGGTAGTTTCATTGAGAGGTACGTGGACTGAAATATAATCGGATCGTTCAAAAAGAACATCATTAGAAACCAGCTCAAATCCATGTTTTGCGGCAATTTGTTCATTCAGGAACGGATCACTGACCAGGACCCTCATTCTGAGGCCCAGAGCACGGTCGGCAACAATCTTACCAATATTGCCGAATCCAAATATACCCAGGACTTTTCCCGTAATCTCCGTACCAGTAAATTTCGATTTTTCCCAGGCCCCCTGATGCATACTTCTGTCAGCCTGTGGAATATGGCGGGACAGAGACATGAGCATGGCAATAGTATGCTCAGCCGTTGTGGTAGCGTTTCCGCTGGGTGTATTAATAACGACAACTCCACTTTCAGTAGCGGCAGAACAATCAATATTATCAACTCCGATACCGGCCCTTCCAATAATCTTTAAATTGTTTGCCTCTGAAAGGACCTCCCTGTTAACTTGAGTAGAAGAACGCACGATGAGCGCCTCAACACTCCTGATTTCATTCTTCAAATCCTCCGGTTCCAGATTCGTTTTGTAAATTATCTCAATACCATCAACATCTTCAAGGACATCAATGCCTTCCTGAGACAATTTATCAGATATAAGAACTTTCAATCTTATTCCTTTCTATATAGTTTGGGTGGTAACGGATATTTGAAACATTCCTATTCAGTTCCCCATTTGTTTTCCAGATATTGCTCTCTACCTGAGCCGGACTTATACATCTTATACTTTAGAGGGCATTTCTCGTAATATTTTTGGTGATAATCTTCGGCCTTGTAAAACGTAGAGGCCGGTGTAATTTCGGTAACGATTGGGTCATCATAAGTGCCTGACCGCTCCATTTCCTGTTTCGATGATTCGGCTGATTGCCTCTGTTCCTCGCTATGATAGAAAATGGCTGTTCTATATTGTGTTCCTGCATCGGCAAATTGTCTGTTGAGAGTAGTAGGATCTATATTCCTCCAGAAAACATTGAGCAATTCTGCATAAGCAATTTGTGAGGGATTATACAATACTTCAATAGCCTCAGCATGTCCTGTGTTCCCTGCACACACTTCTTCATAGGTTGGGTTATCTTTGTGGCCGCCGGTATAACCAACGGCGGTCGATACAACTCCCTTTAATTCGTCATAGGGATTCTGCATACACCAGAAGCAACCTCCCGCAAAAGTAGCTCTCTCATTTTTTTTGTTATCCATGTTTGAATCCTTGCTCTCATTATCAGCGTACACCGTATACGTTTGAGTTAAAGTGATCAGGCTTAGAAGAATAATTAAGATATATTTCATAATATATTGTCTTAAAAATCTAACTCCTTAATAAGTGCTATTGGAATATAAATATTTATAAGGAAAATTACCATATTTTCCTGTGAATTGTAAGATATTTTGCTCTTGTTGAGGATACTATTTTCTAGTTAATTACGAACGTTTCATCTTAAGATACTTAAACTGTTGTGTCAACCTACCGTTTTGTGTGACTACTGCGTTTCGAATGACAACAGGCAGTGCGTGATGGTTGGTAACATCAGTAATTCCATGTGCCGCTATTTGATATACAAAGTCACGGACTTGTCCGGAAAATTCCATTGAGGATTCTTTAGGAAATTCACATGGTAAATTGTCAACGGCCATAACGGCAATCCCGTTATCGGACAAATCATTGCTGATTTTCCTTGAAATAGGGTCATAAACGAAAGCAGGTTCTGTTGAAGATGTTACTCTTTTCGTAATCTCTATTGTTCCCTTAATATCACAGGATAGGTCACCAATTACTGATAAACGAAAATCGGGCCTGGTACGGTAAAGTTTTCGAAGCATTGTCTCAGATAACAGTCGTGGATAACGCTTGTCCCAGTAACTGGCATTAACGATTATATTGAGGAGCGGCAGATGTCTATCCATGTTTGATTCAAATCTATCCGGATGTTTAAGATATTCTTCAAAGTAGAAGTTGTTTCCCTGTTTAGACCTGAGCTTTTCCTCACGCTGAAAAACCAGTTTGTAAATTGTCTTCTTATGGGAGGTACGGCTTTTGGCCAGTATATCTATATCTCTGGGATGTATCTCAACAGCCCCCATATATTCAAGAACTTCCTGTGCGCCTTGTGAGACATTTCCATGTCCCAGAATCCCGACCACAAAAGGAGTAATCTTTTTGCCAAACCCTTTTCTACGTATTTTGTCCACCACTTGATCAAGAGCTTTTCTGGCAGAAGCATAACTGCCATATTGAACTGCACTCTTCAAATCAGAAAATGGATTGAGGACTCCCTGTAGTTTTGCCTTTTTGCCAAACACATGCAGTGTATCAATCATTCCGCATATACCTGCATATCGCCCAAAATATACAAGTCTCTGTCCCAGAGAACCGGTTATATGTTCGTAGTCAATGAGTGTAATCTTCTTTTTTAGGAATGCAGTAAGAAGGTTCTGGTTGTATTTCTGTCCCTTGGTAGTATGAGAGAATACCATATAAACACTATCAGGTATCAGTGTGTCAATAGGGGGTTCTTTTATACCGATAAGGAGATTTGCTTTTTGAAACTTTGTAACAATTTTAGCTCCTGAACGTTTATATTGAAAGTCCTTATGGATCCGGAGCGGGCTGGATGCAACCTCTACCGGAATATTTCTCTTTACCAGCCACGAAACGTCTTTTGGCGTTAGTGGAGTTCTGCGTTCCCACTCATTTTTCAATTCAGACAAAATACCAACCACAAGATTATTTCTCATAATTAAACGATACTATATTCCATATATTCTACTGGTTCTTTAAATCTTTTTCTCATCACTCTCTATAACACCGTCACGCAGTCGAATGATACGATTGGTTTGTTTAGCAATATATTCTTCATGAGTTACTAAAACAATGGTATTGCCCAGCTCGTATAACCTCTGCATGATTTCTATGATCTCTTCACCGGTCTTACTGTCAAGATTACCGGTAGGTTCATCAGCAAGAATCAAGGATGGTTTGTTTATCAGAGCTCTGGCTATGGCAACTCGTTGACGCTCCCCTCCGGATAGCTCATTTGACTTGTGCATCATGCGGTCATTCAGTCCAACTTGTTCTAATACATCCATGGCTAATTGTTTTCTTTTGAAGGAGGGCATACCGGAATAGATCAATGGCAGTTCTACGTTATGCAGGGCAGATGAGCGAGGCAGCAGGTTAAATGTCTGAAAAACAAATCCGATTCTTGTATTCCTGATATCAGATAATTGGTTGTCGTTCAAACTGCCAACATCTTCCCTTCCAAGATAGTATGCGCCCGTAGTCGGTGTATCCAGACATCCCATAATGTTCATCAATGTAGATTTTCCTGACCCGGACGGCCCCATGATTGCCACATATTCATTCTCTTCAATCTGCAAGTTTATGGCATACAGGGCAGGTACTTTTACCTCTCCCAATACATACGTCTTGAATACATTATTCATTTCG
>CAZPAM010000038.1:17037-23447 GCA_964584595.1 uncultured Candidatus Scalindua sp. | reverse complement strand
CCCCACCATATCTGTCTTGAGATACACCAGTCTCTTACATTTTCCAGCCAACTCATATACACCTTTGTCCATCTTCCGGGATAGAAACTGACGTCTCCCTTATTTTGTGCTTCAATTGCCGCGTCTGCCAGGGGTTTCATTTTGACGAACCACTGGTCAGAGAGATATGGCTCGATAACGGTTCTGCAGCGATAGCAATGACCTACCGAGTGGGAGTGAGGTTGAACCTTCACAATATGTTTTTCTTCCTTAAGCTCCTCTATTAATGCCTCCCGGCATTCATATCTGTCCATACCGATGTAATTGCCTGCATCGCCTTTTATAGTTCCGTCTTCGTTCATAATCGTAACATGATCCAGGTTGTGTCTTTTTCCGATTTCGAAGTCGTTTGGATCGTGTGCAGGAGTGACCTTGACTGCTCCTGTGCCAAATTTGGGATCAACAGCTCCATCTGCAATAATGGGTATTTCACGTCCTACCACAGGGAGTATGAGTATCTCACCAATCATTTCCCTGTATCTTTCGTCATCAGGATTTACTGCAACGGCAACATCACCCAGCATTGTTTCTGGACGTGTTGTTGCAATGTTGATGAATAGGTGGGGTTCATCCCGGAATGGATATCTGATATACCAAAGATGTCCTTCGTGGTCTTCATGTTCTACCTCATCATCTGAAATGGCGGTAAGGCATCTCGGGCACCAGTTAATGATATATTTTCCTTTGTATATAAACCCTTTCTCATATAGTTTAACAAATGCCTCTTTTACGGCTTTTGATAAACCTTCGTCCATCGTAAATCTTTCCCTTTCCCAATCACACGAACAGCCCAGTTTTCTTAATTGCCTCAGGATTTCTGAGCCGTACTCTTTTTTCCATTTCCATACTTCATCGATGAACTTTTCACGTCCAAGCTCGTGACGATTTGATCCCTTTTTAGCCAATTCTCTCTCAACGACATTTTGTGTTGCTATGCCTGCATGGTCAGTCCCCGGCATCCACAGTGTATTAAAGCCCTGCATCCTTCGCCATCTTATGATTATATCCTGCAATATATTGTTGAGTGCATGTCCCATGTGTAAAACACCTGTAACATTTGGCGGAGGAATTACTATAGTAAACGGGTTCTTGTCCGGGTCCGGTTCACAATGGAAGAAGCTGCCTTTTTCCCAGAAGCTATACCATTTGTCTTCGACTTCACCGGGGTTGTATTTTGTTGGTAAGTCAGTTTCCATCTTCATCCTTCAAGAGTTTATATTCAACACTTTCAACAAGAGCCTGCCAGCTTGCTTCAATCAAGTTTTCAGATACTCCTACTGTACCCCAGATATCTTTATGGTCGTGAGATTCAATAATTACCCTCACCTTTGCGGCAGTTGCTTCCGTAGGATTGATAACGCGTACTTTATAATCCATAAGATGCATTTCCTTTAGAGATGGATAAAACTTCTCAAGTGCTTTTCGTAATGCACCGTCCAGGGCGTTTACAGGGCCATCTCCATCGCTAACAGTCAACTCATCTGTACCGCTTACATTTACATTAACAGTTGCACGGGTAACTAATTTTCCACGTTTTCCTCTTTCTACAATTACCCTGAAATCTTCAAGATCGAAGAAGCCTTTATGTTTGCCTATTATCTTCTTAACGAGGAGATCGAAAGAACCTTCTGCAGACTCATAATGATATCCCTGGTTCTCCATATCCTGGACTTTCTTAAGAATCTTTCGCATTATATTCTTGTCATGCTCGATTTTGTATTTTTCTATTTTTTTCAGAATATTTGAACTTCCGGATAGTTCGGAAATTAAAATCCTTCTCTCATTCCCAACCGTTTCAGGTTCTATGTGCTCATAAGTACTCTTATTCTTTTGAATTGCGTTTACGTGCATACCTCCCTTGTGAGCAAACGCACTTGAACCAACAAAAGGCTGGTTGTGCAGGGGGACAAAGTTTGCCACCTCATTGACATATCTTGATATTTCCGTAAGTTTTTTCAGTTCTGTACTGCCAAGACATTTGAATTTATTTTTCAAGACTAGATTAGGGATCACAGAGCATAAGTTTGCATTACCACATCTCTCTCCAAGTCCGTTAATTGTCCCCTGGACATGACGGGCTCCGGTGTTAACGGCTACAAGAGTATTGGCAACTGCCAGTTCACCGTCGTTGTGTGTGTGAATACCTACAGGGATCTTTATCCTGCTTACGACGCTGCCTGTAATCTTTTCTACTTCATGCGGCAAACAACCTCCGTTGGTGTCGCAAAGGACAATGGTGTCCGCACCTGAGTCTTGAGCTGTTTTTAAAACCTTTAATGCATACCTTGAGTTATTCTTGTGTCCATCAAAAAAATGTTCTGCATCGAGAATAACCTCTCTCCCTTTTGATTTCAAATACTTGACTGTTTCGGAAACCATCTTCAGGTTTTCATCTAATGAGACCTTGAGAACCTCGGTTACATGAAAGTCCCAGCTTTTTGCGAAGATTGTTACGACCGGAGCTTCCGTTAAGAGCAGTGCCTTCAGGCCGGCGTCTTCTGCTGCCTTTTTCTTTGCCCGCTTTGTACTGCCGAAAGCCGCGATCTTAGCGCTCTTCAGTGAGGCCTTCTTGATCTCTTTGAAGAAACTCTTATCTTTGGGGTTTGATAAAGGATAACCACCTTCAATATAATCTACACCAAGATCGTCGAGTTTAAGGGCTATTGCGATCTTATCCTGTAAAGAAAAGGAGATGCCTTCAGTCTGGCTGCCGTCACGCAGCGTTGTATCGTATACAATTACTTTCTCTCTAGCTTTCATGGTATTATGTAGTTTCTTCTGATTATTTTCTGTGTAATGGAAAAATGAACTATCTTCAGGTATTTTTGTCTTTGAATTTACATAAAATAAGGGTAAAATTGCGTTAAATTGTGCGAAAAATTAATATTACAGTGCTAAATTGTCTTGTCAAGTACAAACAATTTTGTGCATTTTATCATTAATTCAGAATAGCGGAGGCGAGTATGAAGGGTTTTCACGGTAAAGATTCAGGTTCTGGTGACATGCCGCATGGTATGCCGGAAGGAACTATCAAGGAAGTTTATTCACAAATAAAAGAGCACGGACACGGCAAGGTTTCTCATCAATATATGAAGAATACGCAAAACCAACTACGCCTTGTCTTCTGGGAAACAACTGCCGGTTGTAATCTGGAATGTGTCCACTGCAGAAGGCTGGATGTCAGCACACAATTGATGAATGATGATTTGACAACAGAAGAATCATTCGAACTGGTTGATGCCATAGCCGAGGCGGGTAATCCTATTCTTGTCTTAAGCGGAGGAGAACCGCTGTTTCGTCCTGACATATTTGATATTGCAAAACATGCAGTAGAAAAAGGTTTAACTGTAGCGTTGGCTACCAATGGTACATTGGTGGATGAAGCCATGGCCAGGAAGATTGTCGATGCCGGAGTATCCAGAGTCTCCATAAGCCTTGATGGTGCGGACGCAGAGACCCATGATAAATTCCGAAAACTGAAGGGATCTTTTGATCAGGCCATCAAAGGATTCAATCATTTAAAAGATTTAGGGATGAGCATGCAGGTCAACTGTACGATTGCGAAGCACAATGAAGATCAGCTTCGTGACCTGTATAACCTTGCCGTAAAACTGGGTGCCGAGGCAATTCATATTTTCATGCTCGTTCCGGTTGGTTGCGGAGTTGAAATAGCCGAGGACCAGATGCTGCCGGCTGACAAGTATGAGTACCTCCTTAACCTTTTCTATGATTTGTCTAAAGAGGCGGTGATACAGACAAAGGCGACGTGTTCGCCTCACTACTTCAGGATAATGCGAGAGCGGGCAAAAGAAGAGGGCACTAAGATTACACCAAAAACACATGGCATGGCTGCCATGACGAAGGGCTGTCTGGCTGGAACCGGAGTGTGCTTTGTTTCTCACAAGGGAGAGGTGTTCCCCTGTGGATACCTGCCTGTAGAGGCGGGACATATCAAGAAACAGAAGTTTGTAGATATCTGGAAAGATTCTCCTGTTTTCGCCAAACTAAGACAACCTGACCTTCTGGGAGGTAAGTGTGGTGAATGTGAATACAAAAAGGTCTGCGAAGGCTGCAGGGCGCGTGCATTCTATGAAACAGGAGACTATATGGCAGAAGAGCCGTATTGTATTTATCAACCTAAAATGGCGAACAAGGGTTAAATCGTTACACAGTTAATATGGAATCTATTGAAAAAGAGCATGTTACAAAAAAAGCAAATCATATAAGGAGACTGTATGATTGGACAATACATTGGGCAAATACCCCTCACAGTACATGGGCACTATTTGCACTGGCATTTTGTGAGTCCTCTTTCTTCCCAATACCGCCGGATGTTCTCTTAATAGCGCTGGCAGTTGCTCTACCATCCAAGTCTTTCAGGTATGCTTGGATATGCGCTGCAGGATCGGTACTGGGAGGATGTTTTGGTTATTTTATTGGTTATCAGCTATTTGAGTATGTTGGAAGTCCAATTATCAGCTTTTATAACATTACTGATGTGTTTGATGCGGTGAGTACTAAATATCAAAATAACGCATTCTCGGCAATTGCAGTCGCCGGGTTTACACCTATCCCTTACAAGGTATTTACTATTGCAGCCGGTGTATGCAAAGTAAATATCTTTATCCTGATTCTGGCATCTGGAATAGGTAGAAGCGCAAGGTTTTTCCTGGTCGCATGGTTGCTCTATACATTCGGTCCAAAGATAAAGGTATATATCGAGAAGTACTTTAATATCTTTACCATTGTATTTGTAATACTATTAATCAGCGGATTTGTTGCTATAAAATACCTCGGATAGGGGGGAAAGAGAGCCATATGTATAAATACCTCTTATTACTTTTTTTCACTCTTTGTATAAACTTACATTCTATAAGTTACGCAAAAGAACCCCTGATAGAAGAACTTTTGGGGGAAACACAGAATGTACGTGAGCCTGCCGTTGCCGGACGTTTTTATTCTGAATCAGAAGCCGACCTCTCAAAGAAGGTGAACAGTTATCTGGATAAGGCATTCATAGAGAGCCTGCCGGGTAAACCTGTGGCCATAATCTCTCCACATGCCGGCTACCAGTATTCGGGGGCAGTAGCGGCATACGCTTATAAAGCCATAAAGGAGTACAAATATAAAAGAGTAATAGTACTTGCTCCCAGCCACTATTCAAGATACAGGGGAGCATCTATACTTGATGTTGAGGCCTATAAGACGCCGTTGGGACTTGTAAAACTGGATCAGGGTATCTGCCACAACCTTATAAATAATCCTCCTTTTATCGGGACATTCGAGAAAGCACATCAAAGAGAACACTCCCTTGAGACACAATTGCCTTTTTTGCAAACGGTGCTTGGAAACGACTTTGAACTCATTCCATTATTAATCAGCAGGCTTAGTGGCGAAGAATTTGAATTTATTGCTGATAAATTAAGACATTTAATAGATGAGGATACGTTGATAGTTGTAAGTTCCGACTTTACCCATTATGGTTACGGATATGATTATGTTCCTTTCAAAAAGGATGTGGAGGCTAATATAAAGAAACTTGACTACGGGGCGTTCGAACGCATCCTTGCATTGGATTTTGACGGTTTCATCAATTACAAAAAGGCAACCGGTATAACTGCCTGCGGGTTTATGCCTGTAGCGTTATTAATGAAGATTTTGCCAGATAATGTGCAGGGGAAGATATTACAGTATGATACATCAGGCAGCATACTGGGAGATTTTAGCAGTTCCGTGAGTTATGCTTCAATAGTATTTACAAGAAGCAGTGAACCCCCGGATATTATTGGTGATAAAAACGGCCTGAATGACGATGAACGATTGACCCTTCTCAAGGTTGCAAGAGATACGCTGGAAAGTTATGTGAAAGAGGGGAAGAGGCCTGATCTGCATTCCGGAGAATATGCGTTAAGCTCGATAATGAAGGAAAAAAGAGGTGTGTTCGTAACCCTGAATAAGAACGGTAATCTGCGTGGCTGTATAGGCCACATACAGCCCAGGGAGCAGCTTGTTAAGGCCGTAATGGACAATGCCATAAACTCTTCAATGAACGACGGGCGTTTCAGGCCGGTTGATGCAGGCGAACTGGAAGAGATTGAAATAGACATTTCGGTACTCAGCCCGATAGAGAAGATAAGCGGTGCTGATAAATTCATTCCGGGAGAGCATGGAATCATCATACATCTGGGAGGCATGAGAGCAGTGTTCCTTCCACAGGTTGCTACTGAACAGGGGTGGGACAGAGAGGAAACCCTCTCCCATCTTTGTAATAAAGCCGGATTGCCGTCACATGCGTGGAAAGACGAAAGTATGGAATTCTTTGTCTTTACGGCAGACGTATTCCATGAAGAAAAAAGTTTAGTCATGAATTA
>CAZPAM010000038.1:13268-16937 GCA_964584595.1 uncultured Candidatus Scalindua sp. | reverse complement strand
GGCATACATGGGATTTATATTAAAAAAGGTTCTAAAACCGGATGCTTCCTGCCTCAAGTTGCTGCTGATACGGGATGGAGCAAAGAAGAATTCCTGTCACAATGCTGCAGTGTAAAGGCGGGCCTGTCACCGGATGCATGGAAGAAAGGAGGTGTCGACGTCTACATCTTCACATCAGAAATTATTTCAGAGAAGGATGTTGATAGTTGATAACGTGGGACTAAGTGATGTAAATAATGAAGCATACTATAGCGGTACTTTTTTGAATATAAGCAGGTACTGATCAAGAAGAGTAGTTGGTTCTTCATCAAGTTTGAAACCGGCTTCTGTCATTTCTGCTATTACCTGTTGCGCAGGAATTGTGTGACGGGGCTGGCCCGGGACAGGAGCCATGTCGGCAATTGCAACAACAGTCTTCTCTTGAATAAAGGGATAAATCTTGTCACGAAAATATTTTACCGGTTCATCGTAATGAAAGTAAGTATAACCGATAAAGAGTAAATCAATCTCACCGTTTAATTGGTCAAGCCCCGGATCATCTTTTGTAATCTTATGAATGGAGACATTGTCCAGGGAATCTCTCTTTTTACGTTCTTCCATCCAGGAAATCAGTGATTCTTCAGGGTCAAGTGCAATTATCTTCCCCTCGGGAAGCTGTTTAGAAAACAGGTCTGCAAAATACCCTGTACCGGCTCCGAGGTCAACTACGGTCATGTCAGGTCGAGTGACCAGCCGATTGACAATATCAGGCATTTGCCAACTCTCTCTATTCGTGTCCATTACTGCAGCGCAAAAGCCTGCATCTTCATATGAAGGAATACAACCCATGTTTTTAATTAATGGAAACAGGTAGTCTCATAACTTGCAACTTGACCTGAATTGATGAGATGTGGTTTGGTACGAGTAATAATTGTAGCAAGTTTCCTGATAATTCACTTAAGACCATTTCTTATGAAGCAGTCCATATATTTTCTATCAGTTACCTGGATGTGATTAATTAACCACCGTTTCAGGTACTCAAGAACTTCATTTGCAAATTGAGAATCACCATCATTGACTCTCTCACAATATTCAATCACCTTTTTGGAAAAATCATGATGTTCTTCCTTGTGATATTGATACTCTGGATAATTAAACTCTATCATATAATTCTCTTCTGTCGAGAAATGATTAATGGCATACATAGTTATTTTGTGTAGTACTTCCTTTAATTCTTCCGGAGTGCCGCCGCGTTCCTTTGTGGCAATAGCCTTATTAATAATATCAATGAATTGTTTGTGCTCGTCATCAATCCTTGATATACCCACGCTATATTTGTCGTCCCATTCAATCATTTGATATTTCTCTTGTCTGAATCATTCAATACCGACAACCCTTATGTCGAAGATAACATCCTTTCCTGCCAGGGGATGGTTGCAGTCAAGAAAGACGTGTATGTCGTCTATGTTTACAATTGTTCCGCCTAATCCCCGTATTTTAACTGTCTTGCCTATCACCGGTACAAAATTTTCAGGTAGATCAGCTTTGATAAATCTCATTACAAGGCCTTCGTCCCTCTTGCCATATGCGTCTTTTGCCTCTACGGTGACCTTCTTTTTCTCATTAAGCTTCATCCCTTTGACAGCCCTATCAAGTCCGCGCGGCATCTGTTCGCTCCCTACTGTAAATTCCAGTGGTTTTCCCGGTCTGGTATTCTGAAATACTGTACCATCCTCAAGGCTTACTGTGCAATGGACCTTAACTTTATCATAAGTATTTACGATTGTCTTCTCGTCGCCGATGGCCTTGCCGGGATACCCATTGATAATGAGCAATCCCATTATTAAAAACAACATCAACTTAAATTTTATTAGTGGCTGTGTTACATATGAAAAATTCTCTCTCATTTTATTCCCTTCATTTTGAAACAATGATAATATTTAAAAATAGTTCAAACATCAATATTGAGTTTTAATGCAGTGTGTCAATGTGACATTATACTTTCTTCTTCCAGGATGTCTTCTTCAGTTTCCTTCACTGGTATCAGTGCCTTGTCCATATAGGAACGCCTCTCAGGGTTGCGTTTGATTTTTTTGCGTATTGACCGCAGCTTCAGGTAATAGAGGCCAAAAGGTACAAGGCCGCTAATAGTTTCCCAGGTACGACGCGGATAGAAAACAAGAGGATTCTCCCGTGGTGTACCGGGGCGGCGCTGAGTTCGTACTTTTCGCCTCAAGAATCCTCCCTGTAACGGGTGCACATCCTGGTATTTAATGGTACCATAAAATTGATGGATGTGCAGCATAACTCTGCTGGGATTAGGGCCGCCTGCAGCCGCGCGCCGTAACAGGGTTTCAATGTGTTCGTGTGAGTAATAAAGGTCCCAGGCCTTTCGGTAAATATTTTCCCACTCCTCTCCGGACATATGGGAGTGGCGCATTGTAACATGCTCTAGGTCATACTTGTTGAGATCAGGGTCCATCCACACTCCCTGCAGATGATTATTTTTGTGGTCCTCAGAGCCGGGCAATGGAGTAAGGCAGAAAAACTCTAAAAGGTCAACGGCAAGTTCCTGCTGAATTGTCTTAATGTCCTGTTCGATTTTTTCCGGAGTATCAGCAGGAAATCCCAATATATAACCGGCTACGGTAACAATTCGTGCATTACGCCAGGTTTGAAACATCTTTCGGTAATCATCAATTTTGTTCTGCCGCTTATTTACTGCCTGAAGGTTTTCAGGATTAATACTTTCCAGGCCGATGAACACTCTTCGACAGCCGGCCCTGGCAGCCTTGGAGACAAAATTTGGAATTTTATAGGCAAGAGAGTCTACCTGCATGGTAAACTTTAAATGTTTAGAACCATGGTTTTCACGAAGATTGATCAACCTATCAAAGAGTGCTTCCCAGTTTTTATTGCGTGAAAAGTTATCATCAGTGAAGAAGAAATCGTTGATACCATTTGATATGTTAGAGCGGATCAGTTTTTCCAGGTCGTCAGTGTCACGGTAGCGTGATTTGCGTCCCTGTACGTTGATTACTGTACAGAAACTACACAGGAAAGAGCACCCGCGGCCTGCATCAAAACAGCCGATCTTATTGACGAGTTTTTCGGAAACATCTTTTGGCATTAACGGTGTTGGCTGGCCTTCCAGGCCGGGCAAGTCACCCAGGAAGTTGTAAATCGGTTTCATGTCCCTATGATAGGCGTCTTTGAAGACATCTATCAGTCGATCCTCCTCTGCCTCACCTGCGAACAGTGTAATACCCGTTTCTGTAGCCTCTTTCAGTTCGTCTGGAAGTTCAGGCAACATGGCAATAGAGCCGCTTGTATGGAATCCGCCCATTGCAACCTGAATGTTTTCATCAAGGAGCTGTCTGGCAATGTCCATGGCACGCGGAAACTGATTTGACTGAACACCTACGAAAAAGACAATTCCACGTTCACCGCCATTTTTAAACCTGCGAATAATGTCCGCAACAGGTATGACGGTATTCATCTCATCATAGGCGTTAATAATAAACTCGACATCGCTGCCAAGGGCACTCCGTTCTGCAGCATCTCGCGTCAAGCCATTTATGCAGGCAAGTGTGTTAGACGGAATCCATGACTTCCGCCACTGTATAACATATCCATCATCGTCGTAATGGGATGGTTTGATCAACTCAACGAAGAACTTTGTTTTGGTAT
>CAZPAM010000038.1:2740-13258 GCA_964584595.1 uncultured Candidatus Scalindua sp. | reverse complement strand
CGGTTTAACTGGAGATTGTCTTTAAAATAGCTTATTTCTTGCGATGTTTTATTGCTACTTTATTAATGGCATTTAAATACGCTTTTGCGCTTGCTTCTATTGTGTCGGTACTTACAGCACGGCCTCTATAGTTATTGCCTTTCACTTTTACTTCTATGCTGGCTTCTCCTAGGGCATCCTTTCCACTAGTTACCGATCTGATACTATAATCGAGAAGTGTTCCTTTTATCCCGGTCAGCAGATCGATGGTTTTAAAAATGGCGTCAATTGGCCCGTCACCTTTTGTTGAATCAGCTAAGATTTTGCCCTTGCCTACACGGAGTTCTACACTGGCAGTTGGTACCGGACCGCAATTTATACTTAAACTATCAAGTTCGTAAATGTGCGGAACTTCTGATTTTTCATCCTGTATTAATGCTTCTATATCCTGATCATAGATTTCTTTCTTCTTGTCAGCCAGGAGTTTAAATTGCTGGAACGTATGTTCAAGCTCTTCATCAGGAAGATTATAGCCAAGCGCCTTGACACGTTTCTTGAATGCGTGTCTGCCGGAAAGCTTACCAAGAACGATTTTGGTCTTTGGCAGGCCAACTTCTTCCGGCTTCATGATTTCGTAGGTAGTACTTTCTTTTAAAACTCCATCCTGATGTACACCTGATTCGTGTGCAAATGCGTTTTCACCTACTATTGCCTTGTTCCTCTGTACACGTAATCCGGTTAAACCGCTAACGATTTTGCTTGTGGCTATTATTTCATTTGTCCTTACGCGTGTTGTATGCCCAAAGAAATCCTTTCTTGTCTTAAGCGTCATAACAATCTCTTCGAGTGACGCGTTGCCTGCTCTTTCTCCGATTCCGTTTACGGTACATTCTACCTGTGTGGCGCCTGCTTTTACGGCTGCGAGTGAATTAGCAACTGCCAGGCCAAGATCATTATGACAGTGAATACTTATAACGGCTTTCTTAATATTCTTTACATTATCTTTCAGGTTTTTTATTAAGGCTGCGTATTGCTCCGGTACCGCATATCCTACAGTATCTGGTATGTTAACGGTTGTTGCCCCTGCAGCTATTACGGCCTCTACAACTTCTACAAGAAAATCCGGCTCAGTCCTTGACGCATCTTCAGGAGAAAATTCTACATCATCAACATATTTTCTTGCGCGTTTTATAGCTTTTACAGCAGTCTTTATGATTTCTTCCTTTGCCTTAATCAGCTTAAATTTTCGATGAATTTTCGATGTTGCAAGAAACACATGGATCCTGGGTGATTTGGCTGCCTTAAGTGCCTTTGCCGCACAATCAATATCTTTATCAACTGCACGTGCGAGAGCGCAAATACTTACATCCTTTATTTCCTTTGCAATATTACTTACAGACTTGAAATCACCCTCCGATGTTATTGGAAATCCGGCTTCCATTACGTCGACATTTAGAATGGAGAGTTGTCTTGCTATCTGTAGCTTTTCATTCTGGCCCAGACTTGCACCCGGAGATTGTTCTCCATCTCTTAATGTAGTATCGAATATTCTGATTTTTGACATAAAAACTTTTTTCTGTTAAAAAGCACGAATGTAGGAGCGTTTAGTAATGTGCTCCCACTTAATTTATTTTGATTTAATCCATTTCATAAGTTTGCGCAGTTTTGCACCTACTTTTTCCAGCTGATGATTCTTGTCTTTTGCGACAAGAGCATTAAACATTGGGCGGCCTGCCTTGTTCTCGAGAATCCATTCCTTGGCAAAACTGCCATCTTGTATTTCAGAAAGTATTTTCTTCATCTCTTTTTTTGTGTTTTCATTGATTATTCTTGGTCCTCTTGTCACGTCTCCAAACTCAGCAGTATTGCTGATTGAATGCCTCATATATGTCAAACCTCCCTGGTAGAAAAGATCTACTATGAGTTTCAGCTCATGCATACATTCAAAATATGCCAGTTCCGGCTGGTATCCTGCCTCGACAAGTGTCTCGAATCCGGCCTTGACTAAAGCAGAAGCCCCGCCGCACAATACAGCCTGCTCACCGAAGAGGTCTGTTTCAGTTTCCTCTGCAAAGGTTGTTTCCAGAACACCTCCTCTTCCTCCCCCAATACCACTTGCATACGCCAGGGCAACCTTTTCTGCCTTCTTTGAAGGATTTTGCTGGATGGCCATTAAACACGGTACACCTCCGCCTTTAACATATTCACTTCTTACCAGGTGTCCCGGTCCCTTCGGGGCAACCATGATTACGTCAACATCGTTTGGGGGAACAACCTGGCCAAAATGGATATTGAAGCCGTGAGAGAATAGAAGTGTTTTGCCTTTTTTCAAATGAGGCTTAACCTCCTTTTCATAAACCTCTGCCTGTACTTCGTCAGGTATCAGCAAAGCAATAAGATCACCCTGTTGTGTCGCCTTATCGGCAGACACAGGTTTAAAACCGTTCTTAACGGCTAAATTGTAATTTGGAGAACCCTTCCTCTGCCCGACTATAACCTTAAGGCCGCTGTCACGAAGGTTTTGTGCATGAGCATGCCCCTGACTGCCATAGCCGATTATTGAAATCTTTTTACCTTTCAGTGTTTTGAGATTAGCATCTTTATCAGTATATATCTTTGTCATGTTATTCCTTTCTATAATTGAAGTAGTAACTTTTTCCTTACGAATTAATTCAAATGTTTTCTATTATTTTACCATCCTTCATAACAATCTTGCTTCCGACTATCGTTAGAATTGCTTTGCCTTGAAGCTTCCAATCGTTAAATGGGCAGTTTCTTGCTTTCGAAAAAAATTTGTTTACATCGACTTTCCATTTTTTCTTCATATCAATTACCGTTATGTCAGCTTTAGTTCCCGGTGTTAAACAACCAACACCAAATTTATCTAATCCAAAAATCTTAGCCGGTAAAATAGTCATTTTCTCAATTGCCTGTTGTAGTGTTAATATACCCGGGAGAACCAGGTATGTTAACACCAGGCCTAAAGTTGTTTCCAGGCCGATAAGCCCGAAAGGAGCTTTATTATAAGGTAAACCCTTCTCTTTCGCTGAATGCGGTGCGTGATCACTGGCAATAATATCAATAGTACCATCTGCTAATCCCCGTCTTACCGCCTCAACATCCTCTTTTGATCTTAACGGAGGGTTAACTTTAGCATTGGTGCCAATTTCCTTTACTGCTTCCTCACTTAACAAAAGATGATGTGGTGTTGCCTCTGCGGTTACATTCACGCCTCGTTCTTTTGCTTTGGCGATTTCATTCACAGATTGAGCAAGACTGACATGTGAAATGTGTATTCTTGCCCCAGCTTTTTCTGCCAACTCAATATCACGCATAACAAAACGACCTTCAGCCGTATACGGTGGGTTCGTAACAGTATCAGAAGATTTTCGTTTGCTTTTCTCTTTTTGTCTCCTGCGGTATAGATCAGATTCTTCACAATGAGGATTAACTAAAATATCGTACTCTCTTCCCTTTTTAAGTGCATTAAACATTAATCTATTTCCGGCGACAGGGTGTCCATCATCAGAGATTGCCCTGGCTCCGGCAAATTTTAAATTTTCAACATCAACTAATCTATACCCATTCAACCCCGCCGTAGTAGCTGATTTTGAATAATAATTAACTATGCTCTCTTTTTTAGCAATTTTTAAAAGCTGAATAAGGCGTGATGGAGTATCAATCGGAGGACACGTGTTTGGCTCTGCTACCACAGTAGTAAAACCGCCTGCTGCCGCTGCCCGCGAACCTGTAAAAATATCTTCCTTATACTCTTGCCCCGGCTGCCGGAGGTGAACATGTACATCTACAAGGCCGGGAACTACTAATTTATCTTTAGCATCTATGACCAGAGCATTTTTATCATCAATGTTTTTGCTAATCCTTTTAATTCTGGAGCTGTCAATCAGAACATCAAACACTCCTGCCTTTTTATTTGCGATATCAAGAACATTTCCGTTCTTGATTAAAATCTTTTTATGATTAATCATTGTCTGGATTGTCTCGGTTTTATCTGCACACTGTATCAAATAATCCTATTTCGGCCCGCGGTTCATGGCAATCCTGCCGGTACGCGCAACCTCTTTTATGCCGAATGGACGAAGCAGATTTAATACTGCTTCTAGCCTGTCTTCTGGGCCTGATATTTCAACGATCATGTCTTTTTGTCCAACATCAATTATTTTTCCTCTAAAGACATCTACCAGTTCTATGATTTCATTTCTTTTCCCTGGAAGTGCGCTTACCTTGATAAGTATCAGGTTTCGTTCAACATAATCAGTTCCAGTATAATCTGTTACTTTGATTGTATCTACAACTTTACCCAATTGTTTTCGAACCTGCTCAAGTATTGACTCGTCACCGCTAACTACAATGGTCATTCTGGATATGGCCATGTCTTCAGTTTCTCCAACAGCCAGGCTTTCAATATTAAACCCCCGACCACTGAATAAACCGGTGATGCGTGACAGTACACCGACCTTGTTCTCAACCAGGACAGATATTACATGTTTCATGATAAATCAGCTCCTTTCAGTCTGCCTGTATGACATTACAGGATGACGAAAACGGGAAACAACTTGATAGTAATTTTATTTGTCTGTAATTTGTAGAGATGGAAACTTACCTGCCAAACAAACCGTCAGGTAAAAAGGTTTCCGCTACTAATTTAATTTTCTTCGATTGACTGGGCAGCATTCATGGCCGCATTATATACTTGTCTTAACGGAAGTCCTTTTTCATCTGCAATCTTTCTGCAATTTTCATGTTCGGGTGTGATATTTTTAATGCATCCGTTAAGCGTGCCTATCTTGACTTTAATCATGCCATATTCAGTTTTTACGTCAACAAATTTCCTGTAAAGCTTCTTACGGTTTACCTTGTACTTTCTGATACCAAATGTTGTAGACTGGTCGAATATTATTCTCTCTACTTTGGACAGGTGTACATCATCTACAATGATACTGATGAGGGTACCGGGGCGAGATTTCTTCATTTGCACCGGTGTTATATATCCATCCAGGGCTCCAGCGTCTAATACCTTTTCCAGTAAGTAACCAAAATGTTCTCCGGGCATATCATCGATGTTTGTCTCTACCATCCAGACTTCATCTTGTTCACTTACTGTGATTGTTTCACCGATCATCACCCTCAAGAGATTTGGAATCTGTGGAATTTCATTACTACCGGCACCATATCCGGTTTGTAACAGTGAAATCTCCGGGCACATTTCTACGTTTATGCCTAACGTGGTTAAGATAGCGGCTCCGGTAGGAGTTGTAAGCTCACGTTGTATGTTCGTACCTATCACGTGATGTCCCTTTAATAGTTCCACTGTTGCCGGTGCAGGGATTGGAAACTGTCCGTGATTGCATTCTACAAACCCGGTACCAGTACGTATCGGCGAAAAGTATATCTTTTCAATCTTAAGGTCATGGATGGCAATTACGGCTCCTACTATATCTACAATTGAATCGACTGCGCCAACTTCGTGAAAATGAACTTCTTCCGGAGAAGTGTTATGTATCTTTGCTTCTGCCTTTGCCAGGTTCTCAAAGATTCTGATGCTGTCTCTTTTTACGTCCTCTCCCAGCGTACTTTTGTTAATAATCCCGGATATAATCTTGAGGGTTCTCTTCCTATTGTGCTCATTGTCTATTTTGTCCTCTTTGACTAAAACGTCAAACTTTGTTCCCGTAATCTGAGACCGAAGCACTTTTTTCGAATCAAGCTCATAGTTGCTTATGCCAAGTTTCTTGAGTTCTTCGGTAAGCTTTTCCCAGTTGAATCCAGCATCTATCAGGGCTCCCAAAATCATATCACCACTGGCGCCGGAGAAACAATCAAAATACGCGATCTTCATAAGAATATTTTTATTTAAAATATACTACAAGTTCTTTTATTGTATAAAGTTATTGCGACAATCAATTCAAAAATATTAGCACACGTATTTTATAGAGTCAAACAAAAACCAATTTCCTTTCCAGTGACGTATTCTGTGAGTAGCATATAGTTAATACGGTGTTTTATGGCTTGACACACTTGTTCAAGGCTATACGAAGCTGGAGGGCAAGGTAGTTACTAAATATTTGTGTAGATGGAAGAAACTCCAGAGTAGGTTTTGATAGTACTGATGGGCGTTTAAAGAACGTGTAGTTCGCTGACCTTGCGAAAATGGTGGCCATAAACTGCAAGCGTAACGGCCAGTGGAAATAATTCGCGACGATGAAGAGACGTCCAGAACAAGAGGTGCCAGAATTGACCGCGTTCCTTACCCAGAATGCCGAGGTGGTACATGGAATTAAGCAATCCCAGGATATGGTCTAATGTAATTTTACCCTTAATCTTTGGTGCCTTATATTCTTTAAAAAAAGTCATAATTCGTTTATAGTAATTTTCGGGGGAATATATGTGTCTTAATATCTTTTTGTATCCCTCTCGAAACATATCAGCGTCCATATTGTTGGGAATAATATTTGTTGAACCATCTGCATTGTCTCCTGTCATTCGTCCGAGCAGCCGACCCTCTTTTTTCAGACGTTCATACAGTCTTGTTCCAGTTGGTGCCTGGAGCAGGCCTACCATTGCTGTTACAATTCCGGTTTTCTGGATAAAATCAATCTGTCGTTGGAAAATGGATGGCGTATCACTGTCAAATCCTACAATGAAGCCTGCCTGTACTTGCATTCCAGCTCTTTGAATTATCCGTACGTCTTCGGCCAAGTCACGGTCTTTGTTCTGCGATTTGCCACATTCTTCCAGGCCGTCCGTATCAGGTGTTTCGATTCCGATAAAGACTGTGTTAAATCCTGCATCGGACATCATCTGCATTAATTCCTCGTCTTTGGCCAGGTTGATGGAGACTTCAGTGTTAAACGTTATAGCCTCATGATCCTTCTGCCATTTAATTAATTCCGGCAGCAGTTCCTTCTTCAGGCTTCTTCTGTTCCCGATAATATTGTCATCAACGAAGAATACGTTTCCACGCCATCCAAGATCATAGAAAGAATCCAGTTCGGTAATGATCTGTTCGGTACTCTTAGTGCGTGTGCGGCGCCCAAACAACGCAGTTACGTCACAAAACTCGCATTGGTATGGACAACCACGGGTGTACTGTATGACCATCGAGGCGTACTTACTCATATTGACCAGATTCCATAGTGGGGCAGCTGTTTCTCGAATGTCAGCAAACTCGTGTGTTTTGTATATCGGCTTGGCACAACCATTTTCCAGGTCTTCCAGAAAGGGGGGTAAGGTTATCTCTGCTTCATTGAGTACAAAATGGTCGACATCCTTAAAGTGTTCGTGTTCACTCGTAAACAACGGACCTCCGGCAATAATCTTGACGCCTGCTTCTTTGCACCGTCTGATGAGTTGACGAGCAGATTTTTGCTGAACGACCATGCTGCTGAAGAATGCGTAATCCGCCCATTTCAAATCTTTATCCGTGAGTTTTGTTGTATTGGCATCCACCAGGCGTTTTGCCCATTCTTTCGGCAGCATTGCGGCGACTGTCAACAGGCCAAGAGGAGGAAAGGTGGCTTTTTTGCGTATAAACTTAAGTGCGTGTTTGAAGCTCCAGAATGTATCTGGAAATTCAGGATATAGTAATAATGCATTCATAATGTCTGTTTTTGCTAATATTTCTATGCTGTTAATGACAGCAAGATAAAGATACCGTCTTCAAAAGCATATAACATATAATTTTATAACATTCATACGTAATGTCAAAGGTAAATATCCTTAAATTATGGATATCCTTCACTTTTGATGGTTACCCGGGGAGGACTCGAACCTCCAATGAGAGAATCAAAATCTCTAGTGTTGCCATTACACTACCGGGTAATCTTGCATGCTAGCTCTTGAGTACTGCACCCTTATCTGCTGATGTAACGCATTTGGCGTACCTGACAAGAAGTCCTTTAGTAACTTCTAATGGAGGTGGTGTCCATTTTGCACGGCGGCTGTCAAGTTCTGAGTCTGGTAACTCAACATATAATTTGCGTTCCGGAATATCAATTACTATCTCATCATCATCTTCTATCAGGGCTAATGGACCTCCTACCATTGCTTCCGGAGAGACATGCCCGATGCAGGGACCCCTTGTGCCGCCTGAAAAACGTCCATCCGTTATTAAGGCAACAGAATTATCCAGGCCCATTCCAACAAGTGCCGCAGTAGGTGATAACATCTCTCTCATTCCCGGACCTCCACGAGGGCCTTCATATCTGATAATCATTACTGATCCCTTTGGAATCTTTTTATCCATGATTGCCCGCATAGCTTCCTCTTCTCCACCAAATACCCTAGCGGGGCCTTTAAAAACCCTCATGTCGTCAGGCAGTGCGCTTTGTTTAATTACAGCTCCATCGGGTGCTATGTTTCCATGAAGTACTGCAATGCCGCCTTCCTTGTTATAGGCGTTCTCCTTTGTCCGTATAATATCATCATCATAGACGATTGCCTGTTTTGCAATCTCTTTTGTACTGAAACCGCTGACGGTTGCACAATCATTAATGGCGTCCTCAAGCCTCTTCATTGCCGCCGGAATACCACCTGCATAGAAAAGATCCTCCATAAAGTGTTCGCCGCCAGGTCTCAGGTTTGTTATCTGGGGTACTTTTCTGCTGATTTCATCGAACCTGTCCAGTTCTATATCGATACCGGCTTCATTGGATATTGCAGGAATATGCAGACAAGTATTCGTTGAACCTCCAAGCGTCATATCAATTAATATTGCATTGTCAAAGGCCTCTTGTGTCATAATTTTTCTGCAGCTTATGTCGCTTTTTACTAACTCAACTATTCTTTCTCCGCTTTTATAGGCGATCCTATCTTTTTCTGCTGAGATAGCTAGGGAAGCAGCACATCCCGGCAGTGACATTCCAAGCGCTTCAGTTACGCAGGCCATTGTGTTTGCCGTATATAATCCCTGACATGAACCGGGTCCCGGACATGCTTCCTTTTCTAGGGATTCTAGTTCTTCCTCACTGATCTCGCCTTTCTGCTTTCTACCAACGGCCTCAAAAGTATCACGAACCAGAGAGAGTTTCTTCATATTGCGGCGTCCGGAAATCATAGGCCCGCCGGTTACTACAATAGTAGGAACGTCAATTCTTGCGGCACCCATAAGCATACCGGGTGTAATCTTGTCGCAATTAGTCAACAATATCAACCCATCCAGACAATGTGCATTCGTAACACACTCAATTAAATCAGCGATTAATTCTCTTGAGGCAAGTGAGTAACTCATCCCCTTGTGTCCCATGGCAATGCCATCACAAATGCCGGGTACTCCAAAAATGAAACTTACGCCACCTCCGGCATGAATGCCTTTTTCTATCTCTCTTTCCAGGCGTCTCATGTGGGTGTGTCCGGGAATCAAGTCCGTAAAACTGCTGGCAATACCTATAAACGGTTTTCCCATGTTCTCCTTGGTCAGTCCGGTTGCATAAAGCAGTGCCCTTGCCGGTGATCTCTCTATCCCACACGTAATAGTATCGCTGCGCAAATTGATGTCCTTTCTATTCCAATAGAATAAATATTATGAAATTTTCATTAATTTAAATTTAGTATAAAATTATATACAGTGGTTTGATGTTGTCAACGCTAAATTAATGTACTCTATGTATTTAGAAGTAACTTATTGTGTTCTTGAGTCAGATATCATGTCATAATATTTGCCTTGATTTAGCTATTAAGGCATGTAGAATATCACATAATATTATGGAAACTAACGTAATCAGAAGAAAATTTTTAAGTTTTTTTGAGAAAAAAGGGCATTCTCTATTCCCAAGTGATTCACTTGTCCCTGAAGATGATCCGACTCTGTTATTTACCGGTGCAGGGATGAACCAGTTTAAGGATATGTTTCTGGGGAAGGGGACGTTGGGAGTAAAGAGTGCTACGACATGCCAGAAATGCATCAGGACGGGTGATATAGAAAATGTAGGCAAAACCCCTATGCATCACACTTTCTTTGAAATGCTGGGTAATTTTTCCTTTGGAGATTATTTCAAACTGGAAGCAATAGAGATGGCGTGGGAGTTTATGCTTAACGAAATGAAGCTTCCAGAAGAAAAGTTGTCTGTCAGTGTTTATCTGGAGGACGAAGAATCATACGATATCTGGCTGAAGAAGATTGGTATTCCTGAAGATAAGATATACAGGTTTGGGGAAAAGGAGAATTATTGGCCGGCAAGTGCTCCTTCGGATGGCCCAAATGGTCCATGCGGCCCATGCTCAGAAATCTTTTACGATCGAGGGGAGGATATTGGATGCGGAAGAAAGGAGTGTGCTCCTGATTGTGACTGCGAACGTTTTGTTGAGGTGTGGAATCTTGTTTTTACACAGTTTGACAGAAGAGATGGAGGAGTACTTGAGCCTTTACCAAACAAGAATGTGGATACCGGAATGGGTTTGGAAAGGATGGCCAGTGTTATACAAGGTGTAAGCACAAATTTTGAGATAGACATATTTAAGCCCATAATTCAGAATATTTCTGAGATTACTGAGGTTAAATACGATAGCCAGACGGAAAAC
>CAZPAM010000038.1:0-2730 GCA_964584595.1 uncultured Candidatus Scalindua sp. | reverse complement strand
GGCAAGTTGATGAATAGAATAGCCGACCACATAAGGGCAATAATATTTTGTATCTCAGATGGTGTTCTGCCGGGTAATGAAGGAAGAGGTTACGTAGAAAGAAGGCTTTTAAGAAGGGCTGTTCGTGATGGGTTAAAACTTGGAAAAGAGGAGTGCTTTCTATACAAACTTGTTCCCATTATTGCTGACGTAATGCATGAAACTTATCCTGAGATAAAACAACGTCGGGAGAACATTGCAAGGATTATAAAGAATGAAGAGGAAAGGTTCCATGAAACCTTGTTTATGGGGAATAAGAGGCTTGATGAACTTATGGAAGGCCTTCGCAGGAGTGGACAAAAGAGGTTGACAGGCCAGGATGCTTTTCAACTGTATGATACCTTTGGGTTTCCATTCGAGATGACGAAATCTATCCTGGAAGAGAGTGGTCTGACTGTTGATGAAAGTGGTTTTGAGAGAGAGATGGAAAAACAGCGTGAGCTGGCGAGATCCTCTACGCAAATGACCGGTAATATATTTGATGAGGGTCCGATAGGTACAATTAAAGAAACAGTAAATGAGACGATCTTCCTGGGTTATGAAAATTGTGAAACTGAAGGTAGAGTCATTGGTTTGATTATAGATGGAGAATTGGTTGATTCTGCTGATGCAGGACAGGAAGTTCATATAGTGCTGGATCAAACCCCTTTTTATGCGGAGGCCGGAGGGCAGGTAGGTGACACCGGTATAGTTCAAACAAAAAACTCGAAGGTTGAAGTCAGCAACACAAAGAAATCCAATGACATCATAGTGCATATTGGTAAGGTGGTAGATGGCAAGATCAAGTCCAATGAAAACGTTACTTGTGTTATTGATAAAGGGCGAAGAGCGGCCATAAAGCGTAATCATTCGGCAACACATCTGCTGCATTACACCCTGCGACAGGTAGTAGGGAAGCATGCTGAGCAATCCGGCTCCCTTGTAGCTCCTGAAAGACTTCGTTTTGACTTTCACCATTTTGAAGGTATTAAGAAAGATGAAATTGCAAGGATAGAAGAACTTATGAATGAGAGGATTATAGAAAATGCTCTTGTTGGTACTGAAGAAATGGCACTTGATAAAGCCAGGAATGCAGGTGTAACGGCATTGTTTGGCGAGAAATACGGTGAGAATGTCAGGGTGGTAAGCATTGGAGATTACAGTCAGGAACTTTGTGCGGGTACGCACGTGAACAATACCGGTGAAATAGGATTATTTAAGATTACAAGCGAATCATCAATAGCAGCAGGAATACGCAGGATAGAAGCTGTTACGGGGAATGATGCTCTCACAAGGATAATTCAGAAAGAGAAGACACTGGATAGGCTATGTAACATTTTAGATGTTCAGGAAAACATGGCCATTCAACGTGCCGAAGAACTGATGCTGCAAATAAGAGACTTAAGAAAAGATGTGCAAAAAGCAAAAAAAGAAGGTGCAAGAGAATTTTCATCTGAACTGATTGCTAATGCCAGGGAAATATCCGGAGTAAAGATTGTAACAGAGGTAATAGAGGGTGTGGATGTAGGTGATTTAAGGAAGACTGTAGACTCGTTAAAAGAAAGTCTGGGTTCTGTCGCGATAGTATTAGGAACTACGGAGGATGGTAAGGTAACATTATTAACTTCGTTGAGTAACGATTTAGTGAAGAAAGGGCTTCATGCCGGCAATATAGCCGGGGATATTGCAAAGGTTGTTGGTGGTGGTGGTGGTGGGCGTGCAGATATGGCTCAAGCCGGTGGGCAGTTTCCTGATAAGATTAATGAAGCCATTGATTTAGGATTTAGAATAATACAGGAGAAAATAGAGAATTGTACGTAACCTTCTATGATGTTTTTACTTGACAAATATAAGGTGCGATTATAGAATACGAAAATTCTTAATTTAGGGGAGTTCTTATAAGTATTTGAGCTTCAAGGGGATAAAATAAGGGAAGGACAAGAGAGTAACGGGAGGCTTGGTACTGAAGATAATGCCGTATACTTTCCCTTTCTTTCTTCTTCTTCCCTTATTTATTTTAGATTTTAGTAAAGGGCGACATAATGGCACTTCCAAAAAGAAGGCATTCCAGTTCAAGGACAGGCAAGAGGCGTTCACATGACGCGCTGAACCCTCCAAACATTCCACGTTCTGAATTTGCTACAAGTACATCAGGCAACAGGTCAAAGAAATTCATTTGCCCTCATTGTAAACAAATAAAGAAACCACATACAGTTTGTCATAATTGTGGTTATTATCGTGGCAAACAGGTAATTGCTGTAGAGAGAGCATAGGTTATGCGTATCGCGGTTGATGCAATGGGTGGAGATGAAGCTCCTTTTGAGATTGTAAGGGGGGCCGTGGATGCGGCACGCGTCTATACTGATCACGAGATGATATTAGTAGGTGATCAAGAGCGAATTCAAAACGAATTAGCTGCGTGTGGTGCTACTTTTGGAAATATCTCCGTTGTACATGCTTCTCAAGTAGTAGACATGAATGAGTCTGCGACAGTTGCCGTACGGAAGAAGACTGACTCGTCAATCACTAAAAGTATCAAGTTGGTTTTAGAAAAAGAAGCGGATGCCGTAGTAAGTGCTGGGAACACTGGCGCAACAGTAGCAGCAGCATCCTTATTCCTTCGTACATTGGAACATGTTAAACGTCCGGGGATAGCTGTATCCATACCGACATTTCATGGTGCATGCATGGTAATTGATGCCGGGGCTAATA
>CAZPAM010000037.1:20734-24047 GCA_964584595.1 uncultured Candidatus Scalindua sp. | reverse complement strand
CGGCATAGAATCAACAAATGAAGCGGTTCTGGAAAAGATGAATAAAACGACTAATTTAAGGATTGGTGCTGACAATTATTATGACAGCGTTCAAAAAATCCATGATCATGGCCTGGTTGTCTGGGGATCCATAGTTTTGGGAGCAGATGGTGATGACAAAGATTCATTCAAAAGAATGACAGACTTTGTACTGGAAAATAATATTGATGTTCTTACCTTTGGAATTAATTGTCCGTTTCCTAAGACAGCGCTTTATGATAGGCTTGATTCTGAAAAGAGAATTTTCAGAAAGAATTATCCTGAAGATTGGAAATATTACGACACGGCTCATGTTGTTCACAGACTCGTAGATATGAACCTTGAGGAGTTCATAGAAGGCATGCAATATATGTATGATCATCTTTATGCTGCTGACAATCTGAGACTGAGATTCAGGAAATCACTTCAGACTATCGGAAGTACAACTCACGGTAAGCGTAATGCCATGTTCGGCTTCAGGGTTGGTTCTGACTGGATACAGGTATTTGAACAGGTACTGGAAAATCTGCGTAAGCTATACGATTCAGGAGATTATTACCAGGACTGGTATAAGAGCAGTGCCGTAACAGTATCGTCAGAAAAAGGTGTTACAGTAAGTTAAAAATATATTTGCCCTTTTTGATGGTGAGATTGATTGTTGGCAGGTTTTAAATCACTCCCACTCAATAGTGCTTGGTGGTTTTGAACTGATATCATAAACAACACGGTTAACTCCTCTGACCTCATTAATTATGCGGCTTGAAATGCTGGCCAGTACTTCGTATGGTAATTTTACCCAATCTGCCGTCATAAAGTCAGTTGTTTCGACAGCCCTAAGAGCGATAACGTTTTCATAGCTTCTCTCATCTCCCATAACACCAACGGTGCTTACAGGTAAAAAGACGGCGAATGCTTGAGCAATTTTCCCATAAAAACCTGCTGATTTTATCTCCTGGATCATTATCTCATCTGCATATCTGAGGGTTTCCAATCTGTCTTCTGTAATTTCTCCTATTATCCTTATGGCAAGGCCAGGGCCGGGAAAGGGGTGCCTCCATATAATCTCATCCGGCAGGCCAAGTTCCGAGCCCATTTTTCTCACTTCATCTTTGAAAAGCTCCTTCAGGGGCTCGACAAGTTCAAACCCCAATTCTGCAGGCAATGCTCCCACATTGTGATGGCTTTTTATGGTGGCAGTAGGGCCGCCATGTGCGGAAACACTTTCTATAATATCCGGGTAGAGTGTGCCCTGTGCCAGGTATTTAATATCAGCTAACTTATTTGCTTCTTCCTTGAACACATCAATAAACTCATGACCAATAATTCTTCGTTTCTGCTCCGGATCGGTTACACCCGATAATTTCTCCAGGAATCTATCCCTTGCATTAACAGGATGTAAATCTACTTTGAAATTATTGTTGAAGGCTTCTATTACACTTTCAAATTCATTCATTCTCAGCAATCCGTTGTCTACGAAAATACAAGAAAGCTTATTTCCTATTGCTTTGTAAATAAGAGCAGCGGCAACAGCAGAATCTACGCCGCCTGACAGGCCGCAAATAACTCTTTCAGTTCCCACCTGTTCTTGTATATCTTTTATGGCACTCTTTATATATGAACTCATCTCCCAATCACCGGAGCATTCGCAGATCTTGAAAAGGAAATTCTTCAGAATTTGCTTGCCGTCTGGAGTATGTGTAACTTCCGGGTGGAATTGAACGCCATAGAAGTTCTTTTCTTTATGTCTTGCTGCTGCGTAAGGGCAATTTTCCGTATATGCAAGTGATTGGAAATCTTCAGGAAGACCTATTGCCTGATCACCATGGCTCATCCAGACATCTATAGAATCACCCAGTGTATCATCAAAAAGAGAAGTATGGTCCTTGATGGTACATTTGGTATTTCCATATTCTCTGTTTTCTGATGATTTTATTTCAGCACCTAGTATTTGGCTGCCTAATTGAAATCCATAACATATTCCTAAAATGGGAATATCCATGAAAAGTATTTTCTCATCACATCGTGGTGCATTAGAAGAATATACACTGGAAGGCCCGCCACTCAAGATTATACCCTTTGGATTCAGCTGCTTGATTTCTTCAGGAGTTATTTTATATGATACAATTTTACTATAAATATTTTGTTCCCTGATTCTCCTTGCAATCAGATGGGAGTACTGTGAACCAAAGTCTACGACTATTATAATTTCATGTGTTATTTTCTGCATATTCTTCGAGAATTAATAAAATATTTTTTTATAAAAGTGCAATAAAATGCATAAAAAACACCTTGCGGTTGTTGAAAAAATAGACAAATTCGTGTCTGATTTTCCGCTAAAAAAGGTTTTTACACGTAATACTATATATCGTAAGAATAATCAAGTTTGTTTTTTTTATGGCCTGTATAAGCTTAAATTTGGGGTAGTTTGCAGACATCAGAAAACCCTTGACTTTAATTTGTTTTTAGTTATATTCATTCATCGTTTTGGAGAAATACCCTTTTTAATGAAGAAGAAATATGGTATAATTCTTCGTTTATATAAGATGTTAAATAAGTAGGAGGGGGCTTGGATTGAAGGCAGCAGAATTAGCACAATACAAAAAAATACTTCTTGAGCTTCGTCAAAAGCTGGCGGGAAACGTAAACTTTATGGAAGACGAAGCATTAGGGAAATCCAGACAGGATGCTTCAGGAGATTTGTCAAACGTGCCTATCCACATGGCTGATGTTGGCACTGACAATTATGATCGCGATTTAACCATCGGGCTTATTCAAAATGGCGAGGAAGAGTTAAGGGCGATAGATGAAGCTTTGGAAAGGATAGGTAATAAAACGTTTGGTTCGTGCGAGGAGTGTGGAAAGAAAGTCTCCAAAGCACGCTTAACAGCGTTGCCTTATGTAAAGAACTGTATTGAATGTCAAAGACATGAGGAGGAAGAATCTGATAAGACTTAAGGCCTCGAAAAATATCATTTTGTTTCTAGCTGTTGCTTTTTCCGGTATTCTTCTTGACCTTCTAACAAAGTGGATAGTATTTGCAAACTTTAAAGATACCGGAAGACATGTAATTATAAAAGGTTTTCTGGGAATTGTTTGCAGTGAAAATGAGGGTGTTGTTTTTGGCTTTGCTCAAGGCAGAAACAATATCCTCATTTTTTTTTGTATAGCAGCTATAGGTGTTATTCTGTGGTTTTACAAAAGTTTCGACAAGTCCGGATTACTTCCCAGTATTGCTTTTGGTATGATTCTATATTGCCATTTGTTGAGTGGTTACGGTGCTGAACTGGAGTAAAGC
>CAZPAM010000037.1:0-20724 GCA_964584595.1 uncultured Candidatus Scalindua sp. | reverse complement strand
ATTTATGGGACAGGATCTTCCATCATCATGTTAGAGATTTCATAGATGTTCATTTAGGCATGGGGTACCATTGGCCGACCTTTAATGTTGCGGATTCTCTAATATGTGTAGGAGTTGGCTTGATCTTTTATGAAACGCTGTTCACAAAAAAGCAGGGAAGTATGTTCACGCAGAAGAGTGAGTTGTAAGTTCCTGGTATTTCTTTAACAGGCTGAGAGTGGCTTTGCCGGGTTTTCCTGATGCGATTTTTCTTCCGTCTAAATTGACCACAGGAATAATTTCTGCTGCAGTTCCGGTCAAAAAGCATTCATCGGCATTATATAAATCATCCCGCGACAGTTGTTCTTCTTTCACCGTCATGCCTGCCTCGTTAGCAAGTTCAATAACAACGTTTCTCGTTATTCCTATTAATATTCCTGCAGTGGTGGGTGGTGTAACGATTTCGTTATCCTTTACTATAAAAATATTATCACCGGTACCTTCTGCCACATAACCATCCTTATTTAACATAATTCCCTCGGTCGCTCCTGCATTAATACACTCAATCTTTGCCAGAATATTATTTAGGTAATTCAAGGATTTTACATTCGGGTTGAGTGCATCAGAATGATTGCGAATTGTAGGGACGATAATTGCATCAAGGCCCTTTTCGTATAACTCTTTGGAATATAGTTGAATGAAATCTGTTATGATTATAACCTGTGACTCAGCACAGATAAAAGGATTAAGGCCGAGTTTTCCTACTCCCCTGGTTACAACCAATCTAATATAAGAGTCTTTTAGATTGTTAGCCTTCAGGGTATTTATAACGGCATCCTTAAGCTCATCCCTGGTTAACTGTATCTCCATGGAAATCGCCTTGGCAGAGTCGTAAAGCCTGTCGATATGTTCAGAAAGCTTGAATACATTACCATTGTAACATCTAATGCCTTCAAAGACTCCATCTCCATATAATAACCCATGATCGAAGACAGATATCTTCGCCTCATCTTTTGGATATAACTTTCCGTTTATATATACCTTAGGTTCCACTTGCTATATACCTCTCAATTACTGGTATAATCTATAATCTTACCATCAGCCATCCTGATTACATGCCCTGCCGATTTCGCAAATCTTTCATCGTGGGTAACTATTACTACTGTTTGTTTTGTATTCTCGTTTAATTCCCAGATTAATTCCTGAATCTCTCTTCCCGACTTTGTATCGAGGTTGCCTGTTGGCTCATCACACAATAATATCTCAGGGTCATTCATTAATGCTCTGACTATTGCTACTCTCTGCTTCTCTCCTCCTGAGAGTTCGTTTGGCCTGTGGTTTATTCTGCTTCCCAGGCCTACCCGTTCTAAAAGCTGTACTGCTTTTTCCGTATGCTCTTTTTTAGATACTGTCTTAAAGAACTTCTTGCCAATCAGGCGCGGCATCAAAACATTTTCTAATGCACTGAAATCGGGTAACAGGTGATAAAATTGAAATACAAATCCGAAAATCCTGTTTCGCTTTTCAGCTAATTCTTTCTGGCCAAAGATATTTAAATTTTTACCCTTAAAGCTCACATGGCCGGAAGTTGGTGTATCTAATATGCCCAGTATATGAAGGAGTGTGCTTTTGCCAGCACCTGAAGCTCCCAAGATTATTAATATCTCACCCTCTTTTACATCCAGATTTATTCCGCTAAGTACAGGGATAGATGTTTTACCTATTCTATATTCCTTGTGAATTTCATTTGCACACAGGTAGGCGTTATCAGTCGTTTCTGTCATGTGTTAATGTTGCCAGAATAAGTTATATCGAAAACTAATTTGTTAAGATTGCTGTCGCAACAATGGGAACAAGATTACGTCCCGGATAGAAGTACTGTTTGTCAATATCATAACCAGCCTGTCAATTCCTATCCCTAAACCACCTGCAGGCGGCATTCCGTATTTGAGTGACGTTAGGAAATCTTCGTCTATCTTTCCCTCTGTGTCATCATCAGTTATTTGTTCATGAAATCGCTTGCTTTGCTCGAGTGGTTCATTTAATTCTGAATAGGAATTCGCAAGTTCCATTGTAGCAATATACAATTCAAACCTCTGGGCCAGGTTGGGATCATGATCGCAGGATTTAGTCAACGGGCAAATAGTAACCGGATAGTCAATTACGAACGTTGGATTCCATAACTCCTTCTCAACAAGTTCTCCAAAAATATGCTCAGCAATAACATCCTTGTGGACACCTTCAACCTCAATCCCTAACTCCTTACCTTTCGCTTTCAATCCATCTTCATCGCCTAAATCAACTTTAGCATACTTTGACAAGAGCTCAGAAAACGTACTTCTCTGCCAGGGAGGAGATAAGTTTAACGTTCGTTCACCATAAGGAATCTCATAATTACCATACAGACCATGCGCTAAACCGGAAATCAGACCCTCAGTAAGCTCCATCATTCCGTTATAGTCGCTATATGCCTGATAGAGTTCCATCATCGTAAACTCCGGATTATGCCGTGTGGAGAGACCTTCATTACGGAAGTTTCTGTTGATTTCATATACCCGCTCCATACCACCAACAAGCAGTCTCTTTAAATACAATTCTGGTGCTATACGCAAAAACAAATCCATGTCCAATGCGTTATGATGGGTAATAAAAGGCTTTGCTACAGCTCCACCCGGAATGGATTGCATCATAGGGGTTTCAACTTCAACAAACTTTCTGTCATCAAGGAAATTCCTGATTGATTTTATAATGTTAGATCTCTTCAAAAAAAGATCCATTACCTCATCATTTGATGAGAGATCAATGTGACGCTGCCTGTATCTGATTTCTACATCTTTCAATCCATGCCATTTTTCGGGTGGTGGAAGCAGGGCTTTGGAAAGTACGGTAATGTCATCAGCAAAGACGGTTATTTCGCCGGTTCGAGTCTTAACTAATCCACCCTCAACACCAATTATGTCACCCAGGTCCAACAGGCGAAAAGTTTCATATTTCTCTTCACCCACAGTATTAAGCTTCACATAAACCTGAAGTTTGCCTGTCCAATCCTTTATGTGAAGAAATGAAGCCTTGCCATGAGGTCTTAGCGTCATGATCCTGCCGGCGCATTTTACCTTCTTTCCTTCGTCTTCCTCCGAGTAACTCTCTATTACTTCGTTCAGAGGTGTGGCGTTTTTGTAACATGCACCATAAGGTTCGACTCCCTTATCCTTGAGTTTGTTTAATTTTTCAATCCTGGTTTTTTCAAGAGTTTCCAATAGATTCCTCTAACACTAAATATAATAGTACCTTGCATTCAAGGCTATTTTCATTGTTTACGATGTGTTTTCATTCTTCCCCTTTCGCAAAAGGGGAATCAATGGGGGGTTGATGAATAAAATAGAGAGTTCAGATTAATCGAATTATTCTATCAGTAAAGAACTTACTGTCAAGTTAAAATGCAGAATGACATTGATGGTGAAGATGTGCTTTGTTTCTCCTTGAATATATGATTTAAAAACATTAATATTAGAAAAATGGATCAACGTTTTACCAAGAAAGAACGTCTGCTGAAGAGAAAAGAATTCCAGAGGGTCTTTGATAATGGGAAGGCTTACGGCAACGATCAGGTAAAGATATATGCATTATTAAACGATGATTCTGTTTCTCGTCTGGGTCTTGTTGTGGGGAGGAAATATGGCAATTCGCCTAAGCGCAACAGGTTTAAGAGGATTTTCCGTGAGGCATACAGATTAAACAAAAGTTTGTTGAGCAAAGGTGTAGACATAATAATAATTCCAAGGCCGGGGTTGACGGATCTCTCACTCGGGGCAGTAGAAGATAAATTTAAGAGGATTCTGTCACAAATTAATGAAGAATTAGCAAAATGAAATATTTATTAATTAAATTTGTACAGGTTTATCAGGCAATTCTGTCTCCTCTCTTACATCCCTCATGCCGTTTCTATCCAACATGCTCACAATACGTAGTTGAAGCAATTGAGAAAAGAGGTATTGTGGTAGGGATATTGAAGGGTATCTGGAGAATCTTGAGATGTCATCCATTTGGCGGATCGGGATATGATCCTGTTAAATAATTTTCTGACATAGATAGTTATGCTTACAGATAAAAAAGTCATCGAATGCGTACCAAACTTCAGTGAAGGTCGGAACCTGGATATTATAGATAAGATTGCATCCGCGGTAAAATCAACCCAAAATGTCAAGCTCTTGAATGTAGAGCCTGACAAGGACTACAACAGGACAGTAATAACCTTTGCCGGGGAGCCTTCCGGTGTAAGAGAAGCGGCATTTAATGCGATATCTACTGCGTCGGAACTTATAGACATGTCACGTCAAAAGGGAGAGCATCCGAGAATAGGTGCAACGGACGTCTGTCCGATAATACCTGTTGCCAATGCAACAATGGAAGAGTGTGTAAAATTAGCAGACGAACTGGGAAGAGACGTTGGTGAGAAACTTGGCATCCCTGTATATCTATATGAAGATGCTGCAAGGTCAGAAGAAAGAAGAAACCTTGAAAATATCAGGAAGGGAGAATATGAAGGCCTGGAGCAAAAGCTGAGAGATTTGGTACCGGATTACGGGCCGGTAGAATACAACGACAAGATAAGGAAATCCGGTGCAACAGTGATCGGGGCCAGATTCTTTCTGATTGCCTATAATGTGAACCTGAGTTTTGATGATATTCGTGTTGCTAACGAGATAGCAAGGAAGGTGAGAGAGTCCGGCTCGATGATAGAGGATGAGACCGGTAAAAAGAAAAGAGTCCCTGGAATGTTGAAATATGTAAAGGCAATAGGTGTTGAATTAAGGGAATACAATATATCACAGGTTTCCATGAACCTGACTAACTATAAGGAAACTCCTATTCATACGGCTTTTGAGACTGTAAAGACTCAAGCCCATGAACATGGAGTAGAGGCAACGGGGAGTGAGGTAATCGGCCTGGTTCCAAAAGAAGCCCTGGTAGAGGCCGGAACCTTTTATGCAGGTAATAATCCTGAAGAAGAGCTTATAAAAGCGGCAATAGAGAATCTCGGGTTGAGTCAATTAAATGAATTCGAACCCGGGAATAAGATAATAGAAAATCTGTTGTGAAGAAGCTTCTTTCGGCGTGACTAGAAGGACCTTAAAAACATTAGACAAGATAACGGGACAAAAAAGGATATTTGACAAATCCAATTCGTCTCGCTAGTCTTGTCTAAAACCTTTCTTTGAAATATTATGGCAAATTGCTGGAAATGTGGACGTTACCTGGGCGTTAAAGATGAATGGAAGAAGATGAAGACTGACAAGGGTGATATCTGTTATGTATGTTACCACGAAGCAAAAGAATCAGCAGAAGAACAAATTCAGAAGGATATGGATAAAATAATGAAAAAGAAGGTGGAGTAGTTGATGTTCAGCTTAGGTTACAATTCTTTAATGATGAAAAGATATTTATCACAATTTGGAACTGTAGTAGGCATTATCACTATTTTAGTTTCATTAATAGGATGTGCTCAAACCAGAGCATTGAAAAAACTTGAAAGATTGGTTTTGGATGGCGATGAATTTCATAGTCATGCAGAATCAAATGCAATTAGTTGCATTGAAAGTATTGATTATGAAAGAAACCATGAAGAGGTTGTAAATATAATATTTGATAGTGGTAATCTTGATTTAATTGACCAGTTTGTTGAATATTTTCCGGCTGATTATAGAAACTATATTGTTAGAGGAGATGCCTACGTAAGGAATGCGATGATGCAACAAGTAATAGGTGTTTTTATGAAATCATCTGTTACCGCTTCAGTTAATAAAGCTAAAGAGAGTTACAAGAAGGCATTGGAGTTAAATAACAGAGATATTTATGTCCTTGGTGTGCTAGGGTTTCTTTATGGGGATAATAAGGAATATGATAAAGCGGAAGAATTATTTAATAAAGGGCTTGAGATAGCACCAAACAATCCTTTGCTTTACATGGCGTTGGGCCAGATGTACGACAGGAAGAAAGAATACATTACTGCAATTGATTATTATGAAAAAGTTTTAAGGTTTACTGAGGACGAAGTAGAAAAGGAATTTGAACATATGAATCAATATTATCATATGCTAATGGGTTCTTATCCTGATTCACTTCTGAAAGCAAAAGAAGAAACTGAAAAGTACCTTCAAATAGATTATAAGAAGACCAGGGGCAGAACATCATGACCGCAGTCCTCGTTTTCACTTTAATCATTCCCATGCTCTGCATAGACAGTCGGGTGGGCACTACCCACCGACAAGACTTATCCCTTTAACTCTACTATTTCAGCGTCTATCGAAACTCCATTTATATACAAAAACGCTATGGAAACTGGAAGTTCAGGTCGTTTAGGCCCTGCGCTTCCGGGGTTTAGAAACAACACCCCGTTTCGATACTCGATCTTGGGCATGTGTGAATGGCCGCTGATAACAGCGTTAAATCCCGCTGCAACCGGGTCCAGGTCTAGTGCATTAACGTCATGGAGAACATATAAATGTGTCTGGCCCACTTGTACAAACTCGGTGAAAGGCAGGTTGTCAGTCCATTTGCCACCGTCAACATTTCCACGGACAGGGTAAACCCTGGCTATTCCTTGTAGAGTCTCAAGTACCTCCGGTTTTCCCACATCTCCCGCGTGCACAATCAAATCCACGTCATTAAATGATTTGACAACACTTTTCCTGATAAGGCCGTGCGTGTCTGAAATTATGCCTATTTTATGATCAAACGTACGTTTCATCTCACACTAAGTGTATATTGCTTTAGCCTGCAACTAAAATATTATGTTTATTGTGATTTCTACTTCATCAACGAATGGATACGCTTGACGTCGAGCAGGGCCTTGTCTGTGGGGACGAGCGGGGTTATTTCTATATCAGTGAAAAAGGGGAAGAGTGGCAGGTTTGTTACGAGCTGATCAAGCTCTTCATTAGTATCAACTTCAATAATAGCGGCGGCTCCTCTGCTGCCGGCCAGTTTCCCGCCGGCAAGGATCCTACCCCTTTTTTTCATCCTGATAAAGTATTCCCATTCCTTGATAATAAATCCAAAGAAATCTTTTACCGGTATATCAGGTATTTTTTTTATTTCAACTTTTAACAAGAAGAGCATTTTAAATAAACTCCTTTCCGTCTTATTAAACCATATCTGTATATCTGCTCTGTGAAAATCGGCGTCCTATTTAAATTATAATGCCAGTCCTCCATCAACAGACAGTACCTGGCCGGTAATATATTTTGCATCGTCTGAAAGCATAAACATAGCTATCTTCGCCACGTCATCAGTAGTGCCGAATCGCTTTAGTGAAGTCATATCTATCATCTTTGTTTTGTATTCTTCCGGAAGCTCAGAGGTCATATCTGTCTCTATAAATCCACATGCAATAGCATTCACATTAATATTTGCCTTACCAACCTCTTTCGCAAGGGCCTTTGTAAAACCGATCATTCCGGCTTTAGAGGCCGAGTAATTGGCCTGTCCCGCTACACCTGCAATACCGCTGACTGAAGTTATGTTGAGTATGTTTCCGCGTTTCTGTTTGACCATGGTCATTATGACGGCCTTGGAGAAATTATACACACTCTTCAGATTTATATTGAGCACATCATCCCAGTCATCTTCTTTCATTAAGGCGAGAAGTTTATCCCTCGTGATTCCAGCATTGTTAACCAGAATATCTATCTGTCCAAATTCATCCTTAACCTCTTTTGCCATCTCCTTGGCACCCTCAAAATTCGACACATCCACCTTTTTTGCTATGGCCTTGACTCCGAGTGCCTCTATCTCCTTTACGAGTTCATTTGCCAGGTCATCACTCTTGCTATAGTTGAAGGCAACATTACATCCGTTTTTTGCCAGCTCAAGTGCTATCGCTCTACCTATACCTCTGGTACCACCTGTTACTATTGCTGTCTTGTTACTCATAGTCTTACCTCCGGAAATTTTTATTATATTTCTTTTAAGATTTTACTTTATGAGTTTCACGGTGAGCTTCTTTCTCAACCAGCTTTAAACGCATCATTTCAGCAAAGAGCTCTACTTCGTATTCAATACCTTTTCTTATATCATGGTCAACTGCGTAGTTTATACATTTTTTCATTGTTTGTATAGCAGTATCATTATTTTCTGCCAGATTACGTGCAAATTCTATAGATTCTTTTAGCACCTCTCTGGAAGGTGCCAGCGCATTAACCAATCCCCATGCAAGGGCGGTCCTTGCACGGATCATCTTTGCCGAAAACAGCATCTCCTTGGCTCTGGCGGCACCTATGACCTTGGGTAGCCTTATGGTTCCGCCAAGGCCGGGGATTATACTCAACTCAGGTTTTGCCTCCGGCAAACTGAAGAATGCTATTTCAGATGCTATGCGAATATCACACAATAATGCAAGCTCAAGTCCTGCGCCAATTGTAACACCATTAAGGGCCGCAATAAGCGGCTTTCTGCAGTTCTCAATCTCTATATACATTTCATGAGCCCTTACGAACCTGTCGTAGTTTTTTTCTGCTACCAACCCTGAGATCCATGAACCAAATAATTCGTCCTGGTCTGCACCATCGCAGAAAACGCCTCTGATACTGCTTGTTATTATTATGGACGTTATTCTCTCATCTTTTTCGTAGGAATCTATCTTGTCATATATAGCATCCAGCAGCCAGGAACCTATAGAATTCCTCGGAGTCTTTTTCATCTTGATAATACCTGCATATTTATCTTCCTGAAGTTTTATCTCCTCACATTCCAAATGCTGGTAACCGGAATCGTCACCCCTGTTCATTCGTATGTCTTTCATAATCTTAAATCCTCAGACTTGCTTCAAATCCTTCATGTATTGCTTCGAGTGCAGTCCTGACCTCTACACAATCACCTATTTTATATAATTCATTAATCTTGCCGTTTAATTTCCTGGTAAGGCTCTGGTTGGATTTATATCCTGCCGCAATTATAACAGTATCAGCAAGAAGTTTGATATCTTTATTGTCCTTCTCAAATGTTACGCAGGTTTTACCTGATTTGTTGATGTATCTGATATTCTTAACATTAACACCAGTTATACTGTTGATACCGGCATCTTTTACCTGCTTCAGGATGACCCACCTGGTTGAGATACCGAATTTTCCACCGATTTTGTTCTTCATTTCCAGGATAGTAATATTTCGTTTTCCCTTTGATGTAAGTTCTACAGCTTCATCCCCATTTATGACTCTGTTCTTTAGAAGGAAGCAGGCAACTTCAGGTTCCATTGCCCCCATCTTTGCAGTGTGAAGGGCAATCTCGCAGCCTATAGTGCCTCCGCCTATGATTACGACGTCTTTGCCGACCTGTACCCTGTTGTCAAACACGTCTTCGGCCACAACAACATTCTTTTCCTTAACTCCCGGAATCTTAGGGATAATAGGACTCCCGCCTGCAGCAGCAATTACAACGTCCGGTTTTAATTCTTTTATAGTTTTCACATCTACATTTTTGCAGAATTGTATTTTTACATTCAATTTTTTTATCTGATTTTCCAGAAATTTAATAACATTCTCTATCTCTTCCCTTCCCGGAGGAATGTAGGCGTATCTCAATTGTCCGCCAAGTACATCTGTTTTTTCAAATAAATGCACGTCATGTCCTCTTAAAGCGGCAATTCTTGCTGCCTCCATACCTGCCGGCCCGCCGCCAATAACCATTACCTTCTTCTTCTTTTTAGCCTTCCTGATCTTTAATTCACTTTCTCTGCCTGCTCTGACATTATATAGACAACTTACAGATTTGAAGTTTAACAGAGAATCGAAGCATCCCTGATTACAGGCAATACATCTTCTGATATCGTCAAATTGTTTCCTCTTGTATTTTTTTGGTAATTCAGGGTCTGCTATTAATGGTCTTCCGATTGAAACAATGTCCGACCTGTTATTGTCTATAACTTCTTCAGCTAATGCCAGGTCATTTATCCGTACCGATCCGATTACCGGTACTTTTACATTATCCTTGATCTTTTCGGACAAGAAGATGTAAGACATCCTGGGGATGGCCATGAGCATTATGGGTGTGCGGCTCTCATGCCAACCGGGAGAAACATTAAACGCATCTACACCTGCTTTCTCAAGTTCCTTTGCTATCTCAACACTTTCATCTATCTTGAGGCCTTCATCCACAAAATCTGCACCTGACATACGAAAGATTATGGGATAACCTTTTCCCACCTTCTTTCTTATGGCTATGACCATCTCTTTTGCAAAATTTATCCTGTTCTTAAGACTGCCGCCATATCTGTCCTTTCTCTTATTTGTTGCCTTCGAGAGAAACTGATTGATAAGATAGCCCATGCCGCCGTGTATTTCTACTGCATCAAACCCTGCCTTCTTTACCCTTACTGTGGCAGCGACGAATCCTTCTATTACTTTCTTTATCTCGGGTATGGTCAATGCGTGCGGCGCCTGCTTTATGTTGACGTGTGCCAGGCTTGATGGCGATACAGGATGCGTTTTCGAGAAAAATGAAGATGCGCTTCTGCCTCCATGAAGAATTTGTGCGGCGACCTTGACATCATATTTATGGATCGTATCGGTTAATTTCTTTAGTCCCGGAATAAATTCATCCTTATCCAGGCCAATTATGCTCTTCCATACCTTGCCGGTCATTTCAGGATAACATCCGCCCACTACAATTAACCCAACACCGCCACGAGCCCTTTCTACATAAAAATCAATAAAACGCTTATTTATAGAACCGTCCGACGTAAACCCAAGATCCATTGCAGACATGGCAAGTCTGTTTTTTATTTCTAATCTACCTATTTTTATTGGTTCAAATAATTTACTCATGTTTTTTAACAATCAGGCAAGAGTTGTTTCCGGATAAATCAAACGAATTTATGAGGACTGTGTTTACCTCTTTTTCAAGTTTTTTTCCAACTATATTCAGATTACATTCAGGATCTTTCTCTTCGTAGTTAATGGTTGGTGGCACTATACCATTGTTAATGGAAAGTAAAGCGGACGCTGTCTGTGCTGCTCCCGACGCTCCATAACTTTCTCCTAATGTAGACTTAACGCTATGAACAGGAATTTCTTTGCTTCTATCTCCAAATAGTTCTTTGATAGCTTTTGTCTCTATGAGGTCTGGCAGTTTGCCTGAATTCCCATTAGCGTTAATCAGGTCTATACCTCCCATCGACATACCGGCATCATCTATACATTTCTTCATTGCGCTTCCTGCTTTTTCAACTCTTTTTCCAATATCGCTGTTCCTGCTACCTGCAAAGACACTTCCATAGCCGGACACTTCACCATAGATTCTTGCCCCGCGGCTTACGGCATAATCATGGTTTTCCAATACAAATACATAACTGCCTTCACTCATAATAAAGCCACTTCTTCTTTTGTCGAACGGCATACTGATCTCATTCCCTGTGCCATTGGCTCTTGCCAGCATCTTTCTCATATAAAATATCATGTATAGATCCAGTGAGATCTGCTCGACTCCACCCGCTATGATCACGTTTGTCTTTCCATTCTGTATAAGTTTAATGGCATTACCAATCGCATCGGTACCTGATGTAAAGCCGGAAGAAATTGTCCTTGCAAAACTCTTCAACTTGAAGACAACGGAGGCATAGTTTATAGATGAATTCAGGGCAACGTCATAGCTCTTCATAGGAGATACATCTGAAGGGCCTTCCCTGATGATGTCATGAAAATAATCTGTTGTCTGAGAGAAATTTCCAAGGGAAGAACCTATGATGATTCCCGTCTGGTTTGACACCTCTTCATCTATCTCCAGGTTTGCATCATCAATTGCCATCTTTACACTGGAACCCAGAAACTTAGTCCCATTATTAAGATACCTTAAACCTTTACGCCCTAAAAACTCTTCAGTGTTTAATCCTTTTACCTCTGCACCGTTTTTACAATCATATTTTGACAAGTCAATGCACTCCATTGGAGCAATGCCGGAATTGCCTGAAACAAGATTCTTCCAGAAATCCTGATGTCCAATACCCAGTGGAGATACAACTCCAATACCGGTGACTACAGCTTTTTTATTCATTTAAAATCTACTGAAAATATTCGTGACATTGTTTCCACCAAAGGCGAAGGAGTTATTTAACACGCAGTTGATTTTCATCTCGCGTCCCTCATTTGGCACGTAATCCAGATCACACTGAGGGTCCGGAGTTTTATAGTGTATGGTAGGTGGAATAGAGTTATTCTTAATGGACAGGCAGCTGACGACAGATTCTATCGCACTGGCTGCACCCATTGTGTGTCCGATCATGGATTTTATGGAACTGACCGGTATGTCACTTGCCCGTTCCTTAAAAACTGATTTTATGGCCAGCGTTTCCATAATGTCATTTAATGGTGTTCCGGTCCCATGGGCGTTGATGTAGTCTACACCTTCATATGACACCCCGGCCATGGATAGTGCATTTGACATGGCCTCTATTGCACCTGCTCCTTCAGGGTGAGGTGCCGTCATATGATGCCCGTCACAGCTCATTCCATAACCCTTCAATTCTGCATAAATATTAGCATTTCTCTTTGATGCAAAGTCCAATGTTTCTATCACCATTATTCCTGCACCTTCACCGATTACAAGACCCTTTCTATCCTTGTCAAATGGCTGACACTTTTCAGGTGCTAAGGCCTTTAGATTATGAAAATGCGTGAACTCGGTTTGTGGTATAAGCTCGCCGCCGCCTACCAGCATTACGTCAACTTTCCCTTCATATAAAAGGTCTAATGCCCAGGCAATAGCGTGATTGCCTGAAGAACAGGCATTCAGTGAGACCATGTTCGGTCCTTCAAAACCAAAATCTTCAGAGAGCAGTGTGGTTATGGAAGATGGTGGATATGTGAGAGCAACACCCATGTCAAAGCCATTGGCCTTGTCCTTAGGCGCATTGCGCAGCAGGTATTCAAAAGGAGGCAGTTCGCCGGCGAGGGTTCCAACTGCGATACCAAATCTTTCACTGTCATATCCGGCAATATTACCCAGGCCACTATCTTCCAGAGCCTCCCTTGCAGCAGTGTATGTATATTTATGTATCGTATTCGCAGTGGTTTCGTTTTCAAAGACTGTATCAATTTTGAAATCTTTTACCTCACACGCACGATGTACTTTGTACTGTGAAGTATCGAAAGACCTTAACTCCGCGGTACCGTCTTTTCCATTCATGAGGGCATCCCACGCATTTGCAACACCAATACCATTGGCGATTACTAATCCTAAACCGGTGACAACAACTTTTGGCATGTCTAATCCTTTGGAAAATGGAAATCCCCCTTATTCCCACTTAGCAAAAGGGGAGTAGGGGGGATTTATTCTTTGGACTCTTATTATCAAGAAACAAGCTAATCAATCACCTAAGTTTTCGTATTAGCCATCTCCAGATTTTTCTGATTTTTCAGTGATTCGTAACGTTCCAGGGCTCTTTCGTAATCTCCTGAAGCTTGTAGCTCTCTCAGGTTTTCCAGCAGATGTTTATAAACCTCCTGCCAGTCAAGATTAACCCTGAAGGCAAACATTGCGGCGTTGAGATTATTCATTTCGTCTTTTGCCGCTCTGAATTTTTTTCTTATTACTTCAGTTGAATATATGTTTTTATAAACATACTCTATGCCATCAATGAATTCCTGAAGTGAGAGTTTAGACAAAATATACGTTAAATGATGCGATGTGTAATAAATCCAGTCTTCAGGAAAGTTCGTTCTGAACAGTCTGTTTTCACCATCAAGCCTCTGTTGTAATGGCGTATTAATAAATGGACACAAAATACCACAAGTCATTATGTCGATCTTTGCATCTAATATAAAATCAACTACATCTTTAAATGTATCCGGTGTGTCATTGTCATTTCCAAAAACCATAGTTCCCCAGACTGCAAGCCCATGCTTCCTTATATTCTTTATTGCCTCTTTATATTTATCTATTGTTATACGAAGATTAACACCTTTATTCATTGATTTTAACGCATCTTCATTTATAGATTCAATTCCAATGAGCACACCAACACATCCACTCTTTGCTATATAGTCCAGTGTTTCGTCATCCTCATAAATGTTCAACGAAGTAAACCCGAACCAGTTCTGGTAAATACCTCTGTCAACCATCCCCTTAAAAAGGGTTCTGACCCTCTCGTATGATTTCTTGCTATGGCCGTAGAAATTCTCATCTGTCAGAATGAGTCCTCTATATTGCCCTTTTATTGCCTCCAGTTCGTTCAGGACATCTTCTATAGGCCTTTCTCTGTACTTTCTTCCCTGGAACTGTGGAACTGAACAGAACTCACAACTAAACGGACATCCAGCGGTTGTAATAATGCCGGAGTACCTGTATTTATATTTATCTGTCAAAAACTTTCTATCCGGTAGAAGCTCCTTATATGTTTCCATAGGAGTCAGGCCGCCATCATATGTTGGCTTGAGTTCGCTTTTCTCGAAATCAGAAATTATCTGTTCCCATATAGGAACAGCTTCTCTTATTACCACAGAGTCAACGTATTTGGCCGTCTCTTCAGGATAGCTTGTGGCGTGTACTCCACCCATTATGACGGGTATTCCATTCCTTTTGCATGCGGTGGCGATCTGATATGCCCTGTTTGCCTGATAACTTACAGACGTTATTCCTACCAGGGCGACATTCGTCTTATCGAAACAGACATTTTCACCTTTTTCATCCACCGCCAGTTCCTGAGTTTCATCTATTATGTCTACTTCCCAGTTGTCAGGTGTTAATGCCTTCAAATATCCCAGATTTACCGGCATCTGGTTTAGTACTGAAACATTTTCCTCACCTACGTTACCTATCGGATGAGGATTTATAAGGATTAGTTTTTTCATTTTATTCTTTTGTTCCTATATATGGTTCTTTAGATACTAACAGTACATGTGCTACGGCATAGTCTTTACAATGCGACAGTGAAACCGATATCTCACCAATATTTTTTTCTATTGCCAGTTCTTTTGCCCTGCCATAAAGATTTACATAGGGCTTGCCCAATTCGTCATTTAGTGTTTCTATATCCGTCCACTTCATCCTGTCTCTTAAACCTGTCCCAAATGCCTTGAGTACAGCCTCTTTTGAGGCAAAACGCACGGCATAATGTTGATAACAATTCCTTTTGGACTGACAATATTCTACTTCGTCAGAAGTATATACTCTCTTTATAAAATTTTTATGTGAATCAAAGACCTTTTCAATCCTTTTAATTTCAATAATATCTATACCCGTATACATTTACAATATTTTAATCCAAGAAAATTAACTTAATAAAACAAGTACTATGTTACGTTGAAATGATGGTATACTTAGAAAAAGTGAATAAAGCAGAAATGTTTGTAAAATTGCTTTGCATAAGGATTTAGTTTCTTTTATTATCTGCCGGTTTAAGTAGAAACCTAGAAAATTCTAATGGTTGTATTGATAGTTGTCAACCACAATTTCGATTTGAAAAAGGCCCAATGGAGCTCACAAAAGAGAATCTAAATAAAAACATAATCAGATTAGCCCTTCCTGTCGCCCTGGAAAACGTCTTACACATGGCCGTTTTCATAGTAGACATAATTATGATAGGCAGATTAGGGACTGCGCCTGTTGCCGCAGTTGGATTGGCAGGTGCATTAAGCTTCATTATAGCAATGATTTTTACCGCCCTTGGTGTCGGGACCACGGCACTTGTAGCAAGAAGTTTTGGTGCTGAGCAAAAGGCTGAAGCCCAGACAGTGGCGGAACAATCTATATTAATTTCACTTGTATTTGGTCTTACAATAAGCCCTTTCATCTTTTACTTTGCTGATAATATTCTGATCTTAATGAGTGCGGAAGAAAATGTTGTAGCACTGGGTTCCAGCTACCTCAAAATAGTGCTGTGTTTCTTTATTTTTAGATTGATAATTCTAACTGGAACCTCAATCTTCAGGGGAGCGGGTGATACTCGAACTCCCATGGTAATTACTCTTGTTACAAATTGTGTAAATATATTATTTAACTGGCTTCTCATATTTGGTATATGGATATTCCCGCGTATGGAGGTAGTGGGGGCAGCATGGGCAACTTCAATCGCATATACAGTAGGCGCATCCCTGATCTTTTACAAACTTCTGAGCCGGAAAAGCATCTTAACAATAAGTTTCAGGAGAATTATTGCCGTGAAGAGATCCATAATTAAGAGAATATTACGAATTTCTTTGCCTGCTACACTGGATGCTTCTTTAACACAGATGGGCTATCTTTTCTTTATTAAGATAGTTGCCATGCTTGGAACTGTCTCGCTTGCCGCACATCAGATCGCCATCAGAATAGAGGCTCTATCATTTATGCCGGGTTTTGCATTAGCAGTAGCAACCGCCACAATTGTGGGACAAAGTCTTGGTGCCGGAAAACCGGAACTGGCAAGATTGAGTATGAGAAAGAATTGTCAAATAGCCCTGGCAATGATGGGGTTCTTTGCGTTTATATTTCTGGTATTTGCAAAACCCATGGCGAGGGTCTTTCATCCGGAACAGGATGTGTTAGCCCTTAGTGCATATTGTGTAATGATTGCAGCATTGGAACAACCTGCATTGGCAATATACATGGTATATTCCGGCGGATTACGCGGGGCAGGGGATACACTTAGCCCTATGATTGTTACGATAGTGGGAACATTGTGTTTTCACTTGCCGGTTGCTTATGTCTTTGGAATTGTGCTAGAATGGGGTCTGGCGGGGATATGGTTTGGTGCGGCACTTGATTGGATACTTCGCTGTATTGCGGTATACATACTCTTCAGAAGAGGAAGGTGGAGGAGAATAAAGGTATGAAAGTTACTTTTCTTGGTACGGGAACATCATATGGAGTGCCAATGATTGGGTGTGAATGTCATGTCTGTACGTCCGAAAATCCAAGGAATTCCAGAACCCGTTCTTCGGTCATTGTCTCCGAGGGGAAATGTAACATACTTATAGATGCGGCTGTAGAGCTGCGTATTCAATGCTTGAGAAACAAAGTAAAAGAATTAGATGCTGTACTTTTAACACACTCCCACGCAGACCACATCCTGGGATTAGATGACTTGAGGCACTTTAATAGAAGCCAGAAAACCAATATTCAGGTCTATGGATCTCAAGACACAGTTAGTAATATATACCGAATGTTCTCGTATGCATTCAGTAAAGTACCTTCCGATGGAAGCAAGCCAAAGTTTACCCTTACACCCATTAATGGGAAACTCAGCCTTTCCGGTATGGAAATAATACCGGTTGAAGTAATGCACGGTCAGGAGAAGGTCACAGGCTATAGATTTGATAAGTTTGCTTATGTAACGGATGTAAGCGAGATACCACAGGATTCTATGGATAAGCTAATGGGGCTTGACTTACTCGTTATTGATGCCCTCAGAAATGTTCCTCATGCAAAACACTTTAGTATCGAACAGGCTATTAGCATTGTATCTATACTAAAACCAAAGCAAACATTCTTTACTCATATAGCACATGAAGTAGAACACGAAGAGACAAATAACATGTTGCCATCAGGTATCAAATTAGCATACGATGGATTATCAGTTGAGGTCTAGAATTATCAAGGCGTAGAATGCTAACCCTTTCGAGTTAAAGCAGTTGTAAAACATATTGACAAGATTACAACCTTTTGATACTATCAGTTCGGAACAAAAGAACATAAAGTAATGTATAAAATATCATCCAGTTACTATCCACAAAATACTTGAATAGGAGAGAAACGAATGAGTAGAAAAATAATTCTAGCAGTTATATGCGTTGCTTCAATTGCAATCTTAACCACCGGTTGTATGACAACAACACAAAAAGGAACTGCTACTGGTGCCGGAGTTGGAGCCGCCCTCGGAGCAGGTATTGGTGCGTTGACAGGCAATGCAGGTATGGGTGCGGCAATTGGTGCAGGTACAGGTGCCGTGGGTGGAGCGCTGATTGGTGATAATATGGATAAGAAAAGAGAGGCGGCTGAAAAAGCGGAGCTTGAAAGGCAGCTTGAACTGGAAAGACAATCCAGCAGCGGCCAGGGACAAAACTACATAGAAGGCCACTATGAATATGTAAAGAAGAGAAAATGGGTCGACACATCAAAGAAAGAGAGAGTATGGGTTGAAGAGCGTGTAGATGGCGATAGAAGGATTGAGGGCCATTACGAAGATAGAAACGTACCTTCAGGGTATTGGCAGGAATATGAAGAAAAAGTATGGATCCCTGCACACTACGAATGAAACGAAATACAACCATTTCAAGATCATTATGATCAAGCCTAAGATAATCTTGCTGAAGCAAGATTATCTTAGATATCTCAAAAAAACATCCCCACACTAGAATCAGCAACTCAAAAACAAAATTACATCCCAAAGAAATCAAATGGTAACCCCTTGGTTCTATAGTTTTTTTAACTGGTAATAATACAGATTTTGTGAAACAATAAGGATATTCATAAAGACTTATCATTATAATGGTTAAGTATTATAGTATTATTAATTTCTAAGGACAGACATAATGTCAGCCGATGAAACAGAAGACAATATAGAGGAGAATTCTTACAAGCACCAGATCGAGGAAAAGCTGGAAAGGGCGCGTTCCAGGTACAATTTCTTCAGATGTGAAAGGATGCTTTTCACCGTATTGACAATCGGGTTAATAGTAGCCTTTGCCACGCTTATTGCCCGGAAATTTGTCAGCATACCCCCATATACTTACACTACCCTGATATCTTTGTTCTCAATCTACTTCTTTGTGAGTGTGGCAATGGTTTTTTATAGATGGATGGGTAAATCTGAAGCGGCGAGCATACTGGACAAAAAGATGGGCTTTAAGGAACGTCTTGTTACCGGATTAGAGTATGCTGAACAGAATGAAGGTAACAAGCTTTTTGGTTTACTTGTAGATGACATAAAAAGCAAACTTGATGACGACAGCATTAAACATACACTTCCACACAAATTTCCAAGATCGGCAAAATTCTTAGTAGCTGTGTCCGTATTATTCCTGATCCTCCTGCTTCTGCCTTATATGTATCCTGAAGAACCTGATCAAATAGTTTCAGAAATAGAGGAAACCGTTGTTGAGGCACCGGATGTAATAGAAGACGCCGCGGGAAAGTCACCCGGTAAAGATGAAGAGGCGAAAATGGATGCCGTTGCTGATAAAGAAGATAGCTTGGGGCAAGAGGGTGAGAAGGCCAAAGGATCTCAGGGTGAACAAGAAGATAAAGAACTTGCAGAGGCGAAGACTGAAGAACCTGATAATAAACAAGAAGAACAGGAGAAAGAAGAGGAATCACAATTACAGGCAAAGACGCCGGAAGATAAGACTAAAGATGAACAGATATCTAAGTCTGTAGAAAAAGAACAGCAGGAGCAAAGGACAACTAATCCACTGCAGAATCAAATATCAAATTTGTTAAGTAATATTAACTCTAAACTGGACCAACTCGAAGGTAAACCAGGGCAGGAAGATCAGGAAGATAAAGGTGAGAGTGAAAAGTCTGAACTTGCTGATAGTGAAAAACAAGAAAGTCAGGAGGAGGAAGATAAGTCTGCACAGTTAGCCGATGGAGAGAAGGAACAACCGGAAGATGAAAAAGAAAAGTCTGAGGAGGCATCGGATTCTGACCGGGAACCCAAGCTCGCTGATAAGGAAGAGCCGGAAAGCCAGGAAAAAGAAGAAGAGTCAAAACAATTAGCCGGCGCAGATAAAGCACAATTAGAGGATAAAAAAGAGGAACCTGCAGAAACTAAGACTGAAGAAAAACAGGCGGAGAATCAAAAGAAGGAGGAGAAAAAGGAAGAAAAGTTCAAAATTCCGGAATCAAAAATACTGCAAAAACTCGCAAAGCTCTTATTCCCTCCAAAAGACAATGACAGTTCGCCTATGCCAAGTATCCCCATGGGTGGATCACCGGAAGATCAGGCTGATTCATCAAAGGACAAATCAAGCCAGAGCGAACAGGCAGAGTCTTCTGCTTCTGAAAGTTCTTCGTCCTCATCTCAGCAGGAACAACAGCAGGAAGAGTCGGGTAAGGGGACTTCACAAGCTGACAAATCTGAAACTGCACCATCCGGTACAGATCAAAAAGAAACTGCAGAAACCCAACAACAAGATTCTGGACAGGATCCTAATGATAAAACTGCTCAAGGACAGCAGCAACAGACAGGGAATACTTCTGAAACAGGAGGAACAGATAGCAAGCCGGCGGATAGTGCCGGACAAACAGCCCAACAAGAGGGTCAGGAAAGTCAGAGTGGTCAGGGAGATTCGCAAAGAACAGATAGTACTGACGAAGTTGCTTCCGGGCAAGATAAAGCGTCTGGAGCAGGTTCTGATGATTCAAAGATGAGCCAAAGCCAAAAGGAACAGAAGTCAGGTTCGTCTGGCGCAGGACAAGGCGAACAGCCGGAAAAGCCGGATACACAAACAGCAGGTGGAGGTAAAGAAACCGGGGGACAAACAGCCTCTTCCGGTTCAGACAAAGGTGAAACAGAACAACAAGGTTCCGGACAGGAGGCTAATGACCAATTAGCGCAAGGTAAACAACAGTCTGGAGATGCTTCCGGTACAGAGAAAGAAGATAGCAAGCAAACTGATAGTGCCGGACAAACAACCCAACAAGGGGGTCAGGGCGGCCAGGGGGAATCACAGGGTGGAGACAGGACTGAGCTTGCATCCGGTCAGGATAAAGAGTCGGGAGGAACAGGAGCAGAAGGTGCTGAACAAACAACTAGTGGAGGTCAGGGCAGTCAGG
>CAZPAM010000036.1:0-24186 GCA_964584595.1 uncultured Candidatus Scalindua sp. | reverse complement strand
CACATATTCGCCTCTGTCTGCCAGCCTCTTACAATAGTTGTAAGTCATAGCCGCAATATAAACGGTCGGAACTCCCCATTCATTCATCATTCTCCACGGACTCATACCTGTACCGCCACCGGCGCCGTCAATGGTTAAAACGTCAAGTTTATAAATCGAACAGAACTTGATAGCCCTTGCCAGATCAGACGGTCTATACGCACCTGTCTTCAGGAATACATATTTAGCACCGGCATGTCTCAGGTGTTCTACCTGCTTGCCAAAATCATCAATCGCTTTGGGCAGATATTCTGATATTGCCTTCACCCTGGTATGTCTCTCGAACCCCTCAACTGCACCTGTTTTAAAGGCTTGCTGTACAACCTTGTCTTCCGGATCGGGGATTACAATATAGCCCCTTTTCTTCAATAGTATTGCCTTGTCCAGATCATAAATTTTAACTTCACCACCTATGTTCTTGGCGCCCTGCCCCCATTTCAATTCAACGGCGTCAGAACCCAGTGTATTCAAACTATATTCAAGAACACCTAGTCTCCAGTCTTCAGGATTAGCCTGAATTGCAATAAAGCCATAACCGTCTCTCTGATTGTCTTTAAAAGATTTAAACCTTCTTTCAAGTTCCTTACATTCTGTAACTTTCTGATTGTCGTCAAATTTAGATGTTTCATCCATCCCTACCACATTCTCACCGATCACAATCCCGGTACCACAAATGGCGGAACCTGCACCGAGATCGGCAAAATGGTTCTTAGCAATCTGTGTGGAACCCAGACCTGTACAGATCAATGGAAATTTCAACTTAAGGCCTTTGTCTCTACCAAGACGTGTTTCAACATCTACGTTTGTAAACTGTTCGTATTCTTTCTGGTGATGACTGGCAACTGTTCCAGTAATATTAAAATGTGAATAATCTACAGGATAATCCTTAGTACCACTTGATGTACTCTTACCAAACGGTATCGGGTAAATCGTCTCCGGACCCCTCATGGCAGAAAGACCAATTTCACAGTATCCCGGACATCCATCAAGACAAACAACACACATCCCACTTTGTGGTAATACATCGCTTCCGGTTCTCGTCCTCGTACCAGTTGCAGCCGATTTATTCGGTATTTGCAAACTTCCCATTATATTGTCCTCCGTTCTTTAAAATGATCCCCGTTTATAGTTATGTAACTAAACAATTTCGATTTAATTGCAAAATCTCCCAGAGTGTTGTGAATTGCAAATGTAATACCACTACATTTAATTAATATTAATACAATAAACCTCGTGAAATCAGACTCTTACGTAAAACATATAATACACAAACTGTTGTGAATATACCAAGTATCTGGCTAAATTCAACAGTTATTTTCATATCAACCATTTTTGCCCAGGATTCATCTGGGGTTCATAGCTTTTAATTTAAACAAAAAAAACCCCGATAGAAACTCACCTTTATACTTAGTAAGTTTCTAACGGGGAATCTAAAACATAAAACCCTAGCATATGTATCAGTTAATTTACGTTAATCTTAAAATCCGCTTGCCCTCTCCAGTCCGTCCCATAATACAGTTCTGGCATCAAGGAAATCCATAGCGCCAAATCTCAGCAACTCCTGATGATCCTCCGACTGAGCAAATGGGAGTAAAGACTCTTTTATACCTTCAGCATGTTCCACATCAAGCTCAATATGTGCAGAAAAGAACAGTACATCGTCCTCACTCAAGCCAGCACCCCTGCATCCCTCACGTACAAGCGTATACATCTGCGGTACGATATATTCAGTCCCGGGGCCCATACCTCCAAATGCTTCTATATAATTAAGATATCTGATATTCAAGTATTTATCGACGAAAAGCTTTGTCTCCGGTAATGGCTTAATTGCATGCAGCGCCTCAGGTGACGTGTCAATGCCGACAGACCTTAAAAACATTCTGAAGATTGCAGGATGTGTTCGTTCTGCATCCATATCCTGATTCTCTTCCTGTCGAGCACCATATTCTTCACCAAGATTTTTGATTAACGGAGCTCTCGCACCTTCATCTGGTGTAATAGCAACTAAAGCTGCCAGGTATCTAGCGAAATGACGTGAAAAGCAGTAATACTGTTCAGCAAAAATCTTAACTTGATCCTTATTTAACTCCCTGTTTTCAAACCTCTTTAAATAAGAGTGTTTCATTGCCGGATGTTCCAGGCAATCCTCTTGTAACTTATCTACAAAATCACTTGCCGATACTGTCCCACTCTGTGTCACTGGCCTCTCTGCTACTGTTAACATAACAAATTCCTCCATAAAAAAGCTGAAAAAGTTAATTGATATGCTAGGATCGCAATACCTATACCAATAACAAATTTATATCGGAATATTTTATAAGTCAATCTATAAAGGCTGTTATTACAATATGTTATATCTCTATATTAGAATTAAAAATAATTTTACGAACTTTATATTTAGCATAAAATACGCATATTATTCGCACCTGCTCTATTTTCAAGGAATTATAGCGTAATATTTGCGTAGGCAATATAATGTAATTGTGAATAGGCCGAAATGAAAATAAAAGATGTTACGACAAGCCAGGCCATGTTAACAAACAAGGGCCAGTTGTCGACGAATAATTGAACTGTATAGTAACAGTTCACATTGATATAATCTTATTATAACCTGAAAGGCACTTTCAGTCCCTATTGGAGAACCGCATGAAGGCGGTCTAATCACATCGTAGAACACGAGCAATTTTAAGATGAGCCGGAAAAAGAAATTAAAGAAACGAAATTTGTCATCAGATAGCAAGAGATTAACTAAGGTGAAAGTCTCTCCAAAGAAGTCTTCAATTAGCATTGATCAAGAACTTGCGAAGGCCATCCAATATCATCAAGCAGGACAATTAAATAAAGCTGAGGAGATTTACAAAAGAATCATTGAGGTTAATCCAGATCACTCTGAGTCCTTACACCTTATGGGTGTTATTGCCAATCAAGCCGGAAAAAATGATATAGCCGTAAAACTTATCAATAAAGCTATCCGATGTAATCCCGGAAATTCAATTTATTACAATAATCTTGGTAATGCGCTTAAAGACCAGAACCGGTTAACTGAAGCCCTCTCCTCTTACCAGAAAGCACTGGAGATCAAACCAGACTTCGCAGTTGCACACTATAACCTTGGTAATGTGCTTAATGAACAAGATAATTTGACTGAAGCGGTTTCTTCCTTTCAAAAGGCATTGGAGATCAATCCTAACTACATTAAAGCATATAATAACATGGGTACTACTTTTAAGAAACAGGGCAGATTTGATGAAGCAATCTCCTGCTTTCAAAAAGTACTAGAAATCAACCCGAACCATGCTGAAGCGTATAATAATATGGCTAGTATGCTTATGGATCAGCATAAATTGGCTGAGGCTGTTTATTATTACCAAAAGGCACTGGAAATCAACCCCGACTACGCTGATGCATACCATAACCTTGGTAATGCGCTAAGAGATCAGAACCGGTTGACTGAAGCCCTCTCATCTTACCAGAAGGCACTGGATATCAACCCCGACTACGCTGAAGCATTCAGCATGCTCTTTAATCAATTGCAACAAACATGCGACTGGCCGAGACTCAAAGACATGACAGCCAAACTTGATAACTTTACATTGAAGGCACTGAATAGTGGAGTAAAAACAGCTGAAAAGCCTTTTGCTAATATTATGAGATGTATTGACCTGCCTCGCCACTTTGCTATCGCAAGTTCATGGAGCCGTGATATTGCAAAAAGAATGTCTTCACTGAAAACACATTTTTCATTTGATAGTAGAAGATCGGGTAAAACAAAAATCACCGTTGGTTACCTCTCAAATGATTTTAGAAATCATGCCATGGCACAACTCACACTTAGCCTGTATGGTTTACATAACCGGGATGAATTTAAAATCTTCTGTTACTCATACGGAGAGGACGACGGAAGCTACTACAGTGCACGAATACGGCGGGATTGCGATAAATTCGTTGATCTGACTGACCTCAGTCATGCCGATGCAGCAAGGTGCATATATGAAGATCAGGTCGACATCCTCGTAGACCTGAAAGGACACACAAAGGGTAACAGGCTCGAGATATCCGCACTTCGCCCGGCACCTGTTCAAGTCAGATACCTCGGTCTGCCATGTACGACGGGTGCTGACTTTGTTAATTACATCATCACGGATAGAATTGCGCTGCCCGAGGATCATGCTCAGTACTACAGTGAAAAATTTGTATACATGCCACACTGCTATCAGATAAACGATCACACTCAAGAGATATCGAACAAAGATTGGAAGAAGTCGGATTTCGGATTACCTGAAGACAGTTTTGTTTTCTGCTCATTTAATCAGGGGTACAAGATTGAGCCCGTGATGTTTAATACCTGGATGAATATCCTCAGACAGGTTCCGGAATCGGTTTTGTGGCTGCAAGGGGAGAACGAGATCACCGAAACGAATTTAAGACATGAGGCAGAAAGGAGAGGAGTAGAATCTACAAGACTGATTTTTTCGGGAAGATTACCGAAAGACCAGCACTTAGGACGCCTGAGGCTTGCAGATGTGGCTTTGGATACACGGATTGTCAATGGAATTATTACGACAAGTGATTCCTTATGGGCAGGTGTTCCTGTCATAACACTGCAAGGCAGCAGTTTTAGCTCGCGTGTTTCATCCAGTATACTGACTGCAATCGGATTGCCAGAGTTGATCACACAAACTACAGAGGAATACGAACAAATTGCAGTAGATCTGGGACGTAATCCGGAAAGACTACAGGAAATACGGCAGAAGATAGCGAAAAACCGCTTACTAGAACCCCTCTTTGACACTCCAAGATTTGCACGGAACCTGGAAAAGGCTTACAAAGAGATGTGGGAAATCTTTGTGGCCGGAGAAATGCCGCGACGGATCGAAGTGGTGGAAGACTAAATATTATATAATCTTATTATTACCTGAAAGGCACTTTCAGTCCCTATTGGAAAACCGCATGAAGGCGGCCTAATCACATCGTAGAACACGAGCAATTTTAAGATGAGCCGGAAAAAGAAATTAAAGAAACGAAATTTGTCATCAGATAGCAAGAGATTAACTAAGGTGAAAGTCTCTCCAAAGAAGTCTTCAATTAGCATTGATCAAGAACTTGCGAAGGCCATCCAATATCATCAAGCAGGACAATTAAATAAAGCTGAGGAGATTTACAAAAGAATCATTGAGGTTAATCCAGATCACTCTGAGTCCTTACACCTTATGGGTGTTATTGCCAATCAAGCCGGAAAAAATGATATAGCCGTAAAACTTATCAATAAAGCTATCCGATGTAATCCCGGAAATTCAATTTATTACAATAATCTTGGTAATGCGCTTAAAGGCCAGAATCAGTTAGCCGAAGCTGCCCATTGCTTTCAAAAAGCGCTGGAGATTAATCCGGGCTTCGCTGAAGCCTGTAACAACATAGGAAGTATCTTTCAAGTCCAGGGAGAGCTGAACAAAGCAATCTCCTACTTTCAAAGGGCACTGGAGACCAAACCAGACCTTGAAGTGGCATACTTTAACATTGGCAATGTGCTTAAGGCGCAGAACAATTTGACAGAAGCAGTCTCTTCCTTTCAAAAAGCATTGGAGATCAATCCTAAGTATATTGAAGCATATAATAACATGGGTACTGCTTTTAAGGATCAGGGTAGATTAGATGAAGCAATCTCCTGCTTTCGCAAGGCACTGGAAATCAATCCGAATATTGCTGAAGTATACAACAACCTTGGTAACACATTTAATGATCAAGGCAAATTAGACGAGGCAATTTCCTGCTTTCAAAAAGCATCGAAAATCAAACCAAACTATGCTGAAACATATAGTAACATAGGGACTATCCTTATGGGCCAGGGTAAACCGGCCGAGGCTGTTTACTATTACCAGAAGGCACTAAATATTAACCCGAATCTCGCTGAAGTGTACTATAACCTTGGTAATGCGCTAAGAGACCAGAACCGGTCAACTGAAGCCCTCACCTCTTACCAGAAGGCACTGGATATCAACCCCGACTACGCTGAAGCATTCGGCATGCTCTTTCACCAATTGCAGCAAACATGCAACTGGCAGAAGCTTGAAGATATGAGTGACAAACTTGATAAATTCACGACGAAGGCACTGGATAACGGAACAAAAACTGCAGAAGAACCTTTTGTTAATCTTGCAAGACACACCGATCCATCTCGTAATTATGCTATCGCAAAATCATGGAGCTATGATATTGACAGAGTTATGTCGACCATGAAAACACATTTTTCATTTGATAGTAGAAGATCGGGTAAAACAAAAATCATCGTTGGTTACCTCTCAAATGATTTTCGAAATCATGCCATGGCACAACTCACACTTAGCCTGTATGGATTACATAACCGGGATGAATTTAAGATATTTTGCTACTCATACGGAGAGGACGACGGAAGCTACTACAGTGCACGAATACGACAGGATTGCGATAAATTCGTTGACCTGACTGACCTCAGTCATGCCGATGCAGCAAGGTGCATATATGAAGATCAGGTCGACATCCTCGTAGACCTGAAAGGACACACAAAGGGTAACAGGCTCGAGATATCCGCACTTCGCCCGGCACCTGTTCAAGTCAGATACCTCGGTCTGCCATGTACGACGGGTGCTGACTTTGTTAATTACATCATCACGGATAGAATTGCGCTGCCCGAGGATCATGCTCAGTACTACAGTGAAAAATTTGTATACATGCCACACTGCTATCAGATAAACGATCACACTCAAGAGATATCGAACAAAGATTGGAAGAAGTCGGATTTCGGATTACCTGAAGACAGTTTTGTTTTCTGCTCATTTAATCAGGGGTACAAGATTGAGCCCGTGATGTTTAATACCTGGATGAATATCCTCAGACAGGTTCCGGAATCGGTTTTGTGGCTGCAAGGGGAGAACGAGATCACCGAAACGAATTTAAGACATGAGGCAGAAAGGAGAGGAGTAGAATCTACAAGACTGATTTTTTCGGGAAGATTACCGAAAGACCAGCACTTAGGACGCCTGAGGCTTGCAGATGTGGCTTTGGATACACGGATTGTCAATGGAATTATTACGACAAGTGATTCCTTATGGGCAGGTGTTCCTGTCATAACACTGCAAGGCAGCAGTTTTAGCTCGCGTGTTTCATCCAGTATACTGACTGCAATCGGATTGCCAGAGTTGATCACACAAACTACAGAGGAATACGAACAAATTGCAGTAGATCTGGGACGTAATCCGGAAAGACTACAGGAAATACGGCAGAAGATAGCGAAAAACCGCTTACTAGAACCCCTCTTTGACACTCCAAGATTTGCACGGAACCTGGAAAAGGCTTACAAAGAGATGTGGGAAATCTTTGTGGCCGGAGAAATGCCGCGACGGATCGAAGTGGTGGAAGACTAAATATTATATAATCATGAACTCAGGTAGGTCTTTATCTTCTCAGCAATTGTCGTAAATATCCACTCAAACTTTTTCGTGTCTGTTTCCAACAATGTCACCCTGAACCCGTAAAGGTCGCAACTAAACCCGGTTAATGGCACAACGCATATACCGGTAGCACCCAGCAGGTAATATACAAATCTTTTATCATGAGCGACACCATCAGTAATCTCTACAATATAATCTTTTATTTTATTATCACTGATCTCCAACGTCTGTTTATCATTTAGAACGCCATTTTTAAAAGCAACCGTCATGTAAAACGCACCATCAGCCTGGTTAACTATCACACCATCGATTTCTCTCAGTGCATCATAAGCAAATTTAGATCTTACCTCGTATTGCTTGTTTCTATTAGCATGATATTCTTTGTATCTTGGATCAGACAACACAGATGGAATAACCTTCTGTGGAAGTGTAGTAGAACAAACTTCCAACATCTTTGCATTTAATATTGTCTCAATATATTTCTTAAATATTGGATCCTTATCTTTATTATAAACCTCTATCCATCCACATCTTGCTCCCGGCCATGGAAGCTCCTTGGAAATCCCTCTCATAGAGATCCCACACACATCATTTACAATATCACTCAACGGGGTTGAAACTTTTCCATTGTAAGTTATTTCTAAATAAACCTCATCACACACAATAAACAAATCATACTCTTCAGCAATTTTCACAATCCCATTCATTATTTCAAACGGGTATACTGTACCTGTCGGATTGTTGGGGTTTATAATTAATATTCCGGATATTGAGTGATCGTCTATAATTTTACTGCGAAGGTCATCAAGATCGGGATACCAGTTGTTTTCCGGATCTAATTTATACATTAATGGATCTACTCCGGCATGCGCCGCTTCCGCTGATGAATGGGTAGAATAAGCAGGTGAAGGGCCAATCACCCTTGTCTCACTCCTCAAATAGTTATAAACATTAGATATCGCATCGCCAAGACCATTAAAAAAAATGATATCTTCTTTTGTTATCTGTGCCTTTTCTCTTTTGTTACAAATGCCTGCAAGAAAATCCCTTGTTTCCTCCAGACCCTTTGTAGGACAGTATGCAAAGGAAGAATCTGTGTCGACCGCCTCCTTTATCACCTCCTTGATCCATGACGGTATTTTTTCACCCTTATGAATGGGATCACCAATGTTCTCCCAGCAAACAACCAGCCCCATGTCATGTAACTTATTGCCTACCGTTACTATTTCACGTATTTCATATCTGAGTTCGTGTGCACCTACATGTACAATATTATTTCTCATAGTGTATTAATAATATTTTTACTATACTTAATTCCCTGTAATACGGTATCCCGGAATAATGCATATCATTAGCAATTCGGTCGTTGTCAGAGTGAGAAAAGCATTCTAGGATATGCATGAATGAAAATCAAGTAATTAAGCCGAGGATTAGGGTGCAGCCTGTTTTCTTACGAATTTGATAATGAAAAATATTGACAATTGAAAATATATTATATATGACTATAGTTAAGTGAACACTGGACATCGTTTACGGCCGTCATAAAATTACCGATCAGTACACAAGAGCTACTAACTCTTGACAATAAAGAAATCTGTTTATTTAACTCAACAAAACAATTTTACATAAAAATGTCAAAAGCCAATCTTATATTCAAAGAATGCTTTTGGGTCATACTCTGTATTTCTATCATATTATTGAACGGTTGCGAATTGCCAGAACTAAAGAAGGCTAAACCTGTTGTTGCCAGAGACAAGCCTTTAATTGAAGTAAGCACAACCACAGAAGTTCCTCCCGTTGAAGAAGACGAAGTAAATAAAACTAAAAAGGAGGCTCCTCGCGTTGATGAGAAAAAAACCAAGACGGATAAGCCAGCTGCCAGTAGTGAAAAGCCTTTGGCCAAAGAAAGCAAGGAAAAAGAAGCTCCCCCCGCTGAGAAAGGATCAGGATATATGTCAAAAGGGTCTCCGCTGGGTCTGGGAATGGTAGACGGAGATGAAGAAGTAAAAGTTTTAAAAAAGATTAAAATATTAGAGGCCCGGCTGAAAGCATTAAGAAATGAGATGCGTATCAAGACAGAAGAATCTAATAAAAAGCTAGCTGACCTGCAAGCGGCAAAAGAGGTTGTAGAGAAGAATTTTGCTGACACCAAAGAGAGACTGGAGAAAGAAAACAAGGATTTGTCCGATAAAATTAAAAATCTTGAATCTAAGCTAATTGATTTCGAAGCAAGGGCTGTCTCCGCGGAAAATGAACTAAACCCGGTAAAAGAAGAACTTCTAAAGACTCAACTATCTGAAATAAAAGCACAGCAAGAGTTGTACAAATTAAAAATCGACAATCTGAAGGAAGAAGAAGAGTAGCATTTTTTGCAAAATGGCAAGAATGCTCCGTCCACCATCTATAAAATATTTTAATACCGTTTACAGACTATTTTGGTAACTATGAAAATATTTCATACTGCAACAACTATAACCTTATTCTTTTTTATTATAATTAGTACCAAAGGCTGCGTAGTGACCGAGGTGGAAGGAATAGCCCGGGAAACTTTTTTTACGAAGGAATTTGATTCTGTCAGCTATCATAAAACCGAAGAGTACAACAATGCCAGCCTGCAGAGAGTTTTATTACTCCCACTCACTATAGAATCCAAAAGAGACAAAGTAACAGACGAAGTGACAGAGGCATTCTCTATTGAATTACAAAGAAGTGCGAAATTTAGTATTGTAGAAGCCAATGAATTTCAGGATATACTATCACAACAAAAGGATATCTGGAACAGAGGCCTGATTAGAGCTGAAACAATTGTAGAAGCAAAGAAGAGATATAAAGTAGAGGCAATTATTTTTGGTCAAATTACCCAATATCAGCCGTACGAGCCACCGATTTTAGGCATAAAGATCGGTATGTTCTCTGCCAAGTCCGGCAACATAATGTGGAGCGCTGATGCTATATTTGACAGCAGTCAAGCCTCAGTTATAAAACTTCTAAAATCCTACCATAAAAAACAGTATCAAAGAAAACAGTCGCTATATGATTGGAATCTCATAATGTTGTCTATGAAACGATATTCCCAATTCGTTGCCTATCATATAATAAAGACTCTCTAAAACCATATTACGCCTGTTACAATACAAACAGGATAACGCACCAAATGTGCGGACTGATAACGCTTACACGACTTATCACTTTCCATCCTCACCTCTCGCCCACTGTCTCCTGTTGACTTCCTCATGACTCCCACACACAGGAAATATTTTTCCTCTCCATACGGTAAAAAATGTAATAAGGAACACCTCTCCATAAGTAAAAACATCTCCATCACCACTCAACTCAAACAAAAATAATTATTTCTTAACTGCTTGTTACAGATGAAAATAGAAATATTTATTATGGATAATCTCAGCACAGAAAATTAAAAAAATTCACTTTGGCACAAAGCTAGCTTAATACACAAACATCTTAGTGTCATTTTAAAACTGAGAACGTAACGCAGTTTAAATTGATAGCACCCTGAGTATGGTAAAGTAATGCCTGTGGTTTACGCTAAACAATGGCGAAGCTGCCTCAGGTATGACAGTCGCCCGAGAGCGACCCTAACAGGAGTCCGCCCTGACGGGCCAAGTGATATGTAAATGTACACCTGGCAGTATAATTTATTTTTTTAAAAACTATTTATAGAAAATGCCTGAACTATCCTTAAATTCATTTTTCGGAATGCAGTCAACAAAAGAGCCGCCTGCAGCAGGTTTACTGAAAACAGGTAGCAGCTCCCTGCAGGGTAACCAAAGCAATCATGGCAAGAACAGTTTTCTTGCAAAACTGGCACATTCAATGAATAACAAAGCAACTATTGATAACAAGGACGCTACCACTATTCCACCTGAACTAAATAGTACTGATGAGACAAGTACTGAAGTGATTAATCACTTAATTGATATAGCCTCAATGAGTGCATCAACTAACATCGCAGCTAACGTTAGTAGTGATCAAACGCTATTATATCAGATATTGAATCATAATATACCGGTAGAAGCCCTTGCAAACGGCATCGCCAATAATAGTATTAATAACGATAAGGTCTCTCCTGTGCCGATACAGGCGCAGGTACCGACAAATACACTTCCAGGTCACGCACCTCCAGTTAATCAAGGTTCAAGTGCATTTAGTGATACAAACATAGAACTTGCAAAGATTGCACAAGGGACAACCGGGAGCTCGCAGCAGGAACTGCCGCCAACATCTCTTATAGACAAATTAAATACAAGTCAAATCAGCTCAAAGACAAATGAACAAAATGCAAAAGACATCCTGAACAAACTTATTCCTGCTAAAATTTCCGGCGCGACAGGCGAAGAACCCCCTTCTCAATCTTCCACAATCTCTGGCAAACAAATCGCTGAGTCTCATAACGGATCCAACACAAACATACTTAATGTACAAGTAGACACAAATAAGAATTCCAATAAAGAGCAAGCGCCTGCACCTTCAGTAAACAACGTTAACACAAAAATAAATGGACAAAGTGAAACAGGCATCCTTAACAGACTTAATCCTGCTAAAATAGCTGACACTACAGGAGAAGCGCCTCTTTCTCAATCTTCAAAAACCCCTGGCAAACAAATCGCTGAGTCTCATAAAGGATCTGACACAAACCATGACAATCAGAACATTGCAAAAATTAATAAACTAAATGCAGCAGGCGTCCTAAATAAACTTAATCCTGTTAAAACTGGTGCCACGGCAGGTGGAGAACCTCCTTCTCAGGCTACTACAATCCCGGGCACACAAGTCGCTGAGTCACATAAAGGAGCTAACACAAACAATCAGAACAACACAAGTGCAAATAATCAAAATACAGCGAATAGTACAGCCAAACCTGATAATGCCCCAACAATAGAAAAAGCAAGTTCCGAGCAGACACTTCAAGCATCCAAGACATCAGATTCCGGCACAGATTCAACGTCTCAATCTAATCCAAGACCCGCACAAACTGACAGCACAGAATCTCCGAAAATCTTTGAGATCCGTCCGGAGTCTGCCGGAGCAATTGTTTCTAAGTCATCGGACAGTACTACTACCACAAGCATAAATTCCGGTGTTAACGGTGTCAATGCAGACGAAGTATTATTACCGTCAAATACATCATCGAATAATTCTTCCTTTAACAACCAGACAGCAGATACCCCTAATGAATCCTACAACAACGCTGTAACCACCAGTCAAAAGGCTGAACCGGGAAAGGATTTCACCAGTACATTATCACAAATTAATAATTCAACTAAACCTTTTGAATCATTGGGCCGCGACACAGCAGACAATATCGTTCAAAAGGCAAAACTGTTTATGGATGGAGGTAAATCCGAAGTAAAAATCCAGCTTAATCCACCAGAACTTGGAACTCTTAAACTTGAATTTGAGGTTGAAGATGACAATCTGGAACTGAAGATTAAGGTAGAAAGGTCAGGAGTAAAGGATGTTATTGATAAGGATATTCCAAGGCTAAGAGAGCTTCTTTCCAATTCAGATGTCGATGTCGCCAAGCTTGATGTCTCTCTACAGGAAAAAGAAGATGAGAAATTGAGCCAGATGGACAAAGACCTTCAATCAGACTCAGAAGGTGATAGTGCCAAAGATCTTCAGGATCAGGATAGTGAATCTCTCGAGGATAGTATAGAAGAGGAATCTATAGAATACGATAAAGACTCAAACAAAATTAACATTTTAGCGTAGAAAGGAGTTAGATATGCCTGTTTCCAGCGTAGCTGGTGTTGCCAGCTCAGCAGTCAACAAAGATGAATTTTTAAAACTGTTTGTAGCGCAACTGAAGAACCAGAGTCCCCTTGACCCTTTAAAAGGACATGAATTCATAGCACAACTGGCTCAGTTCAGTTCCGTTGAACAGCTTACCAACCTTAATACTTCTTTTGCAGATGAATTCAAGTTTCAACAACTATTAGGAGGAGGTGATCTAATCGGAAGGAATGCCACCTATGTCGATACTGCATTCGGAGGCACTTTCCAGGGAGTAATACAAGGCTCCGTGATAAATGACGGAGCAACATCCGTTATAATAAATAACGCGCAAATTCCAATATCCGATATAACAGGAATATTTTAGACAATTAATTTTTCAAACATTTTTTTAGAAAGGGGTGAACTATGGGTTCATCATCACTGTTCTCAGGTATATCAGGTTTAAAGTCTTCACAAACATCATTAAACGTAATAGGAGACAACCTGGCCAATTTAAACACATCCGGCTTCAAGGCATCACGTGTAAGCTTTGCCAATGAATTGACAACGACTCTTAGGCCCGCTCTGGCGCCAACAGGTGGAGTCGGTGGAATAAATCCATTACAGATTGGTAGCGGTACCAGGGTATCAAGTATTGACAGGGATTTCGCTCAGGGAAATTTAACACCTACCGGACGTCCACTTGACCTTGCAATACAGGGTGACGGCTTCTTTATTCTTACAGACGGTTTTGAGGATCAGTTCACAAGGGTAGGTGCATTCAATGTGGATAAAGCTAATGACCTTGTTGACTCAGGTACCGGCCTTAAAGTAAAAGGTGTTTCGGGAAGTGCTATAAACATCCCCGTAAACCAGACTTTAGCTGGAAAGGCTACAGCTACTACTGATATAAAAGGAAATTTAAACTCCGAATTTACAGCAAACCCGGTTAACCACGTTATTACAACCTCCACTGCGTATGCACCAACTGGGACTAATACTACACGTCAACTGGGTGGAACTTTCACCACGGATGGTACTACAACAGTCTTGACACAAGATACTTCTGATATAGCAATAGGCGATTATATAAACCTTCTCGGAGAGACAAGAAAAGTCACAGCACTTAGTGCTAATACGTCGATAACTGTTGATACGGCATTTACAGTAGCAAATGCCGGTTACGCGACTCCGGATGCCGGAGTTAGCGGCGCACTGACAGGTTCAATAGACCCTACAGCGGCTACAGCAGTCACAGGGGTAGGTACTCTCTTTACATCAGAACTGGCTGTTGGTGATTCGATAACTGTTTCAGGAGAGACAAGAGTAATCGAATCAATCGCATCTGATACCTCCCTGGTAGTTACATCAGCTTTCACAAACGTCGCTAATGATACCAGTGTAATGACTGATTCCGCAGCTATGGTTAACCTGAACGACCTTACCGGCAATACAACAGACTATGTTGCTGGCGACAAGATCAGCGTGGTCGGCACAGAACATGATGGCACAGATGTTACCAAGTCTTTCGTTTTTGGAACAGCAAGTGGCCAGGATGGCGTAACACTTGGTGCCCTTAGAACCTTTATCACAAATAATTACGGCACTGCTGCTGCAACGATTGACTCAAGTGGCAACCTACTCGTTACAGCAGATCCTCCAGGTGCTTCTAACCTTACGCTGACCTTTTCAGATGCCGCTGGTAACACCGGCGCTTCGACTTTTAACAATTTTGCAACCACTACTACAGGAAGTGGAAACGTATACTCTACTACCATACCGATATTCGATACTAAGGGTTCATCTTTTCTGGTTTCCCTTCACTTTGAAAAGACAGCCAGCAACACATGGGATGTAACACCAACCATGAAGGCCTCAGATGGCTCCGTCACCGATGCACTTTCGGCCATAACCTTTAACACTAACGGCTCATTTGCATCTACTACCGGTACATCAGCCATAACAGTAACCTACTTAGATAATACTACACAGACGATAACCCTTGACTTCGGCGTAGCAAATGCATTCGCCGGTTTAACCCAGTTTGGTGGTACCGCATCTGCCGCAGCAACTGACCAGGATGGCCATGGAGAAGGTTTCTTTTCGTCAACTACAGTAAACTCAGATGGTAAAGTTGTGGCACTGTTTACTAACGGAAAGACAACAGATATAGGCCAGCTTCAACTGGCAAACTTCAGCAATGCGGAAGGTTTGACCGCTGTAGGAAACAACGCTTATAAACCAACCCTGGCTTCCGGTGCTGCAACTCTCAAGACTGCAGGTTCCGGCAGGACCGGTAGTATTGTCAGCGGTGTTTTAGAAGCTTCTAACGTCGATATAGCAGAAGAGTTCACAAAGTTAATCGTTGCCCAGAGAGCCTTCCAGGCAAATGCACGTACGATAACGACAACTGATGAGGTCTTACAGGAATTGGTTAATATTGTGAGATAATAAGATAGTAAGATAATCACACTGATAACATGAGGCCTGGATTGGGCGGTTTATGATAATCGCTCAATCCAGGTCACTATTTCCGGCCGCAAAGTAGCAGTCTACGCCCATCCTGCATTTACTGCAACTCACATCCAGCAGCCCGCATAGGGAAGGTTTTTCTACAAAACGTGGAAAAAATTATCGTATGTAATATAAACCGCTCAGGATTCTAACGAACAACCCTCCTCCCAATCCAATAACAAAATCAATCTAAACAACCACAATACAAAGCATTACAACAATTTTAAAAAATAATTTGATTTATTCACTTTAAATTCTTTTTATGGCACAAAGATAGCTTACATAAGAATACAACTATTTTAATGAATACTATTAGAAAGGTTAAACATGATTGACGGAATTGAACTGGCAGCCTCAGGACAGGAATCTTATGCCAATGTGCAGGAAGTTATAGCAAGAAATCTCGCAAATGCCAACACGATAGGCTTTAAAAAGAATACTATCTCTTTCAAAACCGTTCTATCAGGTACTGAAGGATCACAAACCAGCACACTTCAGACGGATTACGGCGTTGACCAATCTAAGGGCGCTCTTACTCATACAAGCAACAGCTTAGACATGGCCATAGATGGCGACGGGTTTTTTACTCTGGAGACAGAAAAAGGCATGAGATATACGAGGAATGGACAATTCCAGCTTTCAACCAATAGTGAAATAATAACCGACAGCGGGGCAAAATTAATAGGACAGAACGGCCCGGTAAAGATCCCAAATGGTGCCGTTGCAATAATTATAGATAGCAATGGGGTTGTCAAGGTAGACGGCAAAGATATAGGAAAATTGACAATTACTAATTTTACAGACCTTAATCAACTTGTCCCAACAGGTGATTCAATGTTTGCAGCGCCTGTAGAAATCATAGACGAGGGGGGAGAGGCAAAGTTCAAAGTTGCACAGGGATACCTGGAAAGATCTAACGTAAATGTTGTTATGGAAATGGTTGATATGATAACCAACATGAGGAGTTATGAAGCAAGCAACAATGTCATAAAGACTTTCAGTGACTTAATGGAGCGTTTAACCAGCGCTCAAGCAATATAACAGATAAATATAATAGAGTCAGTTTAATACTTAAACTAATTTAGTATAAGGAGACAAGAATCATGATGAAAGCATTATATACAAGCGCAACAGGAATGAAGGCACACCAGTTCCTCCTGGATGTTATATCTAATAATTTATCCAATGTTAACACAACAGGTTTTAAACGATCACAGATTAATTTTCAGGATCTATTATACGATAAATTTGTACCTGCAGGTTCAGAGGCTGCTCAAGGAATGGAAGCGCCAACCGGTTTGCAGATTGGTAGCGGAGTCCGTGTTGTATCAACCAATAAAGTCTTTACTCAAGGCGTTGCTGAAAATACCAACAGAACACTGGACCTGGCCATACAGGGAAAAGGATTCTTTCAGATAAAACACCCTGATGGAACAAACGTCTACACACGAGACGGCACCTTTCATCTTAACAGTGCCGGAACGGTAGTAAACTCTGAAGGCCTGGCCCTTGAGCCCTCAATCGCAATTACAGGCGATGTAATAGGCATTAGTATTGGATCAGACGGAACAGTTTCGACCCAAAGCTCAACCGGGACCAGTGCATCTGTAGGCAGTATAACCCTTTCTACATTCCCTAATCCGGCAGGCTTGGAAAGCATGGGAAAAAATCTTTACAGGGAAACATCCGCATCAGGCGCTGCCACAACAGGGACACCGGGGCAAACCGGAATTGGGGAGATTATGCAGGGATTTCGTGAAAGTTCAAATGTGGAGGTTGTAACTGAATTGGTAAACCTTATAGTTGCACAAAGGGCATACGAAACAAGCTCCAGGGCAATTAAAGCAGCTGACGACATGCTACAAACGACTAACCGTGTCACAGGATAATAAATAATATGTATCTTCACACTTCATACTAAATAAGGAGAGATGCAATGAAAGCCAGAATATCTTTGATTCTTGTTCTAAGTACGTTCATATTAATACCTGGCGTTTTAGCCGGCAAGATTGAAGTAAATTTAATGGATAATGTTATACTGGAAAACAAAACCATCACATTCCGTGATATCTCTACTGTAACCGGTGATGATGTAATACTGGTAAACAGAATTAATAACATTGAGATTGGAAATACACCATGGGCAAATAGTATCAGAACGATTAATAAAGATTATATGAAGATGCGTTTGAATGCTTCAAATGTTAATGTGTCTAACGTGAACTTTACTAATGCCAACTCAGTAACAGTTTCAGTCGAATCAACAAAGGTAACCGGCCTTGAAATTTCACAAAAAGCAAAAGAATATTTATTAAGCGTCCTGCCGGTAACCGACAGAGAAACTACTATAGAATTAGCAAGATTCCCCGGTGACCAATGGATACCAAGCAAAAGAGATAAAATTGATTTTAATGTTTCACTTGTTGACTCAAGCAAAGACAGGGGAAAAATCGAATTAATCGTCACCGCATCCTCAAATGGTATAAGATATTTCAAGATACCGGTTCACTTTAATGTCAGGGTCTTTGAATATGTCGCTATTACAAAGAGGAAAATAACTCGCAACCAGCAATTAACGAAAAGCAACGTGTTTATGGCTAGAAGGGAAACTACAAAAATACGCGGCCTGGCCTTTTCCGACAGAAAAGACCTGACAGGCAAGACAGCAGCCGTATCAATACTGCCATATACCATACTTACTGAAGAAATGGTTGAGATACCCCCAACAATAAAACAGGGCAGCGTCATAAAATTATTTATTATGTCAAGCGGCTTTGAAATTGTTACCAAGGGGCTGGCGCAACAAACAGGATACGCAGGTGAAGTCATAAAAGTAAAGAACCTGGATTCAAAAAAAATACTTTATGGTGAAATTATAGATTCTGACAGAGTGCAGATAACATTCTAATCCCCCCTCTTTCCCCTTTCGAAAAGGGAGAGAAAGAGGAATTAAAACTCTTTTACTGAGATTGAATAATCAGAATTTATTTAAATCTCTTGCTTTAAAAAGGAACAAAAATGACAAAATTTTCCAGATGTCTTATACTTAAACTCTTTGTAACTGTAAGTATCCTTGCGATGGTATGTGACTGCGCCCTTGCAGATTCACTATGGAAGAAAAGGGTTAGCGTAAACTATAACCTCTTCGATGACAATAGAGCCAGAAGGGTCGGAGACCTTGTTACCGTAACCGTATCAGAAAATACTGACATTGATGGTGGTGAGACAGCCACTACCGACAATGAAAGCACAATGACCGCATCACGAGATTCGGATAATTACATTCGTGGGCTGTGGAGTGGAATAAGAAATGGACGTAATGCAAAGATACAGGATTCAAGAGCTGCTAACACTTTCACTAATTCCTATGATGATGATTGGGATGGTAAAGGAACCTACGACATGGACAGGACAGTAACCCTGACTATGACGGCAATGGTAGTGGAGGTGCTTGATAACGGCAATCTTGTTCTTGAAGGCAAAAGAAATGTAAATGTGAACAAAGATGAATATACCTTGAAACTTACGGGCATTGCCAGGCCTATCGACATAAGTACAGACAATATAATTCAATCAGAAAAGATGTCTAACGTAAAATTTGGACTTGAAGGGAAAGGCTGGCTTTCCAGGTCATCGAAAAAGGGCTGGTTTAACAGGGTTAAGGATGTGTTCTGGCCATTCTAAACGATAAACATACATAAGCTATTATTGTACTACTCAAGGAAGGGTGGATAAATCTACCCTTCCTTTTTTTGTATCTACTAACGAAATTATCTCAGTAGGAAAAAATAGACATCATGTGTAAATATTTACTGCCTAATCTCCTGACCTGTAGAAACACACAATCCAACAGCTTTATAAGTCACTATTGTATAGGGTTTTAACGTTAGCCAGATTTAATATGTTTTTGGTATAAGTATTGCTAATTTTAAAGACAGCTTTGTTACTTATAAATCACATTAATCATGTTTTTGAGGAATGAATCTATGTTTCGTTATTTATTAAGCATTATTTTATTAATCTCAACTTGCTTTGTCTCATCGTTTGCACCTCTACATGGAAGCATAACCACACGCGTAAAAGACGTTGCATACGTACAGGGTGTTAGAGATAACTTCTTATTTGGTTATGGACTCGTAATCGGTTTATCTGGATCAGGAGACGGAAACGATACTAAATTTACAAGGAGTCTGGCAAAGAACGTTTTCGAGAAACTTGGCATAATTATAACGGCTGATGATTTTACTTCAAAAAATATTGCAGGTGTCCTGATTACCGCAAATATCCGCCCTTTTGCTAAGCCCGGAGACAAAATGGACGTACTCGTATCATCAATAGGTAATGCAAAAAGCCTTGAAGGTGGCGTGCTTATTCACACTACACTTCAGGGAGTAGATAATGAGGTCTATGCTGTTGCACAGGGGCCTATATCTCTCGGAGGCGGCTTTAGTGTCGGTGGAGATGCAGCGTCTAAGCAGAAAAATATAGCGACGACAGGTAATATACCGAAGGGTGCTGTTATTGAAAAAGCAATACCCGTTCACATTTTTCAAGAAAACTCAATCACGTTAACCCTGAATGACAGCGATTTCACCACAGCGCTTCGTTTAATGGAAATTATTAATGTAATGTACCCTGATTCTGCACAAGCAGTAAGTCCTTCAGAAGTAAGAATAGCTCCCCCACAGGAATTCAGAACAATGGACAAGATAACTCAATTTATCTCTGCGATAGAAGAGTTGCCTATTACTCCGGATGCTATAGCCAGAGTCGTTATCAACGAGAGAACAGGGACAATTGTAGCCGGAGAAAACGTCAAGATTTCCACTGTAGCTGTTGCACATGGAAGCCTCACGATAACGATAAGTGAAAATAAAGAGGCATCTCAGCCCGGTGCGTTTACCTCGACCACCGCACAAACTGTGGAACTGGATCGTACAACCATCGATGTCGAAGAAGAGGAAGCAAAACTACACATAATACCGGATGGTGTAAGTATTTCTGAAATAGCACGTGCATTAAACGTTCTTGGCGTAACACCAAGAGATCTTATGGCAATCTTTCAGGCGATACATAGAGCTGGTGCACTTCATGCAGATCTCATAATTATGTAACAATTTGTAACCTGAACAGGAAAACTAAATGGAAATACCTTTTGACGCTGGATCTTTAATAAACATTGCAAAGGCAGAAAGCTCAAAAAACAGTATAAAAAACGGGTCTAAATCGGAACAGGAAATTCAAAAGGCCGCACAGGATTTTGAAGCCGTAATGCTAAATATGGTAATCAAGGCAATGTGGAAGACTATACCTAAATCCGAACTATTTGAGCAAAATAACGCGACCCAGATATATGAAGGTATCATGCATACTTCACTTTCAGAAGAGATGGCAAGAAATGGCGGCATGGGTATAGCAAAAGTACTTTATCAACAGCTCAGTAGAGAGCAGAAATAATCGTAATCTTAATAAATGGAGAATACATTGGAAGATCTGCTGGAGAACCTTTCTGAAGCATTAGACAAAATGATTAATACGTATAGAGATATACTCCATACTGCACAGGAGAAGAAGGACCATATAATTTCAGGAGATATAGACAAACTCGAATCAATCATTTACCAGGAACGTAACCTGGCAGAGAGAGTTCTTCTTGCTGAAGAAAAGAGAAGGTACGTCCTACACTCAATTAATCAGACACTGGGAAATAATACCGAATCTATAAAACTTAGTGATCTCATAGAGCAGATCAAAGAACCTTATAAAAGCAAACTAAAGGAACAGTATGACGTTATTATCGAGGTGATTTCAGAAGTGGAGGCAATTAATAAGGTCAATACATCACTTACAAAATATTCACTTGAATATGTAAATAATCTTATAAGATCCATATGTTCCGAGTCACTCAACGACTCTACTTATCAACTATCAGGTAAATTGAAAGAGCCTGAACTTAATAGAATGTTATTTGATATAAGTGCTTAAATTCTACATTTAAACCTGATACACAAGGTGAAAAAATGGCGTCAACAGATTTATCAATCGGATTAAGCGGACTACTAGCCGCACAACGTGCCCTGCAAACCATAGGACACAATATTAGCAACGTAAATACTCCCGGATACACCAGGCAAGTAGTTTCACTTATTGCAAGTGAACCGGACACTTCTCCAGCTGGCCCTATCGGTTCCGGTGTATCAATGCAGCAAATACAGAGAATTAAAGACGATCTCCTGGACTCCCAAATAAACAACTCCACATCTTTATTTGGTAGTGCAGAAGTACAAAATGACATCCTTCGGAATTTAGAATCCATATTTAATGAACTGTCTGAAACCAGTTTAAACAGCAGGTTAGAAGACTTTTTCAGCAGTATGCAGCAATTATCCATGGATCCCGAACTTACCAGTACACGATTTCAGCTATTACAAGACGCTCTGAACCTGGCCAATAATGGCTTTAATTCCCTGGACGAACAATTTACAAATCTAAAAATAGATGTCAGCAAAAGGATAGAAACAAAGGTGTCCGAGCTAAACAGTATAACAAGTGAAATTGCACTCTTAAACAAGAGAATAGATGAGATCGAGTCAAGCAGCGTCAATGCTAATGCAAATGATATGTTGGATAGGAGAGATTATCTCTTAACGAAACTAAACAAACTGGGAAACGCCAAAGTAATAACCAATAGTACCGACAGTTCTGTTGATGTCCTGCTTGGCGGTACTTTGGTCGTAATTGGACATCGTTCAGAACCGCTTGTTACAACACTTGTCGGAGAGGGGGTCACCAAAATACAGGGAATAGATACAAACAACATGACAAGTGGTGAGCTAAAGGGCCTGTTGAACATGCAGAACACAACGATCCCTAAATATATGAGTGATTTGGATACACTGGCTGCCAGCTTTATAAAAGAAATAAATAATGTCCACAGTGAGGGTGTTGGATTAAGTGGAGGTTTTACCACTTTAACCAGTACAAATGCAGTTAACAGCGCTACAGACTCACTGGCCAGCACAGGACTTCCATTTGCACCTACGGTTAATACATATTCAACAGGTACAATAACAAGTAATGGATCTACAGTCACTGGAGTAGGTACTTCATTTACAAGCAATGTAAAAGCTAATGATTGGATTAAACTCGACGATTCAAATTGGTACAAAGTAGTATCTGTTGATAGTGATACCCAATTGACCATAAGTGGATCCTACACCGATGCAGATGCTATATCAACCAACATAACAGACGGCAGTTTGTACGTAACCGTTACGGATGATGCCACAGGTGCTATTACAAAGACCAGCTTGCGCATCGCTACAGACGAAACTCTTACTACGCTGACAGCAAAGCTTGATGGCATTACAAACCTCAATGCAAGTGTCAGCAACAATCTTTTGACCATCACCTCCGATAGCGGTTATAAATATAGTTTTACAAAGAAATTGGATACTGATCCCGGTAGTATAGGGGCTTCCACAGTCACACTTTCAGGAAATTACAGCGGTAATGATAAAGATATTTACACGCTGAATGTACAGAACGCCGGAACCGGTACTATTGGAACCGGTTCTGCCGTGATAAGGGTAACAGATGCGTCAGGAGTCGTTGTAGCAGACCTGGATGTCGGTTCATCATATACTGCCGGTGACACTATACAGATAGCTGATGGTGTATCCGGAAGCTTTGGTAGTGGTGCAATAGTTGTGAGTCAGAAACTAACGTTTGACGTCACTAATGACCCTGATACCAGCAACATGCTCACGGCATTAGGCATAAACACATTTTTTAAAGGAAAAGATGCTTCATCTATTGATGTATCACAGTATATCAAAGATGACGTAACACGAATAGCTGCTGCTACCACCGCCTCACAGGGAGACAACACAAACGCGCTCAGGATGCTCAATTTACAAAACAGTGCATCTACAAGTAACTCAACCTTCAGCAATTTCCTGCATAGTTCCGTAGCTCAGTTAGGCGTTGAAACGGCAGAAAAAGCCAGTGAGAAAGAAAGTTATAATCTATTACTTACTAATTTAGAGAATCGCCGCCAGGAAGTAGCTGGAGTATCTATAGAAGAAGAGATGATAAATACCATCAGGTTCCAACAGGCCTTTCAGGCTTCGGCAAGATTTGTTTCTGTCGTAAGTGAGATGAGCAAGATTCTGATGCAAATATAACTAAAAGGAGTTTTTAAATATGACTACCAGAGTAAACCTTGAAACCGTCATAAATTCTACAATCTTTAATGTTCAACGAAGCACGTCTAACCTTAGTAAACTCCAGGAGCAGATTTCCACCGGAAAAAAGGTTAACCGCCCTTCTGATGCGCCTGCAGGTGCAAGACAGATACTGAGCCTACGATCAGAGACATCGAGGCTAGACCAATATGCCTCAAATGTTAAGACGGCAACACAAGCATTAAATTTCAGCTCTTCAACTTTACAGGGCACTGCAAACATAT